>CAZQTW010000007.1:0-143076 GCA_964596165.1 uncultured Planctomycetales bacterium | reverse complement strand
TTAACCCACAAGGAGGTCGTAAAAAAGAGGCCAGTGTGAATAATCCGGGCTAGTGCGATAACTAACCCCAGCCCAATTCCCACGAGGACGCCACCGAGCCGAGGGAATGACCACTGCGTTTCCAGCAGATCCGCAAGACGAATCAACCCTGTGCCAATCCGGCGCCGCATGATGTCGACCTATGGTCGCAACAGCGTTGCCGACATCACGCCTACCACGACCTCGTTGGCCCGACACCGCGCCGTCAGCGATCGGAGTTCGCGTTGGGGTCCGGCGGCACGTTCGGGGGTGTGGCCCGCCTTGTCTTTGTCGGGGACGTAGGAGAGGTCAGGGCAGGGCGATCGCGGCCTCGGCGGGCTGCATGGCCACGATGGTGTCGCCGAGCCGGTCGATCTGATGAGAGACAGCCGACTTCGGGTTGCCTGCCGAAAGACCGTCTTGCCCGGGGATATCGAATGATGGCATGATACTCGTGTTGTGGATGGACGGATTGTTCGCAGCGGCGAGGTGGGTTTGGCCGTATACTTCGCCCCAGAGAAGGCCGATGACGACAGCAACCGACCTGTGGAATCGCATACGGGCCCGCCGTTGGTCCGGCGCCTTTGCGTCGGGATCGACGATCGAGTTGCGGGACGAAGCCCCGTTGCGCGCGGAACTCTTCAGCCTACAACAGTTGCGCAGTCACGCCGTGACGCTGGCGCGCGGTCATGACATTGATCCCCGGCCCGGGCGCGAGCGGTTGTTGGAGCGGTTGCAGGAGAACGAGCGGATCATCAGGGCTTCCCATCAGGTGATTGCCGGCGCCGTGGCGAAAGGGCGCGAGATCGCGCCGGCGGCGGAATGGTTGCTGGACAACTTCTACCTGATCGAGGACCAGATTGCGATCGCACGGGAGCACTTACCGTCGGGCTACAGCCGGCAATTGCCGCGTCTGCGCGGCGGAGACTCGCAGGGATTGCCGCGGGTTTACGATCTGGTTTTGGAGCTGGTGTCGCATACCGACGGGCAGGTCGACTGGGAGAACCTGGCGGCTTTTGTGGGTGCGTACCAGACGGTACGGCCGCTCAACCTCGGCGAGCTCTGGGCGGTTCCGATCATGCTTCGGTTGACTCTTCTGGAGAATCTGCGCCGGGCGTCGCAGCGGATGGCCCAGCGGCGCAGGGACCGGGACATGGCGCTGGAGGCGGCCCGGCGGTTTCTTGAGGTTGCCGACCAGTCGCCCCAAGACATCATCACGGAGCTGGCGGATTTCGTGCGGCTCAAGCCCCGCATGTCCATGGCCTTCATCGCCGAGTTTGTGGCCGACTTGCAGGGGCGCCACGCGGGGCTGGGTTTGGTGATTCTGTGGGTGGAGCAGCAGCTTGCCGAGGCGGGTCAGACGATCGAGCAGGTGCAACAGGCGGAGAGCCGGGACCAGGCGGCGGATCAGGTATCCGTGGGCAACAGCGTCACCAGCCTGCGGCGCATGGGTTCGATCGAATGGAACCGGTTCGTCGAAGACCTGAGCGTGACCGAGGCCGCCTTGCGTCGCGACCCTTCGACGTTTTACGGCAGGATGGATTTTGCGACGCGGGACCACTATCGGCATGTGGTTGAGACGCTGTCGCGGCGGTGTTCGCTCAGCGAACAGGACATTGCCGCCAAGGCGGTGGCGCTGGCGACGGAGCGTCTGGCGGCGCTTAAGCAGGCCGCGCCGTCGGGCGACCGCCGGGAGACCCATGTCGGGTTCTTCCTGGTGGATCGCGGGCTGCGCGAGCTGGAGGCCGCGGTGGGATACCGCGTTCCTCTGTATCGGCGTGTCGGCCGGGTCCTTGGGCGCCGGCCGGCGCGGTCCTATGCCCTTATCATCCTTGTTCTGACCGCGGCGCTGGCGGTCCTCCCGCCGACCTGCACGGCGGAGGGGACGCCCGCGGCGGTGCTTGCGGTTCTGTTTGCCTTGGTCGCCGCGGTCGTATCGAGTCCGGCGATCCGGCTTGTCCATTGGGTAGCGACCCTGCTTCGACCTCCGCGTCGCTTGCCTCGATTGGATTTCGCGGCGGGCGTCCCACCCGAGCATCGCACCGTCGTGGTCGTGCCGAGCATGCTGACGAGCGCGTCCGCCGTTCGGGGACTGGTCGAGGACCTCGAGCTTCGCTATCTGGGCAACCGCACCTCCAATCTTTTCTTCGCGCTTCTGACCGATTTCATGGATGCCGGGCGGGAGCATATGCCGGAGGATGAGGCTCTCCTCGCCGAGGCGGAGCGCGGCATTGCCGAGCTGAACATGCGTTACGCGCCGGAGGGCCAATCGCTGTTCTATCTTTTCCACCGTCCCCGTCGCTGGAACGAAGCCGAAGGGGTCTGGATGGGTCACGAGCGGAAGCGCGGCAAGCTGCACGATTTCAACCAGTTTTTGCTGAACGGTAGAACGGACCCCTTCCTGCGGATTGTCGGCGATGTCGATCCCCTGCGGTCCGTCCGTTACGTGATTACGCTCGATACGGACACGCAACTTCCGCCCGGGAGTGCGGCGAAGCTGATCGGCACGATCGCCCACCCACTGAACCGTCCCATCGTGAATCCGAGGACGCGTTGCGTGGAACAAGGGTTTGGGGTGTTGCAGCCGCGGGTGGCGATCAGTCTCGATGCCGCAAGACGATCGCTTTTTGCCCGATTGTTCGCCGGCGAAGTCGGCATTGATCCTTACACGCGAGCCGTGTCGCACGTGTATCAGGACCTTTTTGGTCGGGCGCAGTTCATCGGCAAGGGCATCTACGATTTGCACGCCTTCGAGGCGGCCGTGGGCGAGAGGTTTCCGGAGAATGCCATTCTGAGTCATGACCTGATTGAGGGGTGTCATGCTCGATGCGGATTCATCAACGACGTTGAGCTGATCGAGGATCATCCGTCGCGATATCTGGCCGACGTGAATCGCCGGTCTCGTTGGGTTCGAGGGGACTGGCAGATTGCCGCCTGGCTCTTGCCGCGGGTGCCGGGGCACCGCGGACGACGAATTCCCAATCCTTTGGATGGGCTAAGCCGGTGGCTCATCGCGGACAATCTGCGGCGCAGTATGGTGCCGGCCGTCCTGCTCGCGACGCTTGCGATCGGCTGGCTTCTGCCGTGGGTTCATCACGATCGTTGGATGGTGGTGTTGCTGGGTGTCTGGTTCATGCCGGACGTCCTGCGCACGGTTCGTTCCACCCTGGCCCGGCCTCACAAGATACCCTGGGACGTCCATCTTCGCGCGGTCGTTGCAGACGAGGCGCGGCAATGGGTTGTCGATGTGCTTCCGTTCGTGTTCTTGCCTTACGAAGGGTTGGTGAATGTGGGCGCCATTGCCCGCGTCGGGTGGAGGAAGCTGATCAGCCACAAAAAGCTCTTGGAGTGGCAGACGTCCCACGATGCCGATCGCAGCGCCCGCATCGGTTTGCCGTCGATGATCAAGGAAATGTGGGTCGCGCCGATGACGGGGATCCTCATGGGCGCGGTCCTCGCGGCGTGGCGACTCGAGGCGCTGCCGACGGCCTTGCCGCTGCTCTTGCCGTGGGTTGTCTCACCGTTTCTTGCGTGGTTCATCAGCCGCCCGATCCGATCGCGGAAGCGCCGGCTGCATCCGCACCAGCAGGCGTTTCTCCGGCGCCTGGCCCGTCGGACGTGGGCGTATTTTGAGGCGTTTGCCACCGCCGAGCAGAACTGGTTGGCGCCCGACAACTATCGGGAGGCGCCTTACGCGCAACTTGCGGAGCGTACGAGCCCCACCAACATCGGGATGGGCGTTCTCGGTGCGCTGGCGGCTCATGACTTCGGCTATTTGAGCGGCGGTGAGTTGGTGCGTCGCGTGGAGGCGACGTTCGACAGTCTGGAGAAGCTGCCTCGGTACCGAGGGCATTTCTACAATTGGTACGGCACCCGGGACGCCCGGCCGCTCTCGCCCATGTACGTCTCCAGCGTGGACAGCGGCAATCTGGCCGCGAGTCTGATTGTCTTGCGGGGCGGACTGCTCGAAATGGTCGATCGGCCGGTTCTTCCGGCGCGATGGCGCGAGGGCCTGGTCGACACGGGCGATCTGCTGCGGGAAGAAATCGTCACCACCGCGGAAACGTTGGAATCGACGGCGGAGCGGTCCGGTTTGGATGCCGTTTGGACCGCGCTGGCGCCGGCCCTCGACGACATCCGGCAAGCTCCGGACGACGTGGGGGCGATTGCCGCCGCACTCGACCGGTTGCTCGCGCGGTTGGAGGAGGTCGGGTCCGCGTTGAGTCCGCACCAGGAGCCTTCGTTCTGGCACCAGAACTTGACCCGGCAGTGTCGGGGGCTGCGCGAGGACGTTTCCGCGATGGCGCCCTGGGTGGATGATCCTATGTGGCGGGCGCAGGTCTCGCAGGAGCATCCCGAACGGCGGGTCTTGGAGCCGGTCTTTGGGGAGTTGGCGCGAGTCCCCACGCTCAGGGCGCTTGCCGGGGCGGAGCAGCGGCTGAGGGAGACGTTGGGTCGCACGGATGAGGGGGGCCTGGCTGCCACCCCCTCGACCGGCGCGGTGTCAAGGGTGGTCGAGCTCGTTCGGCGGGCGTCGGCCTTTGCCTCCGATCGGATCTTGCGTATTGAATCCTTGGTCCAGCGGGCCGGCGAAATGGCCGACCTCGACTTGGACTTCCTTTACAACCGCTCCCGGAAGTTGCTGTCGATCGGGTTCAGCATCGACGGACATCGGCCGGACCCCGGCGATTACGACTTGCTGGCGTCGGAGGCCCGGCTTTGCAGCTACATGGGCATCGCACAGGGGAGGCTTCCCCAGGAACACTGGTTCCTGCTGGGGAGGGCGCCGACGTCGGGGTACGGTCCGCTGTCCCTGTTGTCCTGGAGCGGTTCGATGTTCGAGTACCTGATGCCGCTTCTGGTCATGCCCACCTACGAAGGCACACTCCTTCACGAGGTGTGCCGCGGTGCGGTCAGGCGACAGATTCGTTACGGTCGACGCCTAGGACTTCCCTGGGGGATGAGCGAATCGTGTTACAACCTGGTGGACCGTCAGATGACGTATCAGTATCGAGCGTTCGGCGTTCCCGATCTCGGCCTGAAGCGCGGTTTGGCGGACGATCGCGTGGTGGCCCCTTACGCATCGGCTTTGGCGCTCATGGTCCTTCCGAGGGAGGCCTGTGCGAATCTTGAGCGGATGAGCCGCGAAGGTTTTGTGGGGCGTTATGGCTTATACGAAGCGGTCGACTACACGCCGAGCCGAGTGCCGACAGGTCAGTCGAGGGCGGTGGTGAAGTGTTACATGGCGCACCATGGGGGAATGGTGCTGTTGTCGTTGGCCCACGCGCTGCTCGACCAACCGATGCAGCGGCGATTTCTCATGGACCCCGAGATGCGCTCGGCCGTCGTGCTTTTGCACGAACGGGTGCCCCGTGCACGGGGTCCCGAGCGGCTCCACAGCGCACAACTGCCCGTGCCCGAGCTCGGCGAGAAGGCGATCGCGGCTGAGGCGGTGACGCGCGAGTACCGTGTCGCCGATCTGCCCGTTCCGGAAGTTCACCTATTGTCAAACGGCCGGTACAGCGTGGGGGTGAGCCACGTCGGAGGCGGCTTTAGCCGGTGGAACGGGCTGGCACTGACGCGTTGGCGCGAGGACGTGACGCGGGATGCGTGGGGAACGTTTTTCTATATTCGGGACGTGGATCAGGGTTCGTTCTGGTCCACCACGTATCAGCCGGTATGTCGTAAGCTTGCCCGATACGAAGCCGTCTTCTCACAGGGGCAGGCGGAGTTTCGCGCCGCTCAAGACGAGCTGCAGGTCCACACCCGGATTGCCGTTTCGCCCGAAGACGACATCGAATTGCGCCGAATGACGATTTCGAATCCGACCAATCGCAAGAGGACGGTGGAGCTGACCAGCTATGCGGAGCCTGTTCTGATGGACCCTCGCGCGGAAGAGGCGCACCCGGTTTTCAACAACCTCTTCGTCGAGACCGACGTGGTGAAGGATCGAACCGCGTTGCTGTGCACGCGACGCGCGCGATCGATCGATGAGAACCCGCCGTGGATGTTTCACACCCTGATCGTTCACGGTCCGGAGGCGGGGACGGGTCCGATGGGGGCCAAGGCGATCCTCGGCGAGGTGTCATTTGAGACTCACCGGCCGACATGGGTGGGGCGCAACCGGACGCTTGCCCATCCCGCCGCGATGGACCATCCCGGACCTTTGTCCAACACCGCCGGGTCGGTGCTGGACCCGGTCCTGTCGATTCGGAGGCGGTTCACGTTGGGGCCGGGGACTTCTCTCACGGTCGATGCCATCATGGGCGGCTCGTTGACTCGCGATCAGGCGGTGCTGCAGGTCGAACGGTATCATGATCGGCGGTTGGCGGACCGGGTCTTTGAAATTGCCTGGACCCAGAGCCAGGTGCTGCAGCATCAGTTGCGGATCACCGAGTCGGATGCCGTGCTTTTCGGCCGTCTGGCCGCCTCGCTTGTGTACGCCAATCCCCGACATCGGGCGGGGTCCAGCGTTATCGCCCGCAACCGTCGGGGGCAGTCGGCGTTGTGGGTGTACGGGGTTTCGGGCGACCTGCCCATCGCGCTGGTGCACGTGACGGAGCCGAAGGGGCTCGAGCTTGTCCGTCGGGCGCTACAGGCGCACGCCTACTGGCGTCACAAGGGGCTCCGCACGGACTTGTTCATCTGGTGTGATGCCTTCAGCGGGTATCGTCAGGCATTGCTGGACCAGGTTATGGGCGAGGTCAACGCCGGTCCCGAGATGAAGGTTCTCGATCAACCCGGCGGCGTTTTTGTGCGCAGCACCGACCAACTGCCGGACGAGGATCGCCGTTTGCTTCAAGCGGTGGCCCGCGTGTTCCTTAGCGATCGAGCGGGGAGCCTGACGGATCAGATCGATCGCCGTGGCCGCCCGGAGGTGAGGACGGCACCGCTGGCGAGAACGCGTAGACCGCAGGCCCCCTTGCCGTCGGAAATGGAGTTACCGCCGCGGGATCTTCGTTTCTTCAATGGCCTGGGGGGATTCACACCCGACGGCCGCGAATATGTTGTCGTGCTGCGGCCGGGGACGACGACTCCGGCGCCTTGGGTCAACGTGCTGGCGAATCCGGACTTCGGCGCGGTCGTCAGTGAGACGGGCGGCGGGTATACGTGGTTCATGAACGCGCACGAGTACCGTCTGACGCCTTGGTACAACGATCCCGCCACCGACATGGCGGGGGAGGCGTTTTACCTGAGGGACGAGGAGACCGGCGAATTCTGGTCCCTGACGCCTCAACCCGCGCGGGGTCACACGCATTATGTCTGCCGCCACGGGTTGGGGTATTCGGCGTTCGAGAACGCACAGAGGGGGCTCTTCACCGAGCTGATCACCACGGTTGGGGTCGACGCGCCCGTGCGGTTGTGGATTCTGACCGTTCGAAACACGACCGAGCGAACCGTCCGTGTCAGCGCCACCGGCTTTGTGGAATGGGTGTTGGGGGACATGCGGGACAAGCACGCTCCCCACATCGTGACGCACATCGATCCGCAGTCGGGCGCGATTCTGGCCTCGAACGCCTACGCCTCGGATTTCCCGGACAAGGTGGTGTTCTTTCAGTGCAGCGAGCCCGACCGCTCCCTCACCGCGGATCGTACGGAGTTCATCGGTCGTAACAACTCCTTGAGAGATCCGGCCGCCCTGCATCGCCGGGAGTTGTCGAGTCGGGTGGGGGCGGGACTCGATCCGTGCGGTGCGATTCAGGGTTATCTGGACTTGCCTCCCGGCGAACAACGGCAGATCGTGTTTACCTTGGGCGCCGGGCACAACGAATCGCATGTCCGCGAGTTGCTTGGCCGATTCGCCGGGACCGGCGGAGCCCGACAGGCACTCGAGGCGGTATGGGAGCACTGGAAGCATGTCCTTGGCGGCGTCTACGTTGAGACTCCCGACGAGTCGGTCAATTTCATGGCCAACCACTGGTTGCCTTACCAGGTGCTGGCGTGCCGATTCTGGGGACGGAGCGGCTACTACCAATCGGCCGGCGCCTTCGGATTCCGGGACCAGTTGCAGGACGCGATGGCATTCGCGCACGAATGCCCCTGGCTTCTTCGGCAACACCTTCTGACGGCCGCGGGGCGGCAGTTTCGCGAGGGCGATGTGCAGCACTGGTGGCATCCGCCCACGGGGCGAGGCGTTCGCACGCATTTTTCGGACGACTTTCTCTGGTTGCCTCTGGCCACCTGCCGGTACGTGAAGATCGTCGGCGACACCGGCGTGCTGGATGAGAAGGTTCCGTTTCTTGAGGGTCGTCAGCCCAGGGCCGACGAGGAATCGGTTTACGATCTTCCCAGTGTCGCGGAGGAGCAGGGGACGCTCTACGAGCACTGCGTACGAGCCGTGCGGCGCGGCCTGCGGTTTGGTCCCCACGGGTTGCCGTTGATGGGTTGCGGGGACTGGAACGACGGGATGAACCGCGTGGGGATCAAGGGGACCGGCGAAAGCGTATGGTTGGCGTTCTTCCTCTATCACGTGCTGAAAGAATTTGCCGACCTGGCACGTCGCAAGGACGACCAGGCCCTTGCCGACGAGTGCCAAGAGTGGGCCTGCACGTTGAGGGACAACATTGAGGCGCACGGATGGGACGGTCGGTGGTACCGTCGGGCGTATTTTGACGACGGTGAGCCATTGGGTTCGGGGCAGAACAGCGAATGTCGCATTGATGTGCTTCCGCAGGCCTGGTCCGTGCTCAGCCGCGCGGGGGATCCGGGGCGAGCCCGGATGGCCATGCAGGCGGTTCTGGAGCATCTTGTGGATCCGTCGCTTCGGCTGATCCGGTTATTGGACCCGCCGTTCGAGGGTCGGACGTGCGATCCGGGGTATATCCGCGGCTATCCTCCGGGCGTGCGCGAGAACGGCGGCCAATACACCCACGCCGCGGTCTGGGCGGCCATGGCCTTTGCCGACCTGGGGGATGCCGAGCAGGCTTGGCGGCTATTCGATCTGATCAACCCGGTGCGGCACGGCGACACGCCCGAGCACGTCAACGCGTACAAGGTCGAACCGTATGTTGTCGCCGCGGATGTTTACACGTTGAAGGGGCACGAAGGCCGTGGGGGGTGGACCTGGTACACCGGCTCGGCGTCATGGATGTACCGTTTGCTGCAGGAGAGTCTGCTCGGGATCCGTCGGGAGGCGGACATACTGCGAATCGAACCGTTGTTACCGCCGACATGGCAGCAATTCCGTGTCCACTACCGTTTCCACGGGACGATGTACCACATTGAGGTGATCGTCGAGGGTCCCAACACGCGTACCGTTCGCCGGGTCACGGTCGACGGAGAGGACGTCCCTGATCTGGGTATCCATATGGTGGATGACCACCTTGAACACGCCGTACAGGTGACGGTGGGTTGATCGTCGAATCGCCGGTCCGCCCGTTGCGCTGGCATCCAAGCGGCGTGTCCCAGTAGAATGACGCAGAACGGGACGGTGCCTCAGGCTGCCTGATTTTGGGAGACTATGTCTATCATGACCGATCGACTGACGCGACGCGATCTGTTGACCCGCGGCCTGGGAGCGGCCGGCCTGATTGCCGGCGGCGGTTTGCCGTTTGCACGGGCGGCACAGCCATCGGCCCGGCAAGCGGCCGTGCGGCCGGACCGGTCGGGCCGAGCGCCGAGCCTGCCCGTGGCGATCCAACGGTGCGAGTCGTACGAGCCGCAGCTCCTGCGCCGCGCGTTGGACGAGGCCTTCGAGTTGATCGGCGGGATCCGCAAGTTGGTCGAGAACAAGGCGGTGACGGTGAAGCTGAACCTGACGGGCGGCCAGGCGGGCAAGATCGGCGGGTTGGAGCCGTACCGGACCTATCACTCGCATCCCAAGGCCCTGGCCGCCTTGTGCGCCGCGCTCCACGACAACGGGGCCAGGCGAATCGTCGTGGTGGAAAGCCAGTACAGCCTCAAGCCGTGCGAGGAGACCCTGGCCGGCTGGGGCTGGGACGTGCAGGCCATCAGGTCGGCCGGCGGGAACCGCGTGGAGTTCATCGATACGCGGAACCGAGGTCCGTTCCCCACGTACAGCCGATTCGTCGTCCCCGACGGCGGTTTTGCCTATCCGGCCTTCGATCTCAGCCAGGCGTATGAGAAGACCGACGTCTTCGTCTCCTTGAGCAAGATGAAGGACCACGCCTGCGCCGGCGTGACCCTGACCGCCAAGAACCTCTTCGGAATCACACCGCAGTCGCTCTACGGTGACGATGCCCCGAACGAGAACAGCTTGAAAGCCCGCATTCAGATCTTCCATGAAGGCAAGAGCAGGCCCCCCGCGGGCGTCCCGGCCGAACTGGATCGCGGATGGCCGGCGGGCCAGTGGCAGCATCGCATTCCGGCGATCACCGCGGATCTGTACCTGGCGCGTCCTTGCGACTTGGCGATCATCGACGGCATCGAGACGAATCGCGGCGGCGAAGGGCCATGGATCCCGGGGGTCGCACCGGTTCAACCGAAACTGATTTTTGCCGGACGCAACGGCGTCTGCACCGACGCGATCTGCACCGCCGTCATGGGGTACGACCCGCAGGCCGATCACAATCAGTTCCCCTTCCAGGGCGACAACCACTTGAAGCTGTTGGCCTCGGCGGGCGCGGGGGTGATCGATCCGAAGCGGATCGAGGTCCGCGGATTGGCGATAGATAAGGCGACCTTCCCGTTCAACCCGCAGCGTCTGAAGGTCACGGCCCCGGTCGGGCACTACCATTGCCCGTTCGCCGGGCAACGAAAGGACGCCGTGGCATAGGGGCGAATCGCAGGACCGCGTGTCTTGCAGTCTTACGAGAATCTGAACCCGCGGGATATGCATTTGCGTCACGTCACGAGCGACTTGCCGACAACTCAAACAGAGACAGGAGAGGCCATGTTGCCGGACCGATTTCGCACTCACCTGGGTATCTGTGTGCTGATTGCAGGCGCGAGTATTCTGCCGTTGCCCGTCCGGACGCTCGCGGAAGATCAGGAAGAGGCCGGCGAGCCGAGGTGGCCACGTGAGATTGATGCGCCCGAGGCCGAAATCGTCGTGTATCAACCCCAGCTCGAGTCTTTTGCGGGAAACAAGCTGACCGCACGGGCCGCCGTCTCCGTGACGCCGAAGGGAGCCACCGACCCCGTCTTTGGAGCCGCATGGTTCAAGTGCAAGGTCGAGACCGATCGCGACAGCCGAATGGTCACACTGGTAGACCTGGAGGTTGCGGAGGCCAAGTTCCC
Organism: uncultured Planctomycetales bacterium; assembly: GCA_964596165.1. Lineage (GTDB taxonomy): Bacteria > Planctomycetota > Phycisphaerae > UBA1845 > JAFGLZ01 > CAYUQT01. The sequence continues at coordinate 131,859 of CAZQTW010000007.1, read as the reverse complement.
AAACACCACGCCGGAACAGCGAGAGAAGCTTGGCCGCGTCCTCCAGACCGAGCTGACCAAGCAGGCTCACCCGGTCTCGCTCGACCGCATTCTGACCGCCCTCAAGCTGGCCGACCAGGAGAAGGCCGCCGCGGACCAGTTGAACACCAAGCCGCCGAAGATCCTCTTCGTCAAGCACCCGGCCGTCCTGGTCCTGATCGATGGGAGACCCGCGCTTCGCGGAGTTGAGCATTCCAAGGTCATGCGGGTCGTCAACACGCCCTTCCTGATCCTCTTGGAGCCGGAAAGCAAATCATATTACCTCAGGGGCGGAGACGACTGGTTCGTCGCTAAGGACATCAACGGACCCTGGCGGGTGGCAGACAACCCCCCGTCGTCGATTACCGCACTGGTGACCAAGGAAGCCGATGCGGCGCCGGCGAGTGATGAGCGATTCTCAAAAGCGGGCGGTATGCCTCAGATCATCGTGGCCACCGAGCCGACGGAACTCATCAGTTCGGACGGTGAACCCCAATACTCCCCCATTGCCGACACGGGCCTCCTGTACATGAGCAACACGGAGAGCGATGTATTCATGGAGATTGCCTCACAGCACTGTTTCGTGCTGCTCTCCGGGCGATGGTACAGCTCGAAATCGATGGACGGACCGTGGTCTTATGTGCCGGCCGACAAGCTTCCCGGCGATTTCGCGAAGATCCCGGCAGGCTCGGAGAAGGGGTACGTCCGTGCCCATGTCGCGGGCACGGACGAAGCGGAGGAGGCCGTCCAGGAGACCTACATCCCTCAGACCGCTCGGATTGAACGCAAGAAGGCCACGCTTAAGGTCGATTACGACGGCGCGCCCCGCTTCAAGGCGATCGCAGGCACGGAGATGGAATACGCCGAGAACAGCGCGAGCGACGTGATCCGGGTGGGAAGCAGATACTACTGCTGCAACGAAGGGGTTTGGTTCGTTGCCGATGTCGCGACGGGCCCGTGGATTGTCTGTGATTCGGTCCCGCAGGTCATCTACACCCTTCCGCCGGAGTGCCCGGTTTACCCGGTGAAGTACGTGCAGGTGTACGAGTCGACGCCGGAGTATGTCTTCGTGGGGTATACGCCGGGTTATGTGGGCTGTTATCCGTTCTACGGTACCGTCGTCTACGGCACCGGCTTTTACTATCCGGGCTGGTACGGCGCGGTCTACTATCCGCGGCCGGCGACATGGGGTTTTGGCTTCCACTACAACCCGTTCACGGGGAATTGGGGAGTCCGTGCCGGCTACGCGGGTCCCAACGGATGGGTGGCCTTCGGCTACCGCGACGGCAAGTTCTACCAGGGCTTCTGGGCCGCCGGCGGCGTCTGGGGGCACGGATGGTGGGGCCACGGTGGTCTGCATCCTATGCCCTCCGTTCGGGGTGGGGTGGGCATCAACAGGATCGATATGAACAACCGATGGGCCGTCGAGCACCGTCAGAACATCTATAACCGACCCGGCAACATCGATGGCAATGCCCTCAGGCCGGCTGGTGCGGACCGTTCAGTTGCGGGGAGGCATTTGGATGCTTCCGTTCGATCCGGCACGGGTCAGCCGACCCGGCTGGGAGGCGCTCCGGTTCGAACCGTCCAATCCGGTTTGGCCAACGATGTCTATGCGGACCGCAACGGCAATGTCTATCGTCGCACCGAGGAAGGCTGGCAGCGGCGAACCGGCAACAACTGGTCCCGGACGGATTTGGGAGGTCAGAGAGTGCAATCCGGTATCGATCGCGCGACACCGGCGCGCAGACCATCCGACACCGGATTTCAGAGGTCCGCTCCGCAGGGACGTCCGTCCTACGTCGCCGGCGGCTATTCCGCGGGCCGCGCCGACCTGGACCGGCAGTCCTATGCCCGCGACAGGGGCGCTTACCGGACCGACAGCTTCCAGCGGTACAGCAGCAGCCCTGGGAGCGGCAGCTTCCGGAGCGGCGGTGGTGCCGGCTTTCGTGGTGGCGGACGCCGGTAAAGCCACCGCGGAGCAGGACAGGTCCGTCTCGCGATGGGGTGGGCAGGAATGGTCAGACCTTCAGGCGTGCAGCGGTTTCTGGCCCAGCGTTGGCCGTGGACACTCGCCTTCTGGGGGGGTTCACTCTACGCCGGTATCTTGTTTGTCACGAGAGGTGATGCAGACCACGCAGAATGTGGCACAATCGTGATGGGGGCAGCTTGCGGTGTGGTGAGCACATGGGTCTTCCTTCGTGCTCTGTGGCATATCCTAGCAAGGATCAACGGCGCACCGTTTCGCAACGGCGATGTCGTCCAGATTCGGGTAGGCGAGCACCGGGGGCGGGTCGCAACGGTCTATGAGGAATGGAAGCAACGAGGAGAGGTTCGGGTAGATCTGGGAGAACGGGCCAAGAAGGATCTCAAGGATGTCTTCTCATACGTTGAGCTCTGTCGCGAAAGCCAAGCCGGACTCGTGAGTCCGTCCAATCGCGTGGAGCACGACGGTCGAATCTGTCGTTCGTAGCCGTGATGGGAAGGGTGTCCGTGCCAGCGCTCGATAAAATCCGACAGAAGATACGCAGCCGCGATTACTACTTGTCGTCGCATGCCGAAGAGGAGATGGCCGAGGATGGGCTTGAGCGGTCCGACGTGGAGAACGCGATTTTTCGCGGTTCTGTTCGCACGGAGCTTCACATGAGGGCACTCATTATCGCGTCGGCACTTTTGCTCGGCGCTCCGGCGGTCGCCGAGCAGGCGCAGGTTCAGGAGGTCCGATTTCACGGCATCCGGCCGACCGACCCGGGCGGCGCGCTTGGGCTCCGTAACCCGGAGCGGGGCCTGCGAACAGAGGCCGTCTTCGCCGAACCGAACGGATCTTCCTTCTACCGGGAGGTCGCTCACCTGAAGGGCCGTCTGCCGGCGTCGTTTACCGACCAGTGGTGGCTGCTGGATGCCCGACGCTATGAACCCTTCGGCCTGACGCTGGTCCAGGCCTACTGCTATCTTGACCCGTCCCCGACGGTGATCAGCGAGGAGAAGCTGCAATGCCTGCAACGCGGGTTTGATGCCCTCCGCAAGGCCGGACTGAAGGCCGTGCTCCGGTTCGCCTACGAAAAAGACATGGACCGAAAGGCGGGCCCCGACCTGTCGACCATCCTGAAACACATCGATCAACTTGCACCGACCATCCGGAAGAACACGGATGTGATCCACGTGATGCAGGCGGGGTTTGTCGGCGCCTGGGGAGAGTGGCATAGTTCCGCCAAGGGGATTGAGCGGAATCCCGCACATCTTTCGGTCATCATGGCCAAAGTCCTCGACGTGTTGCCGACCGATCGCATGACGCAGGTGCGGGTGCCGAAGTACAAGCGCCGGGTCCTCAGCGAGGCGCCGCTGAACGCCTTCCGGATCATCGATGCCAAGACGGCGTTCACCCCGGCGCCGGCCGCGCGAATCGGTTTCCACAACGACGGTTTCCTGGCCGGCAAGACGGACGGCGGCACGTGGACCGAGCCCCCACGGTACGCAAACCCGGGCAATCCCGAATTCGACTATATGACGAATGAGTGCCCCTTCGTGCCGGTGGACGGCGAACTCTTCTGGTCCGACATCAACGGCCGGGTCGACGGATTCAAGGCGGCGGTTCGTATGCGACTCCATCACTACAGCTCCTTCAGCCTGGCGCACAGCTATTCGGGGCAGGAAGGCAAGCCTTACGGCATCGACGTGTGGATGAGGACCCCGTTGCGAATCGAGCAGGTCAAGGAGGCGAAGCTGCCTATCTCCGACGGCTACTTCGAGGACGCCGAGGGAAGGTCGGTGGAGCGGACGCCATTCGAGTACATCCGCGATCACTTGGGCTATCGCATCGAGCTGCAGCGTGCGCGGTTTCCCCGTACCGTGTCGAGAGCCGGCACGCTGCCGGTCGAGGTTGCCCTGATCAACCGTGGGTTCAGCGTTCTTCACAATCCTCGCAAGGTCTGTTTTGTGCTCATCAGTGCGGCGGGCGAGATTGCACGAATTCAGTCTACCGACGCCGATCCGCGAACATGGCAGCCCCATACGCCCGGCGATCGCGACTTCGCCCCGATCACACACACTGTCACATCATCTTTCGGTGCGATGGGTGGGCTGAAGCCGGGTGCCTATCTGATCGGCCTGTGGCTGCCAGACTCGGCGGAGGTGTTGAAGAACGACGCCCGCTACGCGATACGCGTCGCCAATCGTGATGTTCCATGGTGGACGGACGGTGCCGGTCCGCAGGGCGTTAACATCCTGGGGACCATCCTGGTCACACCCTGAGCCGCGTACGCTTTCGGTTCGCCTACAGAGCCGGACTGCCCGCCACGGCACGGCCTGCGGCCATGCCGTGGCGGGCGAGGCGGCTTCTTCACAACAAGAAGAACCACCGGCCCGGCACAGGCCGGCTCCGCGAGCACGTCCACGACCGGATTGACACGTGTTTCGAGCGCGTCCTATAATTCCTATATGCAACAGTTATCAAATGGAACTATTCGTGCGGCTTCCGCCGACGCCTGTGCGCGGGGGTTGTTGACGGCACTGCCACACGTCATGCGTTTCATCCGGACCGAAGTGCAAGGGCACCGGAACGGCGAGTTGACCATACCCCAGTTTCGGGCACTGGTGTTTGTCGCGCACAACGACAGCGCGTCGCTTTCCGAGCTGGCCGAGCACCTGGGTCTTTCGATGCCGGCGGCGTCGAGAACGGTCGATCTGTTGGTCAAGCGGGGTTTGCTGAACCGTCAGACGCGGATCGACGATCGGCGGAGCGTCTCGCTTTCGCTTACGAAGCGAGGTCAGGCGGCGGTGCGGACCGTCGAGCGAATCATTCAGAAGGCGCTGGCCGTCAGATTCAAGGCCATGTCGCCGGCCGATCTCGCGGCGGTGCGGCAAGCGACCGATGTCTTGCACCGGGTGTTCGAGCCGAGGAACCGGCAGGCGGAGGCAATAACGTGAGCACGGATTCTCAGACGCGCACTTGGGGAGCCGTCGTATGAAGAAGGTCCTTATTCTCATCGTCGTGCTGGCACTGGCCGGCGGCGCCGGCGCGTACTACTGGCAGCGTTCGGCGACCCCGCCTGCTTCGTTGCGAACCGCGCCGGTCAAACGCGGGGACATTCTGGTTGCCATCAGCGCGACGGGGACGCTGGAGCCGATCGAGGTGATCGACGTCGGCGCCCAGGTGGCGGGCAAGATCGAGGCTTTCGGAAAGGATCCGAAGGGCAACGTGATTGATTACGGTTCGCCGGTCGAGGAAGGCACCGTCTTGGCGCGTATCGACGATGCGCTTTACGCCGCCGACGTGGCTCAGGCGGTCGCCATGCTCGATCAGGCCAAGGCGAACGTCCTTCGCGCCAAGGCCGACCTGGATCAGATGAAGGCCAAGTTGATTCAGGCGGAGCGCAACTGGAAACGAGCCCGGGAGATCGGCGTGTCTCGTGCGCTGTCCGCCACCGACTACGACATGTACGAAGCGAACTACGAGACGGCCAGGGCCACCGTTGGGGTGGGCGAGGCCGGCGTCGTGCAGGCGGAGAAGGGGGTGGCCCAGGCCGAGGCGGCCTTGAAGAGGGTTCAGACGAACCACGGCTATTGCACCATCAAGTCGCCGGTGAAGGGGGTCATCATCGACCGCCGCGTGAACATCGGTCAGACGGTCGTCGCCAGCCTGAATGCGCCCAGTTTGTTCCTGATCGCCAAGGACCTGACAAAGATGCAGGTGTGGGCCGCGGTGAATGAGGCGGACATCGGCAGCGTTCATCCGGGTCAGCCCGTCCGGTTTACCGTCGATGCCTTTCCGGGGGAGGTTTTCCGCGGCGAGGTGGGCAAAATCCGTTTGAATGCCAGCATGACGCAGAACGTGGTCACATACACGGTGGAGATCAACACCGACAACTCCGACGGGAAGTTGCTGCCTTACCTGACGGCCAACGTGCAATTTGAGGTCATCCGGCGGGACAACGTGTTGGCCGCGCCGACGGCGGCGTTGCGCTGGACGCCGTCCGAGGATCGGATTGCTCCCGACGCACGTGAGGAGGCCGGCCGGCTGGTTCAGGGCAAGTCCTCGTCGGCCCGGAGTCCGGCTTCGGTCGGCAGGCCGAGCCCGGGAGACTCCGGTCGTGGGACGCTGTGGGTTCGGGAGGGTGAATATGTGCGTCCCCGGGTCGTCAGGACCGGCGCGAGCGACGGCGGCATGACGGAGGTTGAGGGCGAGAATTTGGACGAGGGGACGGAGGTCGTCGTGGGTGAGGTTGTCGGGCAGGGCGGCAAGCCGTCCGAGACCGTCAATCCGTTCGTACCGAAGATCACGCGGGGCGGCCGACGGTAGTCGTGGATGGGAGGCGCTGCTCGTGGAATTGATCAAGCTCGAGGACATCCATAAGACCTATCACCTCGGGCAGGTGGACGTGCCGGTTCTCAAGGGGATATCGCTCACCGTGGAGCGCGGCGAGATGGTCGCGCTGATGGGCGTCTCGGGTTCGGGCAAGACGACGCTCATGAACATTCTCGGTTGTCTCGACCGGCCCACCTCCGGCAAGTACTGGCTCGAAGGGGAAGAGGTCTCCGGCCTTTCCGCCGACGAGCGGGCCTTGCTGCGGAATCGCAAGATCGGTTTCGTGTTTCAGAACTTCAACCTGCTTGCCCGGACGAGCGCCTTGGAAAACGTGATGATGCCGGCGTCGTACTCGACTGCGGGGCAGTCCGATCGTGAGGTTCGGGATCGGTCGATTGAGCTGCTTCGCCGCGTGGGGCTGGGAGACCGGATGGACCATGAGCCTTCGCAGCTTTCCGGCGGTCAGCAGCAGCGGGTGGCCATTGCACGAGCGTTGATCAACCAGCCCTCGCTGTTGTTCGCCGACGAGCCGACGGGCAACCTCGATTCGCGGACGAGCAAGGAGACGCTCGAGATGTTTGAACGGCTAAACCGCGAAGAGGGGATCACCATCATCCTGGTGACGCACGACGCCGGCGTCGCTCACCATGCGCGGCGGATCATTCACATCCTGGACGGCCAGATTGACGGCAACTACGCGGCACCGCATGCGGCCGAATCATCGAACACCCATCGCGAGCCGATGACGGATCCTGCGGGATTGTCGAAGGGGTTTTCGCCATGAGAGGGTTCTCGGCGACGCGTTATGTCCGAATCCTCCGCACGGCGTTTCATGCGCTCCGCCGGAACACGATGCGGTCGGCGCTGACCACGCTGGGCATCATCATCGGCGTGGCGGCGGTCATTGCCATGATGGAGATCGGCAGCGGGTCGTCGCGCGCGGTGCAGCAATCCATTGCGACCATGGGCGCCGACAACTTTTTCGTCCTGCCGGGCACGGCGGCGAGCGGCGGCGTCTCCTTCGGCGGCGGCACGTCCATGACGCTCACGCCCGAGGACGGCGAGGCCATCCTTCGCGAATGCCCGGCCGTTCGTGCCATTGCGCCCGTCGTCCGGGCACGAACGCAGGTCCTTTACGGCAACCGGAACTGGGTACCGCTATTCATTTACGGATCCACGCCGTCGATTCTCGACGTCCGCGATTGGCGCAACCTTGCGGAGGGAGAAGCGTTCACCGATCAGGACGTCCGAAACGCCAGCAAGGTTTGCCTGCTGGGCCAGACGCTGGTTCGGGAGCTGTTTCAGGGCGAGTCGCCGATTGGCCGAGAAGTTCGCGTCAAGAACGTGTCGTTCCGGGTCATCGGCGTGTTGGCCCCCAAGGGGGCGAACATGATGGGCATGGATCAGGACGACATCCTGATTGCGCCGTGGACGACGATCAAGAACCGTGTGGCCGGCACGACGCTGACGAACGTCAACCAGAGCGCCGCGGGGGCAGCCGGTAGCGAGCAGGTGAAAACCTTGAGCGACCTGTACCCGGGGCAACCCAGTCTGTACCCGGTGCCGTCGGCCGCACAGGTTGCGAACAATCCGCTTCCGGTGCGATTCACCAATGTCGATCAGATTCTGATTGCGGCACGATCTCCGGCGGAGGTTCCTCGGGCCATCGAACAGGTGACCGCGCTGTTGCACGAGCGGCACCGGATTCGGGACGACGAGCCGGACGACTTCAACATCCGCGACATGACCGAGATCACTCGGGCCCTGAGTTCCACGACGGCGCTAATGACGAATTTGTTGCTGTGCGTGGCCTTGATCTCGCTGGTGGTGGGCGGCGTGGGGATCATGAACATCATGCTCGTCTCGGTGACCGAGCGGACGCGCGAGATCGGGCTGCGGATGGCCGTTGGGGCCCGGGCTCGCGACATCCTCCGCCAGTTTCTCGTGGAGGCGATTGTCCTTTGCCTGCTCGGCGGCGGACTGGGCATCGCGTTGGGGCGCGGCAGTTCGTGGCTGGTGAGGACCTTTTTGCGCTGGCCGACGGAGCTTTCGCCGGGGGCGATCGTGGCCGCCGTCATCGTGTCCGCGAGCGTCGGGGTGGTCTTCGGTTTCTACCCTGCCTGGAAGGCCTCGCGGTTGGATCCGATCGAGGCGCTCCGTTACGAGTGACAATGACTGCCTCGGCGTATCCACCGGTGTTGATCGTCGGTGTGTGAAACGCATACGATAGCGCGTACTGAGCCGGGCTGTGCCGACCCCGGAGCTCTCTTTCTATCGGGCGAGGCACAACCGATAACCTCGGCTCGACACGTGGCGGCTCTGTCACAAGAGGAGATTCCGGCCTCACGTAGCCCGGCCGCACAGCACGGTCTGTCTTTCATCGGCACCGGGGCGATACGCCCCGGCTCTGTAGGGGAGGGGATCCTCTTCACATGAGCGCGATCATCATTGTTGCCATGATGGAGGCAACACTCGCGGCGGCGAATTCGGGCACCGACGGCTTCCGACCGACGATCGAGGCGGATTGGGCGCGGCAGGAGCAACGGTCAAAACGTTCGCCCGGTGACCCCATAACCGTTCGCCAGGCGATGCGTCGCGCCGAGCGGCTGTTGGCCCAGCTTGCCCCCGGGCTGGATGAATCGGATCGGACCCGCATCGCTGCGACCCTCCGTTCCCTGGGTACTCGTATCGGCGACGTGAACAAGCTGGAACCCGCCGACCGATTGGCCCTCTACCACGATATCCGCTGGGCGACGCGCGATCTGGCGATGCGAAACCCCCTGTTAAAGGGGAAGCCTATCGTTTTCATGGAGCGGAGGCGGTTCATCCGGCAGATGCTGCACGAATACCTCGGGTATTATTACGACTACGGGGACATTGCCGGCGGCGGCGTGTACGTGCTGGACAAGCCCGGGGAATCGTTCGCGATCCGCGACCTGATTCGCGGACGCCTCCCGCGGGGCAACTATGTCACGCTGTCGCTCAGCTTCGATGCGCGGACGATCTACTTCGCCTTTGCGCCCCGGGCCGACCGCAAGCCCGACTACTACTCGTCGGATCGCCGATGCTTCCACATCCATGCGATGGACGCCGACGGCGGGCACCTTCGCCAGTTGACCGACGGGCCGGACGACGATTTTGACCCGTGCGAACTGCCCGACGGCGGCATCGCATTCATGTCGACGCGGCGCGGCGGCTTCGGTCGCTGCCACAATCCGTGGGAGCCGCTGCCCACGTACACGCTCCATCGAATGGACCGCGACGGGCGGAACATCCGCACGCTCTCGTTCCATGAGACCAACGAATGGCATCCGAGCGTCTTGAACGACGGGAGTATCGTCTATTCGCGCTGGGACTATGTCGATCGGTCCGCGGCCAACTTCCATGGGCTGTGGGTGAGCCGACCCGACGGCACGAATCCGCGAGTCCTCTTCGGCAACTACACCGAGCGGATCAACGCGTGTTATCAGCCCCGAGCGATCCCCGGTTCCGGCCGCATCGCGTTCGTCGCCGGCGCGCACCACGCCGACGTCGGCGGCTCGTTGGTCATCGTCGACCCGACCCAGACCCGCCTGGATCCCAACAGTGGAGAAGACTGCTTCGAGTCACTGGACGTCCTAACGCCTGAGGTCTGCTTTCCCGAGGCCCCCGGTTGGCCGACGTCGTATCTTCACAGCCCCTGGCCACTGTCGGAGGACTGCTTCCTGGTCGCCTTCAGCTTCGACCCGCTACCCGGGATGGGACCGCGTGTTAGGAAGGACACGGAGACCGGTCTGTACTATTTCGATCGATTCGGCAACATGGAGCTGCTGTATCGCAGGGAAGGCATTTCGTCGATGTATCCGATCCCGCTGGCGCCCAGGCCGACCCCGCCGGTGATTCCCAGTTCGCTGGACGCGTCTCTGGGCGACCAAGGGGAGTTCATTCTGACGGGGGTGGGGCAGAGTCACTTTCCCTTGCCCAAGGGCAGACCCGTCAAGGAGCTGAGGGTCTTTCAGGTGCTTCCCAAGACGGAGACGCACATCGCCAATCAGCCGCGATTGGGATACGCCAATGCGGAGTCCGCCCGTATGTTGCTGGGCACGGTGCCGGTCCGTCCCGACGGATCGGCCTACTTCCGCGCCCCGGCCCGCAAGCCGTTGTACTTTCAGATCGTCGACGAGAAGGGCCATGCCGTTCAGGGCATGCGGAGCGTCACGTACCTCCAGCCCGGTGAGCGTCGGGGCTGTGTGGGTTGTCACGAGCCAACAGGGACGACGACGGAGTCGGTTCGCCGGACCGTTACCAAGGGCGTTCGTCCGTTTGGGATCCAAGCGGGACCCGACGGCTCGCGGCCGTGGAGTTACGCCCGCCTGATACAGCCCATCCTGGACGTTCGGTGCGCCGGTTGCCACGACGGCGGCAAGAAACAGGGCAAGCACGATCCTGATTTGTCCGGCAGGCCGGAGGGGGAATTCACACGGTCCTATCAGGGCCTGCGAGAATACGTGCGGTGGTACGAGTGGGGCAGCCAGTCGCTGGGTCAGATCGTCACGCATCCTGGCCACATGCCGGCCGACGAAAGCCCACTGACCAGGATCCTCGGCGATACCAACCACGCCGGCAAGCTCAACCTGACCGACGACGAGCGTCGCCGAATCGCCCTCTGGCTCGACGGCAACGCCGCCTTCTACGGCACCTACTCGAAGGCCGAGCAGTTGGCCCAGAAGGATGGCCAGGCAATTCCGCCGCCGCAGGTCCAGTAGACTCCTAAGTCAGAGCCGTGGCGTGTCGTCCCGGTGTGCCCAACACCGCATCAGGCGGGGCACGATCGGCGACCCCGGCTCGACACCCCGGTACGGCCTTCGGCCCTACCGCTTGCCACGGAATGGCCCGTGGCCGTACCAGGGAGGCGGGCGAGCCGGCTCTGTCATAGAGTGTGTCTGCGGACTGACATTGGCTGGGTTCCTGGTAACATGGTGCCACAGTGGAGAATCGTTCTATGCCCTCCCGTGACATTCAGCAGGCGAAGGCGGCTTATGCCAAGCGAGACGTCGAGCTGTCTCGGCTCGCGCACTTACACCATAGACCCGAACAGCACCATCAGTTGCAGGGGCGATACCTCAAGAGCATCGTCTACGGCGGATTGGACGGGATTATCACGACCTTCGCCGTGGTCGCGGGCGTGGCGGGCGCGGCGTTGTCGGCCGGTATCGTGCTGATCCTCGGCCTGGCCAACCTCATCGCCGACGGCCTGTCGATGGCTATCGGCGATTACCTCAGCACGAAGGCCGAAAACGAATACAACAAGGCCGAGCGGAACCGCGAGGCCTGGGAGGTCGACAATTACCCCGAAGGTGAGAAGGAGGAACTGATCCAGCTCTACACCAGCAAAGGGCTCAGCCGACCTGACGCGCAGACCATCGTCGACATCCTGGCCAAGAACAAGGAGGCGTGGGTGGATGTCATGATGGTGGAGGAACTGGGCATCGTGGAGAGCAACGAATCGCCGGCCAAGAACGGCCTGGCCACGTTCCTTTCGTTCGCCGCGTTTGGTTCGGTTCCACTGATCGCCTTCGTTCTCTCTAAGTTCGTCGGCTCGATTCGTCCGGTGGCATTCCCCCTGGCCTGTGTACTGACCGCCTCGACCCTGTTTGCCCTCGGATCGCTCAAGGTGAAGATCACCGAGCGCAATTGGCTGCTGTCCGGACTGGAGACGTTGCTCGTCGGCGGCCTGGCCGCCCTGGCCGCCTATCTGGTGGGCGTCATGCTGGCGGGGCTTGCGTGACCGACACAATCGGTGACCACCCCTGCGGAGGAAGCACTTGATGCGCTTCAAGTCATGCGTAGCACTCTGGTGGGTTGCTACTGCGTCGACGGCTGTCCAGGCGGAGCCATCTTCGCAACGAGCCGCCTCGCCGCGGTTCACACAGCAAGAGATGCTGAGCGCCCTGGATCTGTCGCGTCCCGATCTGGTGACAGTCAAACAGGCTGTGGAATCGGGAGACATCGCGGCCGCACGGAAGGCCTTTGTAGCCTACCTGAAGTCCCGTACGGCGCCGAAGTGGCACTTCGATTGGCGCTCGTGGACCAGGCCCGCGTCACGGCCTGCGGGCGTGGATACGCGCGCCGCCGACCAAGCCGCCCGAAACGTCGTGGTCACGGTCAGCGTCAAGCATGACTATGGCCGGGAAATCGACTGGTTCCTGAATCCGACGAGGAACCGCTACGACGAGTACGTGTGGCAGCTCGGCCGTCACCCGTACTGGCGAACCCTGCGCGATGCCTACTGGGCCACCGGCGACGAGAAGTACGCGCAGGCCTTTGTCCGGCAGCTCAACAGTTGGATCGATCGGTGTCCCCGGCCGAACGACTCGGGCAACTATCGCGACTCGGCGTGGCGAACGATCGAATGCGGCATACGTATGGGCGGAAGCTGGCCGACCGCGTTCTTCGGGTTCCTGCCCTCGCCCAGCTTCGACGACGCCAGCATCTGCAAGATGGTGGCCAGCATGGTCGAGCACGCCCATCATCTGATGAAGTACCCGACGCGGGCAAACTGGCTGACCATGGAATCGAACGGATTGTTCCACGTCGGCGTGCTGTTCCCTGAGTTCAAGGAGGCGGCGAGTTGGCGCGACACGGGGCTCAAGCGACTGCGGCATGAACTCGATGCACAGGTTTATCCCGACGGGGCGCAGATGGAGCTCTCCACCGGCTACCATCAAGTCGCTCTGCGCAACTTCGTCCAACCGGTGTTCCTGGCGAGGTTAAACGGCATCGAACTGCCCCCGGGCTACATCGAGAGGCTCGAGCGGATGTATCACTACAATCTTTATGCCGCGATGCCGAACCTGCGTTTGCCCGACTTGAACGACGGCGGCCATGCCGACGTCAGGAGCCTCTGCAGAGAGGGTTATGAGTTCTTCCCAAACCGCAAGGATTTTCTCTGGGCGGCCACCGATCGCAAGGAGGGCTCGCCGCCGTCGCAGGTCAGCTATGCCTTCCCGTATGCCGGGCACCTGATCATGCGGACCGGCTGGGGGCCGGACGATGCTTACCTGCTTTTTGATGTCGGTCCGTTCGGGCTTGCACATCAGCACGAGGACAAGCTGCACTTCGTGCTCTACGCGCAGGGGCGCGAGTTGATCATCGACCCCGGCAACTACCCGTACGACACCTCCCCGTGGCGGAAGTATCACATCGGCAGCTTCGCCCACAATGTTGTCCACGTGGACGGCGAACCGCAGAACCGTCGCCGCCTGAAGGGGCAAACCAGCGTTGTCTCCGAACCCCTGCCGCACGAGTGGAGGACCGATCCGAAGTATGATTATGCCTCCGCCGTTTACGATGACGGTTTCGGGAGCCGTTCAGAGAAAATCGCCGGCCATTGCCGCGAGATCCTGTTCGTCAAGCCCGACTATTGGGTCGTGATCGATACCCTCCGGCCGCGCGACGACAGGCCGCACCTCTACGAGGCCTTCTTCCACACCGACGCTCAACCGGAAGAAGCGGCGATGGCCCCAGAGACGGATCTGTTCACCACGAAGTTCAAGGGCGGCAACATCGTCATCGCCCCGGCGACGGGGATGGACATCAAGGGCAAGATCATCGCAGGCGAGGAGCAACCGAACGTCCAAGGGTGGGTCAAGTGTGGTGCTTATGACGTCCGCCCGGCGGCCACGGCCGTCTACACGAGGCAGGGCAAGGGTGTGGTGACGATGGCCTACGTATTCCGGCCGTTCAAAGGCGCTACGCCGCCCATTCGTTCGGTGGAGGCCTTCGCGCTTCAAACGCCGGCCAACCGACCATCCGATGCCCTGGCGCTGCGAATCCGGCTCGCGAATGGCTCGGAAGAGATCCTCATCCGCACCACCGGACAAGACCGCCCGGCCACATGGAACGACCGTGAGGTCCGCGATCGGGTCGCGATCTGGACGGCAAGACCCGAGCGTCAGATCTCTCTGCGTTTCACCATTCCCTGGTAGGATTTCGTTGTCGAGGGACTCACCGAAGTATCCGTGATGCGCACGCAATCGACAGCCGCTGTCAGCAGGCGGAACAATCGTTTGTGGGGACTCCATAAGGCCACGGATCAAGAACGACAGATGTCACACGAGGGCTCGCCCGCGCGTGTGACCGCCGGAGGCTTGAGGAAATCGCAGGAGCAAACCGGCACAGTCAGATGGGCAACGGTGGGTCGGGCCCGGGAGACTTGGTCTTCCGCGGCGTTCGCGTCAAGGCCATCACGGCCGGATGGCGGGGCTGGCGTTCGGCGGTCACGGCGTAGAAGCGTTCTCGGTGACGTTGGATGGTACCGACAGACTCCACATGGAATCCCTCGATGATTTCGTTGGCGATGACATCATGGCCGGGGAAGAACCCCCGGCCGTCGCGCCCGAACACCATCATGAGATCGCTGTCTTCGAACTCCGACACCACCTTGGGCCGGACGCCCACGGCATCGAACCACCGGTTCAGGCTGCGTCGCATGGCGGTGTTGTCGGTGGGCAGGAGCGCCGGCGCGTGGTGAAGCGACTGGGGAAAACCGATTCGCAAACGGCGAGCGAGCTTGGGTGCCGCGTAGAAGCCGATCCCGGACTCGCCCAACGGATGGCTGTACGCGCGAACCCGGATGTGCGGGTCGATGGGGGTGTCGGTCAAGACGAGGTCCACTTCGCGAACCGCCAGTCTGGGCAGCAACTGCGTCGGGGTCCCTTCGAAGCATACGATGTGGACCGGCTTTGGGAAACGTAGAATGGGTTCGAGCAGGCGATAGGCCACCAGCTTCGGCAAGACATCGTGCGCGCCGATGTTCAACCGGATCGGAGGGGTCGAGGGCCTTCCCTTCACGACATCGAGCAATTCGGACCCCAACGCAAAGATCTGATCGGCGTATCGGTAGACCAGACGTCCGGCCTCGGTGGGGACAAGGTTTCGACCCATGCGGTCGAAGAGCCTCCGTCCCAGGGCCTTTTCCAGGGCATGGAGTTGGGCGGAAATCGTCGACTGTGTCAGAAGCAGTCGCTTGCAGGCCGCCGCAATGGTTCCTTCCTTCGCCACGACCCAGAAGTAGAGCAGATGGTGGTAGTTGAGCCATTCCATGGCCCGATCATACTTCGTTTTTATCGATGGATCAATACATGATTATCGATGAATCCGTGGATTACCGGCATCGTATAAAGGGAGGGACTGGAGAGGTGCGAGCGGTCGGGCAATCCGGCGAAAGGAGACTGTGATGGACTTCCAGGTTTTTGCGAAGAACGACCTAGACAGCCAATCGCTCCGTAATTTCGTGGGGCGTCGTCTTGCATTCGCATTGAGTCGTTTTGAGCGCCGAATCCGCCAGGTGGTGGTTCGCCTGGACGACGTGAACGGTCCGCGAGGCGGGCACGACCAACAGTGCCGGATCGAGGTCAAGACGATCCCCTCGGGCGAGCTGGCGGTCAGGGCCACGGAAGTCGACGCGGAGACCGCCATCGGTCGTGCGGTGATTCGCATGGAGCGCCGGCTCAGAAGCACGTTCGACCGAAGGCAGAGGCTCCGGCGCAAGAAGCGTGTCGATGCGTGGCAGCGGGCGTCGACGTAGGCGGGCGGGCCTTTCTTGGACGCAGGGTAACGACATGAGATCGCGCCAAAGGACAGTGCATTCCGGCAACAGGCTCAGACGTGACACCGGCCCATCGGGTCGCGGCTCGGGGACGGGGTTTTCGCGCGGGCATCGATTCGCCCCCGCCGAATTGAAGGAGTTTCGTGAGGCCCTTCTGGCCAAGCGGCGAGAGCTCTTGGGAGACCTCACTTCGCTTCGCAAGGAGGCATCGGGCCGCAGTCAGACGGGCGAGCAGAGAGGGCATCCCGGGATGAGCAGCCCGGCCGAATCGGCCACCGACACGTGGGAACAGGAATTCGCGATCGGTCTGTTGGAACGGGAACGCTTGTTGCTGAACGAGATTCATGATGCGCTCCAGCGGATCCGAAACGGGACCTACGGGATTTGCGAGGCGACACGGCGGCCCATTTCCAAGGCCCGCCTTCGCGCGATTCCGTGGGCTCGATACTGCTTGGAGCACGCCCGGGCGGACACGGACGGCACGTGGCGAGGCATCCGGGGCGGGCGATAGAGGACCGCGATCCTTGCGGCCGGTCTCGCGAATCGAGAGAAGTCGTGGTGGCCGCGAGACGCACGGTGGGATCGAGCAACCGTGCGAAGGCCTCAGCGACAAGGCTGGGCAATGGAGATGGGACGCTTCACAACATGGTGATCGACAGGGCCGCAGCATGTCCGAGGGCGCTTCGGCTCTGAGAAGGGTACCGGCGCGTGAGCGCCGGCAGGCAATCGGGAGGGTCGGGCCGCCACCCTTACGGGTCGGGACGGAGGTTCCGCTACCGGAGGCTAGATGATGCCTGTTGAGGACGAATTGACATCGAGTTCACAAGGGCGTCCTGGCGGTTGTTTGGCCAGGCTGTTCTGGATGCTGATCGGGAATTTGTGTCTGCTGCTTTGCGCGAAGGTGATCTCGGATGGCGCGGCGTATGCGCTGGGTCCGGCCGACCTGGTGTTTTGGGCGATCATCGTCTTGCTCATGGCCGTGCGGTATCTGGACATCAGGAGGTTCGGCGGGCTGACTGCGTGGGGTCAACCGGCATCGCTCGGACACTGGAGGAGGTACGCCGCGCTTCTGCTGATCTTTGCTCTGCTTCTGTGGTTTTCGGCCCGTGGCGTCGCTGCATGGAAAGGGTGAGCCCTCGGCCGAGCATCGATCGAGGAATGACGCCCGCGGAGGGTCATGGCATGCGTGTCGCGGACATCCTCGTGCCCGAGGCCGTGCTCTTGGATCTGGAGGGGGTTTCGAAGGAGGACGCGATCCAACGGTTGGTCTCGGCCATTGCCTCCGTAAGGCCCCTTGACACCGCGGCGGCCGGCAAGGACATCCTCGCGCGGGAGCGCTCAGGCCCGACCATCGTTCCGGCGGGTCCGCTGACCATCGCCGTTCCGCACGCGTCGACGACGTCCTGCAGGCAGTTGCTCGTGGCGGTGGGGATATCGCGCTCCGGCGTTTCGTGGTGTCCGTCCACGAACACGAAGGTCCATCTCATCTTCCTGCTCCTGGGTCCGCCGGTGGCGCAGGTATTGCACCTGCGCATCCTGGGGCGTTTGGCGAGGCTGTGCGGATCGGACGGTGTTCTGGAGTCCCTGCAACGGGTTCGTTCGGCTGCGGAGCTCATCGACGTCGTACGAGCAGCGGAGGGACCTCTGGGCGACATTGTGGCCGCCGAGGGGCTGCCTTCGTTTTGCGTGCTGGGTGCGGGGCACGGGGGCATGGCGATGGCCGCCCACCTCGCGATTGGCGGGTGCAAGGTGAATCTCTTCAACCGCACGCCGTCTCGCATCGATCCCGTCCGATCCCGAGAAGGTCTCGAGGTGACGGGCGAGGTCGAAGGATTCGCGCGGATCAATCTGGCCACGAGCGACGTGGCCGAGGCCGTGGACAACATGGACATCCTGATGATCGTTGTCCCCGCCACCGCGCATCGCGATGTGGCGCATCTCATTGCTCCACACGTCAAGGACGGTCAGATCATCGTCCTGAACCCCGGCAGGACCGGCGGTGCGCTGGAGGTCGCGCAGGTCTTGAAGGAAAGCAATCCTTCCGTTCGTCCTTACATCGCCGAGGCGCAGACGCTGCTCTATGCGGCGCGAGCCACGAATCCGGGCCAAGTCCACATTTATGGAATCAAGAACTCCGTCCCCCTGGCGGCATTGCCCGCCTACCACATCGCCGACATTCTCCCGATCATCCGGAAGGCCTTGCCTCAGTTCGTGCCCGGCGACAATGTGCTGAAAACGAGTCTGGACAACGTGGGCGCGGTGTTTCACCCCGCCATCACGATTCTGAACGCGGGGCGGATTGAGGACACGCACGGGGACTTCGAATACTACGTGGAAGGGGTAACGCCGGCCGTGGCCGCCGTGCTCGAGGCCGTCGACCGCGAGCGCGTGAGCGTAGCCGCCGCCCTGGGCATCCGCGCGTACACCGCGCGGGAATGGCTCTATCATGCCTACGACGCCGCCGGACGGACCCTGTTTGAGGCCATGCGGGCCAACCCCGGCTACCGGGGCATCCGGGCGCCCGGGACCGTCCTCCACCGATACATTTATGAGGACGTTCCGGCGAGTCTCGTCCCGATTGCCGGCCTGGGCGAGATGCTCAAGGTTCCCACGCCGATGATAAACGCCGTCGTTCACATGGCCTGTGCCATGCATGGCGTGGACTTCTGGAAACAAGGTCGAACGGTCGCGCGTCTCGGCTTGTCCGGGATGTCCGTGAAGGACATTCGCCTTTTGGTTGTGGGCGTGGAGCCCGCGCCCCAACCGGTCGGCGGAGCGCCGTCGGTCGTCGGGGGGGGGCCTTGAAGCATGAAGAACACGCCGATCACACGAGAGGACGGCTTCGGGCTGGTCCGGCCGGCCCTCGACGCGCACACGCTTGGGCTCTTCTCCGTTCAGCAGCTCCTGGAGGCGTGCGGCGTCCGGACCGTGATTGCGGACGCCCGGACCTGTGGGGCCTTCGGCCAACTGGACGATGCCGATTCCCCGGCGATCATCGAGCGGTGGCTTGCCGAGAATCGTATTACCGTTCTCGGCTTCAGCTTTCGACTTGACCCGGCCGAAGGCGCCGAGACGTTCGAGCGCCTGATCCATCTGCTCAAGAGCCGCCGTCTGTGGGCCGACCAAGGCGGCCCCTTGAAGGGAATCTACTTCGCCGGGCTTCCGCAAACGTGTGAACTCGTTCGTCGTCGAGTACCCAGCGTCGCGGGCGTCTTCACGGGCGACGAAACGTCGGGCGAGACGCTGCGAATGCTGGGGATCGATCCGGCCGTCCTCCCCGGTGATTGGGTACAAGGCGTCGCCTATGACGACGCCCGTCTCGCGTTCGGCAAGGACCTCGTCGCCAAGGGGAAATACATGGCCGTTCGCCCGCCCGCCCGGGGCGGCTACGACGGGTTTGGAACCGAGCGGGATACGGTCGCAACGAGGCTGAGGGCGGCAACGGAGGCACGGGCGCTTCCGTTGATGCGTGCGCATGTCGGTCCGTACCTTCCTGATCGAGACGAGGCGGTCCGATTGTTCCTCGACTGGACTCGGCGGCTCGCCGCGTCGGGATTCCTGGATGTCCTGTCCATCGGGACGTCGCAACTCACGCAGTCGCATTTCGGCATGGATTGGGGTGGCTTGCCGAACGGTGGCGGCGTGCCGTTGAATTCCCCGGAAGAGTTTTCCGCCGTATGGGCCGCAGCCCGCCCGATGCTGGTCCGCGCCTACGCGGGGACACGGAACATCCCCGAGTTGGCTCGAATGTACGAGCGGACCATCCACATCGCCTGGCACGCCCTGTCCCTCTGGTGGTTCTGCCGGATTGATGGAAGGGGCCCCTATTCCCTCCGAGAGAATCTCGAACAGCATTTCGAAACGCTGCGATGCGTGGTCGAGACGGGCAAGCCGTTCGAGCCGAACGTCCCACACCATTTCGCGTTTCGCGGTGCCGACGACGTGACGTATGTGGTCTCGGCCTATCTGGCGGCCAGGGCGGCGAAGCAATCGGGGATAGGCTGCTTGATCCTCCAGAACATGCTTAACACGCCGAAGACTACCTGGGGAGTCCAGGACCTTGCCAAGTCCCGAGCGATGCTCTACCTGCTCCGAGGACTTCAAAGCAGGACCTTCCGCGTGATCCTTCAGCCTCGCGCCGGACTGGACTACTTCTCGTCGGATCTGGAAACGGCCAAGGCCCAGCTTGCCGCCGTGACCGCGCTGATGGACGACATCGAGCCCCGCGACACCGGCAGTCCGCCGATCATCCATGTCGTAAGCTACTCGGAGGCCTCTCACCTGGCGGATCCCTCCGTAGTGGATGAGAGCATCCAGATCATCCGGCACGCCCTGACTGAATACCGCCGGCTTCGGGCAACGGGGGCGGTGGACGACATGACGCATCATCCGGAGGTCATGCACAGGACTGACGAATTGCTCGGCGAGGCCCGCGTCGTAATCGACGGAATTGAAAGGTCGATACCGCAGGCATACAGCGCCGAGGGGCTATACCGAATCTTCGCGGCGGGATTTCTCCCCGTTCCTTACCTATGGGAATGCCGTGACGAATTCCGCCGGGCGGTCGAGTGGAAAACGCGTGTGATCCACGGGGCGGTCAAGGTGGTGGACGAGCACGGGATGCCCGTGTCCGCGGCGGACCGCGTGCGACGGACACTCAGCGGCATGGAATCGGCGCGATCCGCGTGGAGGTAGCAGAATGGCGGGGATTGCAGGAATCGCTCAAGCCGGCCGCCGGGAAGACGTCCGACGGATGTTGGAGGTGATGATTCACCGCGGCGGCGCCGGCCGTGAGGTCTTCGAAGCCGGCGAAGTCACGTTGGGCGCCGTGTGGCCACGGGCACAGCCGGGCAGTCTGAGCATGGCCGAGGCGACCGTCCAGGACGCCTCGGGCGACGGGCGGTTCGCCCGGGCCGCCTGGCGGCGGGATCATCTGATGCTGGACCGTGATGCGATGGGTGTGGCCCCGTTGTATTTCGGGCGCACGCAGAACGGCACGTTGTGTTTTGCCTCGGAAGTGAAGTCCCTGCTCACCGTGACGTCGGACGTCTTTGAATTGCCGCCGGGAGGGCAACACGACGGCTTGGTTGCACCCTCGTGCTCCGGCATACAACCCGGTCCGATCTTGGACGAGTCGGCCGGTCGCATCGCCACCGAGCTCCGAAACCGACTGGAGTCGGCTGTGGTCAAGTCGTTCGGCGTGGACGGCATCGGGGTCTGGCTGTCCGGTGGGCTGGACTCGAGCATCCTGGCGGCGTTGGCCCGCCGACACGTGAAGGTCCTGCACACATTCGCCACGGGTCTTGCGGGCGCTCCGGACTTGGTGTACGCACGGCAGGTCGCCGATTTCATCGGCAGCGAGCATCACGAGATTATGCTCTCGCTTCGCGACGTGCTGCGCCGTCTGCCGGAGGTGATTCGCCACCTGGAATCGTTTGACGCCCTGTTGGTCCGTTCGAGTGTCATGAACTATTCGGCGGGCAAGGCGGCCGCCTCATTCGTGCCGGCCGTCCTCTCCGGAGAGGGCGGCGACGAACTCTTCGCCGGCTACGACTACCTGAAGGCCCTGCCGAGAGAGAAGCTGGCCGCCGAACTATTGGATATCATTGCACGGCTTCACAACACCGCTCTTCAGCGCGTGGATCGTTGTTCGCAGGCCCACGGTCTGCTGGCGGTGGTACCGTTTCTTGACCCGATCGTCGTCGAATACGCCCTGAGGATCCCGGCGGAACTGAAACTTCATAACGGCATTGAGAAATGGATTCTTCGACAGGCGATCGGCGAGGATCTGCCTGAACCGGTGCGACGTCGCACCAAGGCGAAGTTCTGGGAGGGAACCGGCGTCGGCGACCTTCTGGCGCGCCATGCCGATGAGAGCATTCCGGACGGTGAGTTCCTCCGCGAGCGCACGCTCTCCAACGGTTGGCGGCTCAACAGCAAGGAAGAACTGCTGTACTACCGCCTATTCCGAGACGCCCTCGGCGATCTGCCCGAACTGGGATGGATGGGGCGGACAAAGGGGGCGTAGACTCTTCGGCCCGGGTCGGCAATTCACCAACCCCCGCATTCATGGGAACCGGTATGATGAATGGGTGGGAAGCCGTCGATTCCGACGTCCTCACCACCGTCGAAAACGTCCGGTCAAGCAACCTGAATATCTACCGAGGGTACGTCCCCCCGACGGGCTGGCGAGCCATTCTCAAGAGGAAGTAGGCTTGACCAGCCCCTTACGGCGTTCGTGGCCTGCCGGCCGGGACTGTCGTCGCGATCACGGCCTCTTCGGTGGCGTGGGCGCGGCCGTAGTCGACGCGTGCAATGACGCGGATCGATCCGTCGTCGGCCGGCTGGAGCGTAAGGCTTGCCCTGGCCGGCGCGGGCAAGAGGCCTTCCGTCGGAAGCGCAACCTCGGTGGTGCTGGGCGCCGTAGCGACCGGGCCCCGGTGTGAACGGGCATAGGCCACTCCGCTGTCGAGCACGACCTGCGCGAACGTTCGGGCGCGATCGTGCTGACGCTGCCGCGCCAACTGTCCCACGTGCAACGCCATGAGCGTGAGCGCCGTTCCGACCAGCGTCATGACGGCCAGAACCAGGATGAGCCCGAAGCCCCTGCGCCTCATCGCACGTCCTCCTGCCTCGCCGATATGCCCGGACGCAACGCGGTGGCATATCGCTGGTTCATGGTGACGGTCTTCCCGCGCTGCTTTCCAACGGGATCGCGGATTTCCACGACGAGCCAGATGATGGTGCCTCCCGCATCGACCCGCTCGCAACGCCAGTCAATCACCGAGCGACGAAGTGGGTAGAGCGACCGAGAAGGCGTTCGGCCCGTCGGCGTCGCGAGGCGGACGATGCCATCGGGCGTATTCTCATATCGCACCTGGCCTACGGGCCCGCGCAGCAGCAGGACGGGGAATTGATCTTGAACGATCTCCACCTGGTTTGCTGACGACATATCGCGGCGCACCTGCCGGATGATCTGCTGGGTTACGGCGTCATCATTCACCCACATTGAAACCCGCTTCTGGATTCCGATCGATTGCATGATCATCGGCATTCCGATGCTCAGTGCGACACCGGCCAGCGTGACGGCCATCAGCGTGTGGAACAGCGTGAAGGCTCTGGGTCGGGTAGGGGTCATTTCGTCGATACCTCCCGAAGATAGCCGGAGATCGTTACGTGGTGCTCCCGCTTCTTGACGTCGAGCGCGCTGGCCGTCACCGTCACCTGGGTCATGCCGGTCCACACGCCGCTGCCGGGCGTGGTGGTCGTCTTCAGTGTGACGCCGTCGGGGAGAGTGTCAGCCGGCGGCGGTGTGTCCAGTCGAACACCGGCCCGGTACCGCTCCAGTTGGGCCTGAGCGGCAAGCCGCAGCACGCGCTCGCGCATCAGATCACCGCGGGACCGCACGTAGGCGGACGACATCGCCAGCAGAAGTCCGGCGACGAGCATCAGGATCACGATGCTCGCCATCATCTCCGTGTTGATAATGCCCCGGCGCGCCGATGCAGCGACAGGCACGCCGAGCACGGCATCACGTGCAACGATGTCTTGGGTTGCACCTCTCATGATCACACCGTTTCCAGGACCGCATTGATAAGGGCCACGAGCGGCAGGAACATCGCCGCGACGAACGTCCCGACGAGAACGGCCATGATCAGCGTTAGCACCGGCCACATGATCGTGCGGAGGACGATCCAGAACCGACTGACGATCGATCGGTAGTAGTCGGCCGCGAATCGCAGCGACGCATCCAATCGGTCGCCGACTTGTCCGCTCCGCAGCGCGGTGGCGAGGATCATGCCGAGGCCGGCCTGGTCGGCCGCCATGGGCGGCGGCGTTCCGAGATCGATCATTTCCGCAAACCGTCGGACCCGCTGACGCAGCACGGCATTCATGTCCGCCTCGCCGGCGAGAGCGGCGGCCCGACCCAGCGGCATCCCCGCGCCCACGAAGAGTCGAAGGAGCGAGGCGAACGTCGCCATGCCCTCGGCCATCTGCATTCGTCCGAGGCCGGGCATGCGCCATCGAACGCCGTCGGCGATCACGGAGGCTGTGAAAGGTCGCGCCGGCCGGCGAGATCGAAACACCCAGTGCAGACTCAGTGGAATTGCCAGAAAGAATCCAACAATACCCAGCGGCACCCACGGCATCTCGACGACACACTCAACGCCGTGGCGCCGGATATCGGTGAGACTCATCGCGAGGCCGGCCGGCCGGAACAGAAACAGTCCCACGATCATGAACAGTACGGCCAGTTCCATCAGGATGACCACGCAGAGAAACGCGGCGGCCACGCCCTGGATCCTCACACGGCGGATCTGCTGAACAATTCGACTCAGTAGTTCAGGTGGATAGCCGGAACGGTACCACACGATGCGGTTGAACCCCACTACGAGCGCCAAGACCACTACCAAAACGGCAAGTGTCACGAGCGGATCCAACCTGGCGAAGTCGCCGGGCGGAGAAGCCAATAGGATGGTCGGATTCCAACCCGTCCTGGAAAGGACAGAGATTGGCGAAGAGACCATGCCGACCAGCACGAGCAACATCAACACCACCACGACGCGGAGCAAGATTACGACGGTGTCGCGACCTTTGGATCGACCCGACGCCCGAGGGCGGAACAGGCGGTACAATCCGAACGGAATGGCCAGGACCAGCCAGAAGACCGCCACCGGAATGAGGATTCGGTTGGCCACGTCCTCGGATAACTGCATGGCGAAGACAGTTACCCCCGGTAGCTTCGCCCCGAAGTCGGAGAATATCTCTTTGAATTTCGGCACGATGACGATCATGATGCTCGTCCACACGATGAGCAGGACGAACAACAGGAACAGTGCGTAGATGATCGCCAGCGGCATGATCTTCGACCGACGCCGCTCGTGCCGGTCCAGATCGCGACTCAGCATGCGCAAGGCGCCGGCCAGTCGCCCCACCTGCTGGGCGGCCTGAATGACGCTGACGATCAGGCCCGGGCAATTGGGGTAGCCTTGCACGACGGCCTCGCCCAGCGGCACGCCCTGGGAAACCAGATCGGCGACGCGCTGGAGGATTCTGCCGGCCTTTCCCCGTTCGCCTCTGCCCGCGAGCATCAGGCCGGTGCCGAGCGGCAGATTCTGCGACGTCACCATGGCCATCTGGCGAACGACGGTACGGGCGATACCCCGCCGTCGCTCCGTGACGGCCAGGGCGACCCCGCCGGTGAACAGGACCAGGGCCACAAAGAGGATCGGGAAGACCAACATGGGTCGCCACCTCGTTGCACGACAAGACTCAGCCGCCGCTCACCGCGTTGACCAGGCTTACCAGCGGCAGGAAAAGCCCGATCACACCCAATGCAATGAAGCCGCCGACGAGGATCACCACGACAGGGAACATGATGACTCGCAACATCGATTGATAGTGGGTTGCGCGTGATTCGTAGGTGTCCGAAAGCTGCATCAGGGCGGATGACAACGCGTCGCGACCTAATGCCACCTGAACCGTGTATCCGAAGATGGCGGGTATCCATTGGCAGAGTTGTGAGGCCTCGAAGATCGACCCGCCCCGCTCGACGTCGGCGGCGATTCGGTCGGCCTCGACGCCCAGTCCGGGACTCCCGGTAGCGCCGCCCGCCAGTCGAAGGGCCTCGGGCAGCGTGACGCCCGCCTGGACGCTGGTGGCCACCGACCGGACGAATCGCGAGACCAGCGAGGCACGATAGACTCGCCCCACGATGGGAATGGCGGCCACGAAGCGCTCTCGAAATCGTCGGCCACCGGGCGTCAGCTTCAGAAGTTGCCACCCGACAACAATGAGGACGGCAATGACGCCCACCGCAATGAGGATACGTGGAAACGAGTCGGCCACCCTAAGCAATAGAAGCGTAGGTCCTGGGAGTTTTGATCCAAAGTCGTAAAAGATCTCCTTGAACTGCGGCACGACCTTGATGAAAAAGAGCGACACGATTATCAGCCCGGCCACCAGTACGAAGATGGGGTACGCCAGAATCTCCCAAAGGACCTGGCGCGTCATGCCCATGAGCCGCAGGTGCTGGTTGAGGTTCAGCAGCGTTGCGGGGAGCTGACCGCTCTGGACGCCGGCGCGAATGACTCGGCTGTAGAGCAAAGGTAATTGAGCTTCGTGCTTGGCGATCGCCTGCTCGATGGTCTCGCCGCGGCGAAGGTCCACCGCCACCGCCTCGATGAAGCCTCGAAGCCGAGGCGAGTCGACATCACGGGCGAGCTGTTGAAGCCCTTCGTCGAGCGCCAGTCCCGCCGAGGCCAATGAGGCCAGTTGTTCGTTGAAGAAGATGAGGTCCGCTTCTCCGATGGCAGCCTTTGCGGGTGGTGGCTTCGCCTCGCGCACTTCGCTCAGGACAACCCGCATCGTCTCGCCGAGGAGCCGCTGTGCCGCGTCGTGGCTCTCGGCCTCGACTCGGCCCGCAATCGCCGTCCCGCCGGGACACACCCCTTCATATTCAAACCAAGGCACGGTTCACACTCCTTGGCCAACCGGTTGGCCGATGATCCGCCGCACCTCGTCCGCGTCGGTGTGGCCTTCGCGGACCAGGCGACCGGCATCGTCCGCCAGGCTCGGGCCCTGCCGCAAGGCGATCTCCCGGAGTCCGGCCGTCGTCGCATGGGCAAGGATCGCCGGGCGGACGGAGTCGTCCATCAGAAGGACCTGCCCACAGCCGATCCGCCCGCGATAGCCGGTCTGGTGGCATTCGTCGCATCCCGCTCGCTGAAAAGGCTCCTCCGGTCGGCCGGTCTGGCGGCGACAGGCCGGACACAACCTCCGGACGAGCCGCTGCGAACAGACCAGACTCAACGTGCTCACGACCTGATACGGAGGCACTCCCATTTCCAGGAGTCGGATGACGGCCTCGGCCGGATCGCCGCTGTGCATGGTCGTCAGGAGCAGGTGGCCGGTCAGCGCCGCCTCGACGACCACATTGGCCGTGTGCGCGTCTCGAACCTCGCCGATCAGAAGGACCTGTGGGTCCTGACGGAGCAGCGATCGCATCGCCCGCGGATAGTCCAGCTCGCCGTGCGGGGCGATCTGAATCTGCGTCATCCCCTCGACGCGCTGCTCGACGGGGTCCTCGAGCGCGACGACGCTGCGACCGGGTGTGGACGCCAGGATGTGCCTGGCAATGGCGTAGAGCGTGGTGCTCTTGCCCGCGCCGGCCGGTCCGGTGACGACCACGAGGCCGGACTGTTGCTCGCCCGCCTTGCGAAGCAGCCGAACTATGTCGGTTGCAAAGCCCAGTTCACTGAGTTCACCGATACCCGAGCCCGAATACATGATTCGCACGACGGCGCGCTCGCCGCGAATCGTCGGGAACGTTGCCACCCGCATGTCCAGCGCGGCGGAGTCTCCACCCGCCGAGAAGTGCGATGCCGGCAGCGAGCCCTCCTGCGGGATATCGATGCGATAAGTCAACAAGGCGGCCATCACCTTGAGCCGGGCGATCACGTTGTCAGCGATCTCGGCCGGCAGACGCTCGATGTCATGAAGGAGACCGTCGAGCCGGAATCGGACGAGCAGTTGCCGCTCGGCGGGCTCGAAGTGGACGTCGCTGGCCCGTTCGCGAACCGCGCGGGCCAGTAGACCGTCCACTAACTTGACAACCGCATCGGAGGGTGGGGTATCGCTACGGGCCATGATGAAGGATCCTTGTTGCCTTCCGAGGTTATAGACGTGGAACCAGACGAGGTGTTAGCGCCCCGGGGATGGCCGCCTCGCGGCCGAAAGTATTTCGATTAACACAGCCACTTGGTGGCCGTCTATAATGAGGGTGAAACAGGGGACCGGGCATGTCCCGAATCGCTGTTGCCAGCCTACCCGCGAGCCTCCGCGGGATATTGGAGGAACTGGCCTCGGCCGACACCGCCGCAGGTCAGAAGTGGATCCTCACACTTCTGCAGCGCCATGGCCCCGATATTGTTGCGGTTCTCTGGCGGATGTTGGGGCGCGAGCAGGACGTGTGCGACGCCTATCAGAGCGTGGTGTGCCAACTGGCGGCGAGGACCAACAAGGGCATCAGAGGTGATCGCGGCGCCTATTTCTACAGGGCCGCGATGAATGCGGCCATCGAACTCATGCGCCGACGGAAGCGGGAGCGTGACCGCCTTGCGATGGTCGCCCGGCGGGCGCATCGCCCAGAGAGCCCGGACGTGAGCGCCAACCTGGATCACCTGGGGATGGTGGATCGTGTGCGACAGGCCGTCATGGATTTGCCGCCACATCTTCGGGATGTGGTCGTCCTTCACGACTTGGCGGGCCATGACTATCGCTCGGTGTCCAGGATTCTGGGAATCACCGACGGAACGGCCAGGGTGTACCGCCGACAGGCGGTCATTCGGCTGTCGGTGATGCTGGCGAAGGAGGAGTCGTAATGAGAGCACGGCGAACACAAGGCGGGACCGATGGGCGGTGCCGAACCCGCCGTGCGTTGTTGACGCGGTGGATCGATAAGGGCGGACCCGTACCGGAGAGACTTCTTGAACACGCGGCGACCTGCCCGAAGTGTCGGGCACGGATTCAACGGATTTCTCGCGTGAGCGCCGGGTTTACGTTGTTGGCGACCCAGGCCGCCCCGATCGGGCTGATCGGCCGGGCCAACGAACGGGCGCTCGGCATGCTTGCTCGCACGCTTCGCGCAACCCCCAAAGCGGATCAATTACGGAAGGCCAAGCCTTCGGTCGGGATTTGGCCCAAGATAGAGGGTCCGCTCGCCCGGACGGCGGGCGCAGCGGCCGCCGCCATGATCCTACTGTCGCTTCGCACGGGTATCAACGGCAGCATCGAGCGGACGACCGATCTCATTCAGCCGCTGGCCGATCTCCACTACGAACGACACATCGACGACGGAAAGATCTGACCTTCAGCGAGGGACACCTAAGAATCGACATCGGTTGACGGAATTGCCCTGCAACCGCTCTCTTCTCCACGATCAGGGTTGCCACTGTAACCGAGCGGATCAGAAAACGGCGAGGTGACGAGCGGGCCTGCCGGTTAAGCCGTTCGGCAAAGGCCTACCGGAAATCGGCACGGCGCGACCGTTCGTTGACAACGTTATGAACTCCAGGATAATGTGAACCGACCGAGGCGAATGGACTTTCTGAACACCTTGAGGCAAACGTTGCCCATGCCCATCGTCACGCTCACAACGGACTTCGGCCAGAACGATCACTACGTGGCGGCGATGAAGGGGATCATTCTGCAGATCGCCCCTCGGACGACACTGGTGGATGTGACCCATCAAATAGCCCGTCACGACGTCGTCCAGGCCGCCTTCGTCATTCGGGCCGTTTGGCCCAGTTTCCCGCGTGGGACGATCCACGTGGTTGTGGTCGACCCGGAAGTGGGCACGGCTCGACGGTTGATCGCGGCGCAATACGGCGGCCAGTTTTTGCTGTGCCCCGACAACGGCATTGCGTCATGCCTTCAACGAGATGCGGGGCTCGAAATACTGCGGGAAATTGGGAACCGCGGTTTGTTCGTGCAGCAGCCCACCAGCACGTTCCATGGCCGCGACATCTTGGCGCCGGCGGCCGGACACCTCGCACGGGGGGGAAAGATAACGGACCTGGGACCACCCACCGACCACATCGAGATGCTCAACCTTCCTCGCCCGGAGCGAATGCCGGACCATTCCGTGCATGGCCAGGTCGTCTATGTCGACGGTTTCGGCAACATGGTAACCAACCTTTCTCGAGAGGAGCTGGCGCATACGCTCAACGTCCTGCCCGGCGCCCATGTGTGGCTCGGCGATCACGATATTGGGCCCCTGCGCCAGACCTATGCCCAAGTGGAAGTGGGCGCGGCGATTGCGCTGATCGGGAGCGTCGGCCTTCTCGAAATCGCCGTGAACCGTGGGAGTGCGTCGGAAGTGCTCGCGGCGCGCATCGGCTCCCCCGTCACGGTGAAGTGATTTCCTCGACGGGTTCGACTCCTCGGGACAACGTGACGGATCCTATGCGTTTGCCGGCTGAAGGACGATGATGGCCGAACGAATCCCCGGCATCTTTGTAACCGGTACGGACGCCGGTGTCGGCAAGACGGTTGTCGCCGGCGGACTGGCGATTCTGTGGCGACGACGGGGGCTTCGCGTGGGCGTCTTCAAGCCGATCGCGACCGGGTGCGTCTGGCGGATGCGGCTTGGGCTGACCAGCGAAGACGCGGAATGCCTTTCGTATGCGGCCGGTTCCGATCTGCCGTTGGACGTTGTCTGTCCGATCCGCTACCGGCGTCCGCTGGAGCCCTTCGTGGGCGCGGAGGAATCGCGAACACCGATCGACTTCGAGGCCCTCCGGTACGCCTACGACCACGTCTGCCGGCAGTCGGATGTGGTTATCGTCGAGGGCGCCGGCGGGCTGCTGTCTCCCGTTGAGAAGAAGCGGACGATGGCCGACTTGGCGGTGGAGTTCGGACATCCCCTGCTCATCGTCGCGCGGTCCCGTTTGGGGGCGATCAATCACACGCTGCTGACGATTGAAGCGGCTCGCGCCCGAAACCTGCCGATTGCCGGAGTCGTGCTAAACCGATACCGGACGCGCTCGCCCAGTCTGGCCGAAGAGACGAATCCCGCCGCGATAGCCGAGTGTGCGGGGATTGCAGCGCCGACGGTGGTTCCTTACGATCGCGGCACGGACGTCAAAGCCGGCCGGATTGGGCGACGAATCCCCGAAGCCCTCAAACACCTCCGTCTGGACATTGATCTCTCGCGCCGGGCGTAATCCACCGAAGTCAGCGTAGGCAATTTGATCGGCCAACCGGATCAGTAAGTTAGTTGTAAGTCGTTATGTTTCAAATAGCTATATTCAACTGATGTCCTATTGGAATAGGGCAATCCCTATGAAGCCAATGGAAGAACGCCTTGAATATCCGCTTGACGTTTGGTCGATGTTAGGGTATGTTTTATTACCCTAACAGAACGAGAACACTTGCGGTGGCGTTCTGTTCGAGAGGGTTGTTTTGGCGGGTCGTCTTTCGTTTCCAGAGATCCAAACGATGCCGCCCGCAGGCAATCGTTTTTCGGTGCCGTTTCCGGCCGACATGAGCGGCTTCGCTTCGGTGCGCGAGGCGCGGCTTGAACATCTCGACGGAAACGGCGCCTAACCGGTTCCGGCGTCCGTCCAACCAATCTCCAAGGAATTGCAGGTATGTCGCCCCCCACTGATCCTCGCCGGTCGAAGCCGTTGACGCCGAAACAACTGGCCATTCTGACTTACGTGAGGGACTACGAGCGGGAGTACGGCTACGCGCCGACGCTTCAGGAACTGGCGGACCACTTTGAGGTGAGCAAGGTCACGATTTTCGAGCACATTGGCGTATTGCACAAGAAGGGGTTTCTCAAGCGGCATCGGCACAAGGCGCGATCGTTGAAGCTGGCTCCTCAACTGAGTTTTCCCGATGAACGTTCGACACGGATACCGTTGCTCGGACGAATTGCGGCGGGTGTTCCGGTTGAAGCCCTCCAGGATGCGGACGTGCTCGATTTGGAGGAAGTCTTTGCCACGCGGGGCTCTCGGTTCGCCCTTCGGGTTCGGGGCGAGAGCATGATTGAGGACCAGATCCGCGAGGGTGATTATGTGATTGCCGAGCGCCGGGAGACCGCGCGCGACGGCGAGACGGTCGTCGCCCTTCTCGACACCGGCGAGACCACGCTTAAGAAGTTCTACCGCGAGGGCGACCGAATACGACTCCAACCTGCCAATTCCAGCATGGAACCGATCTACGTCAAGGAGGCGAGGATTCAGGGCGTGGTTGTCGGCGTCGTCCGGAAGATGAAGGCCTAGCGGTTCGTCACAGGTGAGATTGCGGGTTCGTCGGGAAGGTGCGTGCGCTTGCGAGCCACAGATCGTAGCGTGGCCGCGTGGGTGAGGGGGAGATCGCGAGTGCGCCCGCTCTTCCGGATTCGCCGCTCAAAGATGCAACCGTCGCTCGTCATTAGGGAACTGCCGCCACATAGACTTTTCCCTCCAACGGCTCGAACGTGTCTTTGAGTGAGCCGAGCGTGCGTGGGGCAGGCAAGTACTGCCGCAGGTTAGCTTCCTTGAGGTACGGCGCGACGAACTCAACATCGGCCTTGCGCTCCAGGTAGTTCGCCGCCACGATGTAGACCTCGCTACCCCGCTTGAAACTGCGACAACGGATCTGCGAGGAGAAGGGCCTGACTTGTGGCGACGGCACGACCGTCCCGCGGACAACCAGGTCGGTCAGTTTGGCGCCCTCCGCCAGGGCCTTCAGGAAGGGTTCATGGCGGCGAGGGTCCTCCGCGACGTACCGGTATGTCCAGAAGGTGATGGCGCCGGCGCCCTCAATGATGGACTGGTAAATGTAGTTGAGGGCCTCCCGGCCTGTGGGGTGCAGACTTTCCTTCTTGAACGGGCCGAACGCCGTGCCGATCTCACGCCAGTCGAAACACTGCGGTACGCCCCAGACGTTCCGCGTGCCCCGGGCGGCCTCGGCAACCTTTCGGAGATACAGGCCATACGTCGCCGGCGCGGCGTAGGGCAATGGGTAGTGGTCCATCATGTGACAGTCGGCGAACGGCATGTAGTCGGGATAGCACGGATAACCTGAACTTCCGACGTAAACCATCATCTGTGGATGGTAGGGATCCTTGGGCCGGCCAGCCTCGTAGACACCACGGACGAAATCAGGCGACTGGCCATTCAAGTCAGGCTCGTCATACATGTACCACGACAGAAGCCTGGCGTAGCCATCGGTACGCAGCGTGTCGAGAACCTTCTCGCGCGGCCACTGCTTGTTCGTCGCCCAACCCGCGAGTCCGTGTTCGGCAACCCAGAGTTTGCGGTTCT
Organism: uncultured Planctomycetales bacterium; assembly: GCA_964596165.1. GTDB lineage: Bacteria > Planctomycetota > Phycisphaerae > UBA1845 > JAFGLZ01 > CAYUQT01. The sequence continues at coordinate 99,134 of CAZQTW010000007.1, read as the reverse complement.
GGGTCGGTTTAGCTCCGACCACGGTGTTCACGCCCAGCCCAATGAGGCCGGCTTCCTGCGTCTCCGAAATGCCGTAGCAGCCGTACGGAAAGAAGGGCGTGCCCTCGACCTCCAGTATGCAGTTCCGGTGATAGAGAAGCTTGACGGCATTCGGGAACGACGGCTCCTTGCGGATCAACACGGTCTTGGCGTAAGCAGCCTTCCCGTCCAATAGGAACGACACGTCGAGCTTATGCTGCCCCGCTGACAATCCCCCGATCGGCACCTTGGCGAACCGGATGCCGTTTCCGCTCAGTTCGACGTTGAGGTCACTGTCGCCCTGCGTGACGTGCACTGAGGCCTTGGCGAGCGCCCCGTCAACGTAGCGGAGCCGCAGGTTGGCATGGGGCTTCGTCGTGTAGTAATTCTTGTCCGGCAGGATCTCGACACGTTGGTCATGCAACAAGGGGATGAAAAATCGTCGCAACAATGCACCGTCGACCGGGTCGGCGATGCTGACCACCACTCGGCCGACTCCTTCCCTGCTGGCGTTGTACCGGAGTGGAATGCGGAGGCCGTCGCCCGCCACGGAGGTATTGAAGTACTGCAGCGTCGACACGTTCCCATCCGCATCGATCACATCGACCAAGACGTTGACGTTGCCGGCGGAGTCCGGCAACTCCGCTATGCCCAACAACAGTTCGTTTTGGCCCAGCCGTACCGTCTCGGCCCCCGGCAGCAATCCTACATTGAAGACCTCGCCTCGGCACTGCAGGCGGAGGAAGGCATTGGCCAGCAATTCCACCGGGATGATCGGACCCGCGGCGGCGACCAGAAGCCCGCGGCCGACGGCTTGCGTCAGCAGGCAGGCGCCTCCTTGATCGTCCTTGGCGATCGGTTCATATGCCGGTGCAAAGGAACGGAAGCGAGCGCCGGTGGGTTGAAGTCTGTCGATGTGGATTGGCGTGGCGAGCAGGCCCTTACCTTCATTGGCCAGCCAAGCCTGCTTGAGGCCCGATTGGGCCTCGCCCTCCAGGGCAAATCGCGGCGAGCCGGAGACGAACCAGCCGCCGTCCTTCTTGTCGGCAGCATTTAGCAGGAAGAGCAGACGTCCGCATGATGAAAGCAGCGAGTGTCATGCTAGCCGTCACCGATGAGGGGACAAGGCATCGTACACATTCAGACAGGTTTAGACAGAAGCCTTGGCGCGATTGCAGCGACGCGAGCAGGAACGACGCGGTTTACCTGGACTGCCAAGACCGTTTCAAGACGTCGAGGACGTGCTGTCGGGTCAAGGTCCGGCAAGAGAAGCTCGCAAACCCCCCGCCGGACAACGTGCCTTACGAACGTGCCTGGTGGTTGCCAATCCGGGTGAGGCAATAACGCACCGTCAGCCTGCGAACAACAGATCCACTGAAATCCTTCCATCAGCGCCCTTCCACAGAACCTTTCGTGCCGCTACAACTTCTGCCCAAGGCAGGAGGCGAGGCATGCGCGGAGACACGTTTGCAGGCCGGATTCCAATGTTCGTCGCGTTCATCGGTACGACGGCGGTCGTCCAAGCCGACGTCCAATTCGATCTCGTGAGGGCTGCGGACGGTTTTTGCGTCCAGATCGTCGACGGCAAGGAGATTCTCTTCTCGCCGATCGAAACGAATTCCAGCCTGATCGTCGTCCAGCCGACCGGCACGACGGCCGTCCGGTACGCCGAAGCCAACCCGAAGGACGGTACGATCACGCTGACCGGGGGCAAGGCGACGGGCCTGTCGCTTTCTGAGACCTGGAGGCGGATCAACCCGAACCTCATCGAGCGAGCCGTCACCGTCACCGCACAGTCCGACCAGCGGTACTACCTCGAACTGGGCTGGCAGGCGCCGACCCAGGGCGACTTCTACTCCTTTACCGGCAAGGAGCCCGCGACGAAGGCCTACAGCCCGGGCTGCGCGGGGCCCGAGTTCAACCAGGACGCCCGCCAGACGTTTCCCATGCTCGGCTGCCGGGTTGATGACAGGTTCTTCGGCTTTGTCGGCGACACGCCCGGGCTTTGGGAGAATCGCTGCTTCATGGCCTTCGATGTCGCCAAGCGACGGCTGTCGCTGACAACGGGAGACGGCTCCGCCCGGCGGACCATTTCAATTCCTCGCGGCGTCGATGCCACCAGCGTCTATCGCGCGGCGTTCGACGGCTGGCAACATATCGAGATCGGCCAAACCCAGACCTACAGGACCTGGATCTTCGACTCACCGGCCACGTCACTCTACGACGTTCAATTGGCCGCACATGTCGCCCTGGCGAACGCGAAGGGATTCAACCGATCGGGTCTGGAGGCCATCCTGCGGAATACGTCGTATCTGCTGCTCCGTCGTAACCTGCTCCGGCCGGAAAGTGACTTCATCTTCATCTCGGGCGTCGGCTACGGCTGGAAACAGTGGGTGAGCGACGGATTTTGGATGAGCCGCGGGCTGGACGACCCGAAATACGACGCCGAGTCGCAGGCGGCCGTCTTCTACGAGCGCGTCGACTACGAGGATAACGCCCAGTACTACCTGATCTGGTCGATGATGGTGAAGAAGGCCGGGGCCGACATCGACCCGCGAACGGTGACGAGGGCCTATGAGTTCATCCGCCGTCACGAGGTCGACGGACTCTACGTCCCGCCACGGCTGACGTCGGACCGGGCTTGCATGAAGACCTATCACGACCAGCTACCCTACGACGACGATGATGCGCCGTCGTCGAACCAAGGCTTCCATTGCGGCGCCCTGCTGGCCGCCCGCGAGTTGGGATTCAAGGTGACCGACGCGGAGATCGACAAGGCGATCGCCGGCTATGCGCGAATGTTCAACAAGGCCGGAGGCTATTTCGCCACAAGCCTCAAACAGCAGGACCATGTCGGTCAGGACGCCCTCTACGGCGAGGTGCTGACGTATGCCGTCTTCGGCCGCAAGCTGTTGCCCGACGAGATGGTGAAAAAGCACCTCGAGACCACGATGAAGATTCAGACGCCCTACGGCATGCGGGTCATCTCAAAGGCGAACGGCGACCTGCTCGACGGCCATAGCGGCGCCTACGTCTTCGGCGGCTCGTGGTTCCTCAACGACGCGGCAAACTACCTCGACGGCCTGATCCACGGCATGGATCCGAACTGGGTCGACGATAAGTTGCTCTGGCGCCTGGAAAAGGAACTCGCCTGGATGCCCGCGTTCCATGAATCGTTGGACACCAACACCGGCAAGCCTTATGGCCACCACCTGTATTCGTGGAACTCCGGTTTCTGGTGGCTGCGGCGCGAGGTCCGAGCGAAGCTCGGCCTGACCGGCCCCGATCCGCTGGAACCGCGCCTGGACAAGATCCTGGGTATTACCAAACGCGACGGCCACTTGGCGATCGATCCGGCCTCGGCGACGCTCCGGCCGAAGGAGTAGAGCCGAACGACACGCTCGGTCTTCTCAGTCGGCCAACCGCAAATCGATTGTATCGATCCCGAAGAAGGTGCCGGTCGAAGCGGGGTTCTTGCCGACGGCCTTGAACCGGATGAAATGTCGGCCGGCCGCCAGGTCGTGGACGCCAAGCTCCAGGAGTCCGGCGGGACACACGCGACCGGCGTAGAGGTCCACCATCGGTCCGGCGTTTGCCTCATCAACCGACATGCGGATCCGGCCATAATCCGGCGCAGCGGTGGCCGACACGCATAACCGATAGCGACCGGCTCGGCGAACGTCGAAGCTCAACTCAACGAAGCCGCCCGACCTCGCCTTACACAGAAGCTGCTTGCCTCCGCCCCACATGGGCGCGCCCCATTCGGTCATATCCTGCAGGGCGGTCGAGCACAGCTCTCCGTGCGTGACGGGCAAGGACTCAGCCTCAAATCGCTCGATCGGAATCTCGCTGCCCGGCGGGCCAAATTCAAGCCACAACGCATCATTGGCGTACGCCCGGGCATACGCGTACGACATCAGGCCGTAGCCCCGGTTGCCCCAGTTAGCTCCGGCGCTGTTCCGAAAGACGAGCACGCCGCCACCCGCCCTGTTGGCATCATCCTCGTAGCCGACGAACGCGATGCTGTGGCCATCGATCACGTCGTCGGGCGGCGGGACATCCAGAAGCTCGTGACCTTTGGGCTTCTTCGGCCAGCGCAAACCGCAGGCCACCGGGTGTCGCCGGGCCAACGAGCTCTTGATGTCCAGCAGGTGCGAGTTCGTGAGGACGTTCCGGAGGTCCCAGCGCTTGATCCAGTGAACCTTCCACCGATGACTGAGCGTCTTGGCGCTCGCCAAGGCTCGCTCGGACGGACGGCGATTGGGGTCGCCGATAAGGGCATAGGGCATGAGGTCGGCCGTGCAGATTCCGAACACATTGAGGCCGTGGACGGCCTCGTAGAACATCGCTTGATCGCCCTTGAGGCCGGTGGCCTCGTTTGCAGCCCAGATCAGGAACTCGTCGGAGAACCGCTTTGGTCGTGTGGCCGGGGACGCGGCGGCCTCGAACTCGGCCAAGGCAGTGATGGCAAACAGGGAACAGGTATCGCGTTTTCCCTGCGATCGGGGCACGAGGCCGAATCGGTCGAAATCGGGCACCAGGTTGACTTTGAGCGGCAGTCTGTCCGCCGTCTGCGCCCAGAGACTGCCCGGCAGAAGGAACAGGCAGAGCAGTCTGCGAAGTCGACGTTCCATGAGGACCGGTATCGTAAGAAGAGGGCACCAACACTACAAGCTCGACTCCATGCAACTATGCCAGGAACCCTCGACGGAAGCGCGCCTGCGCAAGATCGCGTCAGAGGTTCCTGTCATCGGTACATGGCTGGAAGGACGTCCAGGCCCATATGTCGATAATGTCTCGGATTGTGCGTCAGCAGTCTGGCCTTGGCGCCAATGGCAGTGGCCGCGATCAGACAGTCATCCAACTCCTGTCTGAACGCAGAAGCCTGTCTCAAGGCCCCCGCCGTTAGGGCCGTTTCTCTGTCGACGTCCAGAACCTCGAGAGCGTCGAGCAAGGCCATCGTGGCCGTCTCTTCATCGGGCTTCATCCCGGCGCGAATCTCGGCCACGGTGATTACCGAGCAACAAGGAAGGCTCTCTCTCGCAACAACCGCAATCGCCTCCTTCGCGCCCGGCTTTCCGCGAAGAAAGTCAATCAGCACGTCACTATCGATCAGGACGCGAACCGGCATGGTTACGCGCTCCCGCGTGATGACCGCCGAGACCTGCGGACATACGCCCCCGTGCCGCCGGATAACTCACGATGTGAATGTCCCTTCCACGCGCCGAAACTGTTCTCGATCGCCTGTACCAAAGCCATCCGCCTCAACTCACGGCGGAGCGCATCGGCAACCACATGGCTCTGCTGCCCGCGGGGGACGCGGGCGCGGAGTTCTCGCAGAAGTTCGGCGGGCAACATGAAGTTGGCCTGCTCGGTCTGCATGGTCGACGCCTTTATAGGAATCTACCTATGAGCTTACCTAGGCCAGCGTGGTTGGTCAAGAGGCCGTCAACTGGCCGGAATCGTCAACCGTGTTCCATCCTGCAGAGCGATCCCGGCGGGCTGCGTCTTCGTGGCACGGATTGCCTGACGAAGCTGGCGCAACGTTCCGACCGTCTGTTCGCCGATCTTCGTGACGACCATGCCGGGCTTGGCCCCCGCTTGTTCGGCGGGCGAACCCGGCCGGACCTTGGCGATGATCAAACCGCCGGCGTCGCCGACCGCGAGCAGGGACAGGTTGAACGCACGGCGATTGTCCGGCGTCATCGGCACCACCATCAGCCCGCGCCATCGAACCGGCGCCGTATCCTCCGTGCCGGTGCGCTCGCGCCGGGCCAAGGCCAACTGCAGTGTCGTCGTCTTTCGGTTCCGAAGAAACGTTACGTCAACGGGTTGCCCCGGCGAGGTACTGCCCACCATGCGGACCAGATGGTCGGCATCGAACACGTCCTGACCGTCGTACCGGATGATCAGATCACCCGGTCGGATCTGGGCCTTCTCGGCCGGCGAGCCGGGATCGAGGCTCTCCACCAGGGCGCCGCGCGTTTTGGGACCTCCCGCGGCCTCTCGTTCGTGATCATCCGGTGTCCGGGCCATCACGCCCAGCAGACCATACTCTACCTCGTCGCCGCGAATCAGCGTATCGATGATCCGCCGCGTGCGCGGACAGATCGGCACGGCAAAGCCGACGCCCTCACTCCGCCCCGTTCGCGTGCTGATCGCGGTATTGATCCCGATGACGCGGCCATAGATGTCGAAAAGCGGGCCGCCCGAATTACCCGGGTTGATCGGCGCGGTGGTCTCGATCAGGTTGCCGTAGTAGCGGTCCTCGGCCGCGCCCAGCAACGGAAGTGGCCGCCCCAGCGCGCTGACGAGGCCCCAACTCAGCGAGGCGTTGCCCACCTCCGAAGCGACGCCGAACGGATTGCCCATCGCGAAGACCAGGTGTCCCTGCTTTACCGTCGCCACATCGCCCAGGACGGCGGGCGACAGGCCATGCGTCTCGATTTGCAGGACGGCCAGATCGCTTCGGGGGTCGATCTGAACGACATAGGCGAGAAACTCCCGCCCGTCGTTCAGGTGAATGACGATCTCCTCGGCGTCGTGAATCACGTGCTCGTTCGTCAATATCATGCCGTCGGCGCGGACGATCACGCCGCTTCCCGCGCCCGATGTCCGTCGTTCGTATGTCAGCCGAGGGCGCCCCTGCGACATGACCTCGCGCGTCGCGGGCGGCCTGACGTTGTACCGCACCGATTTGATCGTTACCACGCTCGGAGCGACCCGCCGGGCCAGGTTCTCAAAGGCGTTCTGGATCGCCTGCAGATCCGCAACGGGCCCGATGACACCCGTCCGCGCGGGGCGGAGGACGGCGCTGGATTGAGCGGTCGTCGTGGATTTTCGGCCTCCTGCCCGGACCGATTCGGTCGGCGCCACCGTCGTGGGCGACGTGGCACAGCCGCCCTGCCCCATCCACAAGGCCGGTCCGGCGGTCCCAATTGCCCACACGCACAAGACCCGCGGCAAGCTCGACGCCCGCCATCCGTGACGTATCTCGCGAATTGCGGCAGACATGTACGACGGCCTACTTCCGTTTCTTCTTGTCATCCTTGGCGGTCGATTCGGTCTCGGCCTGCGCCGCCGCAGGTTGCTCGGCCGCCACCCCGCACTTGACCAGGATGCCCTTGCGAATCTCTTCGGCCAGATCGGGATTATCCTTCAAGAATTGTTTCACGTTCTCGCGGCCCTGCCCAAGCCGCACCTGCCCATACGTAAACCATGCACCGCTCTTCTCAATGATGTTGTGGTTGACCGCCAGATCGAGCAAGTCTCCCTCGCGGCTGATGCCGCTGGCGAACATGAGATCGAACTCGGCCTCGCGAAACGGCGGCGCCACCTTGTTCTTGACGACCTTGGCGCGAATGTGGATGCCGACGGCCGTTTCACCCTCTTTGATCGTGCTGATCCGCCTCACGTCGATGCGGACCGAACTGTAGAACTTCAACGCACGACCCCCGGGCGTCGTCTCCGGGTTGCCGAACATCACGCCGATCTTCTCGCGGATCTGGTTGATGAAAATGACGATGGTCCGCGATTTGGCGATAGCGGCGGTGAGCTTCCGCATGGCCTGGCTCATCAGGCGGGCCTGGATGCCGACGTGGGTGTCTCCCATCTGCCCCTCGATCTCGGCCTTGGGAATCAGGGCAGCGACCGAGTCGACCGCAATGATGTCAACCGCGTTGCTCCGAACGAGCATCTCGCAAATGTCGAGTGCCTCCTCGCCGCTGCTCGGCTGGTTGACCATCAGCGATTCCAGATTCACGCCGATCCGCTTGGCCCACGAGGGATCAAAGGCGTGCTCGGCGTCGATCAAGGCGGCGACTCCGTCCCCCTTCTGTGCCTGCGCCATGATCGACAGGGCGAGCGTCGTCTTGCCGCTGCTCTCGGGTCCGAAGATCTCAACTACGCGCCCCCGCGGAATCCCTCGCCCACCCAACGCCAAGTCCAGCGAAAGCGCGCCCGTGCTGATCCCATCCACGGATGCCGATGCCACACCTTCCAGGTGCATGATCGCGCCCTTGCCGTAAGTCTTCTCAATCTGCTGAATCGCACGACTGAGGGCCTGCTCTCGTTTCGCGTGCATCTCTTCAGACATGACTCGTTCTCCAGACAGCTCCGTTCCGGGTAAAAGTTCGGTTTGTGTTCGGGTATCAATATAGCGGCCATATGTGCCGATGCAAGTGCAAAACTAGTGAAAAACGCCGGGATTCTGGGGTTCCTCCCCAATGCGGTTGGAAGGGGCCGCACGAGGCCTGATGCCCTCGATGATCCGGCCGCTTCACATGGCACTCACGGGGGCTGGCCTGCCAAAGGCAGAGTAGTTACACTTATGCCCGCTCTGGACCGCACGTCACGAAAAGGAGATAATGTCGATGAACTCTTGCGTTACAACCGTTTTCTTGTGTATCTGCGGCCTCCTCTGGTTGGGCGCCACGGATTCGCTCGCCGCCGAGCCCGCGAATCCACAACCCGCAGTCACGATCGACGCCGGCAAGACGGCCGAACCGATCTCGAAGTACATCTATGGCCAGTTCATCGAACACCTCGGTAGGTGCATCTACGGCGGCATCTGGGCCGAGATGCTCGAAGACCGAAAGTTCTTCTACCCCGTCGGTGCAAACGACTCGCCCTGGAAGACCCTCGGTACCGCTGACACCGTTACGATGATCAAGCAGAACCAACTGGTCGGCGAGCACACACCTGAAGTCCGACTGAGCGGCGACTCGCCGTGCGGCATCGTTCAGGGCGGTCTGGGTCTGCTCAAAGGACGTGAATACGTCGGGCGCATCGTCGTGGCGGTCGATGACGACGTGGAATCCGTCCAGGTCAGTCTGATCTGGGGTCCCGGAGCAGGCGATCGACAGTCGGCCACCTTCGACCATCTTTCGGCGGACTACAAGAAGTGGCCGCTGCGATTCACCGCCGGCGCCGACACCGACGACGGCAGGCTCGAGATCGCCGGCCGGGGCAGAGGCAGGTTCCGAATCGGCGCCGTCTCACTCATGCCCGCCGACAACGTCCACGGCATGCGGGCCGACACGCTTAAACTGCTCAAGGAATTGGACGCCCCGATCTACCGCTGGCCCGGCGGCAACTTCGTCAGCGGCTATAACTGGAAAGACGGCCTCGGCGATCCGGACCGCCGACCGCCGCGCAAGAACCCCGCCTGGAAAGGCGTCGAGCACAACGATTTCGGCATGGATGAATTCATCGTCTTCTGCCGCGAGCTGAAGACCGAGCCGTTGATCGTCGTCAATACCGGCCTGGGTCAGGTCGAGATGGCCATCGAGGAACTCGAATATGCCAACGGCGGGCCCGAGACGCCGATGGGGCGGCTCCGCGCGAAGAATGGGCACGCCGAGCCCTACAAGGTGACATGGTGGGGTATCGGCAACGAGATGTACGGCAACTGGCAGCTTGGCCACATGCCGTTGGAGAAATACACGCAAAAACACAATCAGTTCGTCGACGCGATGCGTAAGGTAGACCCCTCCATCAAATGCATCGCCGTCGGCGCCGTCGGGCCGTGGAGCGAGCGCATGCTCAAGGAGTGCGCCGGCCACATGGAGCTGATGAGCGAGCATTTCTACTGCGGCGATAAGCCGGACGTGGTGGACCACATCCGGCAGATCCCTAACAACATCCGACGGATCGCCAATGCCCACCGCGACTACCGCAAGAAGATCGACGCGCTCAAGGGCAAGGACATCCGCATTGCGATGGACGAATGGAACTACTGGTATGGGCCGGACCTCTATGGGGAGATCGGCGTGCAGTATCACCTCAAGGACGCCCTCGGCATCGCCGCCGGCATCAACGAATACAGTCGCTGCACGGACATCATCTTCATGGCCAACTACGCCCAGACGGTCAACGTGATCGGCGCGATCAAGACGAGCAAGACGGAGGCTGTCTTTGATACGACCGGGCTGGTGCTCAAGGTCTATCGTCACCAATTCGGCAGCACGCCGGTCGCGGTTGACGGAAATGTCGAGCCGCTCGACGTGGCCGCCGCCTGGACACAGGACCGAAAAGTCCTGACGGTTTCGATCGTCAACCCGACGGTCAAGGACATCGATCTGTCCATGGATCTGAAGGGCGCCGCGCTCACAGGCGAAGGCCGCCTGTACCGGATCGCCGGTCTCGATCCGATGGCGGCCAACAAGCCGGGCCGGCCGCCGGCGGTGGTCGTCCGCGAAGAACCATGCACCGGCCTGAAGAACCGGCTGACGCTGCCGCCGCTCAGCGCATCGCTGTACGCACTGTCTGTAAGGTAGCTGAACGGGCAGGAAGACCGTGTCTGCTTTCCTTACGGAATCGGTTCTGCTCTCCTGGAGCAGCGGCAAGGATAGTGCGATGGCGCTGCACGCGATCCGCCAGGACCCGGTCTTCCGCGTGGACACCCTGTTGACGACCGTCGTCGAAGACGGTGAGCGGATCGGCATGCACAACGTCCCGCTCGCCTTGCTCGAGCAGCAGGCGGCGGCCACCGGCCTGCCGCTGGAGGTCGTACGCATCCCCGCCCAGGCCCACAACGCCGTCTATGAGGAGCGAATGGGCAATCTGCTGGGCCGCCACAAGGAGCGAGGCGTTCGTCGCGTCGTCTTCGGCGACCTGTTCCTCAACGACATACGCGAGTACCGCGACCGGAACCTCGCCCGGATCGGCATTAGCGGGCTGTATCCGCTGTGGGGACAGGATACACACAGGCTGGCCGAGGAGTTCATCGCCCAGGGGTTTCGAGCGATCCTGACCAGCGTCGACCCCAAGCAGATCGACCCGTCCTTCTGCGGCCGCCTGTTTGACGCGGCACTTCTGAACGAGCTGCCTCCGACGGCCGACCCCTGCGGTGAAAACGGAGAGTTCCATACGTTCGTCTACGACGGGCCGATCTTCCGCCATCCCGTGGCCTTCGTAGCGGGCCAGGCCACGGAGCGGAACGGCTTCTGGCACCTCGACCTCTGCGCCGCGGACGCACCCCCAACATAGATCCGTAGCGGCGGATGGCATGTCGCACGCTTACGTGGGCATGCAGGTTTGCGTCGGGTGGCACTGGCGGCTTGCCCGCCAGTGTGTTGGGTGTGTCAAGGCGTGCATTGCACGCCGCGGACGCACCCCGTTACTCGGTAGCGGCCGGCGACTCGCCGGCCGAAAAGTGTCTACGGCCTGCGACGGCCCCTGCCGCTACCCAGCCCATGCGCACGGGTGCCACTGGCGGCTCGTCCGCCAGTGTGCGGCGCGCCGGCCGCTACCTTGCCCGACGCCTCCGAATCGCCGCCAGCGTCAGCATCGCGGCTGCGCCCAGCGGAAACATGTCGGCCGCGCCGCTGCCACACTTGAATGCCGCCGTGACCTCACGATTGGCGTTCATCGTGACGGCAATCGGATTGTTCGCGTCAACAGCGGCGAGATTGGCATCGCCCGGGTAGTTCGGATCGAAGAGCGTCCACTCGCGAAGGCTTCTCCCCTCGTTGGGTATGGCCGTCAGCGTCACGGTGGAACCCTCGGCATAGGTCGGGTAGTTCGGCTCGACATCGACCACTCCGAACGTCCCGTTGATGACGTTGAGCGTCAGCGTGTACTCGGCCGTGTAGATCCGGACGTAGTCCACGTCGATGTACTGTTGGATCGCGGGCACAGGCAGGTAGCCGATCGTGAAGCTGGGGAACGTGCCGGTCAGCACGTAGTTGTCGATCCACACCGTGAAGTTCAACCCGATATTCGGAATCTGCCCTGAATCCATGGTCTGCCAGATGGGCGTGCTCATGTCGTCGATGTACGCGGCCAGCAGATTCGACCGCCATTTCAACCGATAGGTGTGCCATTGGGTCAGGTCGGTGTTGAGGTCCTGGAAGGCGATAGGCACGTTCTGCTTGACGACCCACAATCGCGTGCCTTGCAGCATGTCTTCCGACTGTGGGGAGATGCTGGCGAACCAGATCGTGTTCATCGGCTTGTTGAGCGGATCCATCGACGAGTTCCAGAACCCCCAGCCGCGCGACCCGATCCCGTAGTTCGGGTCGGGGTTGTTCGGGCCGCCGGGCGAGTCGAAACCGTTGTTGTTGCTGTTGCGGAGGCGGATCTCCAGGTCGCAATAGGGCGGTGTGCGATAGGTCATGTTGAAGTTGATCAGCTCGGCATTGTGATATGTCCCGCCGACACCAGGCCCGTTGAGACTCAGGTGGGCGAAACCGCCGTTGCTCGGGCTGTACGTGACGCTGCCCACGCCGCGAATCCACGAGAGGTTCCAGTTGGGCTCCTGGGCATAGCCGGGGAAATGGTCGGCCACGAGCACGACCGCCGGCGCCTCCGCGTCCACCAGCAACAAAACGGAAATGACAATGACGAACCGGCCCGTTTTTCCACTCACGACATGCCCTCCGAGATGCGAAATCCCTCCTGTTAATCTAGCAGAGAGCACCCGCGAAGTCATGATTTGCAGCGGCCGCGTACTGGATACGTATGTGCGGCTCGAAATTGTGCCATCCAAGGATGATGAATCGAGTCAGGGTGTCAAGGAAGCCGGGTTCGCTGACCCTGGCGGACCGCACCCGTACCGAATAGCATGTGACTATCGCATCCGGCGATCTCTCGGATCGGCGGAGTGCAGTCCAACTCCCTTTGCGAGCCGAGGTCGGTCTTCCGAGGAAGGAGAAACCCATGCGGACATCGGCCCGTCGTCACGTTCCGTGGCTGTTCGTTTGCCCTTTGCTCGTCGCCGTCGTCAGCGGCTGCACGCCTCTGAAGAAGGGCTCGGAGAGCTTCACCGTCGTGCTTCTGCCCGACACGCAGTACTACTCCGAACAGTTCCCCGAGACCTACATGGCACAGACACAGTGGATCGCGTCGCGAGCGAAAGAGGACAACATCAGGTTCGTCATCCACCTGGGCGACATTACCGATACCCCCGGCGCCGAAAACGAATGGCAGGTCGCCGACCGGGCCCACAAAGTTCTGGACGGCGTGGTGCCCTACAGCGTCACGTTGGGCAACCACGACTATGACCGGGGCAGCAAGGAGAAGCGACCGGCCACGCTCTTCGACAAGTACTTTCCGCCCTCACGATTCAAGAAGTACCGGTGGTACGGCGGACATATGGGGCAATCCAACGCCAACAATTACTGCTTCTTCGAGGGAGGCGGAAAGAAGTTCATGGTCGTGAGCCTGGAGTTCGCGCCGTCCGACGCGATCATCGCCTGGGCCAGCGGCGTGATCAACGCGCATAAGGACCGCCAGGTCATCGTCGCGACGCACTACTACCTTCGCCCCGAAGGCCGGCCCAGCGAGGGCAGCCCCAAGGGCTTCGACGGGCACGTCGGCGACGAACTCTGGAACCGGCTCATTCGCAAGCATGAGAACATCTTCATGGTCGTCAGCGGTCACGTCGTGGGTGTCCGGCATCAGACCAGCACGAATGACGCCGGGCGGCCGGTGCTCGAGATCCTGGCCGACTATCAGGGTCTGCCCAACGGCGGCGACGGCTGGCTCGTAACGCTCCGGTTCGTCCCCGAGGAGAATAAGATCCACGTACAGACCTATTCGCCGACGTTGAAACGGACATACGACAACCCCAACTTTTCGTATACGCTGGATTACGAAATGGGGGTGCGGCCGTTGAAGAAGGCGGGATAGTCTGAGTCACCCTCGTTTGCCGCCACCCGTTCCGTTAGCCTGTGTGCAGCAACAACCGGACGCCGCCCACGATCGTCTCAACCGAAAGGGCGGCCAGGAGGAGTCCCGTGACCCGGCTGAGGATGTTCATCACGCCTCTTCCGAGCCGGCGCTGAACCGAGGTGGCGAAACGGAGCAACACCCACTGAATGAACAAGACGCCTAGAATGACGAACACCGTCCTGACTTGGTGAGGAATCGCGTACCGATCGTTATCCGTCAGGACAACGGCGGCCAGGATCGCGCCCGGCCCCGCGATGAGCGGCATGGCCAGTGGGAAGATGGCGGGGTTGTGACCCTCTTCCTGGTCGGACTGGTTCGTTCGAACGTGACCAAAGATCATCATCATGGCGAGAAGGAACAGAACCAATCCGCCCGCAACCTGAAAGGACCCGATGCTGATGTGCATCGCCTGAAGCAGGAGCTGCCCCAGCATAACGAACCCGATCAGGACGCCGCCGGCGACCAACACGGCCTCTCTGGCCATGCGTCGTGCGTCGCGATGTATCATCGCGGCTGTGATCGCCAGGAAGACGGGGATGGTCCCGATCGGATCGATCACCGCCCATAGCGTGACAAAGTCGGAGAACCAGTTGTCGACCACGGACTCAGCCTGCTCTCTTCTCGACCAATGGAACCGCCGCGTGACACCTCGACGACAGACAGTCGGAAGACAGTGTGCGAGGCGCCCGCGAGCCGGGAGACACAACCCTAGACCTAGTCTATACTTAACAGGAATCCATCTCTCGTCCCGGTCGTTGCTCCAGACGGTCTCCACGTGCGAAATCGCAGCGCATCTATCGGCTTGCGCCGGGTGGACGATTAGCCTGAAGTCGTTTGGTGCGCGCCGCCTCCCAGCACGCCAGGGACCCCCATCGCCCTGTCTCCGGTCGGACACCGCCCCGGGCAGGAAACGCCAAAGGGTGCAACGGCTACAGGCTGTGACCGGGCCTGTTCGCGTATAGCAACCAGTAGGTCACAGGTATCACAAACAGCGTGAACACGGTCGAGGCGATCAGGCCAAAGATCAGCGACCACGCCAGCCCCGAAAAGATCGGGTCGATGGTGATCGGTACGGCCGACAGCATCGCCGTCGCCGCCGTAAGCAGAATCGGGCGAAGCCGAACGACGCGGCTCTCCATGATCGCGTCGAACAGCGATCGCCCCCGCGCCAACGACAAGTGGATGAAATCCACGAGGATGATCGAATCCCGCGTCACGATGCCCGCCAGGGCAATCATTCCGATCATCCCGGTGGCCGTGAAGTAGATCGGGTCGGAGTATTGCCCTACCTGCCCGCCGGCGATCAGGTTCAGCAGCCAGAATCCCGGCATGATGCCGACAACCGTCAACGGAATCGCCAGCATGACCACGACCGGGATCACGAACGAACCGGTCTGCCCGACCAGCAGGATGTAGATGGCCACCAGCGCGGCGGCAAAGGCCAGGCCTAGGTCGCGGAAGACGTCCAGCGTGATCTGCCATTCGCCCTCGCCGGAGAAACGAACGCGAATCCCCTCCGGTACTGCCCACGCGACCCCACTTCCGTTGTTCAGGAACGTTCGCCCCTCGAGCGGGCGCGGCTGGGCCTCGCTGACCCAACCGCTGCCGACCCTGCTGTGTCCCCCGTTGCCGAGGGAGGATTCGGGGGCGTTCTTGCTACCGGCAGGCTGGGATGAAGGCGAACCTGACCGCATGACCGCTGATGCCCACGCGACACGATCCGCCTGGATGTCCACGACGGCCGCCGCCGGCGGAACCCCCGCCGTCTCGGCGAAAACGTACACTACCCGCTCAAGGTTCTTGTGATAGATCGTCTTGTCGACCGAAGCGTTCTCCCATCGACCCAGCTCGGCCAGAGAAACCATCTCTCCGCCTTGACCTTTGACATGCAGCCGCCCCAGATCGGCCGTGCCGGATCGGACGGCCCGAGGCAGACGCAGTTCGATCTTTAGCGGATTTCGTTCC
The DNA here is from genome assembly GCA_964596165.1 of uncultured Planctomycetales bacterium. Lineage (GTDB taxonomy): Bacteria > Planctomycetota > Phycisphaerae > UBA1845 > JAFGLZ01 > CAYUQT01. The sequence goes on along the minus strand of CAZQTW010000007.1, from coordinate 83,477 downwards.
GACGGTTCGCGAATCGTGTCGACCACCGCGCCGGCCAGGGCAATCCGGATTGTGTCGGCGATCTCACTCACCGACACGCCGGCAAGCGCGGCCTTCTCCTTGTCGGTGACAAACACGAGCTTGCGGCTGTCCGCCTCGACCGTGTCGTCAACGTCCACCACGCCCGGCTCGACCCGCATCCGGGCGGCCACGGTCCGGGCGGCGGCGATCAAGTCGCCATACCGCTGATCGGGCCGGCCATAGACCTCGCCCACCAATGTGGCGATGACCGGCGGTCCCGGCGGCGTCTCGACGATCTTCAGTCGGGCCTGGTGTTTCGCCGCGATTGCCGTCAGGTCGTCGCGAACCCGCAGCCCGATCGCGTGGCTCTGCTGCCGGCGGGCCTTTTTGCCCACCAAGTTGACGCGAATATCGGCCACATTGTCCCCTCGTCGGAGGTAGTAGTGCCGAACCAATCCGTTGAAATCCATCGGCGAGCCCACACCGACATACGATGTGTAGTCGGTGACCTCGGGCACGCCCGCCAGATATTCCTCAAACTGGCGAACCGCCGCGTCGGATCGCTCGAGCGTCGTGCCCTCGTCGAAGTCGAGCACCAGCAGGAGTTCGTTCTTGTTGTCGAAGGGAAGCATCTTGAGCTGGACGTGTCGTGTGGCCGCCAGTGCCGCCGCGCCGAGCATCAATGCCCCCATCACACCCAGGAACCCCCACGCGACCTTGCGCGAATGCAACAGCGGGGCCATGAGCGGGTAGAACATGCGATACAGGAAGGTCCGCTTGACGGCCTCCATGTCGTCCGCCTCGCCGCCCGACGGGGTCGCCGGGCTCTTCACGAGTGACGGCTCCGTGTCGGAGCGTCCGTAGTGCTTGTGGAGAACGTGGTAGGCCAGCCACGGCGTGATCGTAAACGCGACCACCATCGACATCAGCATCGTTACGGGAACGTTCAGCGCCATCGGCCGCATGTACGGTCCCATCATCCCCGTGATGAAGAACATCGGCAGGAACGAGACGATAACCGCCAGCGTCGCCGTGATCAGCGGCGGGCGGATTTCCGCGACCGCTTCCAGGACGATCTCCCGCGTCGCACGTCGCCGCAACGAGAAATGCCGAGCGATGTTCTCCACGTCGACGATCGGATCGTCCACGAGCAACCCCAGCGACAGGATCATCGCGAAAAGCGTCACGCGGTTGATCGTGTAGCCGCACAGAAGGTTGACCGTCAACGTGAGTCCGAACACCACGGGTACGGCGACGGCTACGATCAGCGATTCCCGCCAGCCCAGCCCGATGGTCAGCAGGGCGATCACGATGAAGATCGCCACGGCCAGCGCCTCGACCAGCTCATTGACCTTCTCGTTCGACGTCAGGCCGTAGTTGCGAGTGATGACCACCTCGACGTCGTCGGGCACGATGTCGCGTTTCAGTTCCTCAGCCGCCTTGAGGATGTCCTCGGCGACCCACACGGCGTTGGTTCCCTTCTTCTTAGCCAGTGCGATCGTCACCGCCGGAGTCGCGCCGGGGGGACCTCCTTCACCGAGCCTCGGCTGCCCACCCGCCGCGCCGTCCTGCTCGGAGGACCCCGCCGGCGCTCCGATCAGCGTCCCCGTGAAATGCTCATGGTGTTCAAACCCGCGGGCCGGACCCCATCCGTGCCGCACGTAGTCCGTCGGCTCCGCCGGCCCGTCCGCCACGTTCGCCACGTCCTTGAGGAAGACCGGCCGTCCGCCGAACACGCCGACTACCAGGTCCCTCAGTTCCGTCACGCGGGAAAACGCCCGCCCGACCTCGACGCGGTACACCGCATCGTCTTTGGCGAACTCCCCCGCCGTTCGCGTGACGTCGGCGCCCTGAATCGCCTTCTGAATCTCGAAAGGGGACACGTTGTGCGCGGCCATTCGATCCGCGTCCAGCCGGACATACGCCGTTCGCGGCTGCCCGCCGACGACGTACGCCCGTGAGGTGTCCTTGACCGCCGCCAGGCGTTCGACCATCTCCTCGGCCACCCGGCGCAGCGTGTACGAGTCGGAGGTCCTGCTCTTCAGGGTCAGCGTGACGATCGGCACGTCGTCGATTTCGACCGGCTTGACGACCCACCCCGTCACGCCCGGCGGTACGATGTCGATGTGCTCGTCGATCCGCTTATAGAGTTTGACGAGGCTTCGCTCGCGATCCTCACCGACGTAGTACCGCACCGTGATGATCGCCTGGTCCTCACGCGACATCGAATAGACGTACTCCACGCCGTCGATTTGGTAGAGCAGCTTTTCCAAAGGCGTGGCCACGAGCCGCTCGACTTCCTCGGCCGAGTGCCCCGGAAAACCGACGAACACGTCGGCCAGCGGCACGATGATCTGCGGATCCTCCTCGCGAGGCGTGACCATCAGCGAGGTGATCCCCACCGCCGCCGCCAGGATGATCAGCACGATGGACAGATTGGAGTGAAGGAAAATGCGAACGACGGCGTTGGTGAAGCCGTGGTGCGGATGCGAGGGATCATGACGCGGATCTTCCGGCCTGGAAGTCGTATCTGTGGGCATCGTCAGATCCCCTTGCGATCGGTTTCGCCGACCACGGCCAAAGCGACCTTCTCTCCCGCCCTCAAGCCGGACAATACCTGAACGTCATCGCCGAAGATCCGGCCTAGTTGGACGCTCCGACGACGCAGGGTCTTGCCCGCTTCGTCGGCCACGTCGACGATGTCCAGTTGTCCGACATGACGGACGGCCGCTCGCGGCACGACAAGGACATCTTCCTCATCCAACGGAATCAGCAGTCGACCGAACATCCCCGTGTACATTCCCGGCGGACACGGCCCGGTGACCTTCACCTGGAACGATCGACTTGCCGACTGCGCCTCGGGGACAATCTCGCTGACCTGACCCTCACACGTCTTGCCGAGGGATTCGATTTGAACCCCGATCGTCTGCCCGACCCTCAGCCGATGCGTCAGCGATTCGCGGACGCTGGCCACAAGCTGCATGTGTGTCGGGTCGTAGAGCGTCGCCAGCACCTGTCCCGGCGTCACCGTGTCCCCCGACTCGACCTTTTTGTCCACCACCACGCCGGTCAGCGGACTGACAATCGTCGCGTATCCAAGGTTGGTTTCGGCCTCGCGAAGGGCCTGGTTGGCCTGCTCGAGCTTCGCCTCCGCGTCTTTCAGCGCCGTGGTCGCCCGCTCAAACTCTATCTTGGCCGCCGCGTTTTGTTTGAAGAGCCCTTCAATTCGGTTGAACTCGGTCTTGGCCTGATCGCTATTGGCCCGGGCGGCAACAGCGGCCGCCTCGGCCTGTTGACGGCGGGCCTTAAGATCCGCGTCGTCGAGGCGAATCAAGACCTCATCCTTGGCCACCTTCTGCCCGGCCTTGATCCGGACCTCCACCACCCTCGCCAAGATCTTCGAGGCCACCGACGACTCGTACACCGCCCGAATCGTCCCGACCGCCGACTCGGTGGTGGGCACCCGAAGCGACCGCACCGGTACCAACCGTGCATCGCCGACACGTCGTTTAACGACCGACCCCGACCCCACAGCACCCACCTTTGGCCTGAAACTCCCTATGAGCCAAAGCATTAGGAACACGACGACGACCAGAAAGACGACACCGACGAACACCTGCTTGATGATTCGTCGGACTCCGCCCGCTTGACCAACGTGCCTCATGTGACCGACTCCATCAGGCCGATGCCCGGGACTGAAATGCCCGGGACGTGACTGTGAAGAAACACATGGACAAGACTCATGAGTCCCCATTCTATAGATGCCATCTCCACCCGCAAGCAAGCAGCCGGCTTAGGGTTTTCCGGGGCGGAACATTTCCTAACCGTTGACAAGCCCAACGTCCGATATTTAACTTATAGTAGCGTCTTGGGTTGACTTGGCGCGGAGCGGCAGGAGGTTGCTCCGATGGTAGTTCGCTTTCCTATCGAACAGTAAGTCGTGAACACATAAGGAGCTTCTATCGTGAGAGCGAGACTCGCTATCCTAACGCTAGGGCTGTTTGTTCTTGCAGGATGCAACAATTTCATCGTGGGCAAATGGAACGTCGAGACCACAGCCGACCTCAAAAATGCCAAGAACATCATTCAGCACATCGAGTTCACTAAAGACGGCATGTTCAAAGCCGACATGATCGAGGCAAAACAGAAGGTGTCAAAGGTCGGGAAGTACCAGTTCAACGGCTTCCAGCTCAAATTGAGCACCAAAGAGGGCGACCAGGTCTGGAATGCCATGGTCATCATGAACAAGACGCTCCAACTGAAGCGCGGCACCGACCAGCTCAAACTTGCCCGGGTGGAGAAGTAGCACCGGCGCAGCCGGGTGCTTCTGCCCCCCTGACTTGCCGGCATATGCCAAGAGGCGCATGAAACGTGCGCCTCTTTTCTTGCGCCTCGCCTCGATGGTACGTTTGCAGCGGGCGAACCGCAAAGTTCCTTGCCGAACCACCTTGGCCGTGTTGTGGTGTCCGTGTATGATTAAATGGAACTCCTTTGTGGGGAGAAATCACCTCGAAATGGCCTATTCAATCAACATGCGCAGACTCCACCGACCGGCACCAGTCGGTTTTACGCTCATTGAGTTGTTGGTTGTCGTCGCCATTATTGCCCTGTTGATCTCCATCCTCCTGCCAAGCCTCAGCAAGGCGCGCAGTCAGGCCAGAACGACGCTCTGCGGCACCCGCATCGCACAGCTTAGCAAAGGATTGCTGCTCTACGCCGATGACTTCAAGGAGTCGCCTCCCTTCGTCGACCACGGGTTCGACAGGCCCGACCCGAACGAGGCCTGGCTGGCCGAACCAAACCAGATGCAGATCGTCCTTGACCACACGTTGGACGAAGACGGTTGGGTCAATGCCGGTGTTCGTCTGCCGCAGAGCGGGGTGCTGTTCCCCTACACCCGTTTCGGCGACCTGTATCGCTGCCCTGAATTTGAGCGGATCCACGACGCGGGTATCATGCAGCATCGCTTCAACTACACCCGGAGCATCGCGTGTAAGAAGTGGCGTCCCCCACCCTTTCTCGGGGGGGATGGGAGCAACCCGTTCTTTGGTGACTTCCGCGGACCGACGATGAGACTTGGCGCCATCTTCTCCCCCAGTTCGCTGATCATGCTGATCGACGAACAATGGAACCGCCATGTGGCGGGCGATTACACCTACAACTCCGACCCGGGCGAGGATTGGCCCATGCGGGCGGATTGCGTGTTCTTCCTGTATGACGAGATAGGCCAATACCACGGTCAGCCCGTGAAGGAACAACCGGACTACTCGGGACTGTACAAGCGGGGAAGCCTGGCGTACTTCGACGGTCACGTCGAGCTCCACCGCGATCCCCAGCCGACGAGTGCCGCCAATCCTCACGGCCGCCCGATCAATCCGTTCAACCTGGCCGATGCGCGTCCATTTCTCACCTACCTGTTCAACCAACTGTATGCACAGCAGGGACGGGACATCGACATCAGCCAGCTCTTCCCGTGACGTCATCCGCTGAAGATCGTGAGCGTGGGCTATGTAACCCATTCCCCCCAAATGGCCCGGAAGCGGGCCGGAGCGGTTTGCGCTTGAGTGCAGCGGCCGGTGCCCCGCCCGGCGTGGCGCCCGACTGACTCAATGCACAGGAATTGCAGAGGAACAGATGACCGGACGGACGCAAGAGGGGCATCCATTAGGCCCGCAAGCAGGAAGCTTCCGCTAGGGATATGCAACACGACGATTTCGGTCACGGGCAACTCGACGGTTACCGTTCAGTGCGGCAGCTACTCGGCCGACCTGACCACCACGATCAAGCTACGCGTAGACTTCGTGTTCGGCCTCGTCTTCTGCCGACGGCGGCGGGGGTTCCTCGATGGCGGCAGACTCGGCAGGGACGGTCTCCTCCGCGACGACAGCGGCGCGCCGAGGAACCCGGCGGGGCGGGCCCTCGATGATCACGTGCTCGTCGCCCAACAGGCCGGCCACGTCACGCAGGAATGCGTGGTCAGGCTTGACTCCGCTTGGCTGGCGGCACCGCACCAGAACACGGAGGCCGGTCGGTGTGACCAGTTGTACGAACAACGGCGTCTGGCCCGGATGCGCCCGGCAGACATCCTGCAATTGCCGTAAGACCTTCTCCTCGGTCCCCACGCACTGTACTCTCACGATGACGCCCTGCGCGAGCCGCTCGGCGGCCTGTTCGATCGGGATGACTTCGCTGACCCGGACGCTCGGCTCTTGGCGGCGGCGGTCCACCTGCCCGCAGAATAGGGCCAGGCGGTCCGCCGCGATCAAGGGACGATGCTTTTCGAGGTCGTCGGGGAACAGCACGACCTCGACGCTGCCGGTCAGGTCCTCGAGCGTCACGATGCCCATCTTGGAGCCGGGGTTCCGGCCCGCCTTGGTGACGACCGTTCGGATCTTGGTGATCATGCCGCCCAGGACGACTTGCGTTCCGTCGCCGAACTCCGGCCTCCTCAGGTCAACCACGTCGGCCGTCGTGAATCGCGAGAGGGTTTCGGCGTGTTGTCCCAAGGGGTGGCTGGTGACATAGAATCCGAGGGCTTCCTTCTCGTGCGCCAGCATCTCCGACTCGGTCCATTCGCTGGAACCGATGGTCCTGGTGTGGGAGGTTTCTGCTTCCGTCTGGAAGGTGTCGAACATCGTCATCTGGCCGGCGCGGCGATCGCGCTGCACCTCGCACCCCATCTGCATCGCCCGCTCGGCGACCTCCATCAACGCCTTGCGCATCGCCCCGGTGCCGTCGAACGCGCCGGCCTTGATCAATGCCTCCACCACCGACTTGTTCACCTTCTGCGGGTCGACGTGCTCGCAGAAGTCGAAGATGTCCCGGAACGGCCCGTGTTTCTCGCGGGCCTCGAGAATGGCGTGAACCGCCGCTTCGCCGACGCCCTTGATGCCCGCCAGGCCGAAACGGATATATGCCTTCCGGCCGACCTTTTCGTTGCCGTTGCCGACAGGAGCATCCTCGTACACGACGGTGAAATCCGCGTTCGACTGATTGATGTCGGGCGGGCGGACGGCGATGTCCATCCGGCGGCATTCGTCGATGTAGAGGCCGCGCTCGTCGGGCTTGGCGGCGGGGATTTCATAGGTCAGCAGCGCCGCCATGAACTCGACCGGATAGTACGTCTTCATGTAGGCCGTCTCGAACGCCACCAGCGCATAACCGGTCGAGTGCGCCTTGTTGAAGGCGTACCCGCCGAATCGCAGGATGTCCTCAAAGATCTTGTCGGCCGTTTCCCTCGCCACGCCGTTGGCGACCGCGCCGTCGATGAAGGGTTGGCGCTCCGCCTCGATCATCGCCGTCCGCTTCTTGCTGATGGCCTTGGCCAGGCGGAACGCCCGTTTCAGCTCGATGTTGCCGAGCCGGTTGACGAGCCGCGAGACCTGCTCCTGGTAGACCATGATGCCGTAGGTCTCCTGAAGAACCTCGGTCATCGCCGGATGCGGCGTGGTCCATTCCTGCCCATGCTTGCGGGCGACGTAAGCGTCGATGTTGACCATCGGACCCGGACGGAAGAGGGCGTTGGCCGCGATGAGGTCCTCGATGCGGTTCGGTCGCATCTTCATGAGCACGTCGCGCATGCCGCCGGACTCAAACTGGAAGATGCCCTTGGTTTGCCCGCGCGCGAACACGTCGTAGACCCGCTGATCGGTGAGATCGATCGTCTCGAGGTTGAGCGGGCGTCCGTCTCGCTGGTGGACCAATTGCTTGGCCCGCTCCAGAATCGTGAGCGTTCGCAGGCCGAGAAAGTCCATCTTGAGTAGGCCGACCTTCTCAACGGCCGCCCCGTCGAACTGCGTGATGGGGTGGTCGTTGTCGGAGACCTTGCAGAGGGGCAGGAAGTCGGTCAGAGGCTTGTCGGCCACGACGACGCCCGCCGCATGCACCGAAGCGTGTCGGGCCATGCCCTCGAGCTTGCGCGCAATGTCGATGACCTTGCGGTACTGCTCGTTCTCCTCGTAGGCCTTCTTCAGCTCGGGTTCCTGGGCGAGGGCCTTGTCGATCGTCATCTTCAGTTCGTTGGGCACGAGCTTGGCGAGCGTGTCGGCCTCGCCCAGCGGCACCTCCATCACGCGGCAGACGTCGCGGATCGCCGCGCGGGCCTTGAGCGTTCCGTAGGTGATGATCTGTGCGACGTGTCCGTACTTCCGGCGGACATACTCGATGACTTCGGCCCGGCCGTTCTGGCAGATGTCGATGTCGATGTCGGGCATCTCGTCGCGCTCGGGGTCCATGAACCGTTCGAAGTACAGCCCGTACCGGATGGGCTCGGGCGCGCTCAGGCCCAGGCAGTAGCCGATGACCGTGCTGCACCCGCTGCCGCGCGCGCCGGCCGGGATTCCCTTGGATCGCGCGAACTGGACGAAATCCCAGACGATCAGAAAGTAACTGCTGAACCCTTTGGAGGCGATGACCTCCAGCTCGTAGTTGATTCGCTCGCGGAGTTCGGGCGTGATCCGGCCATACTTCTCGCCGGCGCGGGCGTAGACCAATTCGCGGAGAAAATCGTCGGGCGTCTTGCGGTCCGGCGGACGGAAGACCGGCGCGTGCCTCGTCTTGAAATCAAGCGGGACATTGCATTGCTCGGCGATCCGCACGGTGTTTTCGATGGCGTCGGGGCGATCGCGGAAGAGGACGGCCATCTCCTCGGGACTCTTCAGGTAAAGCTCCTGTGTTTCGTGCTTGAGCGGATTCTCGTCCTTGAGCGTCTTGCTCGTATTGATGCAGATCATGACCTCTTGGGCGAACGCATCGTCCCGCGTCAGGTAGTGGACGTCGTTCGTCGCCACCAGCGGCACCTTCAGCCGGTCGGCCAGATCGATCAACAGCGGGTTGAGCCGGTCCTGCACCGGATTGCCGTGCCGTTGAAGCTCGATGTAGAAGCGTTCGGGCCCGAACAGGTCGCGATACCAGCGGGCGGCTTGCTCGGCGCCGGCCGGGTCACCGCGAGTCATGTAGTCGCCCAGGTCGCTGCCCAGGTGTCCGTCGATGAGGATCAGGCCTTCGTGGTGTTTCTCGAGCAGTTCGCGGTCGATCCGGGGGCGATAGTAGAATCCCTCGAGATAGGCGAGGCTGACCAGCTTGATCAGGTTGCGGTACCCCGTCTGATTGGACGCCAGCAGGACCAGGTGATAGCTGGGGCAGTTGGTCCCGCCGGTCTTTTCGAACCGGCTGTTGGCGGCGCAGTAAACCTCGCAACCGATAATCGGCTTGACCCCGGCGGACAGCGCCTTCGCGTAGAACTCGATCGTGGCGAACATGTTGCCGTGGTCGGTGAACGCCAGGGCTTCCATGCCGAGGTCCTTGGCCCGTTTGACCAGCGGTTCGATATGGTTGGCGCCGTCCAGCAGCGAGTAGTGCGTGTGACAGTGCAGGTGGACAAATTGCTTGTCGGACCTGTCGGGCATCGGACGGCGACTCCGTTCGTCGGGGGAACCGGACCCTCCGGGTGATTCTCCTCCGGTCGGCCGGACGAGATCATACCTCATACGGAGGTAGGGTCAATCGGTGGTTGATCAGGGTCGAGGTCGCCGCGATCGGGTGGGCAAGCGCATTCGCGGGCCGCTTCAAGAACCGACGGCCGCCACAACATTCCTGACGTGCGGGTGTCGGAACCGTGGGTCACGAACCCCTAACCGGCATCGGTGTAATGGAGTCGCACGCCGGCAGGACGGAAGCCGATCTTGCGGTAGACCGCCTCGGCGGCGGCATCGCCCGTCGTGAGCCAGACGACCTTGCCACCGTGTGCGAAGTGTTCGGCTATTAGGTGGCTGCTTACGGAGGCCGCCACGCCGCGCCGGCGGAATTCGGGCAGCGTGCCCACCCCGACCAACTCCTCATTGCCGACGACCAGCGTCCCCACGCCGACCATCCGCCGATTCATCCGGGCGAACGCACACCGGAGGCGGCCCGACCGTAAATGCCGGCGCTGCTCGACGATCTCCTTCGGCTGCACCTCGGGCGAATCCATGGCGAAACCGACCTTCGCGGCGATGACGAATTCGGTGAGGGTCTCTTCATCGGCCCCCTCGTCGAGTGAGTTCACGGAAAAGCCGCTGGCCGTTACCCGCTGCAGGTCGCTCGGGGCACAAAGCATCAGCGGCCTCTTTCCCTGCAGCTTCAGACCGCACGTTTCAAGCGCGGGCCCGAGGAGGGGCCACAGTGCTTCGAAGAACTCGAACCTCAGTGTGCGGTTCCGCTCGCCGAACAACTGGCGGAGACGGCCGACGGCGTCGCTGACGCAGGCGAGGTCGTTGGCCGTCGGGGCATTCGGCACCGCGTAGTTGTACCAGACCAGATCGGAATCCCGATGGAAGGCGGCCATGAACGGACCGACATTCATTGTCTCGTGGTCGTCCGTGAGAACGGAGCGGGTATCGGCCTCGACCTGCTCCAGGAGTTGCTGAAGGTCTTCGGTCACCCATGTGGCCCCTGACACGCGATGCTCATTCCCCGCCGCGAAATACGGTCGCGCAGTGCCCACGTTGTAGGGCGAAAGGGAAGGACGATCAAGAACCACGGCTTGCCCCGTTGACAGGCTTGACGGAGCCGACTCGAAACAGGCCATTCAGGACGCGGGATACGAATGCCCGATTAACTTGATGTTGCGGACCATGCCCTTGAGGATCTTAGCGAATTTGCCGCCGGAACGGGCCGAGAACAGGCCTCTGAACGTGCCGATCACTCGGTTGGGGTGACACATAAACGACACGAGGAAGAAGCTCGCCAGACTGAAGAGGATGATCAAGCGGAGTACGACCGTCGGCACGCGCGGATTCCAGGACCGCTGCTGCCAGATCCCCAGGTAACCGAAGATGGAATCGAAGTAGTCGTCCGTCAGCGCGATGGACCGTTCGCGATCGATCTCGCGGTAGATCTCGGTGTTGGGCAGCGGCTGGAGCGCGCAGATGGACACCTCGTGGAACCCGACGACCGCGCACCGCAGCATGGCGCACCACGTCTGCCACATCTGCCGCCATGTTTCGTTCGGGAATCCGTAGATGAACACCGATTGGACGCGGATGCCGGCGGCGATGGCCTTCTCCGCCGAGCTGAAGACACGATTCGGATGGATTCGCTTCTTGATCCGGCGGAGGATCTCGGGCGAGCCCGACTCCAGGGCGTAGGAGAACTGGCGGCATCCGGCCGCGTGCATCGCCCGCGCGACCTCGGCATCGATGGCCTCGCTTCGCGTGCCCGACGGCAATTGCCAAGTTACCTTGAGTCTGCGGCGGATGACTTCGCGGCAGAAGTCGAGGATCCATCCCCGTCGGACGACGGCCGTCAGGTCTTCGAAGTGGAAGTCATTCGCGTTATAGCGATGCACGTAGGACTCCATTTCGTCGACCACCTTAACCGGGTCGCGGGCCCGCCACGTCGTTCCCCACATCCCGGGCGAACCGCAGAACGTGCATTGGAAAGGGCAGCCTCGCGTCGCCAACATGGGCATCGACCGGCCCTCGGAGCTGCCGTGCGGCTGGGCGAATCGGATGTATCGCTCGATGTCGAAATAATGCCAGGCGGGCAGCGGAAGAGCGTCGAGGTCCCGAACGCGCGCACGTCGCGGATTGATGCGGATCGTTCCGTCATCGGTCCGGAACGCCAGTCCTCGCACATCGCCGAGGTCTTGTCGCCGCCCGAAGCGGTCGCAAAGCTCCAACAGTGTTTCCTCACCCTCGCCCATGACCACGAAGTCTGCCGGCGATTGCTCGAAAACCAGCTCCGGCAGGGCGGTCGGGTGCTCGCCGCCGAGGACCAGCGGCGTTTGCGGAAACCTTGCCTTGATCCGTCCAACGAGGTCGCGCAAGCCGGGCCAAGACGACGAATACATGACGCCCAAGCCGATGAGGTCGGCTTGCGGGTCCAGACCCTCCACGATTGAACGGAAATCGAGCCCCCGAAACGAACGGCCACCGACAGTGAAGACGTGTTCCAGCCCGGCGCCGACGGCATCCACCACGGACACGCGGTGACCCGCACGTTCCAACTCGGCGGCCAGGTAGGCCGTCCCGAGAGGAGGGATGGCCACGGCCGAGACAAGATTCGCCGCCGAGATCCGTTGCGGTGGATTGATCAGTTGCACGTACAAGGGCGGACTCCGTCAGGCAGCGAACAACCAACAACCCCGGGCGACACACGGCAGGCGAATCGGAGCCGAGACGGCACGCAGTCCCTGTCTGACAGTGAGCAAACAACCATAATATCGGAACTTCACCGAAGCAGGTTCGTCCGAATCCTTAAACGAAAGTGGCCCGTCGGCGGTGCCGATAACCTCATCGGAACTGAGCGAAAGGGCCTTGCCCTAACATTATAGGGCTTCGACGCCTCTCGATAGCCAGGAGATGGTCATGGATCGACTGCACATCGGCGTTGTGGTGCCGGCCTACAACGAGCAGGAGTGCTTGCCGCAGCTTCGCGAACGCCTCTCGGCCGTATTGGACCGGCTGGGAGTAGGTTACGACGTCTACCTGGTCGACGACGGCAGCAGCGACGGGACAGCGGAGATGATCCGCCGGTTTGCCCGGGAGGACGTCCGCTGGCACGGGATCTTTCTTTCGAGGAACTTCGGACATCAGGCCGCCGTTACGGCCGGGCTCGAAGCGGCCCGGGGCGATGCGGTGGTCGTTATGGATGGCGACCTTCAGGACGACCCGGAGGTCTTGCCCCGCATGATTGAGCGCTGGCGCGACGGCTTCGACGTCGTCTACGCCGTGCGGGCCAAGCGGAAGGAAGGGGCTCTGCTGCGATTGGCTTACTGGTTGTTCTATCGCCTGTTGCACGGGATGAGTCAGACGGACATTCCCATGGACAGCGGGGATTTCTGCCTCATGGGCCGGCAAGTCGTGGATACTTTGAATGCACTCCCCGAAAACAATCGATTCGTTCGCGGGCTGCGGGCTTGGGTGGGGTTCCGCCAGACGGGCATCGTCGTTGAAAGGAATGCCCGGGCGGCCGGAATACCTAAGTATAGCCTTTCCAAGCTGTTGCGTCTCGCAGCGGATGGCATTCTGGACTTCTCTTGGGTGCCGCTCAGGGCAGTCTCAGTTGCCGGATTCGCTTCCGTCTGCATCAGCATGATCTATTTGATCATCATCCTGGGTCTCAAGTTGCTGAATCGCGTGGACATCCAGGGCTGGACGACTGTGGTGTTTCTGACGATTTGCTTCGGCGGCATGATCCTTTCGGCCTTGGGAATCATCGGGGAGTATCTGGGGCGGATCTATGGGGAGGTCAAACGCCGTCCCACCCATGTTGTTGCGGCTACCACCGGCCTACCCGGGTTGGAGAGTCAGTCGTCGCGAGGTGGGTCGGCGTACTGGGCCACCGATTCAATCGGCAGGAGCCTGCGGCGGCCGTTTCCCCTCCGTCCGCTCACCTCCACTCGAAGGACGAAGGCACACGCCGTCTCTGGTGCGGCAGCCGAATACTAAGAGACGGCGAGACAAATTTTTATAGAAGATTCTTGCATTGCCTGCCGACTGTATTTAAGATGTTTCCGTACTTATAGGACCTGGCGCGGTCCCTGTCCGATGGCAACGGCTGTGAGCCCGTTGTCAGTCTGCACACAGAAGTTACTGGCACGGCCGATGCCGGGTGGGTTCTGTTTCGGTAATCGCAACCATTGCGAAATGGGAGATTACTCATGAGGAAGAGCTTGCGATGGAGTGCTGGCGTACTGGGGATGGCCGTCGGGCTTTTGCTCGCGACACCACTGGGCCTGTGGGGGAGCGAGCAGGTGGCGGCCGTCACCACCGACAAGGACGTCGTGTTGGATCAGGCCACCCGGCAAAAGATCGAGCAGCTCGAGTCCTTGATCGAAGCTCAGAGCAGCAAGATTGAGTCGCTGAGGGGCCAGCTCGAGCGGGCCGAGCAAGGGACGACCTCCGCAACCCGAGTGGAGGAGGTGCGCAAGGTCGTCCGAGAGTTGATGGCAAGCAGTGACTTCCGCGAAAGCCTCTATCCCGATGTTGTTCAAGCCGGCTACGACAAAGGTTTCTATATCAAGAGTTCCGACGAGGACTTCTTGCTCAGGATCAACGCCCTGTTGAAGATCCGCTACACCGGCCAGAACCGTCAGACCGACAACCCCCGCCGTCAGGGCCGGAACGTGCAGGACGATATCAACGGCTTTGAAATCGAAGACCTCTACATGTTCTTCCAAGGGTACCTCCATACCCCGAAACTGACTTACTCGATCGTTCTGACCGGGGAAACCGACGACGCCCACGACTGGCGGACGTATACGGCCACCATCAATTATGAATTCGCAAAGGAGTTGCAGGTCGTCGCCGGTCAGGTCAAGGTGCCGTTCGGCCGCCAGTGGTTGATGGGCAAGGGCGACCTTCAGTTTATCGATCGTTCGCTGTCCAATGAGGTGTTCAGTCCGGGTCGGTCAATCGGTGTCGCAGTCCACGGGACTGTTGCCAACAGGTTGAGCTACATCCTCGCCATGGTTAACGGTATTGCGGACCAGAATGACGTGCTCGATCAGATGGACACCAACTTTGCTTATGCGGCCAGGTTGGTGGGGCACATCCTCGGCAGTCCCATCAAGAGCGAGGGAGACGTGGAGTATTCGAAAGACCCGCAGATGGAAGTGGGGATGAGTTTTGCCTATGCGGATGACAACGGTGACCACTCCCCGTCGGTCTTCTACAGCATACCGGACCGGATTCGCGCGGGCCGCGGGATTGGCGGGAACGCCATGGCGGATCTGACCGGAAGCGATCTGACCCAGTTCGGCGCCGACTACGCCTTCAAGTATCGGGGCTTCTCGATTCAGGCGGAGTACTTCCTGAGGATGGTTGATGGGGACAACGAGTACAGCCAGTGGGAGCTCCGTACGACCAAGCACGAGACCTCGCACCAACAGGGCGGATACATTCAGACCGGCTACTTCATTGTTCCCAAGAAGGTTGAGGCCATTGCGCGACTCGGCGGTGTGTGGGATAACGACGACGACAACACGTGGGAGTATACGTTCGGCGTGAACTACTTCCCGTTCGGCACACGCAACCTGCTGCTCCAGGCCGATTACACCCGGATCGACGAGGCCTCCGTGACTTCAACCGCCGGAAACTGGAGTCAGAACGACGAGATCAACATGTTCCGCGTCCAATTGCAGGCCAGGTTCTAATGTGACGGGGCTCAGTTTGCCCCGTGTGCGAATGGGCGGGCGAATCAAGATGGCGTGGGCATAAGGCCCACGCCATTTTCCTTGGTAGCGGAGTCGTCTTCGGCCGCGCGTTCGGCAAGGCTCAATTCCTTCGCCGCCGACGAAGATTCGTCGCGTCGTCTGGGCGCGAGTGATGATCCGACGCTCCGACTCGTATTCAGCCCCTCCGGCAATCGTCGGTTGCGTTTGAGGAGCTCGGCGCCGTGTTGTGCGCGTCGTATGGGACACGCGGCGAACGGCTACGGCCCGGGTTGATCGGGCTGTGAACCGGTGTGCCAAACATCGGAAGAGGACGAGGACCCCTGCGGCGCCTATAATCAGGTAGGCGGAATCGGACTCCGATCGCGCCAGGGCTCTTGCGGGAGGCCAACATGGTAATGCAACACGGGCGTGCGGCGCCCACCCTGGGAATATGCCTGATTGTTTTGTCGGTCGAAATGGGATGCGGAAGCGATTCCGCGTTTCGGTTGCCCGATCCCGCGGTTCGATATGTGGCCTTCGGTGACTCGTCGACCAAGGGCCCGTCGGAGCGGGACTATGTCACGTATCTTCCCGGTCTTCTCGCAGCATCCGAGAACGCCTTTGCGAACGAGGGCAACGGCGGCGAGACGACCGGCGAGGGGCTCAAGCGGCTGGGCTCCCTGATCTCGCGCAAGTTGTTTCCGAACGCCAAAGCCTTGCTCTACTGGGAGGGCGGCAACGACCTGATCGACATGATGAAGCAGTTGGATCCGCTTCTGCTGACTTCACCCAACAGTCCCGACTATCCGTTTGCCGCTCCGCTCGATCAGATGCTGGACACGATCCAGGGCAATATTGAAACGGCCATCGGCCTGGGCAAGAAGGCGGGGTGGCAGGTGTTCGTGGCCACTTACTTTTTCCTTCCGGCCGGCAGTCTGAATTGCGAGGGCTCTCTGTTGGGCATTCTCTTGCCCGGTCAAGCGGCGAACGCCAATGTCTACGTGACCAAGCTCAACGAGCGGATCAAGCTGGCCGCCGCGAACCAGGGGGCGGTGGTCGTTGACATTGCGGCGCTCGACGCGACCCTTCGCGGCAACCCGCTCAACTACGAGAACTGCAATCACCTCAGTGCGGCGGGCAATCAGATCGCCGCCCAGGTGTTTGCACAGGCGATCCAGGCCGTCCAGGGTGGCTGAGTCACGTCGCCCCCGCACGGTCGGTCGCGCAACGGTCGCGCGAGATCGTCTAGGGGCCCTCAGGGATCGGCCGGGTCTTGGGCTGGTATTTCAATACCGTCGTTGAAGAACCAAGGTAGGCAAGCGAGTAATCGTCGCGCCAGTTCGGCCGGCCGCCGAACCGTTTCATGAACATCTCGATCTGTCCGGTGACGTCAACGAGATAGGAAATCCGCCGGTTCCGTAGATACTCAGCGAGGCGCCGATCCTGCATCGCGCGTACGGCGCCGTCATTAACAACACCATCGAGGTTGACGACGGTTCGATCCGAGAAATAGCCCAGTACGCCCGCGTTCCAACTCCCGATGATGGCGCCGGGCGGGGTGTGGGTTCGGACCCAGTTCGCCGTGTCGTAGAGGGCTACGTTCAAGGCGTGGGTGGACGTGGAACCTTGATTGTTCCGCCACGCGATCCCACCGGCGATCAGCGTGTTTGACAGAACAACAGAACCGGCGAGTCCCAGAATGAGACGCCGTCGGACCGGTTGAAGCCGCGTCAACAGATCATTCGTGACCGTGGCCCCTATCAGAATGAGGATGACGGAGAACGGCATCAGGTAGCGCATCTCAGCGGCAGCGAACAGGAAATAGTAGGCGAAATGGGCAACGGCGTAGGCGAGCATGGCGCACCGCACGGCGTGGACGGGATGCTCGCGCGTCGCTCGGATTCCACCGGTAATCAGACCCATCGCTGCGATAACGAGAATCCCGCCGAGCTTCCCGTTGAGGTCGTGCGCATGGACGAAGGGCCAGAGCCCGAGCAGGTTGGCCGTGTCGGACAGCAAGATACCCGCCAGCCCCACCCGAGCCTTCAGAAGCGAGAGGTTGTACTCCCACGGCATGTCCAAGCTGAACGGCGTGAACTTGATCAGTTCCACGGCCGTCTGAGTGTGGGGAACGAATCGCCCGGAGTGAATCGCGCTCCACGCGAACCAGGGGGCCAAGACCGCGAGTCCCGTCATCATGACGGCGGCTGCTCCTTTGAACCTTGCCCTGAGTCCGCGTCCGAACGCACGGTCAACGAGAAGCCACACGACGACGACGGCTGCCAGAATCGCCAGATCGAACCTCGCAAACGTTGCGAGTCCCAAGAGCAGGCCGCATTGCACGGCGGATCCGACGCGCATCGGTCGTCTGCGCCGCGACAGGTAGTGGAAGACGAGGAGGACGAACAGACCCTGCATCGGAGTCTCGAGCCCCGAAAGGTTACACGCGAGGATTCGATAGTTCATCAGGTACAACAGGGCGGCCATGTGCGTGATGGCCGTCGAACACCATGGCCTCAGGAACCGAAAAACCAACCAGGCTTGAAGCAGGTGTAGTGCCGCACCGACGCTCAACAGTACGTGTATGGCCGCCTCGCCATCGGCCACCGCACGGATCACAATACAGATTCCCATCCACAACGGATGCGGTGCGTTTGTGGGGGCGCTGCCGTCGAAGCTGATGGTCCCGGCGCTCAGAAATACTTGCGCGATGCGGAGGTAGTAGAATGCATCGTCGTACAGGAGGTGACCGAGCAAGAGGTTCAGCGGCAACCAGGGCAACAGGACGGCGCCGCATCCGACCGCGCAATAGCATCCGATGAGCAGGCCTTTGACCAGGCGCGAAGGGGTCCATAGGTCCCGACGGACGCCGACCCAAGGTACGCCTGTGTACGTAATACCGCCTGTCGACACAGGACACCGCTGAACCGATCTCGTTTAGGGCACACTCGGAAATGCTGCTGCTTCTATCTTATACCCAATCGGCATTCGGAGAGCAAGGATGTGTCCGACCCTACGGGGCATTCCGCGGGCATGCCGAACTCACCCTCCCGAGCTGGCTGAAGGCGACGATCGGAACGGCGATCGGGACCCATCCGAGTCGGCGCGTCTACCGGATCGCCTCCAGGAACAGCAGGGCGGACATTCGCCGAGGCGTGAAGTGAACGCGGAGCCCCTGTTCGCGCAGCGTCTGCTCGTCCGTTCGGGAAGACTCACCGACGTCGACGTCCTCGACCGTGTATGCGGCGGCCGTCGGCAATGCGGGAAGCCTCAGTGGAAAGTCGAACGCTCCCTGTCGATCCCAGCGGTAGAGCAAGACGGCCGCCGAGGGCTTGGTCATGTCGTAGAACGTGATCCCGGCAACCGCCGTCTTCTCGGCCGGCAGCGCAAGTTCGTATCGGTAACCCGGCTTCAGTCCGTTGAGCCTGCGGTAGCGTTCTGCCTCTCGGAGGATAACACCCCGCTGCCGATCGGCGATCTTGGCCAGGTCGGAGACAATTCCCCACGTGCCCGGCATCGCGCTGCGGCAGTAGAGCTTCGTCAGTTCGTCGTCGTCGGGATCCATGGACTGAAAATTGTTGGTCCACCGTCCGGCCGCCCAGGGGAAGACGAACTCCAGGGCGCCGAGAACCGTGGCGACATTGTCGCGGGCGTGCTGCAGTCCGTTCCGGCCGCCGTCGCGGAGCCACTGGCTCTGCGTCGCCAAGACGGTGAATTCGTTGATCATCCGTCCGCCGCTCTGGCAGTTTTCGATGAACAAGTCGGGATGAGCCTTTCGAACCGCCAGCAGGGCATCCTGAAACGCGACGACGTTCCGCATCACGCCCGCCCGCGTCTGGGGGACGAAGAGGAGCTGATCGTACTTCCACCAGTCCATGAAGTATCGTTCGCGTAGGGCGGTCACGTGGCCCGTAAGGAACGTCGTGAAGTCGCTTCCCGCCAGATCGAGGAGATGCCCGTCGATGAACCTCTCGTAGAACCCGGGGACGTCGACGGTGGGCGGCAACGTGTCCTTCGGTGCGTTTACGAACTGAGGACACGACCAGATGCCGACGCGAACGCCTTTGGCCTTGATCGTTCCCAGAATCGCCTCGAACTCACCGGGCTTGAATCTGGCGGTGTTGGGCGTCCAGCGCCCCACCTTTTCGTACCAGCCGGCATCGACGATGAAGGCGTCGAAACGGTACGGGTCCATCGCGGCCACCTGGCGCTTCAGGAAGTCCGCATTCAGGTCGAATCGCGTCGTGTACCAGTTGTTATAGCTCAGCGGATATGACGGCGACGGTCCGCCATAGAGTTCGCGGGCCAGCGCCGCGCGCCGGGTCATCCATTCGACCCGTGTGGCCACGTCGTCCGGATGTCGCGTCGGCATGACGAACAAAATCGGTCCGGCGATGGTCTGTCCCGGCGCAAGCGTCAACTGGGTCTCATCGGGCGGCAGCCTTACCGAGAAGCAAAGACTTCGCGACCCGCCGGCGAGTCTCGCCTCCCAGCCTCCCGACCAGCCGAGGCCAAAGCACAGGCGACCCCCTTTGCCGCCGGCAATCCAGTAGGGATTGACACTGCCGCCGACGCGGTCGTCCGAACTGTGCAGCGCGCTGCGGAGAGTAATCTCGTGTCCTGCCGTCAACGCGTGCTCGACGCGGCGAAACGAAAGCGGCTTCCAGGCGCGAATCCATTCCACATCGAACGGCAACCTCCACGAGGCTGCCCAGGCGGGAAACCACCGGATGGCCTTGGGCCGCTGCCCACGATTCGTCAGGCTGACGTGCATTCGAAACAGGGCGCCTTGTCTGGCCAACTCGACAACCCACGTTATCCGCAATCCTTCGGCAAGTTCGCGCGTCGCCTCGGCGCGGTGGAAGACGGCGTCGTCGGTGAGCTGCCACGTGGATTGTCCTTCCGACTTCGGAACCAGATCGGCCGGGATCCATGCAGTCCATCCGTCGGATGTCGGATCGCCGGCAAGGGCGTTGAGGCCATCGCCGGACCCGTCAACCCGCGCGATGAACGGAATGCCGGCGGAGTCGGTCCCCAACTTTAGGGCGAGCGTACCGTTACGGAGTGAAGGCGCGTCGGCTCCCCGGCACGTACCCACCGACAGTGCAATGGTCCACACCATCCCGATGATTCGATTGCGCATGTTGTTTCCCCTTCGCTCCGTCGATCCGGCTGGGTCCCCGACGGCGGTCTCCTGCCTGATCGCACGTGTTGCCGCGACGGCGACAGCCGAGGAACAGACGCGATTCCCAAGAACGTCCCGCTACGTACCGGCCTGTGAGGATGCCGAGGTGCTCCGCACGTCGATATCGTCCACCCGGCAGTCGCCGCCCGTTGCGGTGAATTCAACGTCGAATTGGTTGGCCTTCGCGTCGTCGATGGTCGCCGCACGTTCAAACCGGGTCCATCGATCACCGGAGTCGGCCAGCTTGACGATCTCCGCGTAGCGTCCGAGCCACTGCTCGCGTTCGTACAACGCGGCATGGGCGACCAGTCCGGCGCCGGCCGGCGCGCGATACCAGAAAGCGACGCGCACACGTCGATCGTTGGGAATCGGCATCAGCCACTCGCTCTTCACGCCCTCACCGGCCGGAACGACAAGACATCGTCCTCCCTGATGCGCGGCCGTATCCGTCGGCGCCGCACCGCCTCGAAACCGGACCCAACCCCAGGCCGACTCCATGTCGCCGTTGTACAGCATGTTGCGGCCGGTCTTCATGAGTTCATCGGCGGGCTCGGGAACCGGCGCGAAAACCGCCGTTTCCCGGCCGACACTCAGGGGAACAATGTCATCGTGGTGCGAGTCGACGTTGCAGAACGCCTCGCGCATGGCGTCGAGGTAGCCAAAGCCGTACTTGACCGTGGGTTCGACGTAACTCCCCTCCCCGAATTCATTCCAACACTCGGCGATGACCATGCGCAGTTTCGGGTCGACGTATCGCCTCGCCGCCTTGCACATTTCGCGGAAAAGCTCCGGCCGCGGGTCGGTCCGAACCAACGCCTTGTTGCCATGCCAGGGGCGCGAGTCCCAGCCGGGCGCCACCGGCACGATGTACGGAAGGACGCGAGGCGCGGTCGCCTGCCTCCAAATCTCTTCGTATCCGCGAACCATGTCGGCGTACGGCGCCCGCCGGGCCTTCCGTTGGGCCTCGGTCATGCCGGCTTCGGGATAGTTGTATGCGGTCATTGCGCGAAACCCGGCCTGTTTGAGCGTGGGCTGATCGTCGTGTCCTTTGGCCACGGGGAAGAATCCGCCGCAGCCCGCCTGACGCGTCATCGCCGACATCGTCTCGAAGACTCGAGCAGTTCCTTCGACGCCGAACGAATTCAGAAGGTGCTCGGGCACGGAGATAATCAGCAGGTTGTCGCCGTCGATGCGGAGGTGATTGGGCTGCTTAAAGTACTCCTCGATAAGCATCTTTGTCAGCCTGATCATGTGGCCTTCGTTGTAGCGTTCGTCGCGGTTCTCGTTGCACCACATCAAGCAGAACTTCATCCGATCGCGATAGCGGGCCCTGAGAAAGCCTTCGTTCAGGGCCCGGTTGTGTGCGTGGCTCTGTCCGTGTTCGTAATGGTAGTACCAGTCAAATGCGAAGAAACGGATCCCGTGTTCGACCGCCCACGTGATGTGCCAGTCGGACACCTCGGGTTCACCGTCGCGATAGAATCCCAAGACCGGGATCGGAAAACCGCACTTGCGGAACGGCATCCACCGCATGGGGCTGAAGTGGCCGGGGAAGTAGTAGCACCCGACCACAAGGTCGCTAGGACAGGGCTGCGGCGGCGGAACGGAGCCGGGCGACGGCGCTTGTGCCGAAAGACTTACCAGACCGACCACGGCATCGATTCCGAACACTTCCACACTCCTCTGACGGGTTGGCCCATCCCCACCGCTCCCATACGTTATCTTGGCGGGCCTAAACCGGCGGTCCACACTCCGCAAGTCGCGCCGGCAGGACCACGGAATCCGCCTCGGCGGCAGATCGGCGATTCACCGCGCGGAGAACGCGTACACGGTCGTCGACCTGAAGGCCTTCCCCGGTCTCAGGATCGTCGACGGAAAATGCGGCTTGTTCGGCGAATCGGGATAGTGCTGCGTTTCGAGGCATAGGGCGCCGTGCCGGACATATCGTTTCCCGCCCTTGCCGACGTGGTGCCCGTCGAGATGGTTGGCGGTGTAGAGCTGGATCGCCGGTTCGGTCGTCAGAACCTTCATCACGCGACCGCTGTTGGGTTCGTAAACCTCGGCCGCCGGGGCCAACGATCCCCCGCCGCTGTTGAGCACCCAATTGCAGTCATAGCCGCGTCCGATGCGAAGCTGTGGGTCGTCCAGTCCGATTCGCGCGCCGATGGGCACAGGTTGAGTAAAATCCATCGGAGTGCCCTTCACGCTTCGCAACTCGCCCGTCGGAATCTGCGTCTCATCGGTCGGTGTGAAGCGATCCGCGTGGATCGTAAGGACATGATTCAGGATGTCGCCGTTGCCGTGGCCGGCCAGATTGAAGTAGCTGTGGTTGGTCAGGTTGATGGGGGTCGGCTTGTCCGTCCTGGCCTCGTAGTCGATCTGCAACTTGTTGTCGTGGGTCAGCAGATACGTCAACGTACACGAGAGGTTGCCCGGGTAGCCCTCCTCGCCGTCGTGACTGAGATAGGTCATGCGCACGCCGACGGCCCCGGCCTGCTCAACCGGCTCGGCGTTCCAGATCATCTTGTCGAACCCCTTGCGGCCCCCGTGTAGGTGGTTCGGTCCGTTGTTGACGGCCAACGTGTACTCAACGCCGTCGAGCACGAACCGACCCTTGGCAATGCGGTTGGCGTAGCGGCCGCAGATGCAGCCAAAGTGCGGGCTGTCCTTGATGTACTGTTCGAGCGTGTCAAAGCCGAGCTCCACGTCGCCAAGCCTGCCCTTACGATCGGGAACATCGAGCGAGACGATCGTCCCGCCGTAGTTGGTGATGCGGGCGTGGACGCCATGGGTGTTTGTCAGCGTATAGATGTCGGCCTTGTGGCCGTCCGATGTGGCTCCAAAGGGTTGCTTCTGAACAGGCATCGCGGACTCCTTATGATGACGGCGCACATCGCGTCGACGCTCATTGCAGGAGGCCATGGTCGCAGAGGTCGGCGTTCCTTGCAAGGATCCGGCCTATTGTGTTTATGCCGTCGGAGGCGCGAGCAGCTTGATACTGATTACGATGGAGGCGGAGGTGATGAAACAGAACCCCAGGGTATCTCTGCGTTCGTCCTCGCAGACACCATCCAGAGGCAATCGCCGTAAACCAGCAGTGCGCGATCGCGCGTTTTTCGCTTGACGAGATCGGCTCGCCGGACGTAGTATGCATTCGATCCGTAGGCGGGATGCACGGGTGGTTCGTGCATCAAGGAAGCCGGTGAGAAACCGGCGCGGTGCCGCCGCTGTAACCGGGGACGAACGCCACACGATGCCACTGGTCGTCATGCGATGGCCGGGAAGGCGTGGCAAGTAGGCAGATCCGGAAGCCAGAACACCTGCTACGGTATCGACATGGGTGTGGGCGTCCCGCGAGCACGGGTCGCGATGACACTGAGCGTTCGATCGGCCACTACGCCGCGGCGCGAACTCGAAGGTCATGGCAACCCGATGCCCCGTGTGGGACGTCGGGTTTTTTGTTTACGGAGGTTTGTGGAGCCGGCTGAACGAGCCGAGGAAATACCCAACTGAAGAACGTTCGCAGGTGCCCCGCGGGTCGGCGGGGAGAATAGGGAAGTGCGGTCTGGGACCGCCGCGGATGTCGCCGCTGTAACCGGGGACGAACGCCACACCCGGCCACTGACACGAATCGCCGTGTTGGGAAGGCGTGGCCAACAGGTTGATCCGGAAGCCAGAAGACCTGCCTGCGAAGCGATTCACGGGCGTTCGCGACAAAGGACACGTGAGGGTTGCCTAGTGCGGCATGTCGTACGGGATTCACCCTAACCTTTGCGCGTTCCGGAGGTTGGGGTTTTTCGTTGGCCGCGTTCAACGCGCTTCGGAGTTCGTTCAAGGGTCGTTTCGACGAAGGTCGAGACGAACCGGGTAAAGGGAGAAGCCTACTCATGACAAGACTCACAATTCAGTCGTTGGTCGCATTGTCACTCACACTGGGCGTCGCACGGGCCGCCGTCATCACGGAATGGGCGGGATCGGGCGAGAACACCGCCTACGTGGTGATCAACTTCGCGGATGGTGCGAACTACGCCTTCGGCGTTCTATTCGACGGAAGCACGACAGGCCTGAGCCTGATCCAGACGCTGGACGCACAGACAGGTCTGGATGTGATCTATCAAGACTACGGGTGGGGCGTATTTGTCGACGGCCTCAGTTACGACGGCCACAGCAATAGCGGATACGGCGGCGGCGAGAACTGGTGGCACTACTGGAACCAGGCCGACGGACAGGAATGGCAGTCCTCGTGGGTCGGAGCGGGTGACCGGATCGTCAACAACGGCGATTCGGACGGTTGGGTCTATGGGAGGGACACCGCACCCATCGTACCCGAACCGGCGACGCTCGGACTGCTCTTCCTGGGCGGAGCGCTCTTGCGCCGGCGCATGAAGTAGCCGGACCTCGGTGAGCTTGCACGATGGGGGCAAGGGGGGTTGGGTACGCGAAAGACGTCGAATCGGAGCCTTCGCGGAAGGGGAACGGACGGGCTCGCGCGAACCCGACCCCCCAAACCCCGCTGGATCGGGGAAAAGAGCGGAAGGAGACAGCAGCAATGTGGGGAAACACTCGAACAACGACGGTTTGGGCTGCCCTATTCTTCATGGCAGTTACGCCCCCCGCGATCCAAGCCGAGCCAAACGCGCCATCCGACTTCGCGGCGGAAGTCATCAGCTACACGCCTGGAACCGGCCTGCCGAGGGACATCATCACCGACGAGCTATTCGATGATCCCAATGCCGCCCTCGGACGACCGACCGTGGACACAACGGGTGACGACTGGTACATCGTTCCTGTGGAGACACCGGTCCCGGTAGTGCCCGTCTATGGGCCGTTTCGCTCCTTCGAGGTGGTCACCATAGGCAACGGTGGTCAATTGACGGTGCGATTTGACCATCCCGTCAAGAACGATCCCCACAATCCCTATGGCGCGGATTTCATCGTGTTCGGCAATTTCGTGCATAAGACCAGCGGCGGCGGTCCGTGGACCAACGGCAACCCCAACCACACGACCATCGGCAATCCGCTTCAGAGCGAACCCGGTGTGGTCTCGGTCAGCCAAGACGGCCAGACGTGGTTTACGTTCAACACGGGGCCATTCGCGGATGTGTTCCCTCCGACATTGGGGCGTACCTACGACCCCAATAACCCGGACCCGAATCTTGGAGCATGGAACCAATGGTGGGGGGTACCCACCGATCCAACGAAGCCACTGGATCCCAATGTGACCTCTCTTGCAGGAAAGACGGTCGCCCAGGCAGCGCTCGCCTATGACGGATCTGCCGGCGGGACACCGTTCGACATCGGCGTTCTCGGCCTCGATTGGATCCGGTACGTTCGAATCCAGAACGGCCCCAACAGCCTTCTGACCGCGGAAATCGACGCCTTGGCGGACGTTGCGGCTGTGTACACTCTCACTGTGACGAGGATAAACGTCGGCACGGGGACCGTCCTGTTCGACCCGGCACCCGCCGATGCAAATCAGCCCGCCTACCGCGAGGGAACCCATGTGATGCTCACCGCCGTACCCGCGGAGAAAAGGTCGTTCGTTCAATGGGAAATCGAAGACCCGAACCATCCCGGCGACGGAAACTACGTCATCGTTGATTCGAATGCCTCCACGACGATCGCGATGGATGCCGATCGTGTGGTCGTGGCTAGATTCAAGTGCGGCAGCGATTTAGGACCATTGCCGCCGCTGATGCTTGTCTTGATGACGTTCCGGTTCCTCTCGAACGGACGTACGTCGCGAGCTATGAAGTGATGAGGCTTGGCCGATGGTTCGGGCATCCGACCCAAAACTGCCGGTCGATCCGCAGGTCGCCTGCTGCCGGCCTTACGGCCGGGCTGTCCGGGCCACTCGATGGCGCTCCCAGCGGGCGCGGGCAAGCGATTAGATGAAGCGACGAAAGGCATTCACGCTGATCGAGTTGCTTGTGGTCGTGGCGACCATCGCCCTGCTGCTGGCCATCCTCATGCCTGCCCTGGGACGTGCCAGGCGGGATGCCCAACGGGTTGTCTGCATCAGCAACCTGCGTCAGATTGCGACCGCCGCCCACAGTTACGCCGACCAAAACGATTCCTACTATCCCATAGCCTACTACAAGGAGTCCACGCCCCAATTGACGATCCGCTACATGTGGGACTACACGGTAACCAAGGAGAAGACAACCGGAATCACAAAGGTCAGCCCAGGAATCCTGTGGCAGGGAAAGACCCTTGAGAGGATTCATCAGTGCCCATCGTTTTTTGGCAAGTCCAACGACTTGGTGGAGGACGTCTTCACCGGCTACAACTACAACACGAGCTACATCGGCCACGGGTCGCAGGAATCAATCGTTCGGCCGGCGAGGATCACGGATCCCCGCCGACCCAGCGAGTGTGCCTTGTTTGGCGACGGGCAGTGGAGCGAAGGTGCCAACAAGTACATGCGGTCCCCATTCCCCAGCCCGGCAGATGACAACTTCACCGGGCGACATGCGGGCACTCAAGGCTTCCGCCACGTGGGTAGGACCAATGTGGCCTTCTGCGACGGACACGGCGAATCATTCGGCAAGATCCACACGAAAAGTGACGAAGTCACCGAAACGCAGATCGCACCCGGAACGGGCTTCCTGTCGGAGGACAACAGTCTCTACGACCTGGACTGAGACTCGGAGCCTCCAACCCATGGCCGCAACGAACGACCCAGGGGGTGAAGACCGTTGATGCTTGGCTGCCATTGACAGGATGTCAGTCCTTCTGTATGTTGTCTAGCCGATGAAGTTTATCGAAAGTCGTCCCTAATCAGGTTATCCACAATTAGGTAACAGCATGCGATTGAGGATGGTGCTCCGCTGACGAGATTGTTGGGGGTGACTAGAATCCGTCAAGTTGACAATCAGCGGGCCCCTTAGAGGGTTTAGATTTTTCTGCAACGCATTTTGGATTCTGATCTTATGGGCGCGATCGGCCTGGTCTATTGTGCTGGGCAATATTGGGTGGAGTCAGTCTATCCGATAGGTCTTGTATTTCCGTAGTTCCAGAGAGGTTGACGTTCGAAGCTGTTGTCAACAGTTTATCCACACGCAATTCCCGTTCCGGAGCAAACGCCTTGTCCAGACAAGACGGCCTACTGCTGGAAGCGATTGATCTCGTAAAACGTTATGGCGGGCGGACGGTCGTCAACAAGGTTAGCTTCACTGTGTCCCGCGGTTCGATCGTGGGTTTGCTTGGGCGGAACGGCGCCGGCAAGACGACGACCTTTAGGATTACCGTTGGCATGATCGAACCGGTCAGCGGCACCGTGATCTTTGACGGACATGAGATAACGCGGCTGCCCATGTACAAGCGGGCACGGCTCGGGATGGGTTATCTGAGCCAGGAACCCAGTATCTTTCAACGGCTCAGCGTAGAGGACAACTTGTTGGCAATCCTTCAGACCATGAAGGACCTGACTCGAAAGGAAAGGCGCAACCGAGCCGGCGAGCTTCTCTCTCAGTTCGGACTGACGGTCGTTCGTCGCCAGGAGGCCCGCACGCTGTCGGGCGGGGAACGACGAAAACTCGAGATCGCCCGAGCATTGGTCACGAACCCCAAACTGATCCTCTTGGACGAACCCTTCAGTGGAGTGGATCCCATTGCCGTTCAGGACCTTCAACGTGAAATCCTGCACCTTAAGAACGATCGCAAGATCGCCATCTTGTTGACCGATCACAACGTGCGTGAGACACTCTCGGTCACCGACCGGAGCTACATCATCGACGAAGGCAAAGTCCTACGAGACGGCTCGCCGCGAGAGTTAATCAACGATCCCCTTGTTCGCCGAGCCTATCTCGGAAGCACCTTCCGCGGCGACGAGTTTGATCGAGCCCAGGAGTTGTTGGCCCCGACGAGCCGTGAACGAGCCGCGGACGATCCCCCCGCCTCGTAGTCATCCCTTGCACGGCTATCGGGACCCGTCCGAATCCGCTCCGATCACCCCGCCTATTTCGTCCTGCCGCAATTCCTGCCATACTCTGGGGTGGATTCCAATGCTGCAAGGAGTCGTGCATCATGTCGGGCAAGCTTGAGCAATCGAAAGCACTGTTTATCCGCCGATGGGGAGAGATGGGTCCCTATTGGGGCATCAACCGAACCATGGCCGAGATCCATGCCCTCCTCTACCTGTCAACCCGGCCGCTCTGTACCGACGAAGTGATGGCACAATTGCAGATCTCTCGCGGCAACGCCAGTATGAACTTGCGGGCGCTCGTGGATTGGGGACTCATTCAGCGCGTGCATCTGATGGGTGATCGAAAGGAATACTTCGTCAGCGAAACCGATGTTTGGACGATGTTCCAGACCATCGCCCATCAGCGAAAACGCCGAGAGGTCGAGCCCATCATGGAGGTCATACAGCGATGTCGCGACATGGTGCCGCTTCCGACGGGACGTTCGCGAACGGGTGACGACGATGAGGCGGCCGTCTTCCGAAAACGACTGGATGACATGTTGAGCTTCTTGAACACGCTGAGCACCATGTTCGAGTTGGTTCTCAAGATCGGTGGCGGCGGCATGGGCCGCCTGGCCTCGGCCCTACAGCGACTGGCGAAGGGATAGCAGCGCCCCCCGGAAACGAACGGCGAACTCCGTTGCGACGCCACGCCGAATCTGCTTAACTGACGCGTTCAATCGAATGAGACACATTGACGTGTTTCCACCCGGAGGTTCACATGTCCAGTAGTCGAAATCGACTGTCCGCTTTCGCGATTGTCTTCTGGTTCTTGGCGCCTTCTCCAACGCCGGCCGAGCAGGATCTGGCCAATACGATCTCGAAGGAACAGGAAATCCCCGGCGCGAAAACCTACATGGTTCCCATGCGCGACGGCACCAAGTTGGCCACCGACGTGACCCTGCCCAGAGGCAATCCCGATCAGAAGTATGCGGCGGTCTTGATCCGAACCCCCTACAACCGCCGGGGATTGGTCGGCAAGACGGCGGTTGAGGCGATCCCCAAGCTGGGCTTCGCCGCCGTTGTTCAGGATATGCGCGGACGGTTCGGTTCCGAGGGAGAAGACTTCCCCATCTTCGGCGGTTGCGGGCGGGCCCGATACCAGGACGGCTATGACACGATTGAATGGATCGCTCAACAGCCCTGGTGCGACGGCAAGGTGGCCACCATAGGTCCGTCGGCCATGGGCATCACGCAAAACCTCATGCTGCCCACGCAACCTCCGCACCTGAAATGCGCGTTCGTGATGGTGGCCGCCGGCGACATGTACAGCCACGGGAACTTCTGGGGCGGCGCCCCGCGGAAATTCCTGGCCGACAACTGGGTCGGTCAGAATCGAATGGACACGCGTAATCTGGACCTCTACGCCGCTCACCCGAGTTACGACGAATTCTGGGAATTCGGCAATACGATCCATCAGGCGAACAGGGTGATCGTGCCCGTTCTTTACTACGGAGGTTGGTACGATATGTTCTGCCAGGGCACCATCGACAGCTTCATCGCCACTCAGAATCACGGCGGTCCGGGCGCCAAGGGCAAATGCCGGCTCATCATGGGACCGTGGGAACACGGGGGACTGCCTCAGGGGTTGAACTACCCACCCCATGCCGCGCCCAAGCTGGAGCTGTGGGCGTTGGAATGGCTCATGAAAAATGTCAGGGACGCCGACATCACCGGCGGTCGCATGAAACCGGTCTTGTACTACGTGATGGGTGCCTGCGGGGAAGAGGGGGCACCGGGCAACGTCTGGCGCCAGGTCGATACGTGGCCGGTGCCTCACCAAGCCGTCGCTTGGTACTTCCATAAGGGCGGTCTCCTTTCCACCGACCCGCCGGCGGAGACGGGGACATCGCTCAGCTATGACTTCGACCCGAGGAACCCCGTGGAGACGCTCGGCGGAGGCAACCTCATCCTCAAACGAGGCCCGATGGACCAACGTCCCGTCGAGGGGCGGCCCGATGTCCTGCTGTTCAGCACCCCGCCGCTCACCGAACCCATCGAAGTCACCGGCCGGATCACGGTGAAGCTGTGGGCCAGTTCCTCGTGCCCTGATACCGATTTCACCGGCAAGCTCTGTGACGTTTACCCCGATGGCCGCAGCATGATTGTACAGGACGGCATCGTCCGCGCGCGATACCGCCAGTCGCTAAGCGAACCGACCCTGATCGAGCCGGGCAAGATCTATCCGTTCGAGATCGACCTGTGGTCGACGAGCATCGTCTTCAACAAGGGCCACCGCATCCGTGTGGCGATCAGCAGCAGCAACGCCCCGAGGTTCGACCCAAATCCGAACACGGGGGCTTCGTTCGATTACCCCTCCGACAAGCACGTGGTCGCAAAGAACACGATCTACCTGGACAAGGACCGTCCGTCGCACATCATCCTGCCGCAACCGGCGGATGCAACGGCAACCACGAAGAAGCCATGATGGGGTTCCGGCGACTTGTGGCCCAGACCGACGGTGGATGCTCCGCGACTGTCCGTTTACTCACATACGATGCGGAAGCCGAAATTGAACTGAGCCTGCGGGCCGACGCTGTAGCGATAGGCGGACCTCAGCGCCCACGGGAATCGCTGGAACGCACCGCCGCGGACTATCTTGTGACCGTGGGTCTTGCTTGAGGCCTTCGGCCCCGTCGGATCGGTCTGGGCTTCGGCAGAGTAGGCGCCGAACCAATCGCCCACCCATTCCCACACGTTGCCGTGCATGTCGTACAGCCCCCAGGGGTTGGGCAGCCTGTTGGCGACCCGATGCATGCATCTGCCCCCGAGTTGGCCGCCGGGACAACCCGCACCGGCGCTGTTGTCCATCCACCATGCGTAATTGCCCAGGTCGTCCGCCGAATCGCCGAAGGAGAAGGCCGTTGCCGTGCCTGCCCTACAGGCATATTCCCATTCCGCTTCCGTCGGCAAACGACAGACTCTGCCGACCTTGGCGCCCAGAGCATCACAGAAGGCCGTGGCCTCCGTCCAACTCACCCACGCCGCCGGTGAATCATCATTCAGAGGGATCACAAAGCAATCGGATCGACACGTACCGGGTATGTCGGGAACATAGCCCATCACGGCTCGAAACTGAGCTTGCGTAACCTCCGTTTCTCCCATCGCGAAGGGAGAAATCGTAACCGAGTGCAGAGGGGATTCGTTGCCGTAGTTCATGGTACCGGCGGCAAATCGGTCCTGTTCGTCTTGTGACGATCCCATGGTGAAGGTGCCGCCCGGGATGTGGACAACCTTCAGGGTTACGCCGCCGCCCAGGTCGAACGTGGCCGTGTCGGTCCGACGAGGTGTGAAGACCGCCGTCACGATCATATCGGAACGTATGACGATCGTACGCGGATTGGCGGGTTCAAGATTGGGATCTTGCCAATGGTCGAACGGACCACCGGTCCAGTCGCCCGCCCAATGATCGAACCGCCATCCCTCGTCTGGGGTGGCCGTCCATGTGAGCTGCGTGTTCGGATCGTACGTCCCCGAATTGGGACTCACTTGACCCTGACCTTGGATACTCACGGTCAAGGTACATTTCCCCTGGGTGACCGGAACGCCCCTCCTCATGGTCCATGTGAGGCCGTTGCCGGCGAGGAACAAGGTATCCTTGTTCGTCAACTGTCCGGCGACGTTCTTGATGACCCCGTCGGAGAAGACGTATCGGCCCTGGAACGCCAGGCCATCGACCGAGACAATCACCAGAATGACATCCCCAACCCTTCTCGATCCGGGGTTGGCATTCGTCATCATGCCCGTCCGGTTGGTGATCTTCATGGCGAAGGAATACTTGTCGCTGACCCAGTCGCCGTCGAAGGTGGAGATAGGCTCTGCAGTCGAGAGCAGGTCCTCCAGGCCCGCGAAGATGTCGCTCTGACCCGAGGGAACGCAACCGAACACGGCACAGACGAGCATGATGAAGCCAACGGCGAAACACTGTTTGATCTTCATTGCTCCGGCCCTCCCGAAACCCTCACCTCATGGTCAGATCGTACACCCACACTTCGTGTTCTCCAACCGTTATGACTTCCACCGGCGGTCCAAGCTCCCTCATCAAATCAGTCAGCCACTTCGCATCTCGGGGATAGTCATCCTGCTTGAACATCAATAGAGTCCCGGCTCCAGCCTTCTTGAAACCCAGCATCACTTCTTCCACGCGGCCGGGTCTTGGGACTCCCAAACAGGGTCTGTCCAGGTAATAGGCAATGCACACGGCATGATTCCAGCGGTTCGACACCAACGGTCCGTCGACGGGTAGCGTCTTCAGTCTTTCGGCAATGCGTTTAAGCTCCAGCCCTGGACGTGTCATTACTTCCCGGGCGGTGTCTAGGCACGGCAGGCCGCAGGCCAATAGGATGAGGGCGGAAAACACACGCACCCAAAACGTCGGCGACCGAAGCCGAGACACCCCTTGAGGAGCGGATGCCATTGCGGAAGAGAGGCTCTGCGCGCCAAGGCCTGCCATCGCCAGCAAGAGCCCTTCCATGGGCCAGTAGTAACGGCGCGATCCGGCGAACACGAACATGAATCCCGACAGATAGGCGACGACAAAAGCCAGAGACCACCGCCACGCCCACGAATCGACCCGAAGCACGTTTTCCCGAGGCATGCAAGCCAGTAACGGCATCCCCATCAGAGCGATGTAGAGCAGACCCAGACCGTCGGCTGCAAAGACCCACTTCGCCACTTCCCTGCCGTTCCGCAGGAATAGTCGAAGCTGATGCAGAATCCCATCGACGCTTGTGAACGGTGACCACGCCGGCCACACGTGCCGGATTTCATCCGGATTCTCCCAGGACGTGATCCGACCCGCGCGCGGCTGCGCCAGTAGAACGCTGGGTCGGCGGTCCCCCGGAGGAGATTCCGGTCCGGCAAGACTGTGGGCCACCTTTCCGGTCGTTGAGAAGGTCGGACAGCCATACCTTGAGCTGAGAACGGCGATCCAGGGAGCGGCGACCACAAGACACGCGATCGTGCCCGTCAGCCAACAGATGAGGCGCCGCCGCCCCGTCCCATGGACTCCGTCGCGCCTCGGAAGAAGCATCGCCGCGACACTATGATGGACCAGGAAGAAAGGCAGCGCGTAGTACTTGGCGAGATACGCGAAGCCGGCCAGGACGCCCGCCCCCACGGCATTCCTAACGTGTAGCCGGCGACTCATCCGATAGCTTTGGCCCAGGTACAGCATGAGGATCGTAGACACCAACAGGTCCGGGGTGATCGTCACCGGAAGCCACGTGAGATACAGCCATCCGCAACCCACGGTGACCGCCCACCGCAAGGGTCGATTCAGTTCGAGCAGGCGCGCAAGATCATCTACGGCCGTGATGAACAACACACCCGCGACGGCGTTGAGCCCCTTGGACGCAAGCCGCAGATCCAGGCCAAGAAGCTGCCCGGGGACCAGCAGCCATGATAAGAGCGGCGCCCAGTAACCCGTGACGGCCAGGTCGAGATTTCCCGCCGCGTAGTACCTTGCGATGCGCAGATAGGCGACCCCGTCGACGTTGAGTTGATGGCGGCTTAGCAAGACGAGGGCGGCCGCGCAGGGAGCGTAGATCGCCAGGGCCGTGAGCAAAGGGCCCTGAGAAGCCATCAATCCTTCTCTACGCTCCGGCGTCGCGTCATCCATTCGATACCCCCCACTTTCCCTATTATACATGTCGCGCCGACCTCGGCCGGGCAAGCGTCTCGGTCGCCGACGCGGTGGCCTCAATCCTCGCTATGCTTACGAGCGAAATCCCCAAGGGAGGTCGGATCAGCCGTTCGCCCAACTGAAACAGGGGTACGAGCCGGTTGTATACCTGAAGTTGTCCTTCCGGCGGCGTCTTCTTCTTCAGCACATGGCCGGAGAACCACCACCCCACGGCCGCGACGAGCCCGCAATAGAACTGGCTCTCGATGCGAGCACCCCCCTTCTGAAGCAGCGAACGCATCGTGTCTTTCGTATAGCGGCGGTAATGACCGATGGCCGCATCCATGGTGCCATAGAGCCACATGTGAGCAGGCACCACAATGATGAGGGTTCCTCCCCGGGGCAGAAGTCCGATCATGTTGCCGACGGCCAGATCGTCCTGCGGGAGATGCTCGAGGACATTCAGTGAGATGACGGAATCGACCCTGCAATCAATAAGCTCCTTCGGCGGAGGGCATGCCACGTCGAAGACACAGGCACGCACGTTGCCGTGCCCCCGGAAACGGTTCCTGACCGTCTCGACGCTTGCGGCGTCGAGGTCCGTCGCAACCACGAGTTCACGGTCCAGCAGCAATGCGGTCAGATTGCCGTGGCCGCATCCGACCTCAATGATCCGTTGACCGAGATGATCTTTCACCTCGTCCAGGAGCCACCGATCGAACCGGTTCAGCAGCAGGCGTCCTCTCCGAACGGCCTCGAGATTCGCCCGCATATCGTCCGACGAGTGGGGGGCTTCCGGGTTGCGGGGGGGCGCGCCTGGAACAGGGACAGAGCGGTGTGACGGATGCGGGGGGCCCGGGGCATCGGTCGTGAAATGCGAATGAGTTCTCTTGTGATTCTCAGTCATCGTCGCGGCAACTCGCGCATCCAAGCCGTCCGCTCGCATCATCGATCAGTCGGAATCGGCGTTCTCACCGGTGATCTCCCGATAGGCGCGGTGCGAACGCTTGGTCCGGCCGAGGCTGCTGTGCGTGCTTTCCAGTACGGCCCCGTCGCGAGAGTCTCCGTGGCTTGTCCCGGCCGCGGCAAGCGAACGGTTGTCCGATGCCGCCCGATTCATCGCGCCCGCAACAACTCCGCCCCGAAACGTCAGTAGCCAACGAACGAACCCACGAGCTCCATCGAGCAGCATGGCGACGTCCCGCGCATGTGCGGTCATCTTCACCAACTGCCATATCTGTCTGGGTCGGAAATAGAACTCCCGGTAGGCGCGCTTGACGCCGTCCACAATCGTATCCGGCGCCAGGTCGGGATAGCGCACCACGGCCGAATCATTCATGTCGAAGCACGACCAGTCGTTCGTGTCGAGCCAGCCGTTACGGACGGCCTGGAAGTAGAATTCCGTCCCGGCGTAGGGGACGGCGACGTGGAAGAGCGCGATGTCCAGGGGCAGCGACTTGGCAAAATCGATCGTTTCCCGGATCGTCGCCCTCGTTTCGCCCGGTAGGCCGATGATGAAGTAACCCCACGTCTTGATGCCCGTGCGGTGCACCATGGATACGGTCTCGCGTGCCTTCTCTACCGTCGTGTCCTTCCTGCAGGCGTCCAGGACGGCCTGGGAACCGCTTTCGATGCCGAAAGCGATCAGCCAGCAGCCCGCTTCTCGCATCCTCCGAGCCATCGGCTCGTCGATCGTGTCCACGCGACTGTTACACGCCCACCGCACGCGGAGCCCGCGATTCAGGATGAGTTCACACAACCTCATCACGCCCTCGCGGTCGCACGTGAATAGGTCGGCCAGGAAGATAATGTTGCGGACATTGTGCGCCGCAAGGTACTCCAGTTCGCGAACGACGGACTCGGCCGAACGGCAGCGAACCGACTTGCCCCAGACGACCCCCTCGAAACAGTAGGTGCAGCGGTACGGACAGCCTCGGTTTGTGAGGACCCAGGTATACCGCTTGCCCACGAAAGGCATTCGATAGCGGTCCAGCGGCAGCAAATGCTGTTTGGGAATGGGCAGGTCATCGAGGTGCGGAACGAGCGGTCGGTCGTCGTGAACGACGATCCGGCCCTCCTCATCCCGGACGGCGGTGCCCAGGCAGCCGCGAAGCGTCTGGCCCTTGCGAATCCTGTCGACGACCTCACGAAACGTCATCTCCGGTTCGTGTCGAATCACCACGTCGAGCTCGGGAATCCGCTCGAGCGTGTCCCGCGGCACCGCCGAGGGGTGCGTACCGATAGCGATGGTCGTTGCTCCGATCCCCTTGGCCAGGCGGATGCCCCTGGCATCGATCTCAAAGGTCGTTCCCGTGACGTAGGTCACGTATATGAGGGGCGCCTGCCGGCTCACAACCCGCGCGAAGCGGTCCCATGGCATTCCTTCCGCAATGGCATCGATGAGGCGGACGGACAAGTCGTCGGGCACCATGGCGGCGAGATAGGCCAGCGACGTCTGCGGCCAGATCATCCCCTCGCGACTCTTGCGCCCCCACCGGCAAATATCCCGGATGTAGACGTGACCGTCCGGCGACGGCGG
The DNA here is from genome assembly GCA_964596165.1 of uncultured Planctomycetales bacterium. Classification (GTDB taxonomy): domain Bacteria; phylum Planctomycetota; class Phycisphaerae; order UBA1845; family JAFGLZ01; genus CAYUQT01. The sequence continues at coordinate 47,028 of CAZQTW010000007.1, read as the reverse complement.
GTTCACAATCAGTACGTCGCTTCGAGCCATGCGGTGCCTCGACGCCCCTGCGAGATCTTACCCTCAGTCCAGTGCGGCGGCCGCCTCCTTGGCCGCAACCACGTCCTCTTCCGACATTGCTGCCGCGGCGGAGTCAGTTCCCTTGGAGAGCATGTAGTCGCCAAGAAAAAGGGCATCCATGCCGGTCTTGAGATAACACTCGATTGCCTCATCGGGGGTATTCACGATCGGCTCGCCGCGAATGTTATAGGACGTGTTCAGTACGCAGTAGACGCCGGTGATCTCGCCGAACCGCGTGATCAGAGCGTGAAATCGCGGGTTGTGCCGTCGCGAAACGGTTTGCACGCGTCCCGTGCCGTCGACGTGGGTAACCGCCGGTATCTTCGCCTTTGCCTCTTCCCGAACAGTGTAGACCAGAATCATGTACGGCGACGGATGGTCGGAGTCAAAGTAGTCACCACTCCGCTCCTCCGGCACGGACGGCGCGAAGGGTCGAAAAGACTCGCGGAACTTCACGCGGGCGTTGAGAACATCCTTCATTTCCGGCCGGCATGGATTGGCGAGGATGCTGCGGTTCCCAAGGGCCCGCGGCCCGCATTCCATCCGGCCGTCGAACCACCCGACGATCTTGTTGTCCGCCAGCAGGCGGGCCGCCTGAAGCGGGGCATCCTCGACGCGCACGGCGCGCAAACCGGCTCGTTGAATGGCGGCGGCGACCCGCGCCTCATCATAGCGGCACCCCAGATAGGCGTGTTCCATCACATAGGTCCGCGGCCGGCGGAGCTGATTGTTCCACAGCCAATAGCACGCTCCGATGCTCGTGCCCGCGTCGTTCGCGGCCGGCTGCACCCAGACATCCCGGAACGGGCCGCGGCTCAGCAAACGCCCGTTCATGACGCTGTTCAGGCAAACGCCGCCGGCAAGACAGACGACGGGCAGCCCCGTGTGACGCCCCAGCCAGTCCGCCATGTGAAAGCACACCTCTTCCGTCCGCAACTGCAAAGCGGCGGCGATATCCCGGTAGCGCTGCAATAGCTCGCCGTCCTTGGCGCGCGGCGGTCCGAAAGTCTCCACGAACTTCTTGCTGACCCAGTGCGGACGCCCTTTCACATGGTAGGCGAAGTAGCTGAGGTCGACGCGATATCCGCCGTCGTTCGTGCAGACCACGATCTTTCGGAACTCGTCGATGAACCGGGCGGGGTCCCCGTAGGGCGCGAGGCCCATGACCTTTCCCTCACCGCTGGCAAAGAGGAATCCCAGGTACTCGGTGATCCCGCCGTATACCAGGCCCAACGAGTGCGGGAAGTTGATCTTCTTCAGGCAGTGAAGGTCGAGCCCATCGCCGTATCCCAACCACGTGCAGCACCACTCACCGGCCGCATCGATGGACATGATGGCGGCCTTCTCGTAAGGCGACGTCAAGAACGTACTGGCGGCGTGCAAGACATGGTGCTCGCCGAAATGGAACCGCGTCCGCGTTCCGTCGAGCCCAAGGGCCTCGCGAACGGTCCTCTTCATCCACAGCATGGGAAAATCCTTGTCGCTTCTGCTCCATATCAAACCCAGCGACCGCGGGAGGTACCGGGCGATATGAAGAAGGCGACTGCCCCAGGCGAGATACGGATTCCAATAGTAGACGATGTGGTCGACCTCGTGCGGCGAGATTCCCGCCTCCTCGCAGCACCAGCGCAGGGCATGGATGGGAAAGGCCGGGGTATGTTTACGGCGGACGAATCGCTCCTCCTCCGCGAACCCGAGGAGTTCGCCGTCACGCACGATCGCCGCCGCGGCATCGTGACCGTAGCAGTCAAACCCCACGATATGCACAAACACCTCCCCAATCGTTATCAGCCGTCTCGCGGCGGGACCGTCGGGTGGCACTCGTCCCGGGACGGATCGCTCCCCCGAATGCCCGCTCGGGGCGCAAACGGGTCATCCCATAGGGCTCGCTGTCTTTCTCGGGTTGCCCAGATCACGCGTAGGATCACGCCGCCCAGGGCGGTCCAGCCAGCGACGGCCACACACATCGCGGCCGCGATCCAGAGGTAGGCACGCCACGGGGATGAGACAAGACATGCCGCCGCCCAGAGTACGATTCCGCAGGCAAGAATGACGGCGCCCGCGAGCACCATCGGCCTGGTCCAGAGCAGCCTATCCATTAACCGCGCAAGACGCCCGGGAACCCGACGCGGTCCGATCAACAGAAAGTTGAGTTGATGACATAACATTCCGATGAACACCGACTGGAGGAACACGAACAGAAACGCACCCGCCAGGATCGTGACGACGGGCACCGACGCTCCCAGAGCCAGCGCAATCAGCCAGAGAGGCGCGCCAATCAGACAGAAGAGCAATCCCAGCGATGCGAGCGACGCGATCGGGTTGTAGCATGACACGGCGAAGAGGATGATCGCCAGGAACCTCAGACCGTCGGTGATCACCCGGAGCTTGGAACGGCCTACCCGCTCTCGGTAGGGCATGGGGACTTCCTCGATGCGCAAGCGGGGATCGAGTTCGGCCGTGCAGCTCATGGCCGGCGTGAAATGTAATCCGTCCGGAAGCGGAACCATTTTGCGCAGGCTGTCCCGGCGGATGACCCGCATGCCGGAGGCGGCATCCGTCAGTGAATGCCCGGATACGAGACCGATGAGCCGGGCAAACAACCGATTGCCCAACCGCCGCAGGAACGGCATCCGACTATCCGGGTTGAGCCTCGCTCCGAGCGCGATGTCGGCTCCGGTCTCGTAAAGATGGTTGATGAGCTGCGTGCAGAATCGAGGATCGCAGGTTCCATCCGCATCGATAAAGCCGACCAACTCGGCGTCCGTCGCCAGAAACCCGGCCTTGATCGCGGCCCCGTAGCCTTGATTGCGGTCGAAACGGATCTTGACGACGTCCGGATACCGATCGGCGATCGCTTGCGTGCCGTCGGTTGATCCGTCGTTGACGAATACGACGATCATCTCGTCGACCGGCGTATTCGCGACCACTTCCTCGCGTGCGGCCAGAGCCCGTTCCAGGGTGGGTCCAATGGCCTCCTCTTCGTTCAGTGCGGGAACGACAAGGGCAAACCGCACCCGAGGAGACGCGGCAGCCGGCCGACCGACTTCAGCGGTGGGCCGGGGATTCGCGTGTGCGGCGTCCGCCCGGGTTTCTAAGGCATGGCTCGTCATCGCCACCTACTCAATCAGTCCGCAATTGTCCGATGGCTTTGAGCTTTCCGCCTTGAGACCTCAAGCAGATTCTCCCAGGGCCAAGCCCCTATCCTATCGACAATTCGCGCAACCGACACAACCGCCCTTCGAAATGAGCGGTCCCTCAGAACAACCTGCCTTCGTGTCACAGCGCTGGAGTGCAGGAGAATCCTTCGGCGGTTCATTCTATCAAGAATCATGGGTCTTTTCCGCACGAACCTCCTTGCGGAAAGGTCGGTATGACTTCCCGCCCTGGATGATGCTGGGGAAGCGCGGGCGGCCCAACGGACATCACCACGGGCCGGTCAGTGTGCCTGAGACCTCACCGCTCTGAAAACCAGCATCGGCACAAAGTACGCCAGGTAGTCCCTGGGCAGGATGACGTGGTCAAGCGTGTAGTTGTCCAGCAGGGTTTGCCGCACGTCGGACCGCAGAATGTCGAGTTCATCTCTCGGTATCAGGATCTTGTCAAAAGAGCGCTGGGCCAGTTGCGTCAGGAGTCGATTGTGTATGTGCTCCCGGACCTCCGCGCCGGGTCCCCGATAGCCCCTGCCGAAGCCGGCAATCTGAAGCGTGTCGTAAACGGGTTTGCCCGCCCGGATTGCGAACGATATGCGATCCGCCATCCAGACCCGCTCGTTCGGGTCCTGGAGTTCTCGCTCGATAAGCCTTCCGGCCTGGCGGTAGTGGATCGCCGACTTTCGGATCAAGCTGAACCCACCGATCTCGGCGACAACCGGCCGTTCGATCAGGAGGAACTGCAGCAGCAGCCCGGCTATCGCAGCCAGCCCGTGCCCCGTCACGGGTCCCTCACGGAAGATCATGCGCGACAGCCAGACACCCGCCGGCACCGCAAGCAGGATGAATAGGGGCATCACGTTGTTGAGCCACCCCCCGAACTTGAGGTAGGCGGCGATGCTGGGCAACCCCACGCAGACGATTGCCCATGCTATTGGATCGGCCCATCCGGATCGTGGAAGATCCCTGGCGGTCTGCAAGCCGGCCGCCACGACATACAATGGAGCCCCCAGAAGGAGCACCTTCAGTAAAGATGGAATCTTCGACGGCAGATACGGATCGCCCAGGAACATAAGCATGTAGCGTTCAAACTGGCCGTCGGTCAGAAAGTGCCCGACCATCCAGACTGAACCCATCAGGAGAACGCAACCCATTGTGTAGAGGATGCCAAGCCGCCACCATCTCACAAACAGGACCCCTCCGACGGCCAGTATGAAACCCGCGCCCGTTTGCTTGGCGCAGCAACTGGCGCAGCTCAGCACTGCAGCCAGGGCGACACGCCTCGTGTCGCCGGGTCGTCCCAGCCGTTCAACGCACGTCAATGAACCGAGCCCGAAGGCCACGAAGAGGCTGTCCGAGTGTCCCCAGTCCCAGCATTGCCAGGCAAGGAAGTAACTGCCGCACGCCAATACCCCTCCGCACAAACCGGCGGCCACGGACCCCGATCGTCGGACGCACAGACTGACGACCATTGCAAGACAGAGGCTGCCTGCCATGGCCGAAACGGCGCGACCAACCCAGAGTTGCGGCCCGAAGAGGCGGACGAGCGGGGCTAGAATCAGCGGATAGAGAGGCCCGTACGGCCAGGCCGTAACCGGCAATTTGGACGGATCAGTGTAGATGTTCTGCCCTTTGGACAATTGCATTGCGTTGTAGATGAAATGCCCCTCAGCCCACTCCCACATTTCGTATGGGAACACGATGTGCCTGGCCATGCTGGCAGTCACTTGCAGCAGAAGGACCACGCCCAGAACACTCACGCCAATCCATGGTAAACGCGCTGAGATCAAGTTCCTCAATCCGCCGGTATGCGCGGGTGTTTCGGCAACGGCTCGATCCGGACCTGAAACGGGCCAAGCCTCACAAAGACATCCTGGGGGTCACCGCGACCGGTCACGCGGCGAATGTGGGTGCGGATGCCGTCAGCCGCACGCTTGTCGGGACGGATCCTGATCCGGCCCGAGACGGTCGTTGCCTCACCCCAGTCATGTGTCACCAGGATGAAGGCCTCACCCAACGGGTGCAAGACACACCGTATCCCCAACTATACCTCGGCCCGCGACCCGGCATCCAGGGCCGACATCAACTCGTCCGGCAGAATCGGCTCGGGTTCGCCGACCAACACCCCGGTCGGCGGTACCCGCTGCTCCTGTTCCGTCGGACATCGCGTGTGCATGACGGGTCGAGATTCGAGTCGTAGGACCCGGAGTCGCTCGCGTCGCCTGACGGAATGAGATGGGTACGGAACGGAAGGCCGGCCGGTTCACCAAGAGTCGATTTGGCGGTATGCTGGCCTGAAGCGGGTGTGAATGGCAGCGTCTTCTTCTCGTTGCGCCGCCAATTATGGCTGGGATCAAGACTGGGAACGTGTCTCCGGCCGTGACTCGCTGAAAACGAGTTCCCGGGTGAGTGGCGGAATGGCAGACGCTGGGGACTTAAAATCCCCTGGGCCCAACGGCCCGTGCGGGTTCGAATCCCGCCTCGCCCAGTAGCGTTGTGGATTCCTACACTCGTCGAACGGCGGTTCACGACAGGCGCCACATTGTCTCGGCGCTCAAGAAGAACAAAGGCTGCGGAAACCCGCGACTGAATCGCCGGTATCCGCAGCCTTGATGTTTGACGCGCTACCCGAACTCGCGAATTCAAACCCTTTCGCGTCCGGCCACTGGTCTGACTACTTGCCCCCTCGCTCCTGCAAGGCCTTCTCGATGTCCTCTCGCATAAACGCCGGTATACGGTTCGGGTCGTACTTGCCCTCTTTCTGCTGCTTTATAGCCGCTTGTACGGCGTCTTCCTTCTGCTGGCTGAACCCGCACTTGGGACATACGTCTCTCCATGCCGTGGGGAAGAGCCCGCCGGTCTTTTCCGGCATCGGGAAATAGGCCTTGCACTTCCCGCACCGAAGACCCGGTACGCCGGTGTTCTTGCCGGACTTCGGATTCTTGATCATGGCGATTTGGCCGGGCCCCGCCGCCTTGGCCGCCTCGCGGAGCTCCTTACGGGCCTGGTCGGCCGTCAGCGTGATGCCGTCCTCGGTGTCGGAGAAATAGAAGTGGCGGTCGGTATCTCCACCACCGCCTGTGCCCTCCGGCAGGATTTGCCATACGATCAACCCGACAACGATGACCAGCAGCAAGCCCGCGACACCATAACTTACCCAAGGCGGCGCCTGATTCAGCGCGTCTCTGATCCTGCCTACCATCTGACAATCCTCCTCAACAGTGAGTTAGTCCCGACTTCGCGTTTCCGATCTGTTCCTTCAACGATAGGAAGCCCATCCCATCAATGCCCCGGCATTATAAGGCCCCGCACGACGAAAAATATACCCCCTTTCGCAACATTTGCCAGGTCGCTTGTTCAGGTCCGTCGCGGACGGCCTCCCGCCACCGCTGGGGCGCTTCATCGATGTCGACCGCGTGATGCGAGAAATTCACGCCGTCCACATGGCGGATGGTCAATCTCCGCCTCAACAACCCTTCGAGCAACCCGCTCTCTTTGCCTAGGTCGCGACAAACCGTCGATCCTGCAGGGCACCGAGTAGCGCCCTTCGGACGGCCCGTGTCGCGCCCCCGGCGCTGATGTGACTGTGACGTATCTCATGGTGCCTGATCCGAGTGAATCTGTTCCACGTGTCCCTCGCTCGTTGAATGCGGAACCAGTCGTCGTGGATTCCGTTGATCATGGCAAGGCGACCCTGTGCGGCGGCCAGAAAGCGATCACCATCGGTGCCGGCACGAACGAGTTCCACAGGGCAACGGACAAGGAAATCCCGATCAACCATTCGTCGAAACGACGTGGCCGTCAGGACATCGACAAGATCCAAATGGGCCAGCAGCGATACGTTCAGGTCGAAACTGGCCGAGAGACCGGCCTCAACAATCGCCACAATGCCGCCGAGGCTGGCGCCGAAGCAGACCACCCGTTCGTAGTCCTTGCGATAGGCCCGCGCGATCGCTCGCATGGCCATCATGCCGTCGCCCACAAGCGTCTGAAAGCCGCTTAATCGGGCCAACAGATGGTTGAGTTCCGCATAATCGCGATGTCCGGTGGCACGGTAGCAGACCAAGTCCGCGGGAATCCGCGGTCCGCGAGGTCTCTGCAACAGCCAGCGAAACGAAAGGTCGTGTGGGATCTCTCCCAGGCCGTGGTGGTAAACGATGAGCAGTTTCCCTCGATACCCGCGAGCGAAGTAGTCGAACGAGGTCTCGACGATCTCGCCCCCACGATCAATCAGGAGTCCGTGAGTGGCGCTGGGCCGAACGCCACGCCCGATCGGCAGGGGTTCATGCACGGCATGGATGTCCGAACATGGGACAATACGTGCCTCGTAGTCCAATCGCCGGCGAAGAGAGTCGTGAAGGGATCGGCGATAGTCGGCCTCGTCGGTTCGATCGAAGAACCGCAGTCGCCTTCCACCCAGCCAGGCGGCCGCCATGTCCAGCGCTCGTGCGAACAAACCCCACATCGAAGACGTCCTTCTTCTCGGGTCAACAGCCTACGCGCCGTCGTGGCACAGTGCCAGCGCGTTTTCGGTACGCCGAAGACCCATTAACGGTGCGCGGGCGCGGCGGTCTGTCGACAATGCACCCCCTCTTCATCGCCGACGGCGGCGGAGACAAAGAGGGGGCGCACAAACCCGTCCGCTTGCGAGACGATGTCGGTCGCGGAGGCGAAACGCCTAGTAAGGCACTTCAAGCAACGTTATCGTCTTACGAACGTGCTCTTCCGGATCCTCGACCTTGAATTGTTCGATGATCTTGCCTTCCTTATCTATGATGAACGTCTGTCGATCGATAAGAAGGGTGGGTTTGCCGGCGATGTTCTTGCTCTCGAGCGGCACCCCGTACTTGCGGGCAATCGAGCCGTCATCGGTCACGAGGGTAAACGGCAGGTTGTACTTGGCCTTGAAGGCCTTGTGAGAGTCGACCGAATCCAGACTGATGCCCACAACGGTGTACCCCTTTGCATTTAGCTTGGCGAGCCGGTCTCGGAAGGCGCATGCCTCCGTGATGCACCCCGGCGTCTCGTCCTTGGGGTAGAAGTACAACACCACGCCGCTCTTGCCTTTCAGATCACTTAGTTTGAATGATTTGCCTTCGTCCGTCATGCCCGTGAAATCGGGTGCCATCGACCCGACTTTCAACGGTTGCTGACAGCCCGTGGCCAAAACCACCACACATCCCACGATCGCAACTTGGCATAGTGTCCTCATTTGCAGACCTCCCATGACAGCGAACCGAGCGTACCGGCATCCATGCTGGTTTCACTCTACATGGATGCACACCCAAGTCATTGAAATGCGAATGGATTGGGACGTTCCATGGAATGGAAGTATAGCGCGACTAACGACGTAGTCAATCCAAAAGCATGTCAAGATGACAGACGAATTTCTTGGAGAAGTCCTTGAATCGCCGATTCCGCGAAGCCTAGTATCTAGTGGCAGGGTGAGAAAAAAGAAGCCCTGTTAGCGAGAGTTGAGGCTTTTTCCCCAAAATCTTCTCCCCCTCGATCCCCGCTTTCCCCGAGCGGGGTTCTTTTTGCGCCGTCCGTGCTGGAAGACGCGACGAACACCAAGAGAAAATGGAGCACAACCAACTGCCGACGGGCTACTGGCTACCCTCGACTTGTCCGGCGGGGACGGGCTCCTGGCCGATTTCCGTGTTCCGTGCCATGTACTTCCCCGTCAGGATACCCAATGCGAAGCCGACCACAAGACCGATAACCAATACCACTGGAATCCAGAATGAAGAAACACCCCGAGCTTGCGAGACGATGGGTTCGGCCGTATAGCTCTCCAAGTCCACTTCCGGCGAGAACTCCCCATCTCCGCCCTGCGGGGTGGGACCGGCATGGCGCGGCGTGCGTGGTCCGGAGCCCGGCGTTGCGAACGACGGGGGACTCTCCGTAGACCGCATCGGGACGTGTATCTCCGTGGCGCAGCCGGGACAGGTGCGCATCTTGCCGGCATACTGGGCTTCGATTGCCAACCGACCGCCGCACCCCGGACATCGCGTAATGATCTTAGAGGCCAAATCGACGTGGGAGACCCCCATTGACCCGGATGGCCCGCCGAGGGACGGCGACGCCGCGGCGGAAGGCGCCGTGTCGCGAGCCGAACCCGTGGCACTGAAGATGTCACCCTCGGACGTCGTAAGGCCGTTGGAACGGGTCGTGCCAGTTCGCGTCGAACCGCCGATCGAGGGCGCCTTGGATTCCTCGTCTTTCAGCCCATAACCGAAGTCCTCCTCCGGTTTGGCCGGCCCGCTATCGGGCCCGAACGTAGCCGAGGGCAGGTTCGGCTCATCCTCGACAGGAATGGCAAGGACGTAGCCCTGCTCATCCGTCTGCACGCCTTCGGGAAGGCTCGGTTTGGGAGTCGCGGTCGGCGCCAGATCGTATTCGGCGGGCCCGGCCGATGAACCGCCCTGCTGCAGGAACGGATCGGTGGTGACGATGGCGATCGGCAGCGGACTGTCCGGCGCGCGGTTTGCCACATCTTCGATCTTGGGGATCTTGATGACCGCATTGCAGGCCGGACATCGCCCGAGCTGGCCCGCCAGGTTGTCCTGGATCGTGAGCTTTTTACGGCAACCTCCGCAGATGGTGAGCATCGTTCAGGGTCCTTCTTGGCTCTTCAGTCGTGCACCGGACCGTTTATTCCCCCCGTGTGCGCTCATCCGTGATGAGCCGCCAGAGGCATTCTACGTCCGGAACCGAACGCCCGGCCAGTAATTTTCAGGGCCGGCGCGGCCTGCTTTCGCTTGTACTCGTTGCGGTCGACCATGCGGAGAACATCGGCAACCACGCATGGGTCGAAACCGGCGGCAACGATCTCGTCGAGTGATTGCTCCTGTTCGACATAGCGCTGCAGGATCTGATCGAGCAACTCGTAAGGCGGCAGGGTGTCCTGATCCGTCTGATCCGGTCGCAATTCGGCCGAGGGCGGCTTGGCGATGCTCTCCCGGGGAATAATCTCGCGGCCGGCCTGCCGGTTGACGTACTCGGACAATCGGTAGACCATCACCTTGGGGACGTCGCCGATGACGGCCAACCCGCCGCACATGTCGCCGTAGAGCGTGCAGTAGCCGACCGAGAGCTCGCTCTTGTTCCCCGTCGCCAGCACCAACCACCGGAACTTGTTTGACAGCGCCATCAGGATGTTGCCGCGTATCCGGGCTTGGACGTTCTCTTCGGTCAGATCCGGCGGGCGGCCCGCGAAGTGCGGCGTCAGATGCTGTTCGTAGGCCGCGTGAATGTCGGTGATCGGAATCACCTTGAAGTCGATCCCCAGGTTTTCGGCCACCGCTCGGGCATCGCGCAGGCTTCCCTCGCTGCTGTAGCGGCTCGGCATCGCCACGCCGTGGACCGCCTTGGGGCCGAGGGCGTCCGCCGCGATCGCCGCCGTAAGGGCCGAATCGATACCGCCGGACAGGCCGATCGCCACCTCCTGGAACCCACACTTCAGTACGTAGTCGCGCGTGCCCAGTACCAGCGCACGGTACACACTGGCCACCTCGTCCGGATACGCCGAAATCGCGGCGCCCGCCGGCGCGTCCAGGTCCACGGAAAGAAGGTCCTCCTCGAAGGCCTTTGCGTGCGCGATCACGTTGCCGCCGCCGTCGATCACCATGCTGGCGCCGTCGAAGACCAGCTCGTCGTTGCCGCCGACCTGGTTGACGAACACCACGGGCCGTCCCACGCGCAAGGCCTGCCCGGTGAACAGACGTCGCCGCAGGGCGTGTTTGCCGACCGTGTAAGGCGAGGCGGCGATGTTGATCACCACATGAGCGCCGGCCTCCGCCAACTGGGCCACCGGGTCGACGTGGTAGAGCTTCCGTCCCAGGGCCTCCTCGACGTTCCACAAATCCTCGCAGATGCTGACGCCCAGCATGACCGGCGCGGCATTCCGCTTCAGCATCGCCAGCGACACCTCGGGACCCGGCTCGAAGTACCGAAGCTCATCGAAGACGTCGTAGGTGGGCAACAGGGACTTGTGATGAATACTGAGCACGCGCCCGTCCTGGCACAGCGCCGCCGAATTCCGCAGCGGACGTCCGCGAAGCAATTCACTCTGCTGTGCGAAACCGACCAGGGCGGCGATCCCCGTGCAGTTCTCGGCAATTCGGTGCAGCGCCTGAAGGTTCTCGCGGATGAAGCGCGGCTTCAGCAGGAAATCCTTGGGCGGATACCCTGTGACGGACATCTCCGGAAAGACCACGAGGTCGACCTTCGCCGCTTTCGCCCGCCGAATGGAATCGACGATCTTGTCGCTGTTGCCCTTCAGATCGCCCACGATGGGATTGATCTGAGCCGCCGCTATCTTCATTGTACTGCTCCGACGACCTCATCGGTCGTCACGAAATGAGCCCCGCCCGAGGCCATCTCATCCAATGCCGTCTTCCCCGTCTGTTCGGCCACCGCGCGGACGGCATCGGACACCACGGCCGTCCGTCGTCCCCGCCGGAGCAACCCTAGCGTCGCGGTGCTGACGCAGTAGTCGGTCGCCACGCCGAAGACGACGTACTCCCCCACCTCCAGATTCTCAACCAATCTCGCGGCATTGGGGTTCGTCCATACGTCGATCGCCATCTTGTTGAAGACGACCTGATCGTAGCGATCGAAGAGTCTCTCCGGTTCCTCGACAATCTCCGTCACCGGCAGGGTCGTTCGATTCGGCAGCAGGGTCTCCGGAAGCTTGGCCTGTCCCGGCGTGCCGCGAACACAGTGGGGCGGCCAGACGGCGAATTCCGGATCGTCGGCCGAATGCCAGTCGGCCGAGCTCAGAATGGGAATCCTTTCCCGGCGGGCGAACCGGAAGAGGCGCATGACGTTGGGCACAATTGCCTCCGCGCCGGGTATGTACAGGGCGCCGCCCGGGATGACGAAGTCGTACTGCGTGTCGATATCCACGAAGACCCGCCTGAACATATCCGTTCAGATTACACGATCAGCGCACGCTCCGAAAGACCGACCGGGCGGCGGCGTGTGGCGCAAAGCGAGGTCGACGCGTGGTTTACTCGAGCGGAGTGACACTCGGACGGGAAGCCGCTAGAGTATGTCGATTGTGGCGGATCACCCAAGAACACAGAGTTGCGACGATGACGGCTTTCGCACGGACGAGGCGATGCGAATGCGATTCGATCTCATGAAGAGACGGATGGCACCTCTGGTCGTCCTGGCCTGCGCGACCGCGGTCGCGGGTCAGACGGCGAGTACGACGCGGCCTGACGACAGGCCGACGTCGGTGAGAACCCGGGCGCCGAGCGGCCCGGAGGAGATTGCCCAGGCACGCGCCGCGGTGGCCCGGCAGATGGAGGCGCTTCGCCCCACAACCCGACCGGCCGCAACCCTGACATCCCAGGCGGCCACGCAACCGGAGGGCGTGTTCCTGACCCGTGCGACGGAACTGTGGCAGGCATCGGTCGAGTACGACAAGGTACTCGAACAACAAGACGCCCTGTATGCTCGCATCGCCGAGTTCAAGAGCGAGGCGCACCTTGCGAGATTCAACGAGGAGATCGCGGAGCTTCGTCGAAAGACCGACCAGATCAACCGGCGACTGTCCGGTTCGCTCGCCTATGTCACGTCGGAGGAATACCGGCAGATGCGCGAGCTGTTGAGCACCCTCAGCCGGCAGCACGACGCACTGGTCAAGGCGGACACGGGCCGCGCCCAGATCCTGGCAGGATATGCCCAGCGGCGAAAGGATGCCGCGGCCGAGGTCGCCGCCATGCAGAAGCGACTGGACGGCATACCGGCACAGCCGCCGATCCCGGCTGGCGGCAGGGCGGCCCAGCCCGTTCGAGACGTTCGTCAGATCGAACGGCAACTCGCAGAGCGACAACTGGAGACGGCCGTCGCCAAGGCCGCCATTCTGGAGCTCGAGGAATCGATCCTTATCCTTCAGCAACCCCAGGAACAGAAGCGAATCCAGGCGCTGGCTGATTACGTCCGCAGTCAGCAGACCCTGGTAAACAGACTGGGTAGGGCAAGGACCACGGACGTGCGAGAGCAGATCGAGGCGGAACTGAGCCGGGCCAAAACGCCTTATGAGAAAACGTACCTGGAGGCATCCAAGGCACTGCTCGCGTCCTACGAGCAGTTGAAGGGCTATGAGGAGGCGACGCGCGAGCGATACCCCGAGGTGCTTCTCGGTCGCCAGCAGAAGCGGATAGCGCGTCGCGACAGTTACTGGCAGGTTTTCCTGGAGGCGTTGCCCCGTCGGCAGGGTTCGGAGATCCAGGCCAAGCTGCATGAGATTCGAAAGGAACTGAATCAGGAAACGCGTGAACTCAACCAACGGCGTGCCGATCTCTATCTGAGCCTCGAAGAGCGACAGACCGTCCACACGAAGCGGGACGAAATCACCCTGTTGATCGATGACTATCGTGAGAAGCTTGCGCAAGAGGTCCGCGCGTCCGACGACGGCCAGGCGGGCAAGTATTCGGCCCTGTTCGAGGAGCGACGCCAGAAGTGGACCGGCTGGATTGACGGCTTCATCGCACTTCAGGACGATCTGATCAATCGGCTCAAGACCGCCGAACGAGAGCTCGACGAGTACTGCAAGAAGCTGGAGCGATATCGTAGCCGGTTGTACTGGGCCTATCTGGTCGTGCGGGACCAGGGATTGCTGAGCGCCTCGTGGGGAAAGATACGAACCGAGTGGTCGGACGGCGGCAGGACCATTCGCGCGGCGCTGCAGAATGCCTTCCAGCAGGACCGCGAACAACTGCGCGGTGTGGCGGCATATCGGTGGGCCTTGGCCCTTTCCCTTCTCGTGCTGATGGTTCTGTTGGGTTGGCTTGGCCGTCGCCGTCTGGACGCCGTTGCCCAAAGGCTTACCGGGGAACTGAGCGAGCAGATCGAAAGGGAAGGGATTGAGATGGCCGGCATCAATGTCCGCATGAAGCTGGCTGTTCTTCACCTGTTGGCGGAGACCGCCGGGCTGTGCTGGCCGCTGGCTGCCCTCCTGATCTCACTCGTCATCCTTGGTGTGGCCGGTGCGGCCTTTCCGATGCTTTCGTCGCTCATCCTTTTCATCATCTGTGTCCGCCTGGCCTTCGGCATCGTTAACGGTCTGTTCATGGTAACCCGCCCCCGCTTTCGCGTGATTCGCTGCAGCAACAAGGTGGCGGGATACTACCGCCGCTGGTTGCGCGCCCTGCTATGGCTCGTGGTTGTGGCGGCACCCTTACCCTTGTTTCTCGCTTTGCTGGACATCATGCCGGCCACGCGTATCTATGCGTGGCACCTGCTTAGCTCCGCGGGTCTGGCCGTCTTGCTGGTCTTCTTCCTTCGTCGGCGGCTTGTGCTCAAGGTCGTGGGGCGAGAGGACGAGGTCCAGGCACACGGTCTTCGCCTGCTCATCACGTGGTGCTATCCGTTGATTCCGATGGGCATCGTGGGACTCTTGGTCCTCGAGTTCTTGGGCTATGGCGCCTTGACGACCTACATCGTCGGCAGGACATGCCTGACCATCGCGGTGATTCTTGCCACCGTTGTCCTCCTTCATTATGTCACCGACTACACCCGCCTCTACCAAAAGAGGCTGAAGTACCGATGGGCCGATAAGGCCTCGGACACGGAGCCTGCTGAAGACCTGCGACACACGAAGTCGGTGGAAGCCGATCGCGGCGAGATTCCCCGTGAACCCGATGGGACCGGTCAGGCAGGAGATTTCGTTGCCCTGGTGGCCCTGGTGATTGGCTGCGGGATCCGAGTGGTCGGCATCATCATCATCCTGAACATCTGGGGAATCACCTTCGTTGAGATCCAGGATGCCATGGCCTTCCAACTGGCCGGCAGCGCCGAACGTCCCCTGACCCTGTGGCGTCTGCTGGCGGCCATGCTGGTGATCGTGGGAACGCTGCTGTTCTCCCGAAGTCTTCGCTCCGTCCTACAAACGAAAGTCTATCCGGAGTACCGGCAGCTCGACGTCGGCGCCCGCGCGGCCATCAACACGATTCTGCACTACGTTCTGATCGTCGTGGGGGCCTATTGGGCGATGCAGCTTCTGCATCTCGACCTGAGCGCGGTGACCGTCCTGATGGGCACGGTGGGGTTGGGCCTGGGGCTCGGCCTTCAGCCTCTGTTCATCAACTTCGTCAGCGGCCTGATCATCCTCTTCGAGCGGCACATCAACGTGGGAGACATCGTGGAGGTCGGCGACAAGATGGGCGAGGTGACGCAGATCAGCATGCGGTCCACTTCGATCAAGACGTTCGACAACGTGCTCATGGTCATACCGAACAGCGAGTTCATCTCCAGCAAGGCGGTCAACTGGTCGCTCCAGGACCCCCGCATTCGCGGGCAGATCGACGTGGGGGTGGCCTACGGCAGCGACATCGGTTTGGTCCGACAGTTGCTTCTCCGGGCGGCGGCGGAACATCCGCGGGTGCTTAAGAATCCCGAGCCGGTGGTTTGGTTCACCGACTTCGGCGACAATGCGCTGACGTTTCGACTGCTGGTCTGGTTCGAGAACATCTCGCACCGAATGGCGGCCCTGACCGATCTGAGGTTCGCGATTACCAGGCTCTTCGAGGAGAATCACATCACGATTCCCTATCCGCAGCGAACGATCAGCCTGGAAGGCGGCAAACCCTTGCCGATCGAAATCGTGGGACCGTCGCGACAAGACGGCCGGGAGCCGGGCAAAGCGACCTAGTGTTTCGTCATGGATGGAACGGGTTCGTTGAGAGGGCCAGAGCGCTCGTCTTCCCATGCCTACCTACGAGACGACGCGTGACGGAGCGCGAGGATCCGTGGCCGATCCCGACCGCACAACCGGGTCCGTTGGGTCTGCTTGAACCTTCTCGCCTGCATCGATTACAGTAGTGAAACCTGCGACGAGAGTGCTCGAGCGAGACCCCCATGGCTCGTGAAACCTTCGCCACTTACATCGATCAGTTCTCCAAGAGCAAGGTATTCATCACTCGCGAATTGGGCAAGGTGATCATCGGCCAGCGCGAGGTTCTCGATCAGATGCTGGCGGCCATCTTCAGTCGCGGGCACTGCCTGCTCGTCGGCGTTCCCGGATTGGCCAAGACGATGATGGTCTCGACGCTCGCCGAGATCACCTCGCTTACGTTCAAACGGATCCAGTTCACGCCCGACCTCATGCCGTCGGACATCACCGGCACGAACGTGATCGACGAGACGCCGCAGGGTCGGCGCGAATTCCGCTTCGTTCGCGGTCCGGTCTTCGCGAACGTGATTCTGGCCGATGAGATCAACCGTACGCCGCCCAAGACCCAGGCGGCGATGCTGCAATCGATGCAGGAACGCCAGGTTACCGTCGGCCAGGAGACTTACGCCCTGCCCGATCCCTTTTTTGTGATCGCCACCCAGAACCCCATCGAGCAGGAGGGGACGTATCCTTTGCCCGAGGCGCAGCTCGACCGATTCATGTTCAACATCTGGGTCGACTATCCCGATTTGGCCGAGGAGATGCGCATCCTGAGTACCACGACCGGCGGTCAGCGCCCGCCCCTACAACTCGTGCTCAACGATCGGCAGATTCTCAACATGCAGCGGCTGGTCGCGTGCGTGCCGGTGAGCGAATACGTCATCGGCTACGTCGCCCGGCTCGTTCGGGCAACGCGCCCGACGGATCCGTCGGCGCCGGATTTTGTCAAGAAGATGGTCGATTGGGGCGCCGGCCCGCGCGCCGGCCAATCGCTCATCATGGGCGGCAAGGCATTCGCGGCCATGGAAGGACGCTACGCCGTCAGCATCGACGATATCCGGCGGGTGGCCGTCCCGGTCTTGCGGCATCGCATCGGCTGCAACTTCGCCGCGCAAGCCGAGGGGGTCGATTCCGTCGAGATTGTTCGACGATTGCTGCGGACCGTTACCGAGCCGGAGCTTCCCAAGTACGCGCCGGCCGAGTCCCCCGCGCCCGAGGTTCCGGTGGACGGCACCCTCGAGCCGCTGATCATTGAGCCGACCGACCGGCCCGCGTCGTCCTCGCCTTGAACGGCCGGTTGACGGCCATGCCCTTGTCTCCCGCCCGGCTTATGGCGTATTGTGTCCGCGCGGCACTTGCCGCGCGGAGGATTCGATCATGCGCAATCCGGGCGTCCCGTTCATCCGACCGCTCATCGCCGTCGTGGCAGCTTCGCTGTGCGCGTGCGGCGCTCGAACGCTCCGTGCCTCGGCCGTCACGCTGATCGACAACGGCAGGACCGGCCATACCATCATCATCAGCAAGACAGCGATCCGACCCGAACAGCACGCCGCCGACGAGCTTCAGAGATTCCTGCACGAAATATCCGGTGTCAGACCGGCGATCGCCACCGACGATCAACCGGTCGAGGGCAAACGAATCTGCGTCGGACAGAGCACATGCGTTGCGAAGCTGGCGCCGGAAATCGACATCAGGTTGCTCGGGCAGGAAGGCTATCACATCAAGACGGTCGGGGACGACCTGATCATCGTCGGCGGCCGGCCCCGGGGGACGCTTTACGGCGTCTACACGCTCCTGGAGGATGAGCTGGGCTGCCGCTGGTTTACACCGGATTGTTCGAGGATTCCCAAGAGCCCTCGCATCATCATCAAACCTATGGACAGACGGTATGTTCCGCCGCTTGAGTATCGAGCGACCGATTATCCGAACAGCCGCGACGGCGACTGGGCGGTTCGCAACAAGCAGAACGGGACGCTGACCGGCATCGACGAGAGCCGCGGCGGCAAGATCAGTTACGCCTACTTCGTGCATACCTTCAACGCCCTGATCCCTCCCGAGAAGTACTTCAGCACGCATCCCGAGTGGTTCTCGATGATCGGCGGCAAGCGGATCAAGGACAACTCGCAACTTTGCCTGACGAACGTCGAGATGCTCAAGGTGGCCAAGGCCACCGTCCGGCAGTGGATCAAGGGCAATCCGCAGGCGACCCTTTTCTCAGTGTCGCAGAACGACTGGCACAACTACTGCACGTGTCCGGATTGTCACGCCCTGGCACAGCGAGAAGAAGCCCAGAGCGGGCCGCTGCTCGCATTCGTCAACGCCATCGCCGAGGATATCGAGAGGGACTATCCCGACAAGATCATCGACACGCTGGCCTATCAGTACACCCGCAAGCCGCCGAAAACGATCAAGCCTCGTCCCAATGTCACCGTGCGGCTGTGCAGCATTGAGTGTTGCTTCATTCATCCGTTGGGCGAGGACGAATTCAACAAGAGCTTCGTTCGTGACATCCAGGGCTGGGCCACGATCTGCAAGCGGCTGAGCATCTGGGACTACGTCATCAACTACGCCCACACCATCATGCCCTTCCCCAACCTGTATGTCCTCAAGCCGAACATCAACTTCTTCATCGCCAACGGTGCGACCAGCATCTACGAGGAAGCGGACTACTACACCAAGGGCGGCGAGATGGCCGAGTTGAGAACCTGGATCATGGCTAAGACGCTCTGGGACCCCACGTACGACACCGACAAGGCCATCGATGAGTTCTGTGAGGCCTACTACGGACCGGCCGGCAAGTCCATCCGGGCCTATGTGACGCTCCTGCACGACCAGGTTCGCAACGCCAAGTATCACATCACGATCTACTCCCCGCCGACCGTGCCCCATCTGCGAAACGAGGTCATCGCGAAAGCCAACGCGTTGTTCGACGAGGCCGAACAGGCGGTGAAAGACGATGCTATCCTGCTTCACAGGGTCCAAGTGGCCCGGCTTCCAGTCCTCTATGTGCAGATTGCCCGCGCCCCGAAGGTCCCCGCGACGACACAGGCGGACCCCGCCCCAGCCGGCGGGAGTTGGAACATTCAAGAATGGGTTGACCGTTTCGAACGCATCGCTCGAAAGGAAGGCGTTAGCCACATCAGCGAAGGGCGGAGCTTCGACGATTGGCTGAAGGCCGTGCGGGCGGAGCACAAGCTGCCCTGGCCGGGCGGCAGCCGTTAAATGGGAGCCTGGAGCCCCTCGGGCGCGAAGTGAGCGCTCCGGGACACCCATATACGCCCTTTCCGGAGAGGAGGTACCGAGAGGACGCGAACCGGCGCATTGACGACGGTCAGATGATCGAGTACGTCCGTGGAAATTCGACGAGGTTGCGCCAATGACGGAAGGCAAGGAAAGCCTTCAAAACGATGCACCCGAGCAGAAGCCCACAGAACCGGCGACAGTGGGATCCGGCCGCCGCCTGCGACTGTCGTCGATTCTGACGTCGCTCGGGACTCGGGCACAGCCTCAGGAACCGCAAGTTCCCCGTTCGCAGTCCGGACGACTAATTCGCCGCCGGCCAAGGGTCCGATCGAACATTACGCTCGGAGAGATCATCGACCAGACGGCCCATGCCGGGTTCGGTTTCCTCGCCGCGTTTCTCGCGCTGGTGGCCATCCCCTTTGCCGGCCTGGGCGCTCCCTTCGGACTAGCGATCGGGTTTCTCGGTGCTCAGATGATCGCGCGTCGAGATCGGCCCTGGCTGCCGAAGCGACTCCGAAGGCACGTCGTGACCATGAAGACGCTGGACTGGTTGAGCCGGCGCGTGACGCGCTGGACCGCAGGCATGGAGCGGTTCATTAAGCCTCGCATGACATTCCTGATGGGGGACCCGTTGTTCGCGCTGGTCGGAGCCGGGCTGATTCTCCAGGGAATTGGGTTGGCACTGCCGATTCCGTTACCGGCATCAAACTGGGTCTTCATCATCCCCATCCTGATTTATGGGATCGGACTCTTGGAGGATGATGGGCTCCTCGTTCTGATAGGCCATATCTTCACCAGCATCTTCATCGTCCTGGGCATCGTCTTCTGGGAGCTGATTCATCGGGGACTCTTGAAGGCGTGGGCCTTCGTCGCCTCCCTATCCTGACCGAATGGCCTCACGTGTCGGCGGCCGTCTGAGTCAGTGAACCGACCCTGCAGAGATCCTGAATGGGTCGTTCGGACTTCGTGCTTCCGGTCGGCTGGGCGAGCCAACGCCGACGAAGTCCGCCTTGCCCATTCATTGCCTACGGCCCTGGCAGAATACTCGACAGGGAGTCCTTGCCGATGATGACATGCTTGACGCGGCTTGGTCTTCTTTGTCCGTGTGCCGCTGAGCAACAACTTGTTTTCTCGCTTCTTTTCGGCGTCGCCTATCCGCTCAATATGGCCGGCCTCCACGGGCGCACGCTGCCGTCCAAGCTCGCATTGACCCGACGGCGCCGCATATCTACAGTAATGTCACGACCAGCAGCGCACACGCCACGTGGGAGAGGCAAGACGCAGGATGGCGCCGGGCGAACGGTTCCAGTCGCATGCCCTGGCGCGCAGGCCATTTCGGAGGTGATCCATGTCCGTCAGCGATCAGTTCCGCAAGGGAATGGTAATCCGACACCAGGGCGAACTCTTCGTCGTGCTCGATTTCGTCGTGGCCCAAAGCGGCAAACAGAAACCCACGGTCCATGTGAAGCTCCGCTCACTCAAGAGCGGCCACGTGGGCGAACGCACGGCCGAGCAACTCGGAAAGATCGAAGAGGTCGCAACGGCCGTTCGCTCGATGCAGTACCTCTATTCGTCCGGACGAGAACGGGTCTTCATGGACACCGAGACCTTCGAACAGGATTCGCTCGGTGAGGAAGTCCTGGGTAACGCCATTCCCTTCCTGGTCGAGCAGGAGACCTACCGCTTCCTGGTGGTCGAGGATCGCGTGGCCGCCCTTCAATTGCCGCCCAGTCTGGTGATGGAGATTGCGGACACCGCTCCGGTCGAACACGCCGGAGGCGGCAGTACGGTCCTCAAGGAGGCCAAGCTCGCCTGCGGTCTGACCATCAAAGTCCCGCTCTTCATCAAGACGGGCGACAAGATTCGCGTCAGCACCGACAAACGCGAGTACTTGGGGAAGGAACATTGAGGTACCGAAGAGGTGATGGCCTGCGAACGGTCCGTCATGGGGTCAATCGCGGAAGCTTAGTGCTCGGGATTGCGTGCCTGGCGATGCTTCCTATCGGCATCGGATTGGAGATCCTCCACCCACACTCCATCATCGAAGGGTACGTTTCCACATTCTTCGGATGGGCAACCATCTTTGCGATCGTAAACTACTTGACGCGACCCGTGAGTCGTCCGCCGAATTCAACAGACCAAAGGGGGCAACCATCCGTAGGCTGCGAGGGTGGCGATGAGGAGACTGAGGCCAGTTGGAACAATCCGTCGGCCAGTGACTCAATGATCGTGCGGTGGGCCAGCTTTGATCGCCAACCGAAGGGTATTCCCTCTTCGCCGTAGTAGGCGCCGGCGAGTTGACCATACACGGCGCCTGTAGTGTCCGCATCGTTGCCCAGATTCACGGCCAATAGGCAGCCCTCTCGAAATGATCTGCTGCGGTGAAACGCCCACAATGCCGCCTCCAACGAGTGGACAGCGTAACCCGTGCCCTTGATTTCCGGGGGCTCGCGATGCTTGAACGAGCCGCCGGCGATCTCATCGATCTCCGGGACCAGGGGGTGATCTTTCCAGTAATTGGACGTCGGTGCATAATGATCCGACAGCAGCACGTCTTTGGGTGCTCCATGGACAGCACCTACAATCAGGGCCGCAAGGTACCGACATGCGTCGACCGCCGCCGGTGCGCCGTGGGTTGTCCGCGAGCTGGCCGCTGCGTGCTCGATCGCCTCGTCAGGTCTTCCTGCATAGGCCAGCGGGACCGGTGCAAGCCGCATGATGGATCCGTTTCCGGCCGCATGCGTTTCTTGGGTACCACAGTACGGTTCGTGCGTCCTTTCAAACCGTGCAAGGGCACTCGAGGTCGTTGCGCCGATGTCGAAACAGTACCCCGTACTGCTGAGGTGACCCTTCCGCCACCAGCGGACGTATCGCTCCAACTGATCGACAGGGTCGAATCCCTGCCGCTCGACGAGGCTCTCGGCCAAGCACAAGGCCATCGATGTGTCGTCCGTCCATAGCCCCGGAGCCAGATGAAAGGGACCACCTCCCACCATGTCGTCGATAGGCTTGAAGTTCCCTGGAGTGTTAAACTCCAGTGTCGTCCCCACGGCGTCCCCCGCCGCCAGCCCCTGCAGACAACCACGGTATCGTTCGATCGTATCCATGGGAGCCATCCCATCGTCAATCATTGCCGCACGGGAGCCCCGCCCGCATGATCGCATGGAGCCGGAACTCGTAACCTGTGCTCGCGGGGTTCTTCTCGTCGAGGACCTTGAGCCGTAGCAGATGCCGCCCGGGCTTCAGGTCGCGGGCAACGAGTTGATACGGCGTATAGCCACCCCAGTCGGCGCCGAACCATGCATCGACGTTCACCGGCGGTCGGTCATCCACCCGCGCTTCGGCCATGCCCGTCGCGCCCTTGATCCGCCAGAACAAGATGGCGATCGCCGTCCCCTCAACGTCGAACTCCAACACGCTGCCGGGCTTCGTCGCTTTCCACCCAGGCCCGAAGAAACCGGCGAACGGATGGTCTTTCAACAGTTCCCAACCCTCATTGCGCTTGGGCGTGATCTGCGACGCATTGACGAAATCCGCGAACTCAAAGACGTTGCTGATCTTGGGGGCAGGCAGAGGTTTCGGTTTGCGCAGTCCCGGATCCGCGGGCAGATCCGCCAAGACCCTGCTCAGCACCATCGTGACCAAATCGGCACAGTAACGATGCCCGCGGTCGTTCGGGTGGACCCCGTCGGCCTCGATGTCCGTCCACTTGATCCGGTCCGCCTTCACCTCGGGCCACAGGGCGTCGCGGAAACTCACCAAAGGCAGGCCGTAGTGCCGGCCGATAGGAATATGGCGATCCTGCACGTTGCCGCCCGTATTGGTCATCGTGAACAGCAGCATGGCGGCCGGCTCGTTCGGCTGTTTGAGGATCTGGCGCACGAGCCCCTCCAGTGTCTCGGCAGCGATCGCCGCCCCGCCGTCGTTCACGGCATACTCGATGACGACGAAATCGGGCTTTTGACAAAGCAGATGCGCCTTCGCGCGGTGAGCGCCGATGTCCGAGCCTGTCGCACCAATCCCCGCGTTGACGAAGACAATCTCGGCCTTCGGGAAGGTCTTGCGCCACCACGCAGCCATCACGTTTCCGTATCGCCGGTCCTCGGCACTCGCGCAGGCCCCTTGAGTGATCGACCCTCCGATGACCGCAACGACGACCTTTTCTCCGCGCCGCGCCTTGGTTAACGCCCGTTGCAGCCTGGTCGTCTCGCCCATGCTTACGAGGCCGCGATTCAGAATCTCGCTGTTGCCGATTGTGGTCGGCCTGCTCGCTGTGGCTTCAGCATGGGCCGCGCAAGTCGCCAATGAACCGACCAGAATCGGCATCCACACGGCAGCGTTCGTACGCAAGAAAGCACCTCCAATCATCACGGGGCGGTACGTGTCATTTGCCGCTTGCGCTCAGGGCGACGCTAAACGTTTGATCCACTCGGACAACGCGTCGGCGGACAACGGTCCGCCCGTAAGAGTCAATCGATCCGTGCACGCCTGTCTCCGATACGATTCCCTTGTCCATTCGTATCTCCCGGACAGGTGTTCGGTAGAGACTGACTTCCTGCTCTTGTCGTGTACATCCGTAATGAGAACCGGCCTGGGAGCCAGCACAGCAGCCAGATCTGCCTCGTCGAACCACTGCAGCGCACCGGGCAGCATCATTTGCAAATCATGCATCTCGGCAATCCCCTCGGCCAGCGACTCGATGCTGTCCAGGCCCCCCGTGGCGACCACAGCCGTAATCGTGTCCGGTTCAAGGATGCCTGCGAACTGCACCGCCAGAGTGGCCACCGGCCCGACCCCCACGGCCGCGACGGCCTGGAAGCCATTCGCATGGTTCCTCAGATACTCTGCTTCTCGAATCACGAGCCTCGCCCATTCGCCGCAACGGGGTCGCCCCGACATGATCTCGTGTCGGAGATGTGCTGCCGGGGCGTGTAGATGCACAACAAGAAGGCCTTGTCGGCAGAGTCCGTTCGCCAGCTCGCACCCGTTGGCGTTATCGTCGGCCACGAGGACGACGGAACGGCCCCCGCTCGCCGGCTTGTCGGAAAGATACAGGTCGGCAACCGCGATGAAGCCTGGCTCGTACTCGAACGACATCCGCTCGCGCGAACCGCCTTCGAACGTGGTTTTCTCAAGAAGTTTCGTTCGCGACGGGCCCTCGCTCCTCTGGTACCGGGCGACCTGGCGGACGCCTTGTTGAATCAGCGCCGCATATTCATCGGTCGGCAAGCGATTCCGGCGCTCGATGCGTTCTTCTCGGAGCCTGGCCATCAGCTTCCGGTTCAGCGACCAGACCGTCTCAGCCCCAGGCAGATTCCGCACTTGACCGCCGGGGGCACAGTACAGGTCTTCCTTCCGCTCCGGATTGCTGGGCGGTTCATCGAACCCCTCCGTGTCCTTGCCGGACCATTTGTTCACGAAGCGATACAGCTCGCCCCTCGCCTGGGGCCAATAGCCATGCGGCGTCGGGACATTCACGTACTCGACGCGGTCGCCCAGGCCAACAGCCGTGTACAGCTTCTTGATCTGCTCGTACACAACCTTCGTGCTCGAAGGCGGGAACTCACCATCCCTTTCGTTTCCGATGATCAGCAGTGGTCGCGGAGCGATGCAGGCCAACGTCTGGTCGGTACCCGGCCCATACGGATCGCACACGCCTAGAAACCACGACTCGCTGTGCAGACCGTTATCGCGGGTCAGCGGAATGCTCTCGATGATCCACGAGGCCGGAACGGCCACGGCGACCCGATCGTCCAATGCCGCGATATAGTTCGTCAGCGCCCCGCCGCCCGAACAGCCCGAACAGGCAATCTTCCTCTTGTCCACCTCGGGTCGCGTCTCGAGGTAGTCCAGGCACCGGATGCCGTCCCAGATGAAATAGCTTGCCAGGTGTCGGCCGGAAGGCATGCACTGGTATCCCTGAATCATGTGATGATTGCCGGTCGAAGCGCCATAGGGCTCGCGCTCGGCCTGACCGAGCGGATCATACGCACAGACCACGTATCCCTTCCGGGCCAGCGTGATGAAGATCGTCTGATAGCTGTCGTTGGTGGCATGGGCCTTGCCGTCGGGGGCGTGCCCGAGTGGCGACAAGAGCGCCGGCATCGGCGCGGGACGGTTGGTTGGGATGTAGAGATTGACCGTTACGTAGAACCCGGGCTCGCTCTGGATCAGGATCTTCTCGATGCGGTAACCCTCGCGTTCCAGCGTGCCGGTGATCGTCGGATTCAGCGGAGTCTTCTCCGGCCAGGGGCCCAACACCTCCATGAACCGCTGTCGGACCTTCGTCTTGTAGGCCTCCAGATCGCAGAGCGTCCGGATGCCATCGCGCAGGTCTTGGTCCTGTTTCAATTGACGACGCTGGTAGTCGAGCAGAGATTGCTCCAGATCGAACCGAGGTTCACACGTCACCACCAGTTGACCGTCCTGCCTTGCGATCCGAACGTGGGTTTTTGCGCCGGCGGGAATGACGGCCCGCGTCGCACTCGCCGACAGCGGACAGACAATGCGCTTGTCGGCGCCGACGAAGATAGTGAGTCGATCTTGCTCGATTTCGGCAGGCCCGGTATCCGAATCGAGAATGACGTCCAATTCCGTCGTTGGCGGCGCGCCGGGACGTCCCGTGTCCAGAAGCGCGCGGTAGAGCTTCGCCACGGGCGTGTCGAGCTTCAGCCCCGCAGACCACCCCCCTTTCGGTAACGGCTTGCCCGCAACGAGACCGGCCATGCAGTGCGTCCAGTAGTCTACAAGGATGTCATAGAACGAAGAGCCGCGACCGTCATCCGGCACCAGTGGCCACGCATCTCGTCCGAATCCCGCCTCGATCGTCAGGGCAAGGTTCACTGCATCGGCTGCCGCGACGAAGGCGCGGTCGATCGCCTCAGTCCGTCGTGCGCCGTCGGACTGAGCCGCCCGCAGGCCCAGGAAGAACATCCTCTTCATGTGGCCGAAGAGCTCGGCCGTGATGCGACCCCTTGTGAAGTAGCGAGTCAGGTCGCCACGGTCGGCAGCGGTCAAGCCTGAGCCGGCCTGCTTGACGAGTTCAACCGATGCGGCGGCACATCTGTTGACAGCCGCGATTTCATCACCGATCCGCCGGAGCGTGGCCTCCGTCGGGTGCAGCAGTTCCTGCCCTAGTGTGTCCCATTCAGGAAGGCCCTTGGTAACCCTCGACGCCGAATTGATGAGATTCTCCATAGCACAGTAGGGCCCGTGGTACATCGGCGCCAGGTTGCCGTGGGCGGAGTTGACATAGACGCCAAGCGTGTTGGTCGACTCTTCCCAGATGCGCTCGGTGTTCCTGAACGCCGGGATCAACAGCTTGGCCGCCTCCGCTCCGTATCGCTTGTCGAACCACGCCCGCCAGATTGCGTTCGGATCGGCGTCGGGATCTCGCCACAGCCGCGAGATGTAGTAGATGTTGAACAGGTTGGGCGTCTCGAAGTTGTGCTTCGGAAAGCCGTTGTGTTCCAGCCGCATCACAACGCCTTCAAGTCCGTGTTTGGCCGCGTTGCGGATCCGCTCGCGATAGTACTCGGCCGGAATGCAAATGATGTGCGTCTTGCCGCGATATTCACCGAACGCTTCCTCGAGGTACATCGGCCGACCTGTGATCGCGGCGATCGAGGGGTTGTCTGGATATCGGAGTCCGTAGAAGTCGTTTGTGGTGGCCTTCGACATCACGGCAATGTCCAGTTCCTTCGGCAACCGATTGATCGTGTTGGCGATCGCCCGCTCCTGATCGAGCGAGTGGCCAAACGTGCGGACGACGAGCCTCTTGCCCCGCGCCTTCAGCGGCGCGTGGATTGCGCGGATCAGGTTCTGCAGCAGATCCTCCGGTGTGGCCTTCTTGCATCGTTCACACGTGCACGGTGAACCATCGAGGAGCACCGACTGGGTCTCGGAGAGCACGAGGAATACGCCCGCGATCCCCGGTACCTGCTCCAGGAATTCTTCATACTTATCGTGCATAAACTGCATGAGTTCGGGGGCGCACGGGCAGTAGTTCGATCCTTTGCCGGCCAGGGCCGGATAGCGCTTGGGCAACTCCGGCGGAATGTGCACCTCGTGATCCCACAGATAGATGTTCACGTCCTGCTTACCCGCCTTGGCAATCAGCTCATTGAGTCGCTGAATCTGCAGCTCGCGATCGGCCTTTCCACGATCCCTGTACAGTTCATGGAGCAGCGGCCACTTCCGGTATGTGACAAAGGTATGGATCTCCGCAAAATCGCCGCGCCCCATCAGGATCAGCGCGTTGGCGCCGTACGTTGGTGCTTCGCGGAGAACCCCATCCAGATAGTCGAGGTAGAACGAGTTCTTGTACCAGTACGGACTGCCGCCGCGCGAGCCGGGCCTCACCCCCTCGACCAGCGTCTCCCCGCCGCGGAACGGGAAGCCCGGTGCCGGCCTCTCCCCTGACCACGATGGATTCGCCCATCCGGCCATGATCAGGCAGACGGTTGTCCGAGCGATGCACCGAACGATCTTGCGTTGAGACATGGCCTGCATGCTCTCCGTGACTCCGCCGAAGCCCACGTTGGCACTGTCGCGGAGCGGGGGGAATGGGAACCTCATCAATTCACAGCATTCTCATCGTCCCCGCAAGATGTGACAAGCAATCCTCGCCGGTACGGTCGCATTGCGAAGGCCCCCGTTTCACCGACGTCTGCGTCGCCAACGACGACCGCGGGTTTCGATGCGTAAGAAGGCCGTGAGAAATCTCATGGGGCGCATTCCTGCGCGCATGGTACTCATTCGGATCGCGGACAGCGGTGTGCCCGTCACATTCACGTCGGTGTTTTTCGCGGAAACTCGGCGGACTTGCCGGCTTCACCATGGTGTACGTTGTGTCCCTCTGCTTTCCCTGTTGCTCAAGGCGGCCGGCTGACTGTCTTGTCCGTGGATTGCCCGGCTCTACGGGGCGAAGTAGAGTGTCGCCTGTTGGGGCGGGGATTCCGCCTGGACGCCAGAACTACTTACCCGTCGTTATTCGTCAGCGAGGAGGATCATGTTCACACAGGCATACGTCACGAGACGCCACATGCTCAAGGCCACAATGGTCGGCGCGCTGGGCGCGGGCCGTGGAACGTCTCTTCAGGCAAGCGAGCGACCGGCGAGCCGGCTTGCCGACGCGACCCCCGCGGACCCGAGGATCCGAGGACCGTTTCCGATTCTGAGCACGCCCTTCACCCCTTCGGGCGCGGTGGACTTCGAAGTCCTGGCCAACGCGGCGCGATTCGTCGACTGGTGTGGCTGCCCCGGTATGATCTGGCCGCAGTCGGGCGACAGTGTCGATCTGCTGACCATCGACGAGAAGCTTCAGGGAATGGAGGTGTTGGCCAACGCGGCTCGCGGCCTCCGCACGGCCCTGTGTCTCGGCGTCCAGGGCAAGAACACCGACGAGATGCTGGTCTTTGCCAAGCATGCCGAGAAGCTGGCTCCCGCGGCGATCATCTCCCGCCCGCCGGACTCAGGCAAGACGGAGGCCGACGTACGTCAGTACTGGCGCGCGCTGGCGGCGGTGGTGCATCGGCCGGTGATCTTCCAGACCACCGGCGGCGTCGCCTACAAGGGGCCCGTCCCCTCGGTAAAGCTCCTGATCGAACTGGCCAAGGAGTCGCCGCACTTCGGCTACGTCAAAGAGGAAGCGGGGGCCGTTATCATGCGAACGCGTGCGTTGCTCGCGGCCAGGCCACCTATCCGCCGTGTGTTCAGCGCGCGCGGCGGCCTCGGTTGGCTTTACGAGCTGCGGCTCGGCACCGAAGGTCTGATCACCGAGCGGGCCGTCTACGCCGACCTCCTCACCCGCATCTGGGAATCGCGGCAGAACGGCCGGAATCCGGCGGATTGCGGAGATGCCTATGCTAAGTTTCTCCTGATGACCAATCTCAGCGAGACCATTCCCGGCGGCTCGCTCCGCGGCGCCCATCTGTATGTCTGGAAGAAACGCGGCGTGTTCAAGACACTGGTCTCGCGCAATTACGGGCCCGGCAACACGATTCCCGCCTCGCCCATCGTCTCGGAACTGAAGCTGACCCAGGAGGACATCGCCGAGATCGAATACCGATTCGAGCTACTGAAGCCCTATCTCAAGGCGACCCAACCGAACCTGCAACACAATCAGGGGACCTGAATCGGAACACCAGATGCATTTCTTTCATCACGGTCGGATCACCCGTCATGCTCGAATTCCCATCAACTCTTCGGGGGCACACACTGCCGGACACGTGTAGCCTTCCTTGAGACGAACCGCCGCCACGTCTTCGGCGATCTCGGCGTTTCCACGTAACGCGTCATCCAAGACCAACTGGGAGATGAACAATCTGAAGGCGCTTATCCCACCCGTCCTGCGTGATCCGCTGATGCGCGGCCACAATAAGGTCACGACTGCCCCGCGCTGCGAGGTAACCTGGAGGGGTGGTCTCCGTGTACACGCTCGGCCTCATCCCTGCGTCCGCCAGGTGTCGTTCGGTCATGACTTCCTCGTCCCGCGAGACAATCCCATCGGCCTGAAGCCCTGTTGCCTCATTGTAGTATGACGTGGTCGACCCAACGACAGGTCCGCCCAGCCCGGGGGAACAAAGGGGGTGGAGCCCTCTTCCTGTCTATCGCAGGTGCATCCGCAAGGAAGCACTAGGTGGCCGCCCCACGCGCCGCGATCGGCCAGACGGCCTCTACCCGCTCGCCCCGCAGCGCATAGAACCGGTCGTGCAAATTACACGTCGAGCAGCAGTGCGAGGGGATGAGCTCCAGACGATCGCCCACTGTCACCCGCTGGAAGGTCTCCTCGTCCAGTTGAATCAGGGCATGCTCCTCCGAGTGCACCAGGACCTGGGCTCCGGGAAGGTCTTTCACCTTCGGAAACACGGTGATCCCGTAGTTGGCCGTATGTTCCGTCGCAATCGACTTGATGCCGCAATCCGTGACGATGACGTTCTTGCGATCTCCCTTGGCCGCATTCTTGCTGATGACCGTCGTCAACACGCTCAGGGCGCACCGAAAGTCCTCCATGCCCTCCAGCTGCCGGTAGGGCCAGTCCATCAGCACATACGAGCCCACCTGCACATCGGTGATCTCCGGGCTGCATTCCGGCGTGATGTTCCAGGTCGCCGAGTACCCGCAACTGACGATCTCGACCTTGATCCCTGCCTGTTCCATCATGTGTTTGGTGGCGATGACCCGTTTCATTTCTGCTTCGTGCTTGGCCTTGCGTTCCGCGAAGCTGACGATGTCGGGCGTGGACAGATCGTGCGACCAGATCCCCTTGAAGCAGATCCCCGGCAATCGGCGGATCTGGTCGGCCAGCTCGACCGCCGGACGGCCATCCTCTACGCCGCACCGTCCCATGTAGATCTCGATGGCGACGTTGACCCGGGCCGAGACCGCCTGCGCCGCCCGCGAGATGGCGCGAACATTCTCAAGATCATCCACCCCGACCGTAACGTCGGCCCATTTGGACAGGTTGACCAGGCGGGCGATCTTGCGTTCGCCGGCGACCTGGTTGGAGATGAGGATCCCCTTGATCCCCGCCCGGGCGAAGATCTCCGCCTCCTCCAGCTTTTGACAGGTAACCCCGATCGCCCCGGCCTCGATCTGCTTGTGGGTGATAATGGGGGTCTTGTGAGTCTTCATGTGCGGCCGCAGCTTCGCATTCGTGTGGCTGTAATACTCCGCCATCTTGCGAATGTTATGCTCCATCGACTCCAGATCGATCAGCAGTGCTGGGGTGTCGAGGTCGGATTTCAGTTCGGGCATGCTTTCCTCCCTGCAAATGAACGACGACCACGAATGGTGAAGCCGGCGAGCACGTGAATCTCCACACTGATGGTACCACGCTGGGGAGTTGTTGGGGAGGCGGCATTCCTTGGACGAACACCTGGAAATAGTACAGGCGCACATGTCCTCTCGGGCAGGAGGGCAGGTACGGTGCGTCAGTGGGTCCCCGGTATCGGCACATAGGTGGGCCGTGCCTGGCTCCGCAACAGCCTTTCCACAACGTGACGGACGATGTCCACCACGGAGGCAGCGCCTGCGGCATTGAGTCGCTCGACCGTGTCTGCGGATGTGTGGCGGTCGTCATGAAACGACGTGTAGAAGAAGAGGAACGGTATGCCCTTCCTGTAGAAGGGGATATGATCGCTCGCGCTCACTCCGGATCTCAGAAGTAACTTCAATCGCGGGGCGTCGCCCGGTTGAGTGGAAATGGTGGGTCCCGCCCTGCTCGTGGCCACTTCGATTACGTCCAGATCCGCCGCTCGACCCGCATCGGTGAGGACTTGGCGGAATTCCCTCGCGCTGAGATAGCCGTAGACGTTCACGCTCGCGTTCTCCATCCGTCCGATCATGTCCAAGTTCACCATGGCCACGATGCTATCGAGCGGTACGGTGGGGCGATTGACGAAATGGGCGGATCCGAGCAGCCACAACTCCTCGGCGCTGAAGGCGATCAACAACAGGCCCCTCCTGGGCCCGGCCTCGGCGTTGAATCTCGCGAAATACCTCGCCAGTTCAATCAGGGCAGCCGTTCCCGACGCGTTATCGTCCGCCCCCGGCAGAACCGTCGTACTGTTGGGATCTCCCTTCAGCCTGTACCAAGCCTCGCGCAAGCCGGGCTTGCCGCCGTCGTAGTGGGCCCCAACCACCGCGTACTGATTGGCGAGGGTACCCGTGCCGGGAATCACCCCGATTACGTTTCGAGCGTGAACGCGCAAGTCGATGGGTTCATCGTCCGGCGAGGCTTCGGACCTCGGACGGTCGCGACCCCTTCGAGCCTCTTTGAGATAGAGTGGGACATTGAACGTTTGAAAGAAGGTGTTGCCCTCGCCCGCCGGTCTGACGCCGAAGGACCGAAAGGCCTCGGCGATGTAGGCGGCGGCGCGGTCGTTCCCCCGCTCGCCTACGGCCCGGCCGTCCAGATCATCGCTGGCCAGAAACCGTACGTGCTCCAGCCACCGCATCGCGACGCGGCGGGCGGTCCAATCGCCGTCTTCAGCCGACAGAGGCTGAAGGGCTATGAGGCAGAAGCCGATCGTCGCACGAAGGACGATCCGCTGCCCGCCAATCCAGAATCGAAAACCCGGGATGTAGAACCTCACTGTGGCTCCCTGTACCCGACGCCGAGCGATCGTTTAGACGCGGCCAGTCCGATCGCTCGATACTTCAAGCCTATCAATTACACTCTCCGCACGATGAGATCCAAGGCCCTATCAGGGTCCGGGGCAATTGCACAAGTAACCGACAGCAGCACCAGCGGTTCAAAGACCCGCCGATACGGCATGAGCTCGTCTCACTCGTCCAGGGTCATCGACCAGGCCTTCACATTCTCGAACAGGCCCTGTCCGTTTTGCGCGATGAATCCCACCCGCTGAGGCGTGCGGCCGCAGCTTGCGGGTTCATGAGTCGTGTTGAAGGTCTGAACAAGCATGTCGTTCAGATAGAGTTCGAACATGTTCCTTCGGATCAGAAGACGGAATGCGTGATTGGTGTGGGGCACGATCCCGGCCGGAGCGGCGCAACCGGGGCCAATCGTGTCTTCCGGCTGGAAGACCATGCGGTCGGCGAGGGTCATCTTGCCGATCTCTGTCCGGCCGTAGCCGTGAAGCAGGATCGCGGTACCTTCGCCGGGCTTCTCCTCCAGGTAGAATCCGACCGATGAAGATGCCGTTCTGCGGTCCCGGCAGGTCGCCTGAATCGTTCCTTCGATGACGATGCCCTTGCTGCAATCGAACGTGCCATTGAGAACGGCCACTGTGGTCTGTAGGTTTGTCCGGTCAACAGAGCTCCGCTCGGGCTGTGCCTGGACATCGAGGCGGTTGGTGCTCGCGCCGCAGAGGCACTCACGGTTGGCCTCGCCCGGGTACACCTTCTTGCACGCCGTCAGATCAACGCTTACGGGCGTCCCTTTGAGGGCATCGTTGCCTTTCCAGTATCCCAGACGCAGGTGTCCACCGGCGTCGACGACGGCCTTCTTGAGGGGCGGCAGCCAAGTCTCGCCGGTTTCATAGGTGTGGCCGCTGTACATGTAGCCGTTTACCAGCAGATCCTGATCCGTCCGGCAGAAACGGGCCCACAGGGCAACCCACCGCGTCGAGTTGCCGCACAGTCGATAGGCGGCCGCGTCGGCGCGAAAGGGACCTGCCGGTGCGTCTGCGATGAGCGTGTAGACGCCATATCCGGTAACGCCCATGTAGTTGAACCAACCCCCGACCAGATAGTACCGGCCGTTGATTTCGTGGCAGCCGCCGATCTCGAATCCGCCTTCATCCGGCGGGGTGGGCGGAGGTGGAACGGTGTCCCAGTCGATCCTCGGTTGGGGTCTTCCGGACCAGCGGATGCCGTCCTCGGATTCAAGAAAACCGCCCGGACCCGTGGCGTAACCGTAGTACCGGGTCTTGCCGTCCTTCACCACAGGCACGACGCTCATGCAGTCGAGCCGGCTGTCAGGATGATACCAACGAGAATCCGGAAACAGATCGGCCTGGTGTCCCATGAATGTCCAGTGAACAAGGTCCGTCGATTTCCAGAATCGTATGACATTTTGCAC
Source organism: uncultured Planctomycetales bacterium (assembly GCA_964596165.1). Taxonomy (GTDB): domain Bacteria; phylum Planctomycetota; class Phycisphaerae; order UBA1845; family JAFGLZ01; genus CAYUQT01. The sequence goes on along the minus strand of CAZQTW010000007.1, from coordinate 13,343 downwards.
GCCGGGACGGCTGAAGCTGCCGTGGTTCATGATGAACCTGTCGCCGATCCTATGAACGGCCATGGCCCAAATGTTGAAAGGGGCATCCTTGATTACAGGACCGACGTGTTTCCAGTGAACGCCGTCGATCGATGTCGCCAGCCACACGTTCCGGCAATCGGCCTCTAGGCCGGTCGTGGTATACATACTGAAGAGGTAGTACCGGTTGTCGTGCCAGAGAACAAAGCCGTCCTTCATTCGACCAACGGACGGCCGATACACCATGGCCGCACAGTTCGCGCCGAACAGCACAATCAGCATTGTGAAGACTGCGCGTGTTCGGAAACCCGAGCGATTGCCGATCGCCGACATACAGGCATACTCCCCTGGGAATGACGGGCGGGAACCCGTTTCGAGCAATCGGTGACTGTCCACTGCCCATCGTTTCCCTGTTTCCTGACTGAGGCCGTGAGCAATAGGGGGTAGTCACCTATTTCTCTATTCATTGAATCGCTTCGACAGATCCGGATAGCCCATTCACGCCGAGCCCCATGCACGTCACGTCCTGCCGATCGAACGTCCGGTGACCCGTATCCAACGTCATGGCCGATACGCTACCAGAAATGCCCCTGCCGTGAAGCCCCCCAATCGAACGTTCCTGCCCAAGCCGCCGGGATTCAGACCCCCGAAAACACCGCCCATGCCGTCTGTAGGCTGGTCCTACAGGATGGATTTGCGGCCTACCGGCCGGCGATTGTGCAGAGTTCCAGGATCGCGTGGATGCCAGCGTTTCAGCCGCAGGTAGGGCCTACGGGGTACTTCAAGAACAGCAGGTCGAGTTCGTTTGGAATCAGGTGGTCTGGTGGGCAATGCTGACGTGCCCGGTGCTCTGCCAAGCCTTGCATGAGGGATGCGAATGGGAGGGTGAGCGTACTCGCCCTCCCATTGTCGATGCACCCATCCCATCAATCCATGGGTGACAGGGCAGGGTAGTCTGGCTTTGCTGCGGCGGCAACGCTGGGGTCAGTTGCTTGCCTGCCGGCGCCGCTTGCGCGCCAGTTCAGATGATACCTCGAAGTCCTTGATGAGTGTGACGTCGCGACCCCTTGGGTGGACCGGGAACCACATCGGCGAATGCGCTCACCGCGATTCCAATACTGCCGTGGCGATGGTCTGCCTGACCCGCTCCACATCCGTCGGACGCAGGGAGAACTGGGTCCAGGAGGTTGTCACCCTCCTGATCAGGGCCTCCGTCGCCTCCGGTCCTTTCTTCTGCTCGTACAACCACAGGTACTCGATGTCCTCCAGTCCTTCCCGGACGTTCTCCAGTCGGATCGACGTCACAGGCCCGTCCACTCCCACCTTCGAGCCTGGATAGAACAGGCTCCCGTCGCCGTAGAGGTTGGCGTTGATGTCCTTTACCGTGGCCATGTCCACCCACGGATCCTTGCACATGGACGGATTCCAGTAGGTGGCGTTCCAGTACATGAAGCCACTGCAGTGGTGAAGCCGCTGCTGCCAAAACAGCAGTCGGTGGGCGAGGGCATCCATGTCCACGAACAGGTTCGTATGCGGTCTGTGAGGCCAACAACAGACGTAGCTCCACGTCTCGTCACCGGCCGCACGGCGCTCCGCCAATTGCCGTTCCTGTTTGTAGTCCGTGTAGAATCCGGTATTGTAGCACCAGATGTTGATGTAACCCGTCAGCAGGGCGTACACGTCGGACGCGGAATCGAAAGCGCAGTTGCGGAAGTACGGCCCAACGACCTTCAGCTTGGGATCGACCGAGTGAATCCTCCTGCAGGCCGCCTTCAGCCGCTCGTACTGATCCTTCTTCACCGGCTCGTCCACGACGTGGAAGTAGCCCTTGTGCAATACGCCGCGTTTGCGGAGTGCGTCGACCGTCGTTCGCAGTTGTGCCTCATCGTCGCTGTAGGGAATCATGAAGGCCGTACAACGAGGGTCACGCAGGTAACGGTCCGCTTCCGCCGACATCAGCGGTACCGGCGGGCTATACGCCGATATCCGACGTTCCAGAAGGGCCTCATAGTACTTCACCTTCAGGTCCCGGGCCGCCTCGCCGTCCGGCGGAACCCCATGCGCCCTTATGACGTACTCTTCGCTGATTCCGATTGCCGTCCGCAGATGCGGCGCCTCCGGCAGCGTGAAACCCCAGACGGTCAGCTCCAACGGCACGTCGACGGGACCGTGATTCTCCGGGCGGAGTCGGACTGTCGATCGGTATTCCCCCGGCCGTGCGTCCGCCGGAATCGCCACGTCTATCCATACCGGCTGATTCCTCTCAGGATCCACATCCGTTGGTGTCCAGGGTGGCAGCGGGTCCGGAAAATCCCTCCTGTAAGCCGGCAGGTTTACGTAGGCGACTCGGTACACCGTGGTGGGCAGGTTGACCTTGCCGCCTGGTCCCTGCCAGGGATCCACGCTCGCCTCGACCTTCTTCAGCCCCGTCTCGCCGGCCCTCAGGACGATCTGAATCGCCTCGTGCTCTCGGCGGGCGGCATACAGATGGGATGCCGGGCGCGTCGTTGGTGCCGGTGTACTACGGAACACCTTCGTCGCGCTCGATGCCGTCCACACGTGGAGCGACGTGCGCGTCGTTTGGGCATAGGCAAGAGGCAAACCCACGCCCAGGGCAACGGTCACCCCGCTAGGTAGTCGCATGTCGGTTCTCTTTCCATTACGATCGATCTGCGACGCACCGACTCACGAAACCGTTTCTATCGATCTGTCCTACTTCTTGACGAGATCCAGTTGAACGTTGGCACGGGCCGTGGCCGTCGAACCGATGAACGCAGCGACAACCACAATCACACGCACAACGTTGACTCGTTACATATCTCGTCTCCCGCGCTAAGTGAGCGAAGGGAACGCAGCTCCTTTCTGATGCGCAGTTGTTCTTTGTGATGTCTGAATCGTGCGTCAAAGAAGAGACCCACGTCCGTCCTTCTCCCCAGTGTCCCTAGAGCTTTCCCAACGCCAGCACGCGGTTCCTGGCCTTCACGCTGAACGGCTTGGAATAGTGGTACACCTGGCACTCTCCCTTGCCGTCTTTGCCGGCCGACGTCGGCTGCTCGACAACGAAATCGGCGAAGTCCGGGGCGTTGAAGGCGATAAAGGCCAGGCTCAGGCACGCGATTTGCGGCTCGAACCGCTTCGACAGGTCCGGATAGGCGATCGGGCCCGTATCGACCTGATAGAGTTTTTTGTCCAGGCTGACGTTCATCGTCTTCGTCGGACATTCGATCATCGCCCGCAATCCGGTTTCCTCGCCGACGAGTTCGGTCTGCGTGACGATCGGAATCGCCGCCGCCGTCGCGTCGCGAATCTGTTCCCACGTGGTCAGCTCGGTGACCTCGCGGGCCTCGCGCAGCTTCAGAATCGGCTTGCCCCAGACCTTCTCGACCTTGACAACGCTCCGATAGTTTTCATTCAGCCATGCCTTGCGTCGGAAGATGAGCCAATCGTCCCCTCCGAGGATCGGTGTGAAATCGTAATTGTCCTGCTGAAAGAGATCCTTCGGCGCGAACGTATTCTCGCTCTTGCACGCGCCACACTGGTAGTAGACCGCTGACTGCCCCGCCTTCTCGTCGGTGATGATCGTGCGGCTCTCGACCCAGAATCGGACCGAGTTCATCGGCGCCGTGTTGCAGATGAACGATAGTCCGTAGTCCAGGCATCGCACCGGTTGACCACCTGCGTCTTTGCCCGTCTCGACCGCACTCGCGCGATCAACCAGTATCCCAGCGCCGAGGGCGCCGGCGCTTACCTTGAGCATCTCCCGCCGGGTCGTATGCACGTCACATCCTCCCAGTCGAACGTATAGTGACCCCCATCCCACGTCGCGGCCCATACGCTACCAGAAATGCCGGTTCCGTAAAGGCTCCCCGCCAATCACCTTCCATCCGCACCGCCGGAACTCATGTTCCGCCAAGGGTGCCTACGTTCCCTGGCGATGCCGTGTGTGGCCGGCCGTCGGTCCCTATCGACGGATGTCTTCCGCCGCAAGGCCAAACGTCACCGACGAACAGATTCCGTGTTGGAGCGTCGCCCAGGGGATTCCGATACTGATAGCGTGGGACTGTCAGAGGGCCAGCGGCGCCAGGGCCTCCGGCTACTCATACGTATCCAAGATGAGACAATCACATTGCCTGGGAGGCCATCGATGTTCTCAGCAAGACGACCCGTCCGAATCCGTCGAATCCTCGGGCTTTGGATAGCGACCGTTGCCTTGGTTCCGTTGCTTGCCACGTCCTGTGCCCCAGGCTTCTGGCCCCTTCTGCCGTCCAAGACCACGGTCATGGTCTATATCGTCGGCTCCGACCTTGAGAGTGACGGAAACATGGCCACCGATAACATCGAGGAAATGCAAGCCGCCGTTCCGTCGGCCCATCTAAACATCCTTCTGCTTACCGGAGGGGCCAACAAGGAGGGCTGGAGGACCGTTCAACGCAAGCGGGTTCTGAACGGCGAAGTCGTCACACTGGCGGATCTGGGTGATCTGAACATGGGCGAGCCGAACACCCTGAAGGACTTTATCCTTTGGGGCCAGACGGCCTATCCGGCCGACCGGTTCATACTGGTCTTGTGGGACCACGGCGGCGGCGTCATCGGTGGATTCGGCGTGGATGAAAACCGATCGAGTCGCTTGTCGGTTCCGGGCATCCGTCAGGCCATCGGAGACGCGGTGGCCGTCACCGGCAAGAAGCTCGATATCGTCGGCTTCGACGCCTGTCTGATGGCCACGATCGAGGTGGCGACGCAACTGGCACCCTTTGCCACTTATCTTGTGGCCTCTGAAGACCTCGAACCCGGCCCCGGGTGGGACTACACCCCCTTCCTCAACGCGATTGCCACGGACCCCCATGCCGATGGTCTGACCGTCGGCATGGCCATCGCCGACGGATATGCCGCCAAGGCCGTCGATTCCGCGGACTTCTACACCCTTTCGGTCGTCGAGCTTTCGAAGATATCTCCTATCCTTTCGGAACTAGGCCCGTTGTCCGTTCAGATGCGCGAACAAATCGAGGCCGCTGAGCGATCCGCCTGGTTGGCTGTGGCCGGCGCGCGCAATGGCACCGACGAATTCGGCGCCGACTACATCAACAGAAGATTCAGCAACATCGTCGATCTCGGTCACTTCCTCACGCTGCTGAGCCAGACCGATCGGTACAGGGACTCGGCCAATCGCACATTGGACGAAGTGCTGAAGGCCGTCCGCTACAACGTCAAAGGCCCGGCGCATCCCGACGCCGGCGGCCTGTCGATCTACATGCCATTCCATGATTTCAGAAAAGCGTTGCAGGACGGACGGGCATACCGGATGGTTCCGTTCCTGGGCGACTATCAGGCCATGGTTGAAAGTTACGTGCTGGAACCCCTGAACGACGACTCCAATGTCCCCATCGTCGTCTCCGACATCGTTGCCCTGGGCAGCACCCTCAGCGCCAACGTCACCAGCCCTTACGGGCTGGGCGAACAGTACGTGACCCTGGGCGTCCTGAATAGCCCCACGACGGCCACCATGCTCGGCATGGACCTTGCCGGCGCCACGGGAGTAGGCAGCTCCTACACCCTGAGCTACGCGCTCGATAATCAATGGTTTAGTCTGAATGGCAACCACGTGACGATGTTCTTCGACTATAAGCCCCGGTTCGATCTCTATGTCCTCTCTATCCCCGCCCTGCATCGGCCAAAGGGGACGACGACAGACCGGAACAAGCCGGTGAATCTGGCCGTTCTCTATGATCAGACTCTGAACGAGGGCCGGATACGGTCGGCGTGGGAAGGGATACTGCCGGTGGAGGCTGCCTCACGCCATCGCGTGGTTCTAAGAGAGGGAGATATCGTTACCCCCGTCTTCCTGACGATCGATCTGCCGTCCGAGGAGATCACATACACCTACGGCTCTGAGTTCGCGGTCGCTTCGTCCTCAATCACACTGTCGCGGACTCCCATCAAACCGGGAACCTACGAGCTGTTCTTCCAGGTCAGGGACTTGATGGGCAGGCAGGAGACATCCGAGTCGATCGACCTGAACGTGCCCGAGGCGGCCGGAAAGCCCGCGATCAAGAAGCGCACGGCCATGCGCCGGGCCGGTGTGAAGCTGCCACCCTACGGCGGATTTTGGGACGCTTGGAAGAACTAGACGCTTGTGGGACGACTCCCACACAAAGGCCCATGCCGGTCGTGACCGGCACCGGTTTCAGAGCCGCCAGGGAGGCGGCGGCGGTCAATCCGAAGACATTCGGGCATACCGACACTCCACGGTGAGGCGGACGGGCGACAGGAAGGAAGCGAGCCCGACCCCTTTCTTCCTCTGAAGGTTATTGACAACCACGTAGACCTACCCGATGAGCTCAAGAGGAAGTACGAGAGACATACGCCCGATGGGATCAAGGCCCTGCGAGAGTGAAATGTCAGGGGATGCGTCACGATGAGACCGACAAAAACAGGAAGGGGAAACAAGACGTCAACCCGTGATACTCGGCATCTCGACCTCATCGGGAGGGAGCCGACAAAGCTGAAGTCGGATTCCCATCGGTAGACGGACTCAACGGCGAGTGGGTATCTGGCGGTCGATTCGCCGCTGGGAATGGATGGTGATGGCCCGCGGCTTCCGAGGCCGTACAATGGCCGGCGGTCTGACGGCGCCGTCGGGACGGTCGCCGAGCAGATGGGGATTGGCCGGTTCTCCGGAGGCGAACAATGACAAAGAGTCACCTCGCTGTTGCCCTGCTGCCCGTCCTGGTACCGGTGCCGCCGGCCGCACTGCATGCCGCCGACGCCGTGGACCCGTATCTGTGGCTCGAGGACATCCTGGGCGACAAGTCGATCGCCTGGGTCAAGGAGCAGAATGCCAAGACACTCGAGGAACTCGAAGCGGTCCCCGTCTATGGGCCGGTTTACGAGCGGACGCTGTCGATCCTCGACTCCCAGGACCGCATCCCGTACCCGTACGTGCGGGGTGAGGTTATCTACAACTTCTGGCAGGATAAGGACCACCCGCGCGGTATCCTGCGCCGGACCTCGCTCGCCTCGTACACGAGCGCAGCGCCGTCGTGGGAACTCGTGCTCGACATCGACGCGATGGCCAAGGCCGACAACGTGCCCTGGGTCTACAAGGGTTTCGACTGCCTCGGTCCCGAGTACCGTCGTTCCATGGTCACGCTTTCGCGGGGCGGCTCCGACGCCGCCGAGCGGCGCGAGTTCGACGCCGTCGCCAAGACGTTCGTTACGGACGGCTTCTTTGTTCCGGAGGCAAAGAGCGGCGTGGCGTGGAAGGATGAGAATACGCTGTGGGTCGCGACCAACTGGGGCGACGGCTCACTAACGACCTCCGGCTACCCGCGCATCGTCAAGGAGTGGAGGCGCGGCGCCAAGCTCGCCGACGCGCGGACGATCTTTGAGACGGTCGCTTCCGACATGGGCGCGTGGCCGGCCTCGATCGACACACCCGAGGGCCGCTACATGATTGTCGAACGCCGCAGGACGTTCTTCACCGGCGAGGCCTACCTCGGCGCGGGCGACCGTCTGATCCGCCTTGACCTGCCGAACGACGCCGACTTCAAGACGATCTTCCGCGACCACGTCCTGTTCTCGCTGCGGAGCGACTGGAAGGTCGACGGCACAACCTACCGGGCGGGCTCGCTGCTCGCCGCCGACGTCGACGACCTGTTGCGCGGTGCCAAGTCGTTCACCGTCCTGTTCGAGCCGTCGGCGCGGGTCGCGCTCGCCGGCGTGGCGACGACCCGCGACCGGATCATCTACACAACCCTCGACAATGTGAAGAGCCGAATGTACCGCCTCACATTCGCCGAGGGCAACTGGATGCGGGACGAGGTCGCGCTACCGGGTCTCGGCGCCGCCGGGATCGCGGCGACCAGCGACGACGCCGACCTGTTCTTTTACACCTACGAGGACCTCCTAACCCCCGGCAGCCTCGTCCTGGCGACGGGCGGGCACACCGAGAAGGTCAAGTCACTACCGGCGTTCTTCGACGCCGGCGGCATCCGCGTCACCCAGCACGAGGCGACCTCGAAGGACGGCACCCCCATCCCGTACTTCCTGGCCGTGCCCAAGGGATTCAAACCCGATGGCAAGGCGCCGACGCTGCTCCACGGGTACGGCGGCTTCGAGAACCCACTGACTCCTCGCTACAACCCGACGCTGGGCGCGTCGTGGCTCGAGCGCGGCGGCGTCTACGCGATCGCCAACATCCGCGGCGGCGGCGAGTTCGGGCCGGCTTGGCACCGGGCGGCGATGCGCGAAAACCACATGCGAAACTTCGAGGATTTCAGCGCGGTTGCCTCGGACCTGATCGCGCGCAAGGTCACCTCGCCGCGCCACCTCGGCATCATCGGCGGCTCACAAGGCGGCCTGCTGGTCGGCGGCACGTTTGCCCTATACCCCGAGTTATTCCACGCCGTCGTCTGCCAGGTGCCGCTGCTCGACATGCAGCGATACAACAAGCTGCTCGCCGGCGCCTCGTGGATGGAGGAGTACGGCAACCCGGACAAGCCCGAGGACTGGGCGTACATCCGGACCTGGTCGCCCTACCACCTCATCAAGAAGGGTGTGACGTACCCAAAGGTGTTCTTCTGTACCACGACCCGCGACGACCGCGTCCACCCCGGCCACGCCCGCAAGATGGCCGCCAAGATGATCGACATGGGTCACCCGGTCTACTACTACGAGAACATGGAGGGCGGCCACGGATCGGGCTCGACCAACGCCCAACGTGCCCGACTGCACGCCCTGCAGTATGCCTATCTGTGGAAGATGCTCGGTCGCTAGAAACGCGGTTGATGGCCCCCCTTTCCCCGTTGCCGCCACCTGCCCGCCGAGGTAGGCCGAGAGGCATGCCAGGGCCATCTCGATTGCGGTGGGTGCTGTGGCCCGGCCTCGTCACCGTTTGCCTGCTTGCACGCGACGGCCTGGCAGCCGCGTTCGATCCTGAGATACTGTAAGCCCCGATCTTGCCTTCCGCTGTTCCGGCATGGTCCCGGTATCGACGTTCGCATGGTCGCCACCCTCCTCCCTGTCGCTGCCGGTCCTGCGGCCACGATCTCACCGGCGACGGGAGTGACAGGTGCCCCGGATGCGGAAAAGAGCTGCCCAAACGACATCGACTGCGCCGAGTTCTGAAGTGAAGCGGGGGATACGGCGAGTACCTATCGTGCCCGCAACCGAAAGCGATCTGCAGGTCCTGATACGACGAATCGTGGAGGCGGTCGATCCTCTGCGCATCATCCTGTTCGGCTCCGCGGCGCGCGACCAGACTAAGCCGGATAGTGACATCGACCTTCTGGTGGTCATGCCGGAAGGGACGCATCGCCGTCACACGGCGGCGTACCTCTACCGCACGATTCACGGGGTCAGAACACCGTTCGATCTGGTCGTGGCCACCGTCGGCGATCTGGAACGACATCGGGAGAACGTCGGACTCATTTATCACACCGTCCTTCGCGAAGGCAGGACACTCTATAATGCCGCCTGAGCCTGAGCTGGTCTGACTCTTGCCGGCAATGGTCGAGCCCGGTTGTGCGTCGTAGGCTGGTGCGCATGACTATGTCCTTGGGGATGGCGATCCCGTCATGACCTCGATACAGACATCCAACGACCCGCCCAGCCAGTTCGCCTTCGACGAGGACATCTTCTGCCCGCAGTGCGGCTACAACCTCCGCGGCGTCGAGAGCGACCGCTGTCCCGAGTGTGGCCGCGAGTTCGACCGGGCCACGCTGCGGGTCTCGGCCATCCCCTGGGTCCACCGGCATGAGATCGGTCGATTTCGAGCGTATTGGAGGACAGTATGGTTCGTGACGGCCAGAACCAAGCGCTTCGCTGAGGAACTCTGTCGTCCCGTTGCTTTCGGCGATGCCCAGCGGTTTCGCTGGCTCACCGTACTCAACTTGTGCCTGTCCATTCCGCTGATTGTCGCAGTGCCCATTGTCTTGGAGTTCTTTCCGTCGCTCAAGGATCCGATCGTCGAAGAGATCGTGGCGATGATCTGGACTATTGTGGCCGTGGGCGTCGCACTCGTGCTGGCCCTTGTGGCCATCACAGGCCTGCCGAGCTATGCCTTCCACCCTCAAGGGCTGCCCATCGAAATGCAAAACAGGGCGATCGCCCTGAGCTACTACGCCTGCGCGCCGCTGGCATGGACGTTGGTCATGGCGCTGCTCTTGGGCGTCTATCTTCTGTCGCTTGAGCTAAGCGGTCCCTTCGAGCGTGCTTCCGATTCCGGATTACTGATTGTCATGCTTGCCCTTCTGATTGGTGTTCCGGGCGTGCTCGGACTCGTGCTTGAGCCTTTCTTCTGGTGGTTCGCCCTCTGGCGATTGGCCCGGCGGGTGTTCCAGCACTCGTACCCTGGCCGCCTGCTGTGGATCGCGGGACTGCCCATTCTGTGGCCAGTGGTTGTCGTGCTGATCGTCGGAGGCATCTCGCTGGTTGTAGGTTACGTCGCCTTAGTTGTCGACAGTCTGCGATGACGCAACGGGGGCGCTTGCCGTTGTAGTTGCTGGCGATCTCATGCGTGGCCGATCGCCGTTGAGAAAGAACGGCAGATCCTTCGCCCTCCGATCCACCGAGCCATAGGGCCAAAGCCCGTATTGCCCCTCATCATCGATGCCGTTCTCGTTGATACTGTACAGGAGGGGCTTCGGCGCATGCGGCCTGTAGCCGATCTTGCGCCCGTCTGACGCAAACGGATCCGGCGGAACAAACGGCAGGTACCTCGGGACCAACTCCTCGAGCGTTTCTGGTCGCCGGCCGTGGTCGATCTCGTACAACCGGATTGCCAATGCCACTCCCGCCATTCGTCGGAATGCCAGCGCACGAAAATGTTGAGCGATGCCCGTGTTGAGCGAGACCATCCTCTTGCTTATGAGGCGGGTGGCGCGCTTAAGCCCGGCAGCATCCGTCGGATCAGGCGCGCCGTGGGGACGGGCCGTGGCCCAGGACCTCTCTTTTGCCGCCCGGATCCCGGTCGTCGTATCGCGCATCCTCCGAATGGTATCGAGTTGGATCATCGGCTTGAAGACCCATGCCAGAGCTCTGTCCAGCAGGTCGGGGGGTCCGGTGGCACCGAAGGTGAGGGGGTACCGGCTCCTCCCTTGGGCAACCGACTCGGCCCAGTCCAGATCCACCGCCCGGTCCGCCTGGAGCGCGCGAACGAACCTTTGCGACCACTCCCGGTCATCGAGGAGCTCGCGAGTCAAGGCCTCGACCTGCTGCCGCGTAGCAGGGGTTGTTCCATCCCGTGCACCCGGGCCGTCCTTCACCCGTAAACTCGGAGCCATTTCTTCAATTCCGTGCACCCCCAAAGTGTCCATCGCCAAGGCCACCAAGTGGCTGATTAACAATGGTTTACTGTCGACATGGCGAGCTTGGGCGAACAGGTCGTGAAGCGTCTCCACCGCCTCGCGGTCGTTCTGCTCCTGGTGGTAGTACGTCGCGGCGATCAACAGCAGCTTGGAGATTTGTCGATCCATGGCGAGGCCGGTTAGCGGAACGTTCGTAACCGGGCTACGCAAGCGAATTCCCCAATCCGCCCCCGGCATGGCCCGTGCACTGCGAACAAGCGCCCTCACCTCGGCGGTCGCCTCCATCGCCCAGCACACGTCCCCTCGTCGCTTCGCGAATACCTCGGGCTCTCCGCAGACGGCCAGAATCAGCTGTGTCAAATTGGGGTCCAGCCTTGCTAGTACCCTGGCCGCCTCTTGGAGCGGCAGGGCACCGTTGTCCTTGTCGGCCACGGGCGGCGGGTCAAAATCGGTCAGATCAATCGGCTCGCCCGCCGCGCGGTAGTGATCAATCTCGGCCCTGAGCTGCCGCTCGGCGTACCAACCCCATGCTAAGCGCAAGCCGATCAGCATGACGATGATGATTCCCACCGCCACGCCGATCCGCTTGAGCCACCGGTAGCGCGGTGGGATCGGCTTGACTTCATCAACCGCGGATTGTGCGACATCCTCTGGCATCGGACGCCAATCCTCACAACGAGCCGCCGCCTAGACCCCCCTCAATCCCCCTTGCTAAGGGGGGAAGGCGCGTTGCGACACATCCTTCCACAGTCGTAAGGTGCTTCGCCGGCCCCACTTCCTTATCTCTGTGTCCTCTGTGGCCAGCTCGTCATTTCTTCAACCGGAACAGCCGGATCTCGTGCGCCCCGTTGGGCTTTTCGGCCTCGGCGTATACCCAGATCTCCTCACCCACCCACAGCCAGTGCGAGTATCGCCACGTGCTGAACTCGGGGCTCGGCGTCGTGCTGACGATCAGCGGCGAGTCCGGCGTGAGATCGATGATGTGGTGCAGGTCGAACGTGAAACCCAGGCCGGTGGCGATTTGGTACACCGGGTCGCGCCAGGCCGTGTTCGACCCCTCGTAGACGAACAGGTAGCCCGCGCCCACCGGCAGGACGCACGCCGGCCGGACGAAGAACGTGTGCCAGCCCGTCAGGTCCATGATATGGTGCGTGGGGTGGCCGACCGGCTCCCATCTTTCGCCGTCGTCGCTGACGAAGTGGAAGACGCGCTCCGTGTCGCGCACGATGCCGATCGTGTAGCAGTGGTATCGTCCCTCGGCGAAGAGGACGAATGGGTCCTTATGCCCCGATACGCGGCGCTCCCTGGGATCGTCGGACTTCATGCCCTGGATCACGGGCCGGGCCGAGGAAGGCACGAACTTCGTCGGGTCGTCGACGTCGTCGAACTTGATGATGCACCAGGGCCCGTTGTTGTACGTCCCGCAGCCGTAGAGCTTGAACTTGCCCGTCTTGGGGTCGACGAGGATCGCCGGGCGCTCGAAGCCGGAGATCGGGACGGCCTCGCGCTTGGTGCTGTGGACCTTGGTGAATGTCAGGCCGTCGTCACTCCGCAGGATGCGGATCTCGTAGCCGCGAAAACCGCGCGGGCCCTCGGCCGTCCGCATCCGGCAGGCCAGCCAGAAGACGCCCTTGGCATCGCGGACGACCGACGGCGCCCCGGCCCACCAGTCGGCCTCGTCCTTGTCCGGCCCGAGGATGACCTTGTAGTCCTGGAACTTCGACGGAATCGTTCCGAAGTTCCCGCGCACCTCCGGCTTGAGCTCTTTCATCGTGTTGACCTGCCCGTGTGCTATCACGCTGTACCCAAGTATCAGGAGCGCGCCTAATCCGTACCACCGACTACTTAGGGACATGACCCATCTCCGGCATCGTGACTCATCGTCACGGCAACGCAAGGTCTCAGTGTAGGAGTGCCCACAAGTGCCCGCAAGCGCACGGGTGCCACTGGCGGCTTGTCCGCCAGTGTCTGGAGTTTGGCACTTCTGGGGTGGGATTGTACTCCGGCCTGAGCGGCGTC
>CAZQTW010000006.1:144995-148807 GCA_964596165.1 uncultured Planctomycetales bacterium | reverse complement strand
CAGAGAAACGGGTCTGCCGACTGTTTATCAAAAACACAGCTCTCTGCTAAAGTCGCATAGACGACGTATAGAGAGTGACGACTGCCCGGTGCGGGAATGTTAAGGAAGGCGGTCAGCCGCAAGGCGAAGCTGGCAACCGAAGCACCCGTAAACGGCGGCCCTAACTATGAGGGTCCTAAGGTAGCGAAGTTCCTTGTCGGGTAAGTTCCGACGCGCATGAATGGCGAAACGACTGGAGCACTGTCTCAAGGACCGACTCGGTGAAATTGTACTCGTGGTGAAGATACCACGTACCCGCAGCAAGACGGAAAGACCCCGTGAACCTTTACTGTAAGGTGGTATTGGCCACAGGTATCACATGCGTAGGATAGGTGGGAGGCGTTGATCTGGCGGTTCCGGCCGTCAGGGAGCCATCCTTGAAATACCACCCTTGTGCTATTTGTTGCCTAACCTTGACCCGTGAAGCCGGGCAAGGGACAGTGCTTCCCGGGCAGTTTGTCTGGGGCGGATTCCTCCTAAAGCATAACGGAGGAGCGCAAAGGTCGGCTCAGTGCGGTTGGCAATCGCACATCGAATGCAAGGGTATAAGCCGGCTTTACTGCGAGAGGGACAACTCGAGCAGTCACGAAAGTGGGCCCTAGTGATCCGGTGGTCCCGTGTGGAAGGGCCATCGCTCAACGGACAAAAGGTACTCCGGGGATAACAGGCTGATCTCCCCCGAGCGTCCATAGCGGCGGGGAGGTTTGGCACCTCGATGTCGGCCCATCGCATCCTGGGGCTGTAGGCGCTCCCAAGGGTTTGGCTGTTCGCCAATTAAAGCGGTACGCGAGCTGGGTTCAGACCGGCGTGAGCCAGGTCGGTCCCTATCTGCTGTGGGCGTACGAGACTTGAGGGGATATCTTCCTAGTACGAGAGGATTGGACGGTAGTTGCCTCTGGTGTACCTGTTGTCCCGCTCGGGGCATCGCAGGGTAGCCAAGCAGCGAAAGGATAACCGCTGAAAGCATCTAAGCGGGAAGCCCCCCCCAAGATCAGGTCTCGATGTTCCCCTTCGGGGTTGAACTGAAGGCCCCTGCTAGACGAGCAGGTGGATAGGCCGGAAGTGGAAGAGCAGAGATGCTTTAAGCTTACCGGTACTAACGGCCGAACGCTTGGTCGTATTCATGAATCGCTGTCAGTCGTGGCATGGGCGTCGTGCCCATGAGATTGCGGGCGAGACGCCCGTTCCACGTGACAGGTCGCCTTGTAACCCGATTGGTGGTTGCGGCGCCTATCCGTCCACTCATGGACCGATTTCGATGTCGGTTCGTGCGGACACGTACGGACCGGCTTTGTCGGTGATTCTCCGTGCGGGGTAACACCTGATCCCATTCCGAACTCAGTAGTGAAGCCCGTGCGACCCATGGTAGTCCTTCGGGGCGAGAGTAGGGATCGCCGACTTTTATCAAAGGGCCTGTCGGAAACGACAGGCCCTTTGTCTTGCGCGAAACGTGGAGATTCACAGAGCCAGCGTGTCCTCCCCGGCACGGCCACCCTGGCACGGCCTACGGCCGATCCGTGGCCGGCGGGCCGTTCCGTGGCAGGCACGCCGGTCTGGCCGGGCTGCGGACAGCCCGGTTCGGAACGGCGAGCGGGTTGAGGACGGTCCGGATCGGAACGACCACCGGGCAGACACGGCTGATTGGATGAAAGGGCGGTTCTCCCGAAGATGGGCTCTGTCGGCGGGTGAAACCGGCCTATGCGGCCTCATGCCCACGCACGCCTGGAGCAGGTCACCCATTGCCATCTTCATCAGGAGCGGGATTCGTGGTCGGCGGTCCGGTTCGGAATGACGACCCGAATTCTTATTTCTGGATTCGGAATTCCGGATTCCAAATCCTGGTTTCTCATCTTCCCCTTGGGATTCGTAAAGATTCGATTGACATCTCGGAGAAACCGATTAGGATTATGGTAGCGGGAGTTTGCGGGAGTCTGTGGGCGTTTGTTGAGGCCTAGAAGACGGACATATATATCATAGAGTTGGTTGTCGGTTGACGACGACCGCAAAAGCTATCATACGTTATCCCTCTCAACTCCCCTTTGACCCGCCGTGTGTGGCGTGATGTTGGCCACGGGGTGCACCGCCAGTCGCTCATAAGGAATGATCATTCCGGCGGACACCGACAGGGCGTGGTTTGGCCGACAGAGGCCTGAGTCGGACTCCCGAGCTGAATAGATTGTGTGGCCGGTGGCGGCGCAAGCGGCGCGCGTCGAGTGCGGTCTTGCGCCTTCGATGTGGCCACGGGTGCGGCTCACCGCCGGAAGGCCGGTGTTTTCCGCGAGGGGACATTGCCGGTTTCGGGTCGGTGAGCGCGGTAGTTGTTTGTCCGTTTCAGATAAGGGAGTCTGAATCATGAAACGCAAGGGATTTACACTGATTGAGTTGCTGGTGGTGGTGGCGATCATCGCACTGCTGATCTCCATCTTGCTGCCCAGTCTTGCGCGTGCGCGCGAGCTCAGCAAGCGGGCGGTCTGCGCGGCGAACGTCCGTGGGATCGGCCAGTCGTGCAAGATCTACGCGAACGACTTTAATGAGCAGTGGCCGATCGCCCAGCGGAAGCCTATTACGGGTGAGGCGGCTTGGGCAGGGTTGTGCAATATCGGCTGGCACAAGTATGGTTCGGCTTTCCAAGGTACTCCTCCGGGCGGCCGCCCCAAGGATGGCGATGTCTACGCGCCCACGGCGAGCGTAGGCCAGTGCTTCTGGCTGTTGGTCAAGAGCGGCGGCACGACGAATAAGCAGTACATCTGTCCGAGCGCCTCGGGCGATGACCCGGATTCGACGGCCAACCCGATGACGTACTACGACTTTGACCAGGCCAAGAACCTGAGCTACGGCTATCAGTTCCCGTACGGTGCCACCAAGGCAGCGCCCAACGAATCGCTGGATCCGGGGATGGCGATGGTTGCGGATAAGGGGCGCGGCGGGCCGACGCTCTACAGTGTAGGCACCGCCACTGGCGGTCCAGGGCTGAATCTCGTGACGTGGAGGCCCGAGGACTGGAAGAAGGTGAACTCGGCGGCACACAGCGACGGCGAGGGCATGAACGTTCTCTATCAGGACGGGCACGCCAGCTTCGAGAAGCAAGCGGCCTGCGGTCTGCCGAGGGATCCGAATACGGACCCCAACAGTCCGTACAACAGGGTCGTCGCACCGTTCAAGTCGTACAACGATCCGATCTATGAGACATGGAGGCCCATGCCGATGCACAGCAGTGCGATGGGTACCGGGCTCCTGAGCGGTGAGGCCCAGGACGGGAGCGATGCCTCGATCGCCTTCGACCCGAACCAGTAATCGGGCACAAGGGGTTTTGGCATCGTAGCGACGTGAGGTTGCGACAGTGGGTGGGGCGGATGTGATGGCCTCACCCAATCGGATGGAAGTGAATGGGCGGACCGGAGGCGTGCGATCCTCCGGCCGCCCGTTGTGTTTTCCGAGCCGGAAGGTCGTCGGTCCGGTCGTTGTTGCGGCAGAAACAGTGCTTGTTACCCCAATCCTCTACCGAACCCACGTGTTCTTGCGCCGGCCGGCCGGGCTGGGGACAGCCCGGTTCGGCACTGCCGGCCGGCCGGGCTGGGGACAGCCCGGTTCGGCACTGCTGGCTGGCCGGGCTGGGGACAGCCCCGGTTCGGCACTGCTGGCCGGCCGGGCTGGGGACAGCCCCGGTTCGGCACTGCCGGCCGGCCGGGCGGGGGGCCGCCCGGGTGGGCCCGCAGAGCGGGGGGCGGGGGGGGCGGCGGGGGTGGGGGCAGGCGGGTGGGGGGGGGGGGGCC
>CAZQTW010000006.1:0-144985 GCA_964596165.1 uncultured Planctomycetales bacterium | reverse complement strand
GCCGGCCGGGCTGGGGACAGCCCGGTTCGGCACGAAGAGCGGGTCGAGGTCGGCTCGACTGAGATGGTCGAAGTCGATTCGGCTCGGAAGGACAAACTGAGGCGGGCGAGACGCCCGCGTTGCCGGTTGGCGGGTGGGACCTGCCCTACGAGGCTGTCTTTTCAGAAGACGAATACGGCACAGAAGACGGTTGACGTGGGCGGTAGGATGCCGCGATAACGGTTGCCATACCGTGTAGAAGCGTGTGGCGGACATCGAAGGGAGAAGGGCGTATGTGTCGACCCATCACGACTCGTGCGGCGATGACGGCGATTCTGGCCTGGGCTGCTGGGGGCATCGCGCTTCAGGCGTCGGAGGCGCCGACGAGGCTCAGGGCGTTTGAACTCCGCCAGGTTCGCCTGCTGGACGGGCCGTGCCAAGTGGCGCAGGAGGCGAATCGGAAGTACCTGCGCGAGCTCGAGGCCGATCGGATGCTTCACATGTTCCGCGTGACGGCCGGGCTGCCGTCGACCGCCAAGCCGTTGGGCGGTTGGGAGGAGCCCACGTGCGAGGTCCGTGGTCACTTTGTCGGTCACTACCTGTCGGCTTGTGCACTGATGTACGCCAGCGCGGGCGACGAAAAGCTGAAGGCCAAGGCCGATGCGATGGTCGCCGAGATGGCCAAATGCCAGAAGGCCATGGGAGGCGAGTACCTGTCGGCCTATCCGCAGGCGTTCTGGGATCGGCTCGAGAAGATGGAGAAGCCGCCGTGGGCGCCGTACTACACGATTCACAAGATCATGGCCGGGATGTACGACATGTACAGACTGTGCGGCAATGAGCAGGCGCTCGAGGTCCTGAAGGGGATGGCCGCGTACTTCAAGAAGCGGATCGACAAGCTGCCGCGGGCGCAGTGGGACAAGATTCTGACGGTCGAGTTCGGCGGGATGGCCGAGGTGCTGCATAATCTGGCGGCTGTGACGAAAGACCCGCAGCATTTCGAGTTGGCGTGCCAGTTCGATCAGGGGGCGTTCCTCGGACCGCTGTCGCTGGAGTGGGACAATCTGAGCGGCATTCACGCGAACACGCAGATCCCCAAGGTGATCGGGGCGGCCCGCCGCTACGAGCTGACGGGCGACGAGCGGTACCGCACGCTCTCGCGATTCTTCTGGGACTGTGTGGCCTGCAAGCGGTCATACTGCACGGGGGGAAGCAATCGATCCGAGCACTGGCCCGAGCCGAACAAGTTGGCCGACACGCTCGCGATCGACAATCAGGAATGCTGCACGCAGTACAACATGCTCAAGCTGACGCACCACCTGATCCAGTGGACGGGCGAGCCGGTCTACGCGGACTATTACGAACGGGCGTTCTTCAACGGCATCCTCGGTACGCAGCGGGCGACGGACGGCCAGCTCCTGTATTTTGTTCCGCTGGGCACCGGGTACACGAAGAAGTTCGGGACGCCGAACGACTCGTTCTGGTGCTGCTACGGTACGGGGATCGAGTCGTTCGCCAAACTGGGCGAGGCGATCTACTACCACGACGAGGACGGCGTCTACGTCAACCTTTTCATCTCGTCCGAGCTGACGTGGGACGAGGCCGGCCTGCGGCTTGAACAACGGACGCAATTTCCCGAGCAGGATACGACGACGTTTGTCGCCCATCTTTCGGATCCTGAGGAAGGGGCCTTGCACATTCGTGTGCCGTATTGGGCGACCCTGGGTGTGGAGGTGAAGGTCAACGGCCGGCCGGTCGACGTGCAGGCCAAGCCGACCTCGTATCTGACGTTGAAGCGCGAGTGGAAGGACGGCGACCGGGTCGAGGTTCGCCTGCCGATGTCACTGCACACGCACGCGATGCCGGACGATCCGGAATTGGCGGCGATCCTGTACGGACCGTGCGTGTTGGCCGGATTGACGAGGGACGTCCGGTACTTCATCGGCGATCCGAAGAACCTTGAGGGCCGGATCAAGCCGGTCGAGGGCAAGCCGTTGACGTTCAAGACGATCGGCCAGCCGACGGACGTGACGTTGGTACCGTTGTACACGGTGCTCGATGAGCCGTACGGGGTTTATTGGTTGTTCCTCAAGGAGGGCAGTGAGCGGCTCAAGAAGCTTCGGGCGGACGACGAGGCGCGGCGGAGGCGTGAGGCTCGGATCATCGATCGTGTCATTCCCCATGACGCGGCCGGCGAGTCGGCGCACGGGCTCAAGGGTGAGAACCACGGGGCGGGAAGCCATCTGGGTCGGACGTGGAGGCACGCGCCGGACGGCTGGTTCAGTTGGGACCTTCGGGTGCTGCCCGATTCGCCGCAGTTCTTGGTTGTTACCTACTGGGGCAGCGACGGCGGTGCTCGCACGTTTGATGTCCTCGTGAACGGCACGGTCATCGCCACGCAGACGCTGAACAACACCAAGCCGGGCGAGTTTTTCGAGGTGGAGCATGCGCTCTCGCCGGAGATGATCCGGGGTCGGGACAAGATCACGGTCATGTTCCGCGCCCACAAGGGCAACATTGCCGGCGGTGTGTTCGAGTGCGCGACCATGAAGCCGCAGTAGAATGAGGTGCCGAGCACAGGGGTGCCGGGATGTGTTTCCCGGACTTTGGATACGGACGATGTGGCAGCGCGTGTGCCCTTGAGTGGAAATGGATGATTTGCGAAAGACCCGGTCGCAACTGATCGAGGAACTGCGGGTTCTTCGGAGTCGGCTCGAGGAGATGGAGCGTGCCTCGGGGCCAAGCGCTCCGGCCGCGTCGGTGTCGCCCGAGCAAGGCGACTGGCTGGCGGTGGCGAATTACACCTACGACCTCGAATCCTGGATCGGTCCCGACGGACGTCTTCTCTGGGTGAACCCGGCGGTGGAACGATTCACGGGCTACACGCCGGCCGAATGTCTGGCGATGCCCGACTACCCCATGCCCTTGATTCACGAGCAGGATGCGGACGAAGTTCTGCGGTGCTTTCGGGGCGCTCTGGCCGGGACATCGGGGAACGATCTGCCTTTTCGCCTCCGCCGCAAGGACGGCACGTTTCTTTGGGTGGCGGTCTCGTGGCAGCCCATTTACGGTGCGAACGGTACGTGTCTGGGACACCGTTCCAGCGTTCGTGATATCAGCGATCGCAAGCGGGCGGAAGAGGCGTTGCTCGATCAGAGGGATCTTCTGGACACCATCATTTCGCACATTCCGAGCGGGATCTACTGGAAGAATCGGGATTTTGTCTACGAAGGGTGCAACCGGGCATTCGCGGTGACGGCGGGCATGTCGGAACCGGCGGAGATCGTGGGCAAGACCGACTATGAATTGCCTTGGGAGAAGGAACAAACGGACGGGTTCAGGGCGTGCGACGAGCGGGTGATGCGTGAGGACAAGCCGCTGCTGAACATAGAGGAAACGGAACGTCAGGCGGACGGTCGGCAGGCGATTTTGTTGACGAGCAAGGTTCCCCTGCACGGTCCGGACGGTCGCGTCCGGGGCGTCCTTGGGATTGACACGGACATTTCCGAACTGAAAGAGGTGGAGGCCGAACTGCGAAAGATCCGCACGGAGTTGGAGACACGGGTGCGGGATCGGACGGCGGCCTTGGCCGCCGCGAATGAGCAATTGCGTCACGAGATTGCCGAGCGTCGACGAGCCGAGGACGAGGCGCGTGCCGGCCGGGAGCGGTACCGTCTGGTCTCGGAGCTCACGTCGGATTATGCCTACATGTATCGTGTGGGCGTCGACGGCGTGTTTCAGGTCGAATGGGTGACCGACGCGTTTGCCCGTATTACGGGGCGTTCGGCGCACGAGCTGGAGTCGAGCGGCGGCTGGGAACAGATTGTTCATCCCGACGATCTGGCGGTTGTTGAACGGCGGAGTCGTTCCTTGCTGGCGGGGCATTCGATCGTCAGTGAGTTTCGGATCATCACTCAGGACGGCCGGTTATGCTGGCTTCGGGATGTCGCCAGGCCCATCTGGGACGATGCGGCGCATCGGGTGGTTCGGATCGTGGGCGCCGCGGAGGACGTGACGCGTAGCAAGCAGGCGGCGGAAGAGGTTCGTCGCCACGAGGAGGCGTTGATGCACGTGACGCGTCTCAGCACGATGGGGGAGCTGGCCGCCCAGTTGGCCCACGAACTCAATCAACCGCTGTGCACCATTGTGGGAAATGCCCAGACGGCGCTGCGACTGCTCTCGGGGGCGTCTTCGGATTTGCAGGAGGTCCGCGGCGCGCTGGACGACATCGTCACCTACGGCAAGCTCGCGGGCCAGATCATACAACGGCTGCGCAGTTTCCTGAGCCAGCAGCGGACGCGGTCGCTGGTCTTGAATATCCAGCGGGTCATTGAGGAAGTTGCGGCACTGGCCGAAGCCGACGCGCGACGGCATCGGGCGCAGATTCGGTTTGAACTGAGCGACGCGCTGCCCGCGGTGCGCGGCGACCCGATTCAGCTCCAGCAAGTCATCCTGAATTTGGTCCGCAACGGGCTTGAGTCCATGAGTGGCGACGAAGGGGGACTCCGTGAAATGTGTGTGCGTGCGGAGGAAGATGCCGGGCACACGGTCTTGGTGAGCGTTCGCGATGGCGGCGTGGGGCTTCCGCCCGAGGACGCCGATCGGATCTTCGAGCCGTTCTTCACCACCAAGTCGTCCGGTCTGGGGATGGGACTGTCGATCAGCCGGTCCATCGTCGAGGCCCATGGCGGACGTCTCTGGGCCTCGCCGAACCTCGACCGAGGCACCACCTTCTTTTTCAGTCTGCCGGGGATCCGGGAGGGTGACCCATGCTGACGCCCCGTCGCGTCGATCCCGTCATATCGATTGTGGACGATGACGCCGGCGTTCGGCACATGGTCAGTCGGATGGTGCGTTCGGTTGGGCTGTGTGCGCAGACGTATGCGTCGGTGCAGGAGTTTCTGGACGTGTGCGACCCGGACCAACCGGGATGTCTGGTGTTAGACGTTCGCATGCCCGGTCTGAGCGGATTCGACTTGCAGGAGCGGCTGGCGGCGAAGAACGTCCAGATTCCGATCATCTTCATCACCGGTCACGGGAGCACCGCCATGGGTGTCCGGGCCATGAAGCGAGGGGCGGTGGATTTCATCGAGAAGCCGTTCGACGACCAAGTCTTGCTCGACGCGATCCATGCCGCTCTTGAGAAGGATGCTCAGCGGCGTCGTGTTGCATTCGCTCGAGCGGAGGCGAGGGGTCGCCTGGCATCGTTGACGCCGCGCGAGCGCGAGGTCTTGTCCTTGGTGGTTGCCGGCAAGCCCAATAAGCAAATTGCCGCCGAGTTGGGCACGACGGAGCAGACGATCAAGCTGCACCGTGGCCGGGTCATGAAGAAGATGGGAGCGGACTCGCTGCCCGACCTGGTGATTCTTGCCCAGCGGGCGGGCATCGCCGAGGGGCCGTTCTAGCCCAACAGCGCAAGGTCGCTGATGCTTGGAGTGTGCCCCGCGTTCTTGACACCGCCTGAGGGGGTGCCGGTGCCATAGCCCCCTTACCTTGCGCTGTAGTGGTGGTTGGTCCTGCCTTGTGTTTTTGATTCGGCTGAGCCGGGTTTTGTTGCACCAAAGTACTACGTCCTTACTACGAAGGTTCACTTATCTATCGGGAAGACGGTGGTATGTTTGTCTGTGGAGACATTCCATGGACGAACCGGTTCCCAGCGACAGCGACCCCTTCGGCAATCTCGCGGAATGGGGGCGTCTGTTGGATCGGCTTGAGCGTTTGGCTCAGGCGCGCGAGCTCGACTCTCACCAGGAGGGTTTGCTGCGTTTGTTGCGCTACCGTGACAACTGGCGATTGCGAGAGGCCGCGCTGGAGGCTGTGTGCATGCTTCGGCAGCCCTCGGAGGGGATTGTCCACGAAGTGCTTAAGATCATGACGGATGAGTCGCTGTATTACGAGGTGCGTGTATTGGCCGCCGAGGCATTGGGGGCCCTGATTCAGCGGGTCGACGATCGTCCCAACGCTTTGAAGCAGGACGTCATCAGTCAGATGCGCGCGATACTTGATTCCAATCAGCCGCCGGTGATGCATCAGGCCATTCGCAGGTTTCTGCCCGCGGCGGAGTGATCCGGTGGCCGTCTGGCGTGTGGGAATACGCCGGCGCCGCAGGCGGACAGGAGGCAGAGAGGGTGTTTCATGGTAATCGGGATTCCCAAGGAGATACTGGCTCAGGAGCGGCGGGTGGCCGCGTTGCCGGAGACGGTGCGGAAATACGTCGGCATGGGATTCAAGGTTTTGGTCGAGACCTCCGCCGGCGCGGGGGTGTTCCATCCGGACAGCGCGTATGCGTCCGCCGGAGCGGAGATCGTTCAGAGCGCCAAGGCGCTGTTTGACCGGTCCGACCTGGTCCTGAAGGTGAAACAACCCTGCTTCAACCGGACGTTCGGCACGCACGAAGCGAAGATGGTTCGGGAGGGGTCGATTCTGGTTACTTTTCTGCATCCGGCGGCGCCGACGAATCACGACATGGTTCGGATTCTTCAGAATCGAAACATCACGGCGCTGACGATGGACGGGATTCCGCGTATTTCTCGTGCTCAGAAGATGGACGCTCTCACCTCCATGAGCACGATCACGGGCTACAAGTCGGTCATCATGGCGGCGAATCAGCTTCCGAAGTTCATGCCGATGATCGGCACCGCCATCGGGGTGATCAAGCCGGCGAACGTCGTGGTGATTGGGGCGGGGGTTGTCGGTTTGCAGGCGATTGCCACCGCCAAGCGGCTGGGCGCGGTGGTGAAGGCGGCGGACATTCGCGCGGAGGCCCGCCGGGAGGCCGGTAGTCTCAAAGGGACGGAGATCGTGGGCTTCGAGGTTCCGGATGAGTTGGCGATTGGAGAGGGGGGCTATGCCAAGGCCTTGCCTTCGGAGTGGTTGAGCCAGGAGCGGGAGGTGTTGGCGCGGGTGGTGGCAGAGGCCGATATTGTCATTTTGAGCGCGCTGGTACCCGGCGAGGTTGCGCCGGTTCTGGTGACGGAGCCCATGGTCCGGAGCATGCGGCCGGGGTCCGTCATCGTGGATGTGGCCATCGATCAAGGGGGCAACTGTGCGCTGACGAAGGGGGGCTCGGACGTTCTGGTTGACGGCGTCCATGTTTGCGGCACCGAGAACATTCCCGGATCGATGGCGGTCCATGCCAGTTGGCTCTATGCGAACAACGTGTTTCACTATGTTGAGAATCTGTTCAAGCACGGCATCGGGCAGCCGGACCTGGATGACGAAATCGTGCGGCATTCCCTCGTGACCCATCAGGGGAAGCTGGTTCACCAAGGGGCCCTCAAGGCCATGAGCAAGATCTGAGCCGCCGGTCGCGGGATTGAGCGGAGCCGGGTTGATGAGCGACGTGGTCCTGATGATTGCCGTCTTTGCCGCCGCGTTTGGGATCGGCTATTGGTTGATTTCGAGGATTCCTCAACGGTTGCATACCCCTTTGATGTCGATGACGAATGCCATCTCGGCCGTGACGCTCATTGGCGCGTTGCTGCTGTTCGCCGCTCCCTCGCAGGCCGTTGAGAAGGTACTTGGGGGCGTTGCGATTGCGACGGCCACTTTCAACTTGGTCGGTGGCTTCGTGATCACGGATCGGATGTTGGGATTCTTCAAGAAGAAGGGTCCGGAGTCATAGGCCGCGCCGACGGGAGGCCAAGGCGGCATGGACGGCACGGGACGTTTCCTGATCGACCTCTCGATCATTGCCTTGTTGTTCTTGGGCGTGTGGCGTTTTCGCACGCCCTGGGAGGCCCGGAGGGGAAACCTGATCGGCGCGTTTGCGCTCTTGTGCGCGGTGGTGGTCGTCCTCCACCGGCATCCCATCGAGCGACCGGGCCTGTCGATGGTGATCGCGACGGCTGTTCTGGGGACCGTGGGGGGTTGGATCGTCGCCGTCCGGGTGAACATGATTCAGATCCCCGCCATGGTTGCGTTCCAACACGGCGCCGGCGGGGTTGCCGCCTTTCTCATTTCGTTCATCGAGCTGACCCGGGACTCGCACGGGCCGCACCCGTCTTTGGGTGGGGTGTCGGGTCTTCTCGGTCTGATCATCGGGGCGGGGACGTTCAGCGCGAGCATGGTTGCCGGCGGCAAGCTGGCCAATCGCCTGCGGCAGACGCCGATCGTGCTTCGGCATCATGGGGTTCTTCAATTCGGGAGCTTGCTGTTGGTGGTGGTGTTGGGGATCGTCACGGGGACGGGCCATGGGGGGGCGCGCGCACTCGGTTGCCTGATTGTCCTGATCGTGGCCTCGGCTCTCTTTGGCATCGGGTTTTCGATTCGTGTTGGCGGGGCCGACATGCCGGTGTTGATTTCCTTTTTGAACGCGACGGCGGGGCTGGCGGCCGCGTTCTGTGGCCTGGCCATTCAGAACCGATTACTCATTGCCTGCGGGGCCACGGTGGCGGCATCGGGGTCGATTCTCACACACGTCATGTGCAAGGCAATGAACCGGGACCTTGGCAACATTCTCCGGGGCATTCGTGCGGCGGCGGCGGGGGGGGCGTCCGCGATCGTGCCGTCCGTTGGACCGGAGAATGCGGCCCGACGAGCGCCGTGTCCATCCGCGGAACCCCCGGCGGAACGGGACCCCTTTTCGCGCGCCGTTGAGGCGGCTCGGGCGGCGTGCAAGGTGATTATCGTGCCCGGATACGGGATGGCGCTGGCGGGGGCGCAGTTCGTCGTTGCGCACTTGGTGGATAAGCTGGTCGCCATGGGAAAGGACGTGAAGATCGCCATCCATCCCGTTGCGGGTCGGATGCCGGGCCATATGCACGTTGTGTTGGCGGAAGCGGAGGTCGAGTACGACAGGCTGTACGAGTTGGAGCAGATCAACGATGAGTTTGGTGAAACGGATCTTGTGCTGATTGTCGGCGCCTGCGATGTCGTGAACCCGGCGGCCATTTCCGTTCCGGGGACGCCCATCTCGGGCATGCCGATTCTGCGGGCACACGAGGCAAAGCACGTTGTCGTATGCAACCTGGATGAGAAGCCGGGATACTCCGGCGTGAGAAACTCCCTGTACGACGACCCCAAGACCATCCTGCTGTTGGGCGACGCCCAAGTCACCGTGGCCCGCCTTCTGGAGAAGCTGGTCTGAGGCGTTGAATCCCCAATCCACGATCACTCGCGATTCGGATGGTAAGAACTTGTAGGGATCCTTCGAGGTTCGGTTTGGAGGGGGTCTGAGCGACGGTAGACTGGACCGGACACGGAGGTCGTTCGGTCTTCGTCTCTGTGGCGGACACATCGATTGCGGCTTGATGAAGAGACGTCCACGGATGGCCGTGGGGTGACGCTATCCGCCGGGGGCGGCATGGTTGTGTCGCAAGGGATATGTTGTTTTAGGGTCATTCCTTGCGACCGGACTGTGTGGCGGCCGGTATAAGGTGGCGAGGGGCAGTCGCTTCGGTGGAGGATACCCTGTGCAGGGCAGGCTCACGTCTTGGCTCATGACGGGCGTCATTGTCATGGCGGCTGATGCCGGCATTAGCCGGGCTGCCGATGTTTGCCGGATTCGCGATGTCACTTACAACGGTTGGGCATGCAAGGAACTGACGAACGGTCGGATCGACGTGGTGATAGCACCGCCGCTCGGCGGGCGGATCATTCAGCTTCGTCTCGGCGAGATCGAGTATCTGTGGGTCAACCCCGAATTGGCCGGCAAGGTTATGCCGAACGGCGTCATTCCCGCCGGGGGCGACCAGAAGGGACTTGGGGTGTGGGCGAACTACGGCGGCGACAAGCTCTGGCCGGCGCCGCAAGGGTGGCAGGGGCCAAACGAATGGCCGGGTCCGCCCGATCCGTATGAGAAGGGGGGTATCGTCGACCACGGGACGTATGACTTCAAGGTACTGACGTTCTCTCCGCATGAGGGCGTTCAGGTTGAATTGACGAGTCCGCCGGACCGGTATGCCGGGATCCGCTTCGTGCGCGAGATCACGTTGATGGTCAGGACGACCGTTGTCGAGCAGCGGATCACGATGACGAACATCTCGGACAAGCCGGTTCGCTGGGGGATATGGGAAGTCATGCAGCATGGCGGGCATACGGTGACCCGGGGCTCGCCGCTCGTTTGGGACAAGGCGCGGATCGACGTTCAAGCCTGGGCTCCGGTCAACGAACAGAGCAGGTTTCCTCGCGGCTATGCGGTGATGTTCGGTCCGCAGGACAATCCGCAGTTCAGTGTCATTGAACCGACGAACCGGGCGGCCGATCGGCGATTGTTCAGGTTGGACTATCAGTACAAGGTCGGTAAGGTCGGCCTGGATGTTGTTCGTGGTTGGCTGGCGGTTACCCACCAGACGAGCGAGCACCTGATGGTCCGGACGTTTTCCGTGGCCCAGGGCGCGGCGTATCCGGACAACGCGTCCGTGGAGTTCTGGACCAGCGGTTTGGGCCGGATCCGCGTGGGCGACAAAGACGTTGATATGAGCGACCGTGAGCCCGTGCTGATTGAGAGCGAAGTGCTTTCTCCATTCGCGGATCTCGAGCCCGGCAAGAGCCACGAGCTCCGATCCGACATTCATCTGTGCCGGGGCAAGGGACCGGTTCTTTCGGCCCGGCCGGGCTACGCGGTGCTCGATCCGATCCGCGCCGACGAGGAGGGGAGGCTTCGTGGGCGGGTCTGCGTTTCCCACGACTGTATCCTGGAAGTGCGCGCCTCGGCGAACGACGAGTACGTGCGACTCGGCGAGCTGCGGGCAGGCGATGTCGTCGATGTGGGCCAGCTCGCCGAAGCCGCCGGCACGGCACTGCCGAAGCTATCCGCGGGTCGACTCGGCCAGGCCGATCTTGGCGTGCGTTTCAGACCGTTGTCACCTTCCGGATTCCAGAGTCCGTCGGCCGGGAAGAAGCCCGTCGCCGAAGTACGGGCGGGGCAGAAAGGGCCCTCGGCCAAGGCGGTTCACATCAAGGCGAACGAGTTCGGGGCCAAGGTTCTCAAGGCCGACAAGCCGGCGGTGGTTGACTTCTACGCGGATTGGTGCGGACCCTGCCGCAGGCTTGCGCCGACCCTTGAGGAGCTGGCCGAGGAACTGGCCGGCAAGGCGTATGTTTTCAAGGTGAACGTGGACGAAGCGAAGTCTCTGGCCGCCAAGTACGGCGTGCAGGGAATACCGACCGTGATTGTTTTCAACAAGGGTAATCCGGTCCAGACCCTGGTTGGGGTGAAGAAGAAGCGGGAGTATCTCTCGGCGGTCGGCAAGGTGACGGGCGCGGAGTGAGGCTGAGATTACGGGTTGGACGGGAAGGGTCTCTTCGAGGGGTGGAGACTGTCTGAGGCGGGGTGATGTGCGGCGTGCCGATTGGACAGCATCGTGAACGGAGGGATCGGTCGCACGCGTCGGTCGGCGTCGTTCGGGCGTCCAGTCGGCGAGGGCTGTTCGTATGGTTCGTCGTGTCGCTGATGCCGGGCTGTCAGCTCTATGTGGAGGACGCCGACAAGCAGGTTTACAAGTTGATCGAACAGCGTGAGCGTCAGGCGATCGGCCAGAAGCCGGATGCGACGATTGACAAGGAGCATGTTCCCCTGTCGGTTCCGGACACCGCTTATGAGCATGTTCCGAGCCCCACGAGTCCGACGATCCCGCCGGAGATGCTGGTGTCATCGAGGCCGAGTGCGGAGCCGTTGACTCCGCCGACGAGCCAGGCGGTCATCCATCCGGCCACCCAGCCGAGCGAGGCCAGGCCGATGAAGCTCTCGCAGGCGTTGGCGTACGCTTTTCAGAATTCGCGGGAGTTTCAACTGGCGAAGGAGGATTTGTACCTCTCCGCACTGGCGCTGACGTTGGAGCGGCACTTGTGGAGTCCTCGATTCGTGGCCGGTCTGAAGATGGACTATGCCAACTACGGAGAGATACGGCATTTCGACCATGCGATGGCCGCGGTTTCGCAGGTCGCGGTGCAGCAGAAGCTGCCCTACGGTGGTGAGGTGACGGCGAGGGTGATCGACACGCTGATGCGCGACCTGGGTCGTGAGATCACGACCACCGAGAGCGGTGCGATATCGGTGGACGCGGTCGTTCCGTTATTGCGGGGCGCTGGGAGGGTCGCGCGGGAGAGTCTGGACCAAGCCGAACGCAACCTGATCTATTCGACCCGGACGTTTGAACGGTTCCGGCAAACGTTTGTCGTTGCGGTGGCCGGGGAGTACTTCAATCTCATTCGTTCGCGACAGCAGGTCATCAACGCGAGGAACAGTTACGCCAGTTTCTACGCGGACAGCGGACGGTCGACCGCGTTGTTTAAGGCGGGCCGGATCCTCGAGTTGGAGGCTCAGCGCGCGCAACAGAACCTGCTCACGGCGTGGAACAACGTGGTCAACGCCGAGGAGAGTTATCGCACCAGTCTCGATCGGTTCAAGATCTTGATCGGAATGACCACGACGGAGCCGTTGGATGTGGTGGACGAGGATTTCGGGTTGACGGTGCCGAAGGTGGACGAGGAGAGTGCGATACGATACGCGATAGACAACCGGCTGGATTTGGTCAACTACAGGGACGCCATTGACGATGCCCGCCGGGGGGTGAACGTGGCCGAGAACCGTCTTTTGCCCGACTTGAACGTGCGCGGCAACGTCGTATGGGACACGAATCCCGCCAAGCTGGATCAGTGGGACTACAACACCGATCGAGCGACGTGGCGTGCGGGGATGGACCTCAACCTGCCGGTGGATCGGGTCAAGGAGCGGAACGACTACCGTGCGGCGCTGATCGAGTTGCGGCGAGCCCAGCGGCGATATGATTTGGCTTCCGACACGGTCCGCCTGGAGGTTCGTCGATCGAGGCGCGACATGGAACGTGCGATGACTTCGCTGTCGATTCAGCAACAGAGCATTGAACTGGCGCAGCAACAGCGAGAGGCGGCGGACTTCCGCTTTAGACAAGGGTTGATCAGCAACCGCGAGATTATGGACGCCGAGAACGCGTTGCTGGGCGCTCGTGACAACTTCGCGGCGGCGATGAGCACGCTGCGCAAGGCGATCCTGGGGTTCTATTTGGACACGGGGATGATCCGCGTGGACGACGCGGGCAACCTTCTGGACCCGGCTGCCCTGAAACGTTAAAATGGCCCGTAAAGGGGAAGAGACGACACAGGCCCACAAGACGAATCCAGCGTGATCATGTGACGCGTTTGACGGATCCTGAAACCGCGGCTTTACGCGAGCGTCGTTCGACGATGGGCGGTCTGAGGACGGCCGGCCAGACCGAGGCGCCAACGGTACGTCGGGTGCCGCGGCGTCGGATCAGGCCGAGCCTGAAATGGCTCGTTTTGGCTTCGGTTGTCGTGGTTGTCGTTGCGGCGATCGGGTTGGCTCGGGGTCGCAAGGCGTCTCGGCGGGAGGCGGACATCCGGCTTTTCGAGGTGAAACGGATGACGCTGCCGATCACGCTGACGTCTCGGGGCGAGGTCAAGGCGAAGAAGAACACCGAGATTCGCTGCGAGGTTGAAGGCCGCAGCACGATCGTGTGGCTGATCGACGAAGGCAAGCAGGTGAAGGAAGGCGATGTTCTCGTGGAGTTGACCAGCGACGGCGGCGGCGGCACGAGCATGAGCATCGACGACCGGATCAAGCAGCAGGAGATTGTCTGCGCCGGTGGGAAGGCCGCGCTCGAGGCGGCGGAGAAGGCCTACGCGATTCAGATTGATTTGAACGCCAGCAACATACGAAAGGCCGCGTTGGCGTTGGATCTGGCGAGGCTGGATTTGACCAAGTACAAGGAAGGGGATTACCAGCAGGCCAAGCAGACGGCCAAACTGGCGAGGGAGGAGTGCGAAGCGGTTCTTCGCCGGCGTGAGGCCGACTACGAGACGAGCAAGCAACTTTTCAGTCGAGGCTACATCACCAAGACCGAGCACGAGAACGACAAGTTCAATGCCTACAAGGCCGGGCTTGAACTCGAGAAGGCGAAGTTGGCGGAGGAGATTCTGGAGAAGTACGGCCACCAGCGTCAACTTGCGGAGAAGACCTCGGCGGTTGAAGAGGCGGAGAAGGAACTCGAGCGCACCAAGAAGAGCGCCGAGGCTCAGGCGGCGCAGAGCAAGGCGGCGTTGGAGGCGCGGCAGGCCGAATACGGGATCCAGACCGGCAACCTGGCGAAGCTTCGACGGCAGAAGGAGAACCTCAAGATCCGCGCGCCGGGTCCCGGCATGGTGGTTTACCATCGCAGCAATCCGTGGGATCCGCAGCGAATTGAAGTGGGGTCGTCCGTTCACGAGCGGCAGATTCTGATCGACCTGCCCGACCCGTCGGTGATGCTGGTCGAGATCAAGATCAACGAGTCGCAGATGGACAAGATGGATCTTGACTTGCCGGCGTCCGTTACGGTTGAGGGGCTACCGAACGTCCGGTTCACCGGCCGGGTGAGCAAGATCGGCGTGTTGGCCGACGCGCAAAATCGCTGGATGAATCCGAACCTGAAGGAATACACGAACGAGATCACGCTCGATCAGCACAACGACGATCTCAAGCCCGGCATGTCGGCCGATGTTGAGATTCTCGTGAAGCGGCTTGAGAACGTCCTGGCGATTCCCGTGCAGAGCGTCTTCAGCAAGGAAGGGCGTTCGTATGTGTTCGTGTCCAACGGGGGAACGCAGGTTCAAGAGGTGAAGCTGGGCATGAGCAGCACGGAATACGTGCAAGTGGTCGAGGGGCTCAAGCCGGGACAGAATGTGTTTCTCGCCGTAACCGACGACATGAAGCGGCTACTGGCCTCCGAAGACGGCGGCGAGAGCGGTTCGAGATACGGCAAGGACAAGGCCTGGCCGGGTCCGCCGGCGCCTAAGGCGAAAGGCTCGGAGGCAAAAGGCAAGGCGGGAGCGGTTTCTCGTCCCGCCAAGGTTCCCACGAGCGGTCCGCACCCGTCGGACAAGCAGGGCTGATCGGAGAAAAGGGGACATTCTAGTTTTACGAAAAAAGTAGAATGGCCCCTTTCTCATCCTGTAGCCTGCTGTTCAGCGCGTGGATAGTCTGGCGACGCAATCTCATCGTCCCCATCATCGCCCACGCCTTGTTCGACCTCACGTCGCTGGTGATACTGTCATGGGGCGGGCAAAACCGGCCAGTGAGGGGCGGGTGAAAACCGGCCATCTTTGAGGAGGCGATGGTTGGCCGTGTAGGTTCTCCTGTGAAAGGAGGACGACGTGGCCAATCACCTCAGGATGGCAATGATAGACACGATACTCACGCTGAAGCAGCGGGGGTGGTCCTTCCGACGGATCGCCCGTGAATTAGGGATGCATAGGGAGACGGTGGCCCGGCACGTGCGGCTGGCTGCGGCAGCCGACGACGCGGGTTCAAGTCCAGCCAGGACGCCTTCCGGGTCCGATGGGGCAAAACCGGCCACCCTGCCCACCGGGTCTGGAGAGGCAGAATCAAAACCGGCCACCCCGCCCACCGGGTCGACAAGTCTTCCCAGCCGGTGTGAACCCTTCCGAGCATTGATCCTGGAGAAGGTGGAACAGGGGCTGTCGGCGAAGCGGGTCCATCAGGACCTGGTGGCCGACCACGGCTTCAAGGATGGCTACGACAGCGTCAAGCGATTCATCCGTCGTCTTGGGAAGATCACACCGCTTCCGTTCCGTCGGATGGAGTGTGCTCCGGGCGAAGAAGCGCAGGTGGACTTCGGCACGGGGGCGCCGATCGTGGACCGCGACGGCCGGCGGAGGCGAACGCACGTCTTTCGAATCGTACTGAGTCACTCTCGCAAGGGGTACAGTGAATCGGTTTTCCGGCAGACAACAGAAGAATTCATCCGTTGCATCGAGGACGCCTTCTGGCACTTCGGCGGCGTACCCAAGACGCTGGTCATCGACAACCTGAAGGCGGCGGTGACCAAGGCCGACTGGTTCGATCCCGAGCTCAACCCGAAGATCCAGGAGTTCTGTCGGCACTATGGCGTCGTGGTTCTGCCTACAAAGCCTCGCATGCCCCGGCACAAGGGTAAGGTGGAGCGGGGTGTCGACTACGTTCAGAACAACGGCTTGAAAGGCCTCACGTTTGAAACGCTTCAGGCACAGAACGAACACCTCCTCACCTGGGAAACCACCATCGCGGACACCCGTATCCACGGCACAACACGCCAACAGGTCAGCAGGGTGTTCAGCGAGGTAGAGCGCCCTGTTCTTCAGCCCTTGCCCGCCGAACGATTCCCGTTCTTCCACGAAGCGGAACGATCCGTCCACCGAGATGCTCACGTGGAGGTGGACAAGGCCTACTACTCGGTCCCGCCGGAGTACGTCGGTCGCAGGGTCTGGGTCCGATGGGATAGCCATACCGTCCGTGTCTTCAACCGCACGATGGAACAGATCGCCCTGCACACCAAACGTGAGCCCGGACGCTTCAGCACCGAACCGAAGCACATCGCTTCGGAGAAGATCAGCGCTGTTGAACGAGGGGCGGCCTGGTGGCTGAGGCAGACCCAACGGATAGGCCCGCACAGCAGCCACTGGTCCGAGCAGATGCTCTCGGTTCGCGGCATCGAAGGCGTTCGCGTTCTGATGGGGCTGATGTCGCTGTCTCACCGTCACCCGTGCGATGTCATCGAGCAGGCCTGTGAAACGGCCGCCACGCACGGGGCCTATCGACTGCGAATCCTTCGCGATCTGATCAAACGACAGGCCCCCAAACAACAGCAATTCGAGTTCGTCGATCACCACCCGATTATCCGGTCTCTGTCCGAGTACGGAGCCCTGGTACGGGAGTCATTCACAAAGGAGCGATGCGTATGAACGATGCCCTGTGTACGACCTTGAGAAAGCTTCGGCTGTCGGGCCTGGCCCGATCGCTGGAAGTCCGACTCGCCGAGGCGGCCAGCCACAGCCTGACTCATGCCGAGTTCCTGGAACTGATCCTTCAGGACGAACTGGCCGTCCGATCCGAGCGTCTCATCGAGCGACGCGTGAAGGCGGCGACCTTCCGTGAAACCAGGACGCTGGAGGACTTCGATTGGCCGTTCAACCCTTCGATCAAGAAGAAGCAAGTCTTCGACCTGGCCACGTGCCGGTTCATTCGCGAGGGACGAGATGTTTTGCTGCTCGGTCCGCCGGGGACAGGCAAGAGTCATCTCGTTCAGGCCATCGGCTATCAGGCCATCAAGTCCGGCTTCGTCGTCCTGTACCGATCGATCTTCGACATGGTTCGGGACTTCCTCCACGACGAGGCGATGGATGGCGAGTTCAAGGTGCTGACAAAGTACCTCAAACCTGACCTGCTGATTATTGACGACATGGGCATGAAGCATCTGCCCAAGGGATCTGGCGAGTACGTCTTTGAGATCATCATGCGACGCCACGAGACCCGTTCGACGATGATGACGTCGAACCGGCCACTGGAAGACTGGGGTAAACTCGTCGGAGATGTGCCCTCTGCTACGGCAATCCTCGACCGCTTCCTGCACCATGCGGAGGTCATCACGATCACCGGCAAGAGCTATCGGCTCAAGGATCGAGGAAAGGAAAAGGCCCTCCTAAGGAAAAGACCGACAACTAGACCTTGCAAAGATTAGGCGAATTCATGTATACGGAACTCAACCCAACTGGCCGGTTTTGACCCGCCCACCGGTGGCCGGTTTTACCCCGCCCCGTGACATGATACTGAACGACGCCATCCGGTAATCCGATTGACCGGGTCAAGGTCTTGCAATAGGCCGCACCGTCAGCTAAGCCACATGTATTGCGGGCGGATCTTCGTGGGCATTGCAACGGACATCATCATCATCGTCGTGGCCGCTCTGTTGGGCGGCATCCTCGTACGACAAAGTAGAATGTCCCCTATTCCACTTGTCCCCTATTCCACTCCTTTTCCATCCAGCGGGGCAATTTCTTGCGCTAACAGACAAGTCATCGAGCGCGGGTAGTCGAAGAAGTGAACTTCTTGACCTCGCCAGTAGTCGAATTGACTGCATAGGACGGGCACGTCCGAAGCATTATATCCTCATTGCCGTCAATGACACTCGTCTCAAGTAGACCCGCTCCAGTCAGGACGCCAAAGAAAAGGGTGTTTTGCTGTCTTAGCAGTTCCGCGACATCAGACATCGCCGAGAATGTCACTGACACGATGTCGAATGTCTGGTTAAACAGGGATAGGGTAGAGTTGAATGTCTCTCTGGCTTGGCAGGTAGTTGCAGTGCTGTTAGGCATTCTTCTTTGAAGTTCGTTGCTCTTCTTGATCAGCTCTTGGAGTGACGGGTCTAACCTGTTCTTCAATTCCGAGAGCGTATGCATGCACGTCAGAATTGTGGAGTATTCAGAGAGACACATCCTGCCGAGAGCGTCCCATTCCTTGTCAGTACGTGTTCCGCTAGCCTTGGCAAGCCGTTCATTCAATTCCGTGATGGTAGCCTCTTGATCTTTGACCTTTTCCTTAAGTTGCTTGTTTGCTAAGTCTAATTCGGTCGCCAGTGCCGATGTGTGAATAGTGGAAACCTTGCCAGTAAGACCGTAGTACATAGCAGCCAGTTTCCAGCCGGCGGCACCGACAGCCAGTACAATGGCAACCGCCCCCACTATGGAAAGAGACAAACGACCTACCTGCTTAAGCAATGAGTCGGACTTCATGCGTGGTACCCTCGACTAGCGCCAAGGTCTTCGGATGTACTGGCCTTGTATCATTGGCGGTCGTTGTCTGCAAGGGAGGAAGGAAAAGAAGGAAAAGGGGACATTCTACTTTTTCTTGACAGATGTGCCCTGGGGCAGTAGCGTTGGGCCATGCCACGGACAGCCAGAGCGTCGGTCGGCGGGATCTGTTACCACGTCATCAATCGCGGGAACGCCCAGAATGCGGTCTTCCACGGAGAGGAGGATTACGCCGCCTTCATTCAACTCCTGACGGAGTCGCTGGATCATGTTTCGATGCGGGTCGTGTCGTACTGTCTGATGCCGAACCACTTCCACATGGTGGTCTGGCCCCGCGAGGACGGCGACCTGAGCCGGTGGATGCAGTGGCTCCTGACGGCACAGGTGCGGAGGTATCATCGGCACTATCGCGGCAGTGGCCACGTCTGGCAGGGCCGGTTCAAGGCGTTTCCGATCCAGCAGGACGCCCACCTGCTGACGGTGATACGCTATGTGGAACGGAACCCCTTGCGGGCGGGACTGGTGGACAGGGCCGAGGCATGGGTATGGTCGAGTCTGCG
Organism: uncultured Planctomycetales bacterium; assembly: GCA_964596165.1. Lineage (GTDB taxonomy): Bacteria > Planctomycetota > Phycisphaerae > UBA1845 > JAFGLZ01 > CAYUQT01. Next base: position 125,882 of record CAZQTW010000006.1, on the reverse strand, counting down.
GTGGTGGGGTAAGGGCCCCAAGGACCGTCCGGTATTCCTGGACGACGGTCCGGTGGATCGACCGAGGGGGTGGGTTGAGGCGGTCAACCGACCGATGACGGATGCGGAACTGGAGGGCCTCCGCCGGAGCGTGAACCGGGGTACACCGTGGGGCACGGCGACATGGACGCGTCGAACCGCAGTCCGATTGGGCCTTGAGGCCTCCCTCCGCCCCCGCGGCAGGCCGAGGAAGGCCAAGGCGGGCACACGGAAATCACCGAAAAAGTAGAATGTCCCCTTTTTCGCCCCTTTTTCGCCGCGACTTAGATCTTCAGGTCGGGAGGCGGGCCTTCTTCGTGGGTGTTCCATTTGATGATCTTGAGGTTTTCGACGCATAGCGTAAGAACGATGGGGACAATGACCAGTGTGACGACGGTGGCCACCAACAGGCCGACGATCTGAACATAACACATGGGTTTCCAGAGCGGCCCGCCCTTGTAGGCGAGGGGGATCAATCCGCCGACCGTCGCCAGCACGGTCACGAGCACGGGGCGCAATCGGGCCAATGCGGCATGGATCACGGCGTTGCGGACCGGTTCTCCCTTTTCTCGCATTTCCTCGATGAAGTCGAACAATACGATGACGTGGCTGACGATAACGCCGGCGAGGGAGGCCACTCCGAGGAAGGCCACGAATCCGAAGGGTTCGCCAAAGACAAGCAGTCCCATCAATCCTCCGACGAGTCCGAAGGGGATGGCCACAAGGACCACCAGGGGTTTGATGAGGCTGTTGAACTGCCACACCAGCGCGGCGTAGATGGCCAGCAGCGACACGATCAGTGCGATTCGCACGGCGGAGAAGGCCTTTTCCTGTTCGTGGTGCTCTCCGCCGAATTCATACCGATAGCCCGGCGGCCATGCGAGGGTGGGCAGCGATTTCTGCAAGGCCTTGACGATCTGACTCGGCAGCACTCCTCGGACGGCGTCGCACTTGACGGTCAGACATCGTTCATGTTCGCGGCGCCGGATCTTGGGCGACACCATTTCGGTCCTGAAGTCGGCGATTTGAAGCAAGGGGACACGGGCGCCGGTCAGCGTACTGACGGCATTGATATTGGCCAGGTCGTTCACCTGGCTGCGTTCGTCGCTGCGAAGTCGGAGGACGACGTCGATCAGGTGGTTTTTTTCACGGAGTTGTGTTGCCGAGTAGCCCGAGAGTCCGGTGTAGACGGTGCCGGCGACGTCCTCATTGGTGACGCCGGTGATGTTGGCGCGATCGGGATCGATGTCGAGGGAGATTTGGAGCACCTCGGGGTCCCAGTCATCATGGATGTTGTCGGCGCCGGCGACGGCGTAGAGTTGCCGTTTGACCGCCGTGGCGAGCCGACGAAGCTCTTCGATGTCCTCGCCGTAGATCCGCAATTGGACGGGCACGCCGATGGGCGGTCCTGTTTCAAGCTGTTCGATGGTGACGCGAGCGGACGCGACTTGCGGCGGGAGGTGTGCCTTCAGCCGGGCCACGATGTCGGCCGTTTCGCGTTTGTCGAGCGTATGGACGAGGATTTGCGCGTAGTTGTCGGCCCGCTGTTCGGGCAGGACCGAGAGCCAGAATCGGGGACCGCCCGCGCCCACGAAGGTCGTGTACGCCCGGATGCGTTTCCCCTCGAGTTCGTCGATTTTCTTGACGATCCGGAGCGTCTCCTCGCGGGTCTGGCGGATCGGCGATCCCTCGGGCATGAAGACGTTCACCGTGAAAGTGGAGTGGAGATCCTTCGGGAAGAAGGACGTGGGGATGAGCGTGAGGAGGGCCGAGCCCGCGCCGAGGATCACGATCAGTAACGTCAGACTGACGGCCTTGTGGTCGATGCACCATTCGGCGAGTCTTCGGTAGGCGTTCGCGAAACGTGACGGGTTTCCGGCCGATGCGGTGGATGCCTCGAATCCGTGTTGTCCTCGCAGCAGGTAGTAGCCCAGCAGCGGCATGAACGTCATCGATACGATTCGACTGCTGACGAGCGACGCCGTGATGACGATCGGCAGCGAATAGATGAAGTTGCCGACCTTGCCGGTGACCAGGAGAAGCGGCAGGTAGGCCACGATATTGGTCAGCGTGGCGAAGAGGATTGCCCGAGCCAGCTTGGTGGGGCCGAGCCAGGCCGCCACGTGTCGCGGCCGACCGGCCGCGATCTCGCGGTTAATCGCGTCGGAGGCGACCACCGGGTCGTCCACCAGCAGGCCCAGCGCAATGATCAGGGCGGCGATGGAAACCTGCTGCAAATCGATTCCGACCGCCCGACACATGCCGAGCGTCATGGCGATGGTCACGGGGATCGAGACGGCCACCAGGATCGCGCTGCGCCATTCCATCAACAGCAGGGCGGTGATGATGACGATGACCACCGCCTCGATCAGACAGTGGTTGAACTGACGGATTTTGTCCTTGACCTGCGCGGGCTCGTTGCTGGTACGTTCGACCTGGAGATCGTCGGGGAGAACGCCCTTGAGGCGGGCTAGGGCCTCATCGATGTCTCGGCCGAAGTCCGCGATGTGCGAGCCCGCGACTTGGCGGATCGACAGGGTGATGGCGCGGGTGGTCTGGAGGTCGTATCGTTCGGGGAGTGTCGGGTGATTCTCGTCGGTTGGCGATCCGGCGCCCGCCGCGCGATCGCCCTGTTCGGTCGGCAGGAGTCCCGTCTTGGGCCGACGGGCGTCGACCTTGACGGTGCGGAAGTTCATGACGTCGGGCGGGTCGACGTAGCCTCGGGTGATTTCGACGAGGTCGCGAAGATACAGGGGATAGCCGTCCGGCGCCAGCGCCACGACGACCTGACCGATTTCCTGCTCGGATCTGAATTCACCGCTTGGCTGGACGACGATGCTCTGGTCGGAAAGCTCGACCTTACCGCCGGGCAGGTTGATGTTACGCGCTCGCAGCCGGCCGATAATGTCGGCCGGTCGGATGCCGAACTGATTGAATCGTTGGCCGCTGTAGAAGAGCTTGATCTGTTCGTTCTGCGTTCCGATCAGTTCCACCTGGCCGACGGTCGGATACTGTTTGATGTGGTCCTGAATCGTCTCGGCCATATCCTGAAGTTCGCGGTACGTGTACTTATCCTTGGCGGCGCGGCGGAGCTCCGTGGGCAATTGGTCGAGATCCGTGATGAAGAACTCGCCCCAGAGGTCGGGGTGGGATTCGCCGCTGGCGATGAATTGCTGTTTCCACTCGCGGAAACCGCGTTCGAGGTCCAGGGGCGACTTGAGCAATTGGACGTCGAGGCATCCCGTTCCGGGCGCCTCGAGGACGCGGCCGTCGCGGACGATTCCCATTTCGGTCAATCGCTGGAGCAAGGTTCGGCCGATGCGCATCACGTAGGATCGGGCCACGGTGTTCGGATAGACCAGCACGCCGGTGCAGCGACGGTCCCGGAACTCGGCGGGACGTTCGGCACGGGCCTGCTCCACGGCCTGGCGGATGCTTCGGGCCCGCAAATCGATCTCGAGGTCGCTGACGGGGGGGCTGCTGATCGTCAGCATGACCGCGACGGTCTCGCCGAAATCCTTGTTGAGGAAGGGTGTCACCGGTCGATCGCCGACGCGGGGCAGATCGGTCATCGACGCGAGTTTTCCGCGGATGTCCTGCCAGACGACGGCGTCGTTTTTTTCGTCTTCAAAGAGTTCGACATAGACGACGGACAGCCCCTGTCGGCTGATGGAGAACACGCGTTCGACGGACGGATTCTCGGTGACCTTCCGTTCGATCTTGCGGGTGACCTCTTGTTCGACCTTGGCCACTTTGGCGCCGGGGTACGGCGCGACCACCACGCCCATGCGGGCGGGGACGATGGGATCCTGTCGTTGCGGCATGCGATCGTAGGCGAAAGCGCCCCAGATCAGGGTGGCGATCATTGCCCCCCACGCGATCGGCCGCCGGTATACGAAGAACTGGGTCGTCGTCACGGCCGGCCATTCTCCGAGGATTCTTCCACGACGCGGACCTCTCTGCCCTCATCCAGCCGCCAGGCGCCCGCGACGACGATCCGATCGCCGACCTTGACCTCGCTGGAGGACGTCAGGACTTCCACCTGGTTGTTGTAGACTCCGCCCAGCGAGACTCTCGTTCGCCGGACCCGGGCCTTTCCGCCGTTCGTCTCCAACTTATAGACGGCCATCTCGCCGGGTTTTTCGCCTCGCTGAATTGCCGTCATGGGGGCCAACACGACTTGCTTGGTCTCGCCCATGCTCACCGTGACGATCATTCCGGGCTTCAGCCGTCCGTCGCGGTTCTCGAGCGTGACCTCGGCGAGGAAGGTTCGGGTGTTGGGGTTGGCCGCCGGGGCGATTTTGGTGACGCGTCCCTTGAATCTTTCGCCTTCAAAGGCTTCCGCCGAGACGTCGAGCTCCTGTCCGAGGACCACCTTCGAGGAAACCCTGTTCGAGGTTGTGTGCGAGCCCAACATCGTATCGGGGACGCCGAATTCCACGTGGACGGTTGAGATGTCCATGATGCGAAACACCACCTGGCCGGGCATGACGCGTTCTTTGGGTTCGATCGCCTTTCGAACGACCGTGGCGTTGTCGATTGGAATGCGGAGGGTGCAGTCGGCCAGGCGGTCCTTGGCCTGGGCGAGCGCCACGGTGGCGGCGGCTGCCTCCTTTTGAGCGCCGGCGAGCTGGGCCTCGGCGCTGTCGCGGCGTGTCACGATCTCATCGAACTCGCGCTTCGCGGCCGTCTCGCGTTCCATCAGCCCTTTGATTCGTTCGAATTCCTTACGGGCGAAGTCGGCGCCGGCCTGAGCGACCTGGATGGCGGTCAGGGCGCGGTCGAGCCGGGCTTGACTCAGCTCCACCTCGCGTTGATAGTCGCGTGTCTCCAGCTCGGCGATGGTCTCCCCTTTCGGGACGACGTCGCCTTCCTGGACGTCGCGTTCCCCATCGGCCGCCTTGACCCGAAACAGGCGGTCTACGGTTCCGGGCACCTTGAAGGCCAGGTCTACCTTCTGTCGAGGTTCGACGCTTGCACTGAAAAGCATGCTGGAGGACACCCGTTCGGGCTGCAGCGTCTTGGCGCGGATGGTGACCGGCAACGAGTCGGGGTCCGTCCTGTTGCAGCCGGCGGAAACGAACGGGACCACGAGGAAGACCAGGGCCGACCTTCGAGCAAGCGATTGAAGCATGTCTACTTTCCAAGCCTTGGCGACGGGCCCCTCCTGAGGATCGATCCTTCCGAGGGGGCGTGGCGACCAAGGGATGCGTGCGTCGGTGTAGTCGGTTCGCAATCCACCGGTATGGAGGACCACGATTGGCAGGGCGTGAGTGGCGTCGTCATGATGGTCTTATCCGGGTTGCGGAGGTGCCTACTGTGAATACCCACTCCGGAATCGCCATGTACTGAATTCCGGTTGATCCATGCGTAATCATGTTAGCACATGCTAACAATTGTTTCAAGACTGTTGATCTGCTTCCGATGAAGGCACTACAACGTCTCGCGTGTCGCCGGATGTGATGGTATAGTCTGATCATGCCTGATTGGGTGACGCAATCCGAGGCGTGGACGGTCGGTCGGCTGCTGAAGTGGATTCGGGATTTCTTGTCGGGCAAGGGGCTGGATCAACCCCAGCTTTGTGCCCAGCTTTTGTTGGCTCACGTTCTGGGATGCCGACGGCTAGACCTGTACCTTCAGTTTGACCGGGTGCCGGTTGAGGATCAGCTTGTCGTTCTGCGCGACCTGGTCCGACGTTCGGGCCGAAACGAGCCCATCGCCTACCTGATCGGACGGAAGGAGTTTTTCAGCCTGGAGTTTGCCGTCACGCCGGACGTGTTGATTCCGCGACCTGAAACGGAGACGCTCGTTCAGGCGGTGCTGGACATTGCGCGAGGTGCGGGTCGGGCGCCGGAGTTGATTCTCGATTTGTGCACGGGTTCCGGATGTGTGGCGATTGCGTTGGCGGTGCAACTTTCCGGCAGCACGGTTGTTGCGACGGACATTTCTGAGAGGGCCTTGCGTGTGGCCGAGGCGAACGTGGCCCGGCATGGCCTAACGGAACGGGTCGGGCTGCGACAGGGCGATTTGTACGACGCGCTCGCGGGCGGTGTGACGGTGTTCGACGTCATTACGGCGAATCCTCCGTATATCAAGACGGGCGATCTGGCGGGGCTTCCACCCCCGGTGGCCGAGCACGAACCTCACTTGGCGCTGGACGGCGGGTCGGACGGATTGGAGTTGATCCGCCGGATCGTTATGGGCGCGATGGATCGACTGAAGCCCGGGGGACGGCTCGCGATTGAGGTCGGACACGACCAGGGCGCCGCCGTTCGAGAATTGTTTGTGGCCGCGGGGTTCGACGATGTACGATCCGTGAGCGATGGGCTGGGGCACGATCGCGTGGTGATCGGTTCGCGGTCCGTGTTCGGTTGAAGCGCGGGCTGTTGGGAGAAGACTCCCGCCTGGCGAGGTTTTCGGGGCCGCACGTCCCGTGGCGCGGACCATCGGGGATGTGAGGTCCTCCTACAGACGAGGTGAGGTGCTGTGGACTGCTTTTTGATTAACGGTGGACCTCGACTACGAGGCGCGGTGAAGATCGACGGGGCGAAGAACGCGGCGCTTCCCATCATGGCCGCGACGATTCTTTGCGAGGGGCCGACCGTCCTGCGGGGCGTGCCGAATCTGATGGACGTGGATTCCATGGCCCTTTTGCTGGGCAAGCTGGGGGTGTCGGTTTCGCGACTTCCGGACGGGGCGATGCGATTGTGCGTCGAGGACGAGATGAACTGCCACGCCGAGTACGACCTGGTGCGGAAGATGCGGGCGAGCGTGTGCGTGATGGGGCCGCTGCTTGCCAAACGGCGTCGCGCGATTGTGTCGATGCCCGGCGGCTGTGCGATTGGCGACAGGCCGATTGACTTGCACGTGATGGGCATGGAGATGCTGGGGGCCGACATCGAGCTGAACGCGGGCGACATGCAGTTGCGGGCGAAGAAGCTGATCGGGACGGAGATGTTTCTCGGCGGGGCATTCGGCTCGACGGTGACCGGCACGGCCAACGTAATGATGGCGGCCGTATTGGCGAAAGGCCGAACGGTTATCGAATCCGCCGCTTGCGAGCCGGAGGTGACCGACTTGGGGAACTTCCTCAACGCCTGCGGCGCTCGGATTACCGGTCACGGGACGCCGCGGATCACCATCGACGGTGTCGAGTCGCTGACCGGCTGCGAGTACACGATCATTCCCGACCGGATTGAGGCGGGCACGTTCATGATTGCCGCGGCGATTACCAATGGTGAGGTTCACATTGAGAATGCCCGTCTCGAACACATGCTGGCGGTGGTCGACCGGATGCGGCACATCGGAGTCAATATCGAACGGGACGACGGGCACGTTGTTGTTTCGTCCGCCCGGCGATTGGAGCCCATTACGGTTACGACGCAGCCGTTTCCGGGCTTTCCGACGGACCTCCAGGCCCAGCTCATGGCGTTGCTGACGTTGGCCGACGGCAACAGCGTCATCACCGAGAAGGTCTTTCCCGATCGGTTCATGCACGTGGCCGAGCTGAACCGCATGGGCGCTCGACTTCGCAAGGAGGGGCCGGTGGTCATCGTCGAGGGCGTCAAGAAGCTGGTCGGGGCGCCGGTGATGGCATCGGATCTGCGGGCATCGGCGGCACTGGTGCTGGCGGGCCTAATCGCCAAGGGGCAGACTCGCGTCAATCGCGTCTATCACATCGACCGCGGATACGATCGGATCGAGCAGAAGCTTGTCGCGCTCGGGGCCGACATCCAACGGGTGAACGTCTAGGACCCTCAGGGGGGAGGAGGCGACGGGTCATGATCGGGCGGATTGTGTTCGCCGTAGCGGTGGGTGTTTCCTGTTCGGGGGCGCCGGTGGCCGACGGCGACGTGGTTCGTCTCGAGAAGGGGGTGCGGGTGATCCACCGCGAGAAGGGATTCCGTGCCGTGCTATCGATAATCGAGTGGGTTGAGTCGTAGTGGGATGGGGGGATTAGCGATTCAAGGAGCGACCCGATGGCCGGACCGTCACTGCCCGAGCGGGGCGTGGAACAAGCGGAACTTCTCTCGAAGATGCGCGCCATGCGGTCGGCGGATGGGGACTGGCAGCACGGCCGGATGTTCGGGCTGGCCTACTACATCGACGAGGCCCACGCCGAGTTGATCCGGCAGGCTTATTCACTATTCATCTTCGAGAACGGCCTGAGTCCGCTGGCATTCCCGAGCCTCCGTACGTTCGAGACGGAGGTGATCGCCATGACTGCGGGGTTGCTCGGCGGCGATGACGACACCGTGGGCAACATGACCTCGGGCGGTTCGGAGAGCATCTTTTTGGCGGTCAAGGCGGCTCGGGACAGGATGCGGGCCGAGCGGCCGGCGATCACCGCGCCGGAGATGGTTTTGCCGGTCACGGCGCATCCGGCATTCGACAAGGCCGCGCACTGCCTGGGCATCAAGGCCATTCGGACGCCCGTCGACGCCGAGTTTCGCGGGAGGGTCGACGCCGTACGCGACGCGGTGAACGACAACACCGTGCTCGTTGTCGGCTCGGCGCCGACGTATCCGCACGGCATGATCGATCCGATCCCCGAATTCGCAAGCATTGCCTCGAAGCGGGGCATCAACTTCCACACCGATTGTTGCCTGGGCGGTTTCGTGCTGCCGTTTGCCCGACGTTTGGGCTATGACATTCCGCCGTTTGATTTCAGCGTGCCGGGCGTGACGAGCATCTCGGCCGACGTACACAAGTTCGGCTTTGCGCCCAAGGGGGCGTCCACCGTGCTCTATCGAAACGGCGAATACCGCAAGCATCAGTACTACGTTCAGGTCGACTGGCCGGGCGGGATCTACGCGACGCCGACGATGTCCGGGGCGCGTCCGGGCGGCGCGCTCGCGGCCGCCTGGGCCGTCATGCACCACTTCGGCATGGAGGGCTATTTGAGGTTGACGCGCACCATGATGGAGACGTCCCGGCGATTGATCGACGGCATCAATGCCATTGACGGGCTGCGCGTTATCGGCAAGCCGCCCGTGAACGTCTTTGCGTTCGGCGGCGACAAGGTCAACACGTTCGCGCTGGCCGAGGCGATGGGGCAGCGTCGCTGGCATCTTGAGCCGCAGCACATGCCGGCCTGTCTGCACATGACGATTTCGCCGTTCCACGCGAACGTCGTCGACGCGTTCCTCGCCGATCTGGCGGCTGCCGCGAAAGAGGTGGCGGGCATCAGCAACGACGACCTGATGGGCAACGCCGCGATCTACGGCACGATGGCCACGCTCCCCGACCGAGTCGCCGCCAAGGACTTCGCGCTCGAATTCCTCGGGCAGATATTCCGGGCGGGCTAGGTATTACAGGCCGCGGTTGACGTCCTTACGGTGGGCGACGCGAACGATGTAGACGATCAGAATGTCGTCCTGGATCTGATAGACAATCCTGTAGTCTCCAACGCGAATGCGGTACGCATTCGCGATGCCGGTCAGCTTCCTCGCTCCAATTGGGCGTGGATTCGCGGCCGGCTCGGCGATGGCATCAACCACGCGCCTCTGGTCCCGTTTGGGCAGGGCGGCGATCTCCTTCTGCGCCGACTTCTTAACCTCGACGCGGCAGGTCATCTACAGTCCAAGCTCCCGTTTGAGCTTCTTCAGCGGTAGGGTGGGTTCGTTCAGCCGCTGGCGAATCGCCTTGAGATCCATCGCATCCTCCAGGCGTTCCAGAAGCTCGACGTCCTCGACCGGGACGAGGGCGAACAGGTTTTTTCCTCTGCGCTCGACCATCACCCGTTCGCCGCGCAGGGCTACTCGGTTTCCCAAGTCGGCCAACTGGTCACGGGCTCTACTGATGGGAACGGTATTCACGGCCGATACCTCCAACACTCGCCACTGTACGAATCGTACAATTCGTAACATTGCCCGTCAAGTCCAGCACTGGACCCGCAGCCGCTTCCCCGCTAGGGTTGCACCTCGCTGCACAAAAGGGCGAAGGAGTAATCCGATGAACGCGTACTTCATACTGCAGGCCTGCCTGGCCTCGACGCTGGCCGTCGACAAGATCCCCTACGGTGTCGCGCCGAAGCTGTGGGATGCCGCCCTCGGGCATCACCGGGCCCGCGTTCGCGTCGAGCAAAAGGCCGATGCCGTGTGGGTACACATACCCTGGCGACGACGGGACCACGATGCCGACAAGAAACACATCATCGTCATCGACGCGGCCACCGGCCAACAGGTGAAGAATGTTGTTCGCGTGAATATCAACCGGGAGTTCGGCGATCTGGTCTTCGCGCCCCTCACCGCACCCGGCGACTATTTCGTCTACTATTTGCCCTACCAGCCCGACCCGGCCTACGGCAACTACCGCTTCACCTACTTTCCGCCGGCCGACACGGCCGATCCGACGTGGGTCGCGCAACAGGGACTGACGCCGGACCACCTGGCGCAAGGCAAGTGGAGAACACTACCGCAGGCCAGGGTGGCGGCGTTTGAGGCACGGGCGGAGTTCGAGCGATTCGATCCGATGGAGGTCGTTGCCACGGCAGCCGAGACCAAGGCCTTGTTGGCCAAGCACGCGGGTCGTCCGTATCTCCTTTTCCCCGAGGATCGCAAGCACCCCATACGGATGACCGACGATTTGCCGCTTCGGTGGATCGAGGCCGGTCCGTCGAGCGAGTTCAAGGGCCAGGCGGAGCGGAACGAGTATTACGCCTTCCAGGTCGGCGTCTACGCTCACACGCAGGCGATCGAGCTGAGCGGGGCCGAGTTCGGCGGACTGCGTTCGGCGGCCGGCGCGACGATTCCAGCCGCGGCATTGCGATGCTTCAATCTCGACGGCGTGGACTGGGATGGCCGCCGGTTCCACAAGGACGTGGCCGTGCAGAAGGGCAAGGTCCAGGCGCTGTGGTTCGGCGTTGACATTCCGAGAGACGCCGCGCCGGGCGACTACGCCGGCACCGTGACGATCCGGCCGAAGAATGCCCCTCCCACCGTCGTCCGGTTGACGCTTTCCGTTCTGTCGGCGATTCGGGAAGACCGTGGCGACAACGAGCCGTGGCGACACTCGCGGCTCCGCTGGCTGGATTCGACGATCGGCATGGACGACGAGGTCGTTGCGCCCTACACGCCGCTGACCGTCGAGGACCGAACGATCGGCTGCCTGGGCCGGCAGGTGCGGTTCGGCACGAATGGTCTGCCCGATAGTATCCGGAGTGGTGGACGTGAGATCCTGGCCGAGCCGATGCGGTTCGTCGTGCAGACGGCCGACGGGCCGATTGCCCTGGCGGGGGGCACCTTTCGAATCGTCAAGAAGACGCCGGGGACGGTGGCGTGGGAGGCGCAGGGGCCCGACGCCAAGCTGACGCTGCGTTGCACTGCTCAGATGGAATTCGACGGCCACCTGGGCTTCAACATGGTGATCAAGGCGAACGAGGCCATGCCGGTGGACGACATCCGTCTGGAGATCCCTTATCGCCGGGACGTGGCCGCCTACATGCTGGGCATCGGTCGCAAGGGAGGTTTCCGGCCGAAGGAATGGACGTGGAAGTGGGGCGGTCAGAACTACTACGACGGCTTCTGGCTCGGCGACGTCCATGCCGGGCTGAACTGCGAACTGCAGGGCGCCAGTTACTGCGGACCGATGGTGAACCTCTACTGGCACATCGGGCAGCTTCAACCGCCGACGACCTGGCACAACGGCGGCAAGGGAGGCTGCACCATCACGGAGGTCGGCGACGGGCAGGTTCTGGCCAAGGCCTTCAGCGGCCGGCGCGATCTTGCCAAGGGGCAGGAGATGACGTTCGAGTTCGCCCTGCTGGTCACGCCGGTCAAGACGCTCGACCCGGCCGCTCATTTCAAGACGCGGTACTTCCACGATTACCAGCCGATCGATCAGATTGCCACCACCGGTGCCAATGTGATCAATATCCATCACGCGAACGAGCTGAATCCGTTCATCAACTATCCGTTCATCGCGAACGAGAAGCTGTCGGCCTATGTGAAGGCGGCGCACGAGAAGAACATGAAGCTGAAGATCTACTACACGGTTCGCGAGCTGACGAATCACGTCACCGAGCTGTGGGCCCTTCGGAGCCTGGGCAACGAGGTGTTGGCGCCGGGCGGCGGGGGCGGATTTCCCTGGCTCCGCGAGCATCTGGTGACGGGCTACACGCCGTCGTGGTATTCGCCGTTTCCCGACGGCTCGGTCTGCGCGTCGGTCGTCACAAGCGGGGCGTCGCGATGGTACAACTACTACGTCGAAGGCCTTGGCTGGCTCGTCAAGAACATCCGGATCGACGGTCTCTACCTTGACGATGTGAGCTACGATCGCACGATCATCAAGCGGATGCGCAAGGTGATGGAGCGGAACCGTCCGGGCTGCATGATCGATCTGCACTCGAACACCGGCTTCTCGTTCAACCCGGCGATTCAGTACATGGAGTACTTTCCGTTTATCGATCGTCTCTGGTTCGGCGAGAGCTTCAACTACGACGATCCGCCCGACTACTGGCTCGTCGAGATATCGGGCATTCCCTTTGGGCTCATGGGCGAGATGCTCCAGAACGGCGGCAACCGCTGGCGCGGGATGCTCTACGGGATGACTGCCCGGTTGCCGTGGAACGGCGAGGCTGATCCACGGCCGATGTGGAAGGTGTGGGACGCGTTCGGCATCAGCGACGCCAGGATGATCGGCTACTGGGAGCCCAATTGCCCCGTCCGGACCGATCAGAAGGACGTCTTGGCGACCGCCTACGTGAAGAACGGCAAGACGCTGATTTCGGTGGCCAGTTGGGCCCCGGCGGTCGCTCATGTGAAGCTGCAAATCGACTGGAAGGCGCTGGGGCTCGATGAGCGGAAGGCCCATTTCTTTGCCCCGCAGGTGAAGGATTTCCAGGGCGCGATGCTCTTCAAGACCGCGGATGCGATTCCCGTCTCGCCGGGCAAGGGCTGGGTTCTCATTGTCGATGAGCAGTCGCACGATGCGCCGACCTCCACCGGCGCACCGGCGACTCCGGCCACGCAACCGCAGTAGGGGAGCCCAATCCCGGGACGTGTAATTCCATGAAGGGCCGGGTTCGATGCTTCGACGCTTGGGATCTCCCAGGTGTCAGCCGGTGTGACGGAATCCGGGGATGGCGGCGGCGTTTGAATTCGGTTACAATGCCGTCATGCCCAAGGGGTGGTCGAGTGGTTCGACCTGAGATTAGACCCTTGGAACCTGATCCGGATCATACCGGCGTAGGGATGGGCATGATGATCCTGTCAGTCGTCACACCCGCACCTTTCAAGCCAATCCGTTCGTCGTTGTTTGAGCCGGATCGCTTTGGCCGTTTTCTTGCGGCTATAGAGGAGATCTGCAATGGCGAACACGGTATTCACGACTGCGGCCCGCGAGCAGGATGTCACGCGCGCTATTGTTCGTGACTGGACGGCGACTTTCGAGCAGTGCCTGATGAGCGACGTCATTGTCGCCGGTGCGGGCCCCAGTGGTCTGGCCTGTGCCCGCGACCTGGCGAGCGACGGTCTGCGTGTCGTGGTGATCGAGGGGAACAACTACCTGGGAGGCGGATTCTGGATCGGGGGGTATCTGATGAATCCCGTCACGATTCGCGAGCCGGCCCAGGATCTGCTGGCGGAACTGGGTGTTCCGATCCGAAGATCAGGTCAGGATGGCCTGTGGGTGGCGGATGGTCCCCACGCGTGCTCCAAGCTGATTGCCGGCGCTTGCGACGCGGGTGTCCGGTTTCTCAACATGACCGTCGTTGAAGACGTGGTGTTGCGCGGCAGCGGTCGCGTGGAAGGGGTGGTGGTCAACTGGACGCCTGTTCGGCACCTGCCGCGTGCCATCACGTGCGTCGATCCCGTGGCGCTGGAAACGCGCCTGGTCGTAGACGCCACCGGTCACGAGGCTCACGTCGTCCACGCCCTGGCCAATCGCGGCCTGATAGAGCTTCCCGGCTGTGGCCCGATGGATGTGGTCAGTTCCGAGGAGGCCGTCGTTGACCGAAGCGGGCAAGTCTTTCCGGGCTTGGTCGTGATCGGCATGGCCGTGGCGTCCGTTTTCAAGTTGCCGCGCATGGGGCCCACGTTCGGTTCGATGCTGTTGTCGGGTCGTCGCGGCGCTCGCCTGATCCGTCAGCTTCTAGGGGAACCGGCGCAGCCTGAGCGGTGTCGGCAAGGGTTGGCGCCCGTGACCGTCGGAGCCTAGCCGATCGGGGGTGCTCGGCGCCGCACTCGGATTGCACACGACGGGTAGCACCGTTGGATTATTACTCCGGTCTCGCCGCCGGGATGAACTTGAATAGGTGTGTGGTCTACGGCGGTCGGGAGTCATTTGAGTTTCGAGGTTGCCGCGTGATCGCTTTCCGAGAGGTATCAAGCATCGACGTGTAGGGCACGGCTGCGCGATCACACCCGGAACAGTGAGGCTGGTCCGTTCTCGTTACCATCCGAGCTCTGAATCTGAGAACCTGCCTATCGTCGTGCGCCGGCTCCGACGGCTTGGCCGCGGAGGCGTTCTCCGGCGGCGGCGACTTCGGGTTCGGCCAGCGGCCGGCTGAGTTCGGAGATGATGCCGTCCGTGAAGAAGGTATGTCCCGGTTCGATTCCGGCGAGGTACCGGTCGAAGAAGGCGACGGTTCGGGCCGCGTACTGCTCGGGCTGAACGATCACGGGCTGATTATGCTTGGCCCCTGGGACAATCCATCGGTACTTCGGCTGTGAGGCGAGCGCGTAGAGTGCTTCCGTCTGTTCGACGGGGATGTAGGTGTCCTTCTGTCCGTGGATGAAGAACATGGGGCGGGGTTGCATCCGCATCAGGGCCTTGCGTACGGAGGGGAACTCGACGCCCAGCTCCCGTTGGGCCTGTTGAATCATGGCCCAGCGGAGGAATCGCCAGAAGGCCGGCGGATGGTTTTCGTACACGAAGCGGACCTTGGCGAAGATGTAGGCCCATCGTCGCATCAGGTACTCGATCGTGGAGTCGGTGCTGAAGGCGCCGTCCACGACGATGGCCTTGACGCGCGGATTGTTCTGCGCCGCCAGGATGGCCGCCCCCGCGCCGCGACTGATGCCGAACAGACCCAGTTCAACCGGCCGGTGATGGGCCTCGAGCCAATCCTCGACGAAGGCGATGGCGCCGACCATGTCGCTGACTTCGCGGTCGCTCGCCCATTGGCGGGGGGTGTAGCCCGGTTCGGGGCTGCTGTCTCCATGCCCGCGGAAGTCGAAGCTGAAGATGTCGTAGCCGGCTTCGAGCAATGGCCTGCAATACCGGGCACAACTATCCTTGTCGCTGGCGTACTCGTGGGCGAAGATAATCATTCCGCGTGCCGGTAGATCAGAGTTGCCGCTGTGAAAGACACCGCGGAGTGTCAGCCCGTCGAACGACCGGAACTCGACTTCCTCACCGCCGGTGAGCGGAACAAAGTCACGTGGTCCCATCGACAGGGGCGGTGGGGTTTCTTTCATGATGTTGAGGGAAAGGTTGACATATTTTCTAACGATTAGGAGCGGTGTTATCCCAAGAATGAGGAATGTGAGGCAGATGGCCGACAGGGCCCAGTTTCGGGCAATCAGATCCCACACGATCCAAGCGTTTGTGGGATAGACCGCAACTGCGGACAAAAGCCAGGAGCCCAAATCCGATGCAGAAGTCAACACAAAACGTGCCTCGTAAAGGACTTGCCTCCGGCCGCGCCCACACAAGGCAAGGCCACTCGGTCTAGGCATGTACATCGCGACCGCCCCCCAATTGAGGCAGCCGCCACCCTCTAACCGCACCGCATTGCCGCTTAGGCGAATACTATACGCGTGGCCCTCCCGTGCGCCAAGGGCCTGGTCAATGGTTTTGACAGGCGGTGCGCTGCGTTGTATCAACGGGTTCACGGGAAAGGCAGCCAGGAGTGGAGTCGGTTCGGAGGTGTACGCCAATGAGGTCGGTGTTTGGGGTGTTGAACGTTATGACGGTGATGGTCTGGGCGTGTTGGACGGATAGCGTTGCGGCGGCTTCGCCGTGCGGACTGGCGGGTTTTGCGGAAATCGACATTACGCCGCCTGTCGGGATTCATCTGGGCGGGCGAGGCTGCAAGGAGACGAAGTCCGACGGTGTTCTCGATCCGCTCCGGGCGGGCGTTACCGTGCTCCGGGACGCCGGGAATGTCACGCTCGTCATCGTATCATTTGATTTGGCGGGTCTTCCTCATTGGCTCGGCGAACAGATGCGGGAGGAGATTGCGGGCGCGCTCGACATCCGGCCGGAGTACGTCATTCTCAATTGCTCGCACACGCACAGCGGTCCGATGATGTATCGCGAGATCATGGCCGGTTGCGGCGAGGCCACCGAGGTTGAGCGAGCGTACATGAACCGGCTCAAAGGGAAGGTCATCGAGATGGTCACGGCCGCGGCGGGGCAGCTCAAGCCGGTGGCGGTCTATTTCCATCACGGGACTTGCGACGTGGGGATCAACCGTCGGGGCCGTCAGGCGGACGGCCGGACGGTCATGGCACCGAATCCCGAGGGGCCTTACGAACCGGGGGTGTGGGTGATGCGATTGGCCTCGCCGGAAGGCAAGACACGGGCGGTCCTCTTTTCCTACGCGTGTCATCCTGTGATCGTGTACGGATACGCGTTGTCGAAGATTTCGGCCGAATACCCGGGGGTTACCCGACGGGAGCTCCGGTCGCGACTGGGCCAAGCGGTCCACGTGCAGTTCCTGCAAGGGGCCGCGGGCAACGTCCGTCCGCGTTGTCTGGCCGATCTGAACACGAGGAAGTTTCGGCCGTCCAAACCGGACGACTTGCAAGCCGCCGGCACGGAGTTGGCCACCGCCGTCATGAACGCGCTGGATCGGGAAAGCAAGCCGAGTGTGCTTCGACTTGCCGCCACGATGGACGTTGTCTTTCTCAAACGCGGCACCCCGCCGCCGCGGTCGTTCTATGAGGATATGGCCCGGACGGCGAAGGACTACACGCTGAATGCGGCTCGGTACTGGCTCGATGAGTACGACAAGGGCGGTCCCTTTGTGAAGGGCGATTACGAGCCCGTGGGGGTGATTCGGCTGTCCGCCGATCAGTGGGTGGCGTATCTGGCGGGGGAGCCGGTGGCCGAATGGGCGAGACTCATTCGCACGTGGTTTGGGTCGAGGTCCGTGGTTGTCTGGGGGTACTCGCAACAGGTGTTCAGCTATCTGCCGGTGGATGAGATCCTCAAGGAAGGGGGGTACGAGGTGCGGGATTCCGCGTTGTATCGGGTTGGGAACCCCGCCCCCTTTGCGCCGGGACTGAACGAGGCCATCGGCGGGTCGATCGTTCGCCAGATAGACCGCATTGAAGCGGGCACGCGATAGGGGGTTTGAACGTCGATGGGGTGTTGACATCGACATTTGACGTGGTAGAGTGCCGCGCTTGCGGGCCCAGGGCAATCTGAATGAGGAGACCATCACCATGGCAATGCAGAAGGCATCGGCGAAGCTGTTGGATCTGCTGAACAAGGCGATTGCGCGGGAGCTTCAAGTCGTTGTCCAGTACATGTGGCAGCACGTTCTCTGGAGCGGCGTGAAGGGTTTTGCCGTGAAGGATGAGCTGAAGAGCATCGCCATTGATGAGATGAAGCATGCGGAGTCGATTGCCGAGCGGTTGAACTACTTGGGCGGCATTCCCACGACGAAGCCGGAGCCGATCTTTGTCGGCGAGACGCTCAAGGAGATGATCGAGCGCGACGCGAAGGACGAAGAGGGGGCCATCACGCTTTACAAGGAAATCATGAAGGTCGCCCAGGCCGAGAATGACGAGGTGACGTGGAAGCTCTTCCAGGAGATCCTCTCCGACGAGGAGGAGCACCACGACACGTTCACCACGCTTCTTGAAGAGATCTAGGTCCCGATCTTTCCACAACTCGGACTTGTCCGCGTGATACGGACCCTCCGTGAGAGCGATGGTTCTCACGGAGGGTCCGCTTGTTGTCCTTACGGCGCGAACCTTGGCGCGAGGCCTTGCGATCGCGATGTCGGACGGCGGCGATCAGTGCTGCTCGTTCTTGTCGAACAGCCCCTTGGTTACCCGCATCAGATAGTTGGGCAGATAGGTCGGCAGGTAGCGCCGCTGGGGGAAATCGCGAAGGATGCGGTACATTCTGGAGGGTCGCAGGAAGAACTTCAGATTCGCCTTTCGTTGGTAGGCAAACAGCACGTCGTCGGGCAGGTCGGAGCAGTTGACCCGAACGGCGGCGTAGCTCGTGTCGTTGTAGGACAGGCCCCTCAGTTTCTCGGGGTGCTTGGCCATCACCTCATCATAGAGTCGGGTTTTGGGGAATGGGGTAACCGTGAAGAACGAAGCCACATGGAGCTTCGAGTCGGTCATCGTGTCGATCGTTTGTTGGAGTTCGGTTTCCGTTTCGGTGGGGAAACCCAGCATGGCCAGCCCGTTCGAGAAGACGCCTTTTTTCACCGCCATTTCGACGCCGGAGAGGAATCGCGGGATGTTGAGGCGTTTGCCCGTGTACTGTTGAAGCCGAGGTGAGGCGGTCTCTAGGGCGAATGCGGAGTAGTACATTCCGGTATCGGTCAGCGCATCGATTACTTCTTGCGTGAGGATGTCCGTCCGCAGGGCGTTGGGGAACCCGATTTTGAAGCGAAGGCCCTTCTTCTGGGCCAGGTCGCAGAAGGCCAAGACGCGTTCGGGCTTAAGATTGAAGCAATCGTCGAGGAACTCGATTTCGTTCGGACCCCATGTTCGGAGGTATGCTTCGACCTCCGCGACGATACGTTCCGGCGAATGGGTTCGGTATCGTTTGCCGAAGACCTCGTGACACCACATGCATTGGTACGGGCAGCCTCGGCTGCTGACGAGGGAGACGTATCTCCGCCGGCCGATCGGCGCGAGCGATTGCAAGCGCCAGTACTCCCTTACGTCGATGAGGTCATAGGCGGGGAAGGGCAACGTGTCGAGATCGTCGATGAGGGGCGTCTGCCCGGGGTTCGTGACGACGTGTCCCTCGCGGTTCCGCCAGATGAGTCCGGGAATTCGACTGAGGTCCCCGCCGTCGAAGCGGGCCCGGATTGCTTGTTCGAAAGCGAGTTCGCCTTCTCCGGGGACGGCGACGTCGGCGACCGTGCCGTCCATGGCTTCCTCGCGGAATGCCGACACGTGCGGTCCACCGATGGCGATGAACGCCTCGGGCCGGGCTTGGCGGACCAGGCGGGTCAGGTCCTTGAGCATGTAAGCGTTGGTGGTGATGGACCCGAATCCGACGACGTCGGCCTCGAAGTCGACGGCCTGGCGGGCCAGTTGCTCCACGGTGCAATTCTGGGCCCGCTGGTCGACGAGTTTGATGTCCCAATCGAGCTTGCTGCGGAGGTAACCGGCCAGGTAGAGGATGCCCATCGGTGGAGTCGTCAGGAAGTACTCGTGGGTTCGGCGTCCGAGATTGGCCAAGAAGAGGCGTCGTCGCTTCATTCGTGGAGTCACCTTCGAAGGCTCGGTCGACGCCGGCCGCCACCGTCGTGACGGCAGCAAATGACCGGGTACGAGCGCATTGTATTCCACGGCAGGAAGGCCTTCAACCAAGAGGGGCTTAGCACTCAGCGAGGAGGTCCCGGCGGTATTGCGAAAGCCGGTTTCGCGCCATAGACTTTGGCCGTTTGTGTCATTCAACGTAGGTGCCGGGTGCAGCACGGGGCATGCCCGTGTGCCCGCGAAGCGGTGCCCTGAACGAAGTCCATGTAATTGGGAGGTGTTTGCGATGGCGTCGGATTCCGTGGGTCGCGAAAGTCACTCCGGTCGTGCGGAAAAAGCAGCGGTCAAGGCGAGCCCCACGCGAAGAGAGGTACTTCGCGGATTGGCCATTGGCGCGATGACGACCGGCATGGCCGGACGAGCGTGGGCGGAAGGAGCCCCGGCGAAGAAGGAGGGAAAGGTCGACGCGAACGAAAAGATCCGCGTGGGCCTGATCGGTTGCGGCGGGATGGGCCTTTACAACATGGAGGATTTCAAGCGGAGTCCCCTTGTGCAGATGGTGGCCGTCTGCGATGTCGACTCCAAGCGTGTGGCCGAGGGCGCCCAGAAGGCCGGCGGCAGCGGCATCGCCCAATACAAGGACTATCGGCAACTGCTCGACCGGAAGGACGTTGACGTGGTGATCTGCGCCACGCCGGATCACTGGCACGGGTTGGTGGGCACGGCCGCCCTTCGTGCCGGCAAGGACCTCTACATTGAGAAGCCTCTGACGCACAACATTCGTGAA
Organism: uncultured Planctomycetales bacterium; assembly: GCA_964596165.1. Lineage (GTDB taxonomy): Bacteria > Planctomycetota > Phycisphaerae > UBA1845 > JAFGLZ01 > CAYUQT01. The sequence goes on along the minus strand of CAZQTW010000006.1, from coordinate 105,674 downwards.
GGTCGGATCATGGTCGAGGCGGCCCGGCGTTACGGGCGGGTGGTTCAAGTAGGCACCCAACAGCGGAGCGGCGAGCACTTTCAGAAGGCCGTCGAGATTGCTCAGAGCGGCAAGCTCGGGAAGATCTCGTGGGTTCGAACGTGGAATTACGGCAACGACGCCCCTGAGGGGCTCGGCAATCCGCCCGACAGCGCCCCTCCGCCGGAAGTGGACTATGACATGTGGCTGGGTCCGGCGCCGAAGCGGCCGTTTAACAAGAATCGGTTTCACTATCAGTGGCGTTACTTTTTCGACTATGGCGGCGGCATGGTGACCGACTGGGGCGTTCACGTCATGGACATCGGTTTGTGGGGGATGAAGGCCGGCTATCCGAAGTCCGTGACCGCCAGCGGCGGCAAGTACGGTCTGAAGGACAACCGCGACACGCCGGACACCGTCGAAGTCCTTTATGATTTCGGCGATTGGATCATGACCTACTCGCATCGGAACTGCAACGGTCGCGTCGAGCACGGCGTCGGATACGGGACGGCGTTTCACGGCACGGAGGGCACGTTGGTCGTCAACCGGGGCGGCTGGGAGGTCTTCCCCGAAACGCGCCGCAAGGACGGCAAGGACGTCCCACGGATGGAAGGCGTCAAGGGGGGGAGCAGCGATCAGCACTGGCCGCACGTGCAGAATTTTATCGAGTGCGTCAGATCGCGCAAGAGGCCCTGTTCCGACATCGAGATCATTCATCACAGCACGACGGTGTGCAACCTGGGGAACATCGCCTACCTGACCGGTCGGCGCATCTATTGGGATGCCGAGAAGCAGCAGATCATCGGCGACGAACAGGCCAACCGTCTCATCGGTCGTGTGATGCGTCCGCCGTACACGCTTTAGGCGACACGGATGAGCGATGAACCAGCCCACGGGAGACGCGACGATGAAGACGACACGATGGCTCGCTGTTTTGATGATCGGCACCGTGACGACGGCCGCGTCGGCGGCCGCGGAGACGGATGTTTCCGTATGGGTGAATCAGCTTCGTGATGCCGATGCTCAGATTCCGGCCTCGCTGAAGTTGATCGACGTCGGCATACCGGCGATCAAGCCCCTGCTCGACGGGGCCTGCGACGACAATGGAACGCTGTCGTTCGCCGCGAGCGATGCGTTGCGAAGGCTCGTGCTTCGAGCCCGCGAAAAGGGGGGAGCGGCCTACGATCGCGGCGAGATGTGTAGGGTGTTCATCGATGTGCTGAAGGGCGACCGTCGACTGCCGGCGCGCGAGTTGGCGGTGCAGTGTCTCGGTTGGATTGGTCGGGACGAGGTCGTGCCGGTGCTGTCCGAGGCGCTGAAGGACGACGCCCTTCGCGAGCACGCGATCAACTCGCTTCAACAGGTTCCGGGCAAGGCGGCGTCGCAGGCGCTCGCCCATTTCGCCAAGACGGCCTCGGCGGTGGGGGACCGGCGGAAGGCGCTATACGTCTTGGGGCGGCGGGGCTGCAAGATCTCGGTGACGGCGCTTCTTGATGCGGCGAAGAACAAGGATGTGAACGTTCAGGCGGCGGCGGTCGAGGCCCTGGGACAGGCCGGGGATGCCTCGGCGTTACCGATGGTTTTGTCCCTTGCCGAGCGGGGCGCGGAGCAGGTTCGTCCGGTCGCCGTGGACGCCTGCCTTCGCTTGGCCGAAGCAGCCGTCAGAGAGGGAAAGAAGGACGCGGCGCTGGCGGCGTACGACAAGGTCGGCGCCGTGGGCGGCGATGCGTTGTACCGGACGGCCGTCATCGCGGGATATGCGAAGGTGGCCAACAAGGCCGCGGTTGCCCGACTCCTCGGGATGTGCGGTGCACACGGGGCCGAGGCGGACGATCAGATCTTGCGCGAGTTGGCCCGCATGCCCGGTCGTGAGGTCACGGCGGCGATTGTCGGAGCCTGTGCGAAGGCCCCGACGGATCGTCGCATGCAATTGCTGACGGTTCTTGGCAAGCGGCGCGATCCGCTGGGGTTCAGCGCCTTGATTGCGGCCGGCAGGGACGGCAACGAGGAGATTCGCGGTGTTGCCGTCCGCGCCATGGCCGATACCGGCGATCCCGGCATGGAGTCCTCGATTCTCGACGCGTTGCGCAAGGGGACGCCCCGGGTGCAGGCGGCGGCGGCGGACGCGTATGTTGTCTTTGCGCGGCAGTTGCTGAAGACGGGCGGCGGCAAGGACGCGGTCAAGGTGCTGGGGATCTACGACGAGATTCTCGGCAGGCATCCGGAGACGCTGGGGTCCGCGACAGTTGTGGGGGTATTGGAGGGCGTTGCGGGGATCGCCGATCCGAGGTCGATTCCGGCCGTGGAGAGATGGCTGACGTTCGACAATCCGGGCGTCCGTCGGGCGGCCATCGACGCCTACTTGGCCATCGCCGACAAGATGGACCGGACGAAGAGCGTGCAGGCGCTGGCGATCTACAACCGCATAGTGGACATGAACGCCGTGCCGGCCGGCAGACTCGGCGAGATGGTCGAGCGGATGAGGTCATTGGGCGAGAAGTCGGATGTGCCCGGCCGGTTGGGTCTGATCACGCAATGGTGGCTGATCGGTCCGTGGCCCAGTCCCGACTGGAGCGGCTTTGACAAGGCGTTCGTTCCTGAGAGCGAGATTGACTTGGCCAAGACGTACCGGGAGGGCGACAAGGAACTGAAATGGAAGCCCGTCGTCACCGGTGATTCGTCCGGGCGGATCAACCTGAGAAAGTCACTGGCGGACGCCGAGAACGTCGTCGCCTACGGTTATGCCGAGATCAGCAGCGACACGGAGCAGGATGTTGTCTTCCGCACCGGCAGCGACGATGGAATGAAGCTTTGGGTCAACGGCAAGCAGGTTTTCGGCACGAAGGAGCCGCGGGGGCTGACCGTGGACCAGGACGCCATCCCGGTTCATCTGGTTCGGGGCGTCAACAAGGTCCTGATCAAGGTGCTGAACGGCGGTTCGGCATGGGAGTTTTGCTGTCGCGTGACGAGGTCCGACGGTCGGCCGGTCGGTATCCGCGTGCGACCGGCGACGTGACGGGCGCGAGCCGCCGGCGTCGGGCTGTTCTCGGCGACGGCCCCGAGGCGATGCGGATGGGTTTCGGTTCCCGGTCGTGAGGCCAATTGCGGCGGTGGGATTCTTTCACGAGGCATCCGCTTGAAAGCCGGCGGTTTGTCACCACAATGCTGACATGATCGAGGAATTGCAGGGGCGTCGCGTCGCGCTGGCTCATCACTGGCTGGTGACCATGCGCGGCGGTGAGAAGACGCTGCAGGAGATCGCGGGCCTGGTCGGCGAGGCGCCGATCTTCACCTTGTTGGCCGAGCCCGATCGCCTCAGTGACGAGCTTCGGCGACATCCGATTCATTCCTCCTTTCTTCAACGGATACCGGTGCTGAGGCGGCGGCATCGCTTGTTGCTGCCGTTCATGCCTCGGGCGGCCGAACGCATGGACCTGACCGCCTACGACGTGGTCATCTGTTCGGATGCCGCGGTTGCGAAAGGGATGCGATGCCGACCGGATGCGCTGAAGATCTGCTACTGCCATTCGCCCATGCGATACGTGTGGGATCTCCACGAGGCGTACCTTCGCGAGGCGGGACGGATTGGAGGAGCGGTTTTTTCGGGAATGGTCGATAGGCTTCGTCGTTGGGATCGTCAGGCCGCCGCGACGATCTCGGCCTTTGTGGCCAACTCCGACTGCGTTCGCGAACGGATCCGCCGCGCCTACGACCAGCCGTCCACGGTGATCTATCCGCCCGTCGATTTGGCACCGTCATCGGTCCGAACCGCTCCGGAAGACTTCTACCTGGTCGTGACCGAGCTGGTCGGGTACAAGCGGACGGATCTGGCGGTTGAGGCGTGCAAGCGGCTCGGTCGCCGGCTGGTCGTGATCGGCGACGGCCCGCAGATGCGCAGGCTGCGGGAGCTGGCCGGTCCCACGATCGAGCTGATGGGGTATCAGGACGACCCGGTCGTTCGGGATCACATGAGTCGGTGTCGAGCGTTGCTGTTCTGCGGCGAGGAGGACTTTGGGCTCGTTCCGGTGGAGGTGCAGTCGTGCGGCCGACCGGTGATTGCCTACGCCCGCGGCGGCGCGTGCGAGACCGTTCTGGACGGCAACACAGGGCTGTTTTTTCAGGAACAGACCCCGAAGGCGGTCGTCGAGGCGATTGAACGATATGAGCGGCAGTCCGATCGCCTGTGGCCGGCCGACCGGATCCGTCGCCACGCCCAGCAGTTTGACGCGGCGCACTTTCGCGCGCGATTCACTCGCTTTCTCCGGTGGTGCTTGGAACATCACGATCGGGGCGGTCCGACGGCCGTTCGCCGGGCGATGGAATTGCTTGTGGCGAAGCACTTCATGAGAACCGACTGACGGCCGGGCGACGCAGCGCGGGCATGGTTTGCAGGTCTGGAGCGCGGGCGTCTCGCCCGCGCCGGGAATCATTGCGTATCGCGGAGATTCCGGCCGTCAACAGTCTGAGGGCGGTGAACCGCCTCTTTTGCGGTCTGGGGGGTCTTGGGCTGTCGACGATCTGCCCTTAGAATCGCCTTGTATCGGCGTTCCGCGGGCATGGCGCTGCGACGGGCGTCTATCGGGCGAGCGTGTCATGGCATGCGGTCCTGCGGCTAGGTGTGTATCGCTTGTTTCGTTTGTGGGGGGTGTTGTCTGCGCCGTGGCGGTCGCCGCGACATACCATGAGGCTCCCATGCTTGCCGAGCGGGTACTCCGAGGCGAGCTACCGCCCGTGGACCAGCGTCTGCCGGACAAGCCAGTCGTCGTCGAGCCGATCGAATCGATCGGAAAGTACGGTGGGACCTGGCGGCGCGTCGCCCTGAACAAGTTCGACATTCTGATGTCCGCCCGGCTCGGTTACGAGCCGCTCGTCCGGTGGGATCGCAGCGGCACGAAGGTGATCCCCGGCGTGGCGGAGCGATGGGACGTTCTGGACGGCGGGCGAACGTATGTTTTCCATCTTCGAAAGGGACTGAAGTGGTCGGACGGCCAACCGTTCAGTTCGGAGGACATCCGGTTCTATTACGAAGATGTCCTGCTTAATAAGGAGCTGACCCGCTCCGTCTTGCGGTGGCTGACGGCGGATCGCCAGGTCGTTTCGCTCGACACGCCGGATCCGCACACCGTCCGGTTTCGATTCGTCAAACCGTACGGCACATTTCCGGGTTCGTGTGCGACGCTGAGTTATGTGATCCTGACTCCGAAGCACTATCTGAAGCAGTTTCATCCGCGGTACACGGATCCTGACGCGTTGTACAAGCGAGTGCGACAGCGGGGGTTCGATCACTGGTCCCAGCACTTCCTGTTCGTCAACATGCCGGACGAGAATCCCGATCTGCCGACGCTCAGGCCGTATCAGTTGAAGGTTCCCTTGCCTGCCTCGCGGGTCATCGCCGAACGGAACCCTTATTATTGGAAGGTTGATCCTCAGGGAAATCAGCTTCCGTACATCGACCGGATCGCCTATGCCATTGTCCAGAACGCGGAAATCGCCAACTTCAAGGCGATGGCGGGAGAGGTGGATTTTCAGTTTCGGCTGATCGACTCGGCCAACTATTCGCTGTTCATGGAGAACCGCGTCAAGGGCAAGTATCGCGTGATGTCGGATCTCAGTCCGGTGCCGGCCGCGATCTACGTGAACCCCCACAGCAAGGATGCGCGCATGCGTCCGATCCTTGCGGACCGGCGGTTCCGCGTCGCGCTCTCGGTGGCGCTCGATCGTGATGAGATCGTCGACCTGATCTACTCGGGAATGGCGGTCAAATCGGCGGGCATTGTCTCGCCTTACGATCCCTACTACTTTCCCGAGCTCGACCGGAAGCACACGGATCACGATCCGGCGTTGGCGAATCGACTGTTGGACGAGATCGGGCTGAGGCGGGGTCGCGACGGCCTGCGACGGTTGCCCGACGGTACGCCGTTCCGCGAGATCATGAACTGTTACCCCTCGGAGGAAGGGGTGACGGCGGACTTGTGGCAGTTGGTGGCCGATCAATGGCGCGACGTCGGGCTTGATTTCGTCGTGAAGCTCGACGCCCGCAATCTCAGTATCATGCAGGTCTTTAACGGGAACACCCACTTCTATGCTTACGCCACCGCCGGCATGCATTGGATCTACGACCCCCACTACTACGTTCCCCTCAACATGTTCAGCCTTTTTGCCCCGCTATATGGTCGGTATCACGCGAGTCTTGGAAAGGACCCGCTCAGCGTGCCACCCACCGAGGAATACCAGCAGATGGTCGACTGGTATTACGAGCTCCGATCGGTGGTGGACGATGAGCATCGGAGGGGGGAGCTGGCCCGCCGGATTCTGCGGCAATGGAGCGATGCGTGTTACGTCGTCGGCATTGCGCGGCGCAAGGTGTTGACGATCGTGTCAAATCGTTTCAAGAACGTCCCGGACCACATTATCAACGACAACCGCGTGCTGGCGCCGGGCTACATTGGGATCGAGCAGTTCTATATCGATCCGGACCCGGAGTGACGCGGACATGCTTGCCTTCGTTCTCCGTCGCCTGCTGATCATGATCCCGACGCTGCTGCTCATTTCCATCCTGTCGTTCATTATTATCCAGCTTCCGCCCGGCGACTTTCTCAGCACCTACATCATGAACCTTCAGCAGAGCGGCGAGTCCGTGGATCAGGCCGCCATCGAGGCCTTTCGCGTCCGGTACGGTTTGGATAAACCGGTTCACTATCGCTACTGGAAATGGATCAGCGGCGTGGTCCGGGGCGATTTCGGACAGTCGTTTGCGCTCAACAAGCCCGTCGGCGAGCTGATTTGGGAGCGGCTGGGCCTGACCGTCCTGATTGCCGTCGTCACGCTGGTTTTCACGTGGATTATCGCCATTCCCATCGGCATCTATTCGGCGACGCACCAGTACACGGTGTTCGACTACGTCTTCACGTTTCTGGGGTTCATTGGGATGGCCACCCCGTCGTTCTTGCTGGCGCTGGTGCTCATGTACATCTCCTACAAGTATTTCGGCACCGGGGTGGGCGGTCTGTTCTCCGACGCGTTCCTCGACGCGCCCTGGTCCTGGGCGAAGTGCGTGGACATGTTCAAACACCTCTGGGTGCCTGTCGTCGTGTTGGCCGTCGAGGGGACGGCCGGTTTGATCCGGATGGTTCGAGCGAACTTGCTGGATCAACTCGAGATGCCCTATGTTGTCACCGCCCGCGCCAAAGGCATGTCCGAATGGCGCCTGCTGCTCAAGTACCCGGTGCGTGTCGCGATTAATCCGATCGTCAGTACGATCGGCTGGATGCTGCCGACCCTGGTTTCGGGCTCGGTGATCGTCTCGATTGTTCTGAGTCTGCCGACCGCCGGGCCCATCCTGCTCAACTCGCTGATGGACCAAGACATGTATCTGGCCGGTAGTTTCGTGATGTTGCTGAGTTTCCTTACGGTCATTGGGACGTTGCTTTCGGACATCCTGCTGGCTTGGGTTGACCCTCGGATTCGGTTTGAGGCTTAACAGGCATGAGTGAGCCGACACCCCTGATACGCGACCCCGCGGCGCCGCCGGCGACCTTCACGGCCGACGAGCGGTTCTACCTCGCCTCGCAGTGGCGGCTGATGTGGTGGAAGTTCCTCGACCACAAGGTGGCGGTTGCCGCCTTATGGATACTCGTCGCGCTCTATCTCGTGGCGATCTTCTGCGAATTCTTCGCTCCCCACGACCCGCTCAAACGACACGCATCGTTGAGCTTCGCCCCGCCGCAGAGGATCCGCCTTTTCCACCAAGGAGGGCTTCGCCGCCCGTTCGTCTACCCGCGCATCCAGCACGTCGATCCGGTGACGCTGAACCGGACATACACGGAGGATACGTCGTCGCCCTTGCCCGTTCGGTTTTTCGTCAGGGGCGATCCGTATCGGCTGTGGGGACTGGTTACGCTGGAGCGTCACCTCTTCGGTTTGGATTCGGGTGGTCGGCTCTACCTCTTGGGTTCGGACAGGCTGGGACGCGATCTCTTCAGCCGGATTCTCTACGGGAGCCGCGTATCGCTGTCGATTGGCCTGATCGGCGTGGCGCTCAGCCTTGTCCTGGGCACGGTCATCGGGGGCCTGTCGGGCTACTACGGGGGTCGATTCGACAACCTGGTGCAGCGATTCATCGAGGTCCTACGATCGTTTCCGACGATTCCGCTCTGGCTCGCGCTGTCGGCCGCTATGCCCGCCTCCTGGTCGCAGATCCGCGTCTACTTCTGCATGACCGTAATCCTCGCGCTGATCGGGTGGACCGGGCTGGCACGCGTGGTCCGCGGCAAGATCCTGGCGCTTCGCGAGGAAGACTACGCGATGGCCGCTCGGGTGGCGGGCGTCAAGGAGTTCACGATCATCATGCGCCACCTGGTTCCCGGTTTCATGAGTCATCTGATCGTGAGTGTGACGTTGGCCATTCCAGGCATGATCCTGGCCGAGACCTCGCTGAGCTTCCTGCGACTCGGGCTGCGCCCCCCGACGATCAGTTGGGGCGTTCTCCTTCAGGACGCGCAGAATATCCGGGCCGTAGCGCTGTACCCATGGCTGATGTTGCCGGCGGTGTTTGTCATCGTGGCCGTGCTGATGTTCAATTTCCTGGGCGACGGCCTGCGCGATGCGGCGGATCCGTACAGCCACTAGATCCTTGGCCGATGACGGAGTGGAGCGTGGACGCGATCTTGTGCATTCGAAACCTGGAAGTGAGGTTCTTCCTCAAGGAAGGGACCGTCCGCGCCGTCAACGGCGTTGACTTCGACATCCCGGTCAACCGAACGCTGGGTATCGTCGGCGAGAGCGGCTGCGGCAAAAGCATCACCGCACGGGCCATCCTGAGGATCCTGCCGCCTCGCGGAAGGATCACCTCCGGACGGATCCTGCTGACGCCGCGCAATGGCCGGCGAACGAAGGGACCGATCGATCTGACCCAACTCGATCCCAACGGCAGACAGATCCGCGCGATCCGTGGGCATGATATCTCGATGATCTTTCAAGAGCCGATGACGGCGCTGTCGCCGGTGCACACAATCGGGAATCAGATCGGCGAGGTCATCCGGCTGCACCAGCAGACCGACAAGCGGGAGGCGCGAAATCGGGCCGTCGAGGCGCTGCGATTGGTGGGCGTGCCGATGCCGGAGCGCCGTGTCGATGCTTATCCGCACGAACTGTCGGGTGGTCTTCGGCAGCGGTGCATGATTGCCATGGCGCTGGCGTGCCGGCCACGCCTGCTGATCGCCGACGAGCCGACGACGGCCCTCGACGTGACGATCCAGAGCCAGATCCTCAGTCTGATCGAGCGGCTTCAGGATGAACTGGGCATGTCGGTGATGATGATCACGCACGACCTCGGCGTGATTGCCGAGACGGCCGACGAGGTGGCCGTCATGTACCTGGGTCGGATCGTCGAGCAGGGCCCTACCGACGCGATCTTCCACGATGCCAGGCACCCTTACACTCAGGGGCTGCTCCAGTCCATTCCGCGGATCGGCAAGGGGCATGTCGCCCGCCTGACCCCGATTCCCGGCTCGGTGCCCGATCCGTTCACGCTGCCGCAGGGGTGCCCCTTTCATCCGCGGTGCAAACAGTGCATCAAAGGGACCTGCCAGGTCGGCGAGGGACCGAAGCTTCAGGAGGTGAGTCCGAGGCATAGCGTAGCCTGCCGGCTGTATGCGGGAGACAGTGGGAAGCCGGGGGAGTGATTCAAATCCGTGGGTTTCCTTTTCCACACGGTGTAGTCTCCGAACGTCTTGTCAGGTCGGAATGTGGTTCGGATGAAATCGTCGAGTCGGGTGGCGCCTGAGGCTTGGGGGCGGCCGCCAAGGTCCGCGGGACTTTCGGTGCGCAAGACAAGAAGTTTCACGTTCTTCGACTGAATTTCCCGTAAGATCCGTTCCTGAATTGACAAGCTCGTCGCGATACCGGGGTGCAGTTCGTGATACTTCGTTGCACTGTGGCGTCCGGACAAGAAATACAGGAGCATGTCGTTGATGTGGATATGATCGTGCCTGGTGCTTCCCACGAAGATGACCTCCCCTTCGGGCACGTGATGCCGGATAAACTGAACAAGTTCAAGATAACGTGATGCAGGGGCGCGCACGAAGATGCCTCTGGCACGATCGAGATCGATTGGCACGGACGCGGGTGACCGCATGCTCTGCTCTATCTGCCGTCCCCTTTTGAGGAGGGGGATGCAGAGACTGGGGGATGCGAGGATCAGGGTTATGCACAGACTCGCCAGACCATGTCGTTTGAGCTGTCGCATTTCGGTGATCAGGACGGCCAGGACTATCGACGCTACAGTCGCCGTCGGCATGAGGTGTGCAAAGTCAGGTCTGACCTTCGTGTAGGTCAGAAGCAGCAGACCGAACAGAGTCAGTAGCGCTACGCCCATCGACTGTTCGACCTTCCGCTGCTCTTCGGATGTTCGCCACACCACAACCAACCTCACTATTGAGGCCCCGTACACCAACAATGGGAACACGAAGGTAAATCCGTAGGCAGCGGTCCTGATGTAGTCAATATTGAATGGGGTTCCCTTAAGCAGGCCGCGAGGGTCGGGCAGGGGAGTCGGGTAGGGAAGACCTCGCACCTTTGGATACACGGTGAGAGGAAAGGTCACAATGTCGTAGACGAGTTCATCGAGGGGCACGACACAAAGAAAGTAGGCCATTACCGGCACGACGACGACGAGCAACCCCAGGACATAAGGCAGAACTACACCCCCCATCGCCCGCCATCGTGTCTCCAGATTCTTGCGAGATGGTTGTTCGCGTCTGAGCGCGATCGGCACCAGTACGGCGCCTACCGACAAAACAGCATAGAGTCCCGTGTCATGCCTGAAGCAGACGGACACTCCGCACCAGAGGCCGCTCAACACCAACCAAGATGTGCGCGCGGTGGGCAGAGACCTCAGGAGACAGAGGATGCCTGCAAACGCGAAGCACATCGCCGGGACCAGGGGGCTGGTGAGAAGGCGGTAGGATCCGATCCAAACCGACGCGGCCACCCATGCAAACAGGGCGTAGCGTGGGGTCAGCAGCCTTCTTGCCACGAGATAGACAGCCAGCGAGAGCCCCGCGCTCATGACGACGGAGAACACCCGGGCAACCATGAGGTTGACGCCGAAGACCGCAAACAGACCGGCCAGCGTGTAGAACTGCCCTGGGGAATAGAATGTCCAGAAATCCCGATAGGGGACCTCCCCGTTCAGAACTCTTGCGGCACCGTATACAACAATGCCTTCGTCATAGATGCTCAGATCCTCGTTGAATCCGACCGACAGGTAGGCCAGGCCAAGGGCGCCAAGTGTGATGGGGAGTATTGCTTTGATGGCCGAGCCTCCGCCTGGGACTGCGTACAGTTTGGTCACGCATACTAAGCAGACTTCAGGCGGACGACAAGAATGCCCGCATCTCGCGTCTTTCCTCCCCTTTTGTGGGCATCATGCACGATCCCACGAACGAAAGGGACGTGGGGCATCCGGCTCGAGGTTCGGACTGATCGCTTGACAGGCCCAGAAGGCTTGTGCAAGGTCGGGATGCAGTGCGATATACTGAACCCGGACTTCGAAGCGTCATGTTCAGATTCCAACTCCTTGGGGTTGCGATGCAGACTCCTGTTCTCGAAGTTACTGGCCTCACCAAGTTCTTCCCGATCGTCGCGGGTTTTCTCAAGCGGACGGTAGGCCAGATCAAGGCTGTGGACAATGTCAGCTTCGCCATCGCCGAGGGCGAGACGCTGGGCCTCGTCGGCGAGAGCGGTAGCGGCAAGACGACCACCGGCCGGCTGATCCTCCGCGTGCTTGAACGCACCGCCGGTCGGATGACGTTTCACCTGGACGGTCAAACGATCGACTTGGGCGCGCTCGAGGGCGATGAACTCCGCCGGTTTCGCCGGCACATGCAGTTGATCTTCCAAGACCCGTTTAGCTCACTCAATCCCAGGATGACCGTGCTCGAACTGATAGCCGAACCGCTGCGGGCACATGAATTCGGAACGCGCAAGGACATCGAGGACCGCGTCAAGGAAGTCGTCGATGCCGTCGGCCTGAAGGTCGAGTTCCTCCGCCGATACCCACATGCCTTCAGCGGCGGCGAGCGCCAGCGGATCGGCATCGCTCGGGCACTGGCCCTCAATCCGAAACTGGTGATCTGTGACGAACCCGTCTCGGCGCTCGACGTCTCGGTTCAGGCCCAGATCGTCAACCTGCTGAAAGACCTTCAGGAGAAGCTGGGCCTGACCTACCTGTTCATCGCGCACGACCTCTCGGTGGTCGAGAACATCAGCGCCCGCGTGGCCGTCATGTACGCGGGCCGGATTGTCGAGATGGCGACGACGAGCGAATTGTTTCACCATCCCCGCCATCCGTATACCGAGGCCCTGATGAGCGCGTTGCCCAAGCCGGACCCGGCGCTCAAAGGTGAGCGGATCATCCTGCCGGGCGAGGTGGCCGACCCGTCGAACCTGCCGCCTGGCTGTGCATTTCACCCGCGCTGTCGCTACGCACAAGATCGCTGCCGCCAGGAGGTTCCGTCGCTTCGGGCTCTATGCGTTGGCCACACCAGCGCCTGCCTGCGGGCTGAGGAGCTTTCGCTTGCCGGCATCCCGCACGAATGAACCTTATGGTCTATGACGACTGATTTTGTTTTGGGCGAGCATATCCGCAAGCTGCGGGCACTGCGTCGAGGACTCACACTCGCCGGTGATTCGCCTCCATGTTCCGAGCCGGGGCGCCTCGCCCAGGGGTGTATCCGGGCCAGTGAGGTTCCCGTCAAGTACGGGGCCAGAGTCCATCGAGTGCAGGCCCGAAGATGGTGGCCGAAGTCTGACCCGAAAGCGGATGACCAGACGCAGACCGACTTGGATGTACTGACACCCCCAAGAGCCACACGAGAATAAGTGTTGTCAATAAATGGTTTTATGTCAAACGTCGTGTTGCGGACGTGATTAGCAGGGTGGGCACAACCCGGACTGAGCCAGTCGAATTCATCGCTGGTTCGTCTGTACAAATGGATGTTAGCACCCTGAATGTTAGTATCTTATTTACATGAATGTGGCAGTATGACCAATATATGTTGTCATTATTATGCCATGAATGGTGTATATACTTGATTGCTGTTCATATGGATTGCTTTTGTGACTTGCTATTAGTATTGACCCGTATCGTAGATATGTATAGACTCTGGCCGGTTGATACTACTCCCCAGTCTCGGAATCAGGTCCCAGCAATGCGAAAACATCGTTCACAGGCGGATCGTGCGTCGAATCGAGGCGGTCGATTGCCGCTGCGGCTTGTCGTCGTGTCGGGTCTGGTGCTGGTCTTGCCGCTGGCCGGGATTCTCTTGTACTCGATGCTTGCTCGCCGGGGTGCCGATCGGCCGGAAATGATGTGCGTGACGCCAGCATGCGGCTTTCAATCGTCGCGGAAGATGGCGATCGGTGACGTGCCGCCGTTGACGTGTCCGCGATGTGGACGGCGGTCCGTCTATGGGACTCACACCTGCCGCCATTGCGGCACGGGTGTTGTGTTGAACCGGCAGCGAGGGGTTGATCTGCCGACATACTGTCCGCGTTGCGGACGGGAGGTCAATCGTGGCGAGTGACGGGCGAATTCGACGGGCGTTCACCCTTCTGGAGCTCCTCATCGTCGTGGCGATCCTTGCCTTGCTCTCTTCCATGCTCGTTCCGTCGCTTTCGGCGGCGCGACAGTCCGCCAAGGCGGTGAAGTGTTCCGGCCAGCTTCGCAGCCTGGCCCAGGCGGCGATCACCTATTCGCTCGAGCATGGCGACGCGATTCCGGGCAGCCCGCTGACCAGCGGGATGCACTTTACGCAGACGCCGGGCAACGAGGTCTGGAAGGCCGGCGACAGCGTCTGCGACTGGTATGACTTTGCCGGGGCGATCCTGCCCCTGTTTACCCGCGCCGTTCCGAAGAACCGCACGGAACTCATCGGGCGGTTGACGCGTGACGTGTTCGAGTGTCCCGGCAACCAGGAGACCTACGGTCCCTATCCGCAGAGCGAAGATTACCCGGTCATCCGGTCGGTCAGTTACCTGACGATGAACACGTTCATGCGTGCGGGCGGCGATACCTACGATCGCTACCGGAAGGATCCTCCGCCCGGCCTGGCTGTGGACGAAGTCTGGAAGGTTGCCTGGCCGAACCACTCTTCCGTGAGAATGCCCGGCCGATATACGCCGCGATTCGAGCGGGTCGGCCGGTCGTCGCAGAAGGTCTTGCTGGCCGACGGATTTCGCTATTTCGACCCACCCTCAACCAAGGACTATTGCGTTTGGCAGAAATCATTCGCGGGCAACCAGTCGGCACAGCCGCCCTGCGACATCGAATCGCGCGAATACGGCGAGATGAACGCCGCCGGACTGTCTTACCGGCATGGGCGAAAGGATGCGATCAACGCCGCGTTCTTCGACGGTCACGTCGAGGCGCTGGCAAAGAAGGAATCTCACCGGCCCGAACTCTACTTTCCGTCGGGCAGCGTCGTGGCGGACGAAAGCGGTTTCTACACCGAGTGGCGACGGGGCAACGACCTCGTCCTGCCGTAGGGGTTTGTCGGGCGTGTGACGGCGGGTTCATCGGGATAAGACAACATCGACAAACAGCGGCCGGCAAGCGACGAACCGCTCATGGGCACGCTCGCCCTCCCCAAGCACCCGCACTCTCATCCGTGAGGAGGCACCCGTTCTTCGTCACCGTGTTCGATCCGTTATGGGCTTGTGCCCGCTCCGCCATTATACTCCTGCCATTCTCATGCACCCGGCAATCGGCGCTATTGATACCGCGATTCTTCTGGGCTACCTGGTGGGCGTCTTGCTGTTCGGCGTCTGGCTCGGCCGGAACCAGCGGAGTGTCTCCGAGTACTTGTTGGGCGGACGCAGCATCCCTTGGGGGGGTGTTTTGCTGTCGATCGTGGCCACCGAAACCAGCACGGTCACGTTCCTGAGCGTGCCCGGCATGGCCTACGATCCCCATGGCGGAAGCTTGGTATTCCTGCAACTGGCGGTGGGGTATGTCGTCGGGCGGGTGGTTGTGGTCCTTGTCTTTCTTCCCCACTATTTTCGCGGAGAGTTGTTCACCGCCTATCAGGTGCTTCATCAGCGGTTCGGCGGAGCAACCAAGCAAACCGCCTCGCTCATGTTTCTCATCACGCGGAACCTGGCCGACGGGCTTCGGCTTTACTTGGCGGCGCTCGTTCTGAAGCACGTCAGCGGGCTGGATCTGTCGCTATGCATCCTCGTGATGGGGATCACGACGATTCTCTACACGTTTGCCGGCGGGATGAGGACCGTGGTCTGGACCGACTGCATTCAGTTCGGCGTCTACATCCTTGGTGCGGTTCTGGCGGCAGGTGTCGTCCTTCACGAACTGCCGGGTGGATGGTCGCAGCTCACGGAGTACGCGGCGGCGAATCAGAAGTTTCGCCTGCTCGACCTTTCGTTCAGTCTCACGGACAAGTACACCTTATGGTCGGGCCTTGTCGGCGGAATGTTTCTCACCCTCGCCACCCATGGGACCGACCAGTTGATGGTGCAGCGATACCTGGCCGCTCGCGATCAGAAAGAAGCCGGTCGGGCGCTGGGACTCAGCGGTGTGGTCGTGCTCGCTCAGTTCGCTCTCTTCCTGTTCATCGGCGTCGGATTGGCGTGCTACTACGACGGAACCGGAAGGACGTTCGCGAAGAATGACGAGGTCTTCGCCCGGTTCATCGTCGACAAACTGCCCGTGGGAATGGTGGGTTTGACGCTAGCAGCCGTGTTCGCAGCGGCGATGTCGACGTTGTCAGGCTCGCTCAACTCCTCGGCCACGGTGCTGGTCAACGACTTCTACTTGCCGCTCTTCAAGGAACCTCCGTCTCAGCGTCATCAGTTGGGGGTCAGCCGCAGCCTGACAGTCGTGTTCGGCCTGGTCCAGGTCGGCGTGGGACTCGCCGGTCAACACGTCCAGGAGAGCGTAATCAACAACGTGTTGGCCATCGCGAGCTTCACAACCGGCCTGACGCTGGGCCTGTTCTTCCTCGGCGTGTTCACGCGCCGGGTGTCGCAAGGTGCCGCGCTGGGAGGATTGGTGGGCGGTGCCGCCCTGCTGACGGCCGTGTGGCTCCGCACACCCCTGGCGTGGCCCTGGTACGCGGTGGTCGGATCCCTCTCGACGGTGGTGATCGGATTACTGATCCAGATGCTTAGACGTCGGGCGATGTGACGCTCAAAGATGCACCTCGCCGCGGTCTCCGTCGTTGAATAGCACCCATTTCACAAAGCCATCGGTTTGCATTACTTATGATTTGAGGGTTCTTCCTGTTTGCACATCAATTCTTGCTTGATTTTGATGGTGTTAACAGCCTATAAATTGGCAGGATTGACAATTTGCAACTGGGCAATCAAATCAACGCCCTGATACGGCAAGCGTAGGAGAAACCTGATGAAGAAGGTGCTAAGTATCCTTTATGTGACATGTTTGTGTCCTCCCATGCCGTTGCGACACAGCCCAGCTTTCAGGGCCTGGGCGCCCAAAGCAGGGCATGGGGTATTTCCGCGGACGGATCGACGGTGGTCGGACAGTTGATATATTGGCACGATGCGAATGGTCTCTCGGTTCCCAGCTATGAGGCATTCCGCTGGCAGAACGGCATCATGACGGGCTTGGGAGACCTGCCGGGTGGGGACACGGATAGCGGGGCATACGGCGTCTCCGCGGATGGCTCGGTGGTCGTAGGGTACGGACATGATACCAACGGGGAGTCAGGTTTCAGATGGGTCAACGGCGTGATGTCAAACCTGACAGAATCCGGCGCATGGAAGCACTCCTCCGCTGCCAACGGTGTTTCGGATGATGGGCTGGTGGTTGTAGGACATGTTTCGGACACCGATCTCTGGCTCAACTCCTCTGGGAATTATGCGTTTCGCTGGGACAACGGCGTGATGACCATGCTGGATGTTCAGTCATCGTTTCGTGCGCAGGCGGTCTCAGGGGACGGCTCAACGTTGGTTGGCTGGAGAACCGGTTCATTTCTGCCGACGTCGTTCCGCTGGCAGAACGGGATAGTGACCGACTTGGGCATCGTGGCAGCTTTCGGGCTGGACCGCGATGGTTCGGTGGTGGTCGGCGCAGGAGAGAATGACGCCTTACGATGGGAGAATGGAGTAGCAACGAGTCTGGGCCAGGGCATGGCTATAGATTGCTCCGGAGACGGTAGCGTGGTCGTCGGAACCAGCCTGACGATAGCTGACCTGCGCTGGGGGGGCTCCGCCTTCATTTGGACGCCGGAACTCGGAAGACGCGACTTGCTCGATTTCCTGACCACTGACTGCGGACTCGACCTGTCGGGCTGGACGCTCTATGAGGCCACCGGCGTGTCGGATGATGGCCGGACGATCTGCGGATACGGGGTTGGTCCCACCGGAGGCTCCGAGGCCTGGATCGCCCACATTCCCGAGCCAACCAGCATGGCCATTCTAGTCATGGGCGGGACCGCTCTGTCTCGCCGACGACGAGCACGCGGACGTCACTGCAGGGGTCGACCAAAACTGGGTGGTGTGTCGGCCAGTCAGACGACGTAACCGAGCAACCCGTCCTTGCCCTAACGAAGACGGAACCGTCCAGCCTCCACTATCGCCGGACGCCCAGACAGGCATCCCGAGATCCGCGGATCAGAAACGAAGCTACGGACCACGCGGACGACGCTATCCTCATGCGTCCTACTGGGCAGGTCCACGACGACAATCCCAGCGTGGTCGTCGGGGGGATAATTCCGCACATCACCGAAATCCAAGTCCTGCGTCATCAGAGCGAGTCCATTCTGCCGAGCGTGCGCGACGATGTCGGCGTCGTCAGCGTCTCCCCAAACCGACATCCCTGACATGCGATGCCTCATGTCCCAACTCGGTCAGTTGGCTCGTCAAGCTTCTGGGCAGGTTGGGTTAGCATCGACGAGGAACCGCATAGCGTGACTCGCCAAGGAGGGGGATGGCACTTTTCTCGGTCGACCAATTCATTGGCGAATTCCAGGGCCGCACGGATGTCATGTGCCGTCACTGTGCAAATATTCGGGGGGCTTCTTGCCATCAGGAAGCTGTTGTCCGTCCATGTGCCGGCGTAAGATGAAACCCATTGGCACGGGTCGGATGCGTTGACAGGGATCGGTGCGCTCTTATAATAGTGATTCTTGACGGCCGGCTTTCGTAGGAGGGGCTGAGGCAACACTTTAGGTGAGAGTCGATGGCACAGGTCATCCTCGAAGAGGTCTCCAAGGTCTTTCCCGGTGGGGTGAAGGCCGTTGACCGGATGAACTTGCACATCGCGGATCGGGAATTCGTAGTCCTGGTGGGGCCCTCCGGTTGCGGAAAGAGCACGACGCTCCGGATGGTGGCGGGTTTGGAGGAGGTGACGGGCGGCACGATCCGCATCGGCGATCGAGTTGTGAACGACGTGCCGCCGAAGAATCGCGACATTGCGATGGTTTTTCAGAACTATGCCCTGTACCCGCATATGACGGTGTACAACAACATGGCGTTCGGGCTGAAGTTGAGGAAGGTTCCGAGGAAGGAGATAGACGAGAAGGTCCGCGAAGCGGCGCGTATGCTCGGCATTGAGGCCTTGCTGGATCGCAAGCCGAAGGCACTCTCCGGTGGCCAGCGACAGCGGGTGGCTGTCGGACGGGCGATCGTGCGAAATCCGAAGGCGTTTCTCTTCGATGAGCCGTTGAGCAATCTGGACGCCAAGCTTCGGGTGGAGATGCGTGCCGAGCTGAAGAAGCTTCATCGGCGTTTGCAGACGACGACCGTCTACGTCACGCACGACCAGGAAGAGGCGATGACGTTGGGCGATCGGGTGGTCGTCATGAAGGATGGGTTGGTTCAGCAAGTGGATTCGCCTCTGAACATCTATGACTATCCGGTGAACAGGTTTGTAGCCGGTTTCGTCGGGACGCCTCCGATGAACATGCTCAGGGGCAGACTGGTCGGAGGAAACGGAGCGATCTACTTCGACGAAGGGTCCGACAGGATCCTCTTGAGGAAGGACTTGGGCGAGCGGGTGAGTCGGTACCTCGGTCAAGAGGTCGTCCTTGGCGTTCGACCGGAGAACCTCTCGGACCGGAACGACGGTGGTTTCGCGGGACAAGAGAACGTGCTGCACGTGAAGGTGAGCGTGGTGGAGCCGTTGGGCGACAAGATGGACGTTTATGTGTCCACGTCCAGACACGATCACCTGATCTGTCGCGTTGATTCGCATAGCCAGATCCGTGAAGGCCAGGCGCTGGCAATGCACTTGGACATGAGCCGTGTCCACATTTTCGAACCCGGAGACGCGGGTGTGAACGTCAGCCTTAGCGGTAACGGAGCTGCCTCCAGTGCGTAGTCGACGGACACAGCACTGGAGGTGTCACGCGGGCGGGCTGAGGCGCATCGATAGGGGGATAACGATGCGTTAAGGGGACGGGTCCACATCCTGGACGCGACGGGATCGAAAGTGGGCGGGTGCCGGAGCCCACTTTTTTGTTTGCCGTGTGGCGGCGTGAGGTCTGCCGGCAGGCCACTCAACGAGGCGAGGCTGAGTTCGGGGGCGTGTGTGCCCCTGAGGGCCAGATGGAATGCTTGTGCGACAAGTGAACAAGGGATCGGACAAGTAAATAGCGACAAGTGAATAAGGATTGATTGCATGAACACGGACATGTTGCGAATCATCGACGGCATTTGCCGCGAGCGAAATATCGAGAAGGAACTGGTCTTCGCCGACCTGGAACAGGCCGTCATTTCGGCGATCCGAAAGACGTGCGGACAGACCGACGAGGTGGTGTGCAGTATCAACCGTTCTACGGGGGATATCGTCGCGACACTCAACGGACAGGCCTTCGACATGGCGGCGCTCGGTCGGATCGCGGCCCAGACGGCGAAGCAGGTGATGATTCAGAAGATACGCGAGGCCGAGCGGGGCAGCATTTATGAGGAATTCGCCGAACGGAAGGGACAGATCGTCACGGGCACGGTCTCGCGGTTTGAGGGCGGAGCCATGGTCGTCTCGCTGGGTCGAGCCGAGGGCTTCCTGCCTCGCAGCGAGCAGATTCCCGGCGAGACGCACAATCCGGGCGAGCGTCTGCGAGCGATGGTTCTGGAGGTTCGCGAAGCGCCGCATCAGGTGAAGATTATCCTGAGTCGGACTCACCCCGACCTCATTCGACGTCTGTTCGAGCTGGAGGTGCCGGAGGTGGGCGAACGGGTCATTGAGATCAAAGCGCTTGCTCGCGAGGCGGGTTACAGAACCAAGGTGGCGGTCAGCAGCATTGACAGCCGGGTCGACGCGGTGGGGGCCTGCGTCGGCGTTCGAGGCAGTCGGATCAAGAACATCGTGGACGAGTTGGGCGGCGAGAAGATCGACATCGTTCGGTGGAACGAGTCCTCTCAGATTCTCATCGGCAACGCGTTGAAGCCCGCCGAGGTTCAGGAAACCGCGCTTTGTTTCGAGCTGAACAGGGCGACCGTTGTTGTGGCCGAGGATCAACTGTCGCTGGCCATCGGCAAGAGGGGACAGAACGTTCGGCTGGCCGCGAGGTTGACGGGGTGGGACATCGACATACTTACGCCGACGGAATACAACAAGGGTCTGGACGACATGGAGAAGACACTTCGAGCCATCGAAGGGGTCGAGGAGGTCTTCTTCAGCAAGCTCCTGGCGATGGGTATCGTCAATTTGGGCGACGTCGAGGAAGTGGGTGTTGACCCGCTCATCAAGGTGTTGGGGGTTTCTCGGGAGCTGGCGGAGCGAATGGTCAGCGTGGCGGGTGAGCAGGCCAAACGGATCGCGGCCGAGGCGCAGGCGGCCAAGGAGGCCGCGGAGCGAGCCAAGGCCGAGGCGGGTGAGGCCGCGGGCTCGCCCGCCGGGTCCGAGCTCGGCGCGGAGCAAGCAGCCGGCCCGGATGCTGTTTCGGCCGATGCGGCGGACGGTTCGGGCGGCGTTCCGGGGGTCGTGGAGTCGGGTCCTGGGGAAGAGGCGCCGTCATCGGAGGC
This sequence comes from uncultured Planctomycetales bacterium, assembly GCA_964596165.1. Lineage (GTDB taxonomy): Bacteria > Planctomycetota > Phycisphaerae > UBA1845 > JAFGLZ01 > CAYUQT01. Next base: position 84,653 of record CAZQTW010000006.1, on the reverse strand, counting down.
GGCATCGATTGACGAGACGAGCCGAACGGAGGCGGTTGCCTCCCCCGGGGACGAGGCTACAACGAATGCGGCGGGTGAGTAGCAGTCGATGATGGGGCATTGAGCCCTCGAAGCCGGCCCATGTGTGCGGCGTGAGTTTCGCCGGGTCCGGTCGAAGAGGAACAGGGTTCGGTCGGAGGATAGCCTTTGGCAAAGCAAATGCGAGTGCACATTCTGGCCAAGGAACTCGGCGTGACGAGCAAGGCCATTCTGGACAAGTGTCATGCCGAGGGGCTGGAATTGAAGAACCACATGGCCGTGTTGTCCGCCGGTCTGGAGGCCACGATACGGGAGTGGTTCAGCGAAGGGTCGCACGAGACGGTCATCGAGAAGGCCGATCGAGTGAACCTAGAGACGGTTCGCAAGAAGCCGACCCGCAAGCGGGCGCCCAAGGCGGCCGTCGCGGTCGAGGAGGTTGAGGCGCCAACGCCTCCGGCACAGGCTGTCCAGGAAGTCGCGCCGGGCGACGTGAAGAGCGGGCCGGAAAGGGCGGTGGCCGAAGCGCCGCCTGTCGCCGTGGCCGAGGCTCCTTCGGAAAGCGTGGCGGCTCCGTCGGTCGAGGTTCCGTCGACCGTGCACGCAGAGGTTCCGATCGCTGCCGCTCCGTCCGTTGAGGTCGTTTCCACGTCGACGCAGGAAGAACCGTGCGCGGTCGTCGAAGCGCCTCCCCCCGAGGTTGGGAGGACGGAAGGCGTCGGAGCGGGAGTGGCGGCTGAGGCGCCGACCGAGGCGGGACAACCCGCGCAACCCAAGTCCGAGGTTGAGCCGGAGAAGATCGTACCGGCGGGTCCGCAGCTCACCCGGCCGGCGCCGGCGGTTCTGCAGGGGCCTCAGGTGATTCGAATGAGCACGCCCGAGCCCGATCGTCGGCCGCCGCCCCGTTTGGGTAGTCGCGGGATCTTCGTTCCGCCGGTTCCTCCTCCGGAACGGGCGCCGGTCGGCGGTAAGCGCGGCAAGAAGAAGGATATCCTGGCCGACGAGGAGGGTCCCAAGGGCAAAGTGGCCAAGCACCGCGTGAATCCGAGACGGTCGACGGAAAGCGTGGAAGCGGAGGAACGAATACGTGAGTTCCGCGACCGGGATCTTCTGGAGCGAGAAGAACGTCTCAAGGCGGCGGGCGAACGCGGTGGGCTGAGGCGTCGTGCGGCGGAGACGCGGACGGGGGCAAAGCCGACGATTCGTCCCAAAGCGGACAAGGTTGAAATGAGCGAACCCATTATTCTGAAGGATCTCTGTTCGACGATCGGCGTGGCGTTCAGCCGTCTCTTTCCGAAGCTGGTGGCGATGGGGAAGATGGCACGAATCACCGACGCGATCGATCAGGAGACCGCCAAACTATTGGCCGGCGAGTTTGGCGTCGAGTTGACCGTGCGGGAAGCGAAGAGCCTCCTGGACGAACTGAAGGACGAATTCGAGGCCAAGACACCCACGAGGCTCGTGCCGCGTCCGCCGGTGGTCACGTTGTTGGGACACGTCGATCATGGGAAGACGTCTCTGCTGGATGCGATTCGCAAGTCGAGGCTCGTCGATCGTGAGGCGGGCGGCATCACGCAACAGATCGGCGCGTACCGGATTCACGAGGGAAACATCGACGTCACCTTCATCGACACGCCCGGTCACGAGGCCTTCACGGCAATGCGCAGCCGCGGCGCAACCATGACGGATGTCGTTGTCCTGGTGGTGGCGGCGGACGACGGGATCATGCCGACGACGCGCGAGGCCATTCGCCACGCTCGCGCCGCCGACGTACCGATCGTAGTCGCCCTGAACAAGATCGATTTGCCGGGTGTGGACATCAACCGGATCTACGGCCAACTTGCCGAGGAGAACTTGACGCCGACCGAGTGGGGCGGCGAGACCGACGTCATCAAGACCTCGGCGATTACGGGCGAGGGCATCCCCCAGTTGCTCGAGCATCTGACGACATTGACCGACTTGTTGGAGCTTCGGGCCGACGCGGGCGCCGACGCCACGGGCTGGATCATTGAGGCCGAGGAGAGGAAGGGCGAGGGCATTGTGGCCACGGTGTTGGTTATCCAAGGGACGCTTCGACCCGGCAGCACCATTGTCTGTGGGCCGGCGCATGGTCGGGTGCGGGCACTGCACGACGACCGGGGCCGTCAGGTGAACGAAGCCACGCCGGGCACGCCCGTGAGGATCAGCGGACTGGACGTCGTTCCGGTCACCGGCGACCGGTTCTACGAGGTCCACGACCTTCGACGAGCCAAGCAGGTCGCGCAGCAGCAGCAAGACCGGCTGCACGCGGCCTCGCTGGCCGAGGTGGCAAAGCCCAAGACGCTGGAGGAGATGTTCAAGCAGCGTCAGGCGGGCGAAGTACCCGAACTGAACGTGATTCTGCGTGCCGATACGCATGGGAAGCTGGAAACCCTTCGTGCGGAGCTGAGCCGCTTTCCCGACAACGAGGTGCGATTGCGTATCATCCTCGATGGGATCGGAGCGGTTACGGAGAGCGATGTCACGCTGGCGGCGACGTCGAACGCGATCGTCATCGGCTTCTGGGTGGTTGCGGACGAGAGTGCCCGCCGGATGGCGCAGGAGATGGGCGTGGATGTTCGCCTTTATCGCGTGATATACGAGGTTACGGATGATATCCGCAAGGCGCTCGAAGGGTTGTTGGAGCCGGAGCATCGCGAGGAGTACAAGGGCCGCCTGGAAGTCCGGCAGGTCTTCAACATCTCGCGCGTGGGCACGGTGGCCGGGTGCTACGTGTCGGACGGCATCATTGCTCGAAACCATCGCGTGCGCCTGATCCGCGACGGGGCCGTCGTCCGAGACGATTGCGAGATCGGTTCCTTGAAACGCGTGAAGGACGACGTTCGCGAGGTTCGAGCGGGATTCGAGTGCGGGCTCAAGATCGCGGGGTTCGACGACGTTCACGCCGGCGACGTCGTCGAGTGCTACGAGATTGTCGACATTGCACGGAAGCTGTCGTGAGCCGAAAGACGCCTTCTTTCCGAGCGACGAGTGCCGTGTGAGGGTATTCCGCGAGCGGGGTGAGGAGGGCAAACGCGAATGGTCGTGGGTGTCTTGAGGGCTGAGATGGCGGTGATGGGCGCTCTCAATCTGAAGGACAAGCGTCGTGTGATCAAGAGCATCAAGGATCGCCTGGCCAATGCTCACAACGTGTCCGTTGCCGAAGTGGATGCGTTGGATTGTCATCAGCGCGCGGTTCTGGGCATTGCCATGGTGGCGAACGACTCGCGCTTTGTGGAGAGTTGCCTGCACAAGATGGTGGACCAGCTTCGACTGTCTCGGGACGCCAGCTTGATTGATTATCAGGTGGAGCTGATGTAGGAACGGTCGGCCGAGGGCCATGGGGCACTGCAGAGGGAATCGTACCTGATCATGTCACGCCGCACGGAGAAGGTTGCGAGCATCGTACGCGAGGTTGTCGGTGAGGCGATCGCCGGGCGGCTGTCGGACCCACGGATCTCGCGTTTCACGAGCGTGACGCGCGTCGAGGTCAGCGGGGATGTGATGCACGCAACCGTCTACGTCAGTGTGATGGGTAAGGAGACCGACGAGCGCAAGACCCTGGCGGGGCTGGAGCACGCTCGTGGTTACCTCCAGTCTCTGCTTGCAGCGGAGCTGACCACGCGTCATTGCCCGCAACTGCGGTTTGTTGCGGACAGAGGCCTCAAGAAGCAAATGGAGATTCTGGAGAGGCTCGACAAGATCAGTGCGGAGTTGCATGGGGCCGATGCCGATCAACGAACGGTCCGCAACGGCGAGAGTCTCGCCGGAGCGAACGATCAGACGGGGAATCAGGACGAACCGGACGACAGTGACGCTTCAGCCGGGGACCGACCATGAAACACGCGAGCGAGTATGCCCGAAAAGTCAGGCGGCTTTACGGCCATCTCAAACGGCGGTATGGAACGCCAAGGCTCCAAGGGCCCGTGAACCTCATCGATCAGCTTCTGCTGGGAGTCCTGTATCAAGGCACCACCATGGCGCGGGCCCGGAAGGTTCTGGAGAAGCTTCGTTCCAGCATGGTCGATTTGAACGAGTTGCGCGTGAGTCATCCGCCGGACCTGGTGGAAGTCATGGGTCCGGGTTTTCCGCACGCCCTCCGAAAGGCCAAGCAGATCATCCATCTTTTGAATCAGGTCTATCAGAAGCAGCACACGCTGTGCCTGGATCATCTGGAAAACAAGAGCAAGCGGGAAATCCGGCGATTCATCGAGGGTTTGCGGGGCGTGAGTCCTGTCGTGATTTCCGGCGCCATACTCACGTGCCTGGGAGGACATGCTGTTCCGGTGGATGAGAACATGTGGCGGGTGCTGCGAGCCGAGAATCTGGTGGATCCGGACTGCGACGTCGCGGAAGTGCAGGCCTTTCTTGAACGCAACATCTCCGCATCGGAGGCCTACGCATTTACCCAGTTGCTTCGACGCTACAGCGAGGAGCGCGTCGGCAACCTGGGGCCTTTGCCCGAGGCGGAGGATGAAGCGGCGGCGGTGTCGGCGGCGGCCGCCTCCATGCGGGCGCCGGGCAAACCGGCGGTCCGGGACGTCGAGAAGAAGAAACCGGTTCCGGTGCCACCCTCCCGGGCCGCGTGTGCCGCTCGAAAACCGACGCGCCGGGTTGCCTCCGCTTCTCGCAAGAGTCTTGTTGTCGGACGACGCTCCTCGCCCTTATCGAAGAAGGCGGCGCCTCGGAGGGCAACGAAGCGGCGCTGACCTTGTTTGTTCGAGTGGAATGATCGGAGATGAAGTGAAGGAGTCGGCAGTGCCAGAGTCGCGGAACGTGTTACGGGTGGGGATTCCCAAGGGAAGTCTTTCGGATTCCACGCTGGATCTGTTTGCCGGTGCCGGATTTCGCATCACCATGGGATCGAGGAGTTACTTTCCCACCATCGACGATCCCGAGATCCGCTGCATCATGTTTCGGGCCCAGGAGATGAGTCGGTACGTCGAAGACGGCGTGCTGGATATGGGTCTGACCGGACACGACTGGATCTGCGAAAACGACAGCGATGTGGTGGAAGTCTGCGAGTTGGTCTATGCCAAGGCGACGTCGCGGCCTGTGCGATGGGTTTTGGCCGTTCCGCGGGAATCGCCGATCCGGACCGTTGAGGATTTCGAGGGGAAGCTGGTGGCCAGCGAGCTCGTCAATGTCACCCGACGTTTCTTTGAAGAGAAGGGGCTGAAGGTTCGAGTCGAGTTCAGTTGGGGCGCCACCGAGGTCAAGGCGCGCCTCTTGGACGGCATCGTTGACGTGACGGAGACGGGGTCGAGTCTGATCGCCAACGACTTGCGGGAAGTGGCGACGATCATGACGAGCACGACGCGCCTGATCTCGAACCGGGCCGCCTGGGCCGATCCCTGGAAACGCCGGAAGATCGAGTCAATCGCCTTGCTGCTTCGAGGGGCCATCGAGGCGAGGGAGAAGGTCGGCCTGAAGATGAACGTGGGCCGCGATCGTTTGCAGGAGGTCCTGCGCCTGCTGCCGGCCGAGCGGTCTCCGACGATTTCCTCGCTGGCCGATGCGGACTACGTGGCCGTCGAGGTCGTGGTCGAGGAGTGCGTCGAACGCGAACTCGTTCCGGCGCTGAAGCAGGCGGGGGCCTCGGGCATCATTACCTACAAGCTCAGCAAGGTGATTCCGTAGAGGTGGACTATGCGGAATGCGTGGTGGCGGGCCCTGATCGGAGCGACCGCGGCGCTCGGCATCAGCGTTGGAGGGTGTCGGGGGTTGGCCCGGAGTCGTGCGCGCGAGGGTCCGCCGCCGACAACATCGCTTTCGACGCGTGCCGACACACGGCCCACCGAAGCACAAGGAATGGATCCGTCGAGGGCCCTTCTTCCCCTCCAGAGCATCCCGCCGGTGGCCACGATGCCGGTGCCCACCGAGGACCCCAACCGCGAGATCCCTTCTCAGGCTCTCAAGCACTATCTGTCGGCCCGAGAGTTGTTCCAGGCCTGGATGAACACCGATGCGATCGATGAGCTTCAGAAGGCGCTTCGGTATGACCCCGGCAGTCCTGAGTGTCACCTGCTCTTGGGTCGAGCGGCGGTGCGCGCGGGCAATCTGGCACAGGCGAGGAATCACCTTCTGGAAGCGGCGAAGTTGCGGCCCGACAGCGTCGTCTGTCAGTACCTGTTGGGCTGGTTGGCGATGGGCAGCAAGGATTCCGCCGAGGCCATCCGACGCTTTCGGCTCGCTTTGGCCTGCTCCGATGCCGCCGCCGATCGCGCCGAGACGATCTTGACCCGCTACTACCTGGGCGAAGAACTCTTCGCGGGGGGCTATTTGAGCGCGGCGATCGAGCAGCTTGAAGCCTTCGAGAAGGCCATTGCGGACCCTCGTGGTTCCTTCTGGCAGAACCGAGAGCTGTTCACATTGGTTCGATCGCGGCGGGCGAGGCCGGCCGTGCTGATCGGCCAGGCGGCACTCGGACTGCACCGATATGCCCAGGCGGCCGAGGCCTTTTCGCTCGCGCTGAAGGACGATCCGAACGATCTGCAGATCAAAGCACGGTATGCCCAGGCGCTTTCCCGATCGGGCGCGCGGGACGAGGCGTTGAAGATCGCCCGCGGTTTGGCGTTGACAACCAACCAGAGCCAGGCGGGTGTTGAGCTGATGGGGTGGATTTACAAGGACATGGGGCGGCCGCGGGAGCTGGCGGCCGAGCTTCAGCGCCTGATCGCCGAGCATCCGGATCGGAGCGACCTCGGTGTGCTGCTGGCCGAGACACTGGTCGCACTGGGTCAGAAAGGTGAGGCCGAGCGCCTTTTGCGTCGATTGATCAAGGAGCATCCGAAACTGGCGGTGACGTATGAGAGGTTGGCGCTGCTGTTGGAATCGCAGGGACGATTCTCCGAGGCGTTGCACGTCCTGTCCGAAGCCGTGACCGCGGATCCGGAGGCCCACATTCGCGCCCTCCGAGTGGTGGCGCATTTTGCCGGCCGGACCAAGACCGTCGAGGAGGTCGCGGCCCGAGCCGAAACCCTTCTTTCCGGCGATCCGAAGAACTATGCCCTGAGTTATGTGATCGGGGTGCTCGCCTATGGAGCCGATCGCCAGGAGTTGGCCGCGCGGTGTCTGAACCGCGCCATCGACATACGGCCGGACTTCCAGCCGGCCTACCTGTCTCTCGGGCGGTTGCACCTCGATCGGTTTCGATGGCAGGAGGCAATCGACGTCGTGAAACGGGCGGCCGATGCGGGCCAGAAAAGTGCCGCATTGACGTACGTTCTGGCTCGCGGGTACGACGGTTTGGACAAGATCGACTTGGCCGAGTCGGCCTATCGGGAGGTCATCAAGGAGGATCCTAAGAGCGTTCTTGCCATGGTGTCGCTCGGCGAGGTCTATGAACGCGTCGGCCATCGCAACAAGGCACAGAGAGAGTATCAGAATGCCCTGAGGATTTCGCCGGGCAACGACCACGCCGGCGAGCGGTTGATCCGTCTGCTCTTGTCGCAAGGGGAGCACAATCAGGCTCGCGATGAACTTGAACGATTCCGTAGGGCGGGGGGCAGCGGACCGGCCATCGGACGATGTCTGGCGATCATGGCCTCGCGCGGCGAGATGGCCCGTTACCGCAAGCTTCTGGGCGATTTGTTGAATGAAGCCCCGAAAGAGGTGGAGACACGCTACGATCTGGCGACCAGTTTTTACGCCACCAAGGACTACGACAAGGCCTCGGAGCAGGTGGATGAAATCCTGAAAACGGCTCCCGGCCATCAGAATGCCCGATTCCTCATGGCCGAATTGTGCCGGAAGCGACTCGACTTCGACGGGGCGGGCAAGGTGATTTCCGGGCTGTTGCGCGAGCATCCGAATCGCGAGGCATGGCTGTTGGCGATGTCGGAGATCCATTTGGATCTTCAGGACTATGCCAAGGCGTTTGGGGTGATGGAGAGTCTGCTGAAAGAGGCGACCGATGCGCAACGACGTCGAGTATACCAGATTCGTTTGATCGGTGCTTACACGGCGGCAGGCGAGCACGACCGGGCGGCCGCGGTCGCCGAGGCATGGCTCAAGGAGGATCCGGCCAGTGTCATGGCTCGCCGCGTCCTTATCGAGTCGCTCCAGGAATCGGGCAGGCACGACCGCGCGATTCAGTTGGCCAAGCAGTGGGTGGCGACTGCTCCCCCGGCGCCTCCGGACAAACGGAAGGATGCGGCGGACGACGAGCCCGAGGACGAGGAAGACGAAGGCGATGAGAAACCGGACGCGGCGGCGGATCTGGTGGGACGTCCCGGTACGGGAGATCCGCGCCAAGCGTCCCGAGGGCTGCTGATTTCGGCCTACATGGCCGCCAAGCAATACGACCGGGCGTTGGAGACGTTGGCGGGCTGGATGGAAGCCGATCCGTCGAATCGGTGGCTGATGGGACAGATGTGGTTTGCCCTGACCGGCGCCAAACGCCACGCGGATGCCATCGAACTTGTGCGGAGTATTCTGGCGAGCGGCAAACAGACCCAGACCTATCGGCTGATGCTGGCGCAGAGTTACCAGAAGGCGACTCAATACGACCGAGCCCTGGCGGTTTTGGCGGAGGTGCCGCCGGGCGATCGAACCGACCAGGCGGACATTCTTGAGATCGACATCCTAACGTCCGCGAAGCGATTCGATCAGGCCGAGCGTCGTGCACAGCAGATTGTCTCGCGGCATAAGGATGAGCAGGCCCGACTGGCCTACAGCCGGATGCTGCTGGTGCCGGTGTACCATCGAATCGGGCGACAGGACCTTGCCGAGAAAGAGATGGTGAAGATTTACGCCAAGCAACCCAAGGACCCCACCATCAACAATGATCTGGGGTACACGTGGGCCGACGCGGGGCGCCATCTCGACGAAGCCGAACGAATGCTGCGCTTCGCTTTGGGCGAGGAGCCGCGCAGCGCGGCGTACATGGACAGCCTGGGATGGGTGTTCTACAAGAAGGGCGACTTCCAATCGGCGGAGCGGTACCTCAGTAAGGCCGTACGGGCGCAGGGGGGGCAGGACGCCGTGATCCATGATCATCTGGGCGACGTGTTCTGGCGATTGGGAAACAAGGCGTCGGCGGCGAAGACTTGGAGGAAGGCCGTCGAACTCTCTCTGAAAGAGCAAGCCGAGGGCAAGGAGCCTTCGGATCCGCAGACGCTGCCGCGGGTTCGGGCGAAGCTGAGCGAATTGGAGCGGGGCGGCATCCCCGCGGTGGCGGAGGTCGTGGGGACAACGGCCGCGACGAGCCGTGCCGCGCAGGGCGGGCCGGCGTCGGCGCCTGGGAGTCGCTAGCCGAGACGTATCGTGGGAGGAGCGTGCAGTGGCAGGGCATTCCCATTGGGCGAGAATCAAGCACAAGAAGGCCGTCGTCGACAGTCGTCGCGGTCGGCTGTGGAGCAAGCTCTCTCGTCGGATCATCGTGGCCGCCAAGACGGGCGGTGGCGATCCGGATCAGAACCTTGCATTGCGGTATGCGATCGACAAGGCCAAAGAGGCCAACATGCCGCGCGATACCATCGAGAAGGCCATCAAGCGCGGCAGCGGCGGATTGGAAGGGACCACCTTCGAGGACGTCCTCTACGAGGGCTATGGTCCCAAGGGGGTGGCCGTGATGGCGCAAGCCCTCACCGACAACCGGAACCGAACGGCCGGGGAGGTTCGCAAGATCTTTGAACGGGTCGGCGGGAGCCTCGGTCCGACCAACTGCGTCGCGTATCAGTTCATGCGAAAGGGGATGTTCGCCTTCAGTTCCGAGGTGGCTGATGAGGATCGCGTGATGGAACTGGCCGTCGCGGGTGACGGTGACTACCGCCTCGACGGCAACACGTGGGAGATTACGTGCGACCCGGTACGGTTTGAGGAGCTTAAGTCGGCCTTGACGCAGGCCGGCATCAAGCCCGATGTCGCCGACATCACGATGATGCCGATCGCCAACATCACCGTGGATGCCGAGACCGGACAGCGGCTCCTTTCGTTCATCGAAGAGTTGGAAGAGCACGACGACATCCAGACCGTCTACAGCAACTTTGACATCCCCGAAGAGGTCATGAGCCGGATGGAACCGCAGGGATAGGGGCCGGCGATGGGGGCAACGGCGCAGCAGACACCGACCAATCGCCGTCGCCGACGGTTCAGTCCGAGGCGCCCCGTAGGGGTGCAATGACGCTCATGCAAGTGCTTCACGGTGATCTTCCAGGGAGCGAAGATCCTGATGAACGCCGCACCCCTGTGGAAGGCCGCTTCGGTGGGTTTCTGCGAAATCCCGGCAACGGAAATCGCGACATCGAGACACGCGCGGGACGGTCGCGAATCGATCTTACCTCCGAACGAGTCGGACGGTGGATTGGCTCAATGGCAAGACCGATGTTCGGACGATGACCCGTGTGAAGGAGCCGTCCGGGACGGAGCACACGAGTTCGCCGCCTTCGATCCGATAGCCGTGGTGGAACCTGTCCGGAACGTGGAAGACGACGGTTGCGTTGTTGAAGGCCTCTCGTAGATTGTTTCTGACGATCGCGGCGATCGCTCGTGTTCCGCCGGTGTCGGATGGGATGAACTGTAGCTCCAACCGTCCGGTCGGCGTGCTTCGAGCGCCGTCCGGTCGGCCGTCGCCGTCGCCGTCGTAGGTAAATCGAATCACCTGTCGGTCCTTGACCCTGATGAGGCGATACGCGTAGGGGAAGATCGGTGCGCGTTCGCGCGACGTCGTCGTGGCCGTCTGGACGTAACAGGGCCGCGTCGTCGGCGCCGTTCCGAACAGGTATAGCTTCTCCCGTTGGTCGAAGACGGAATCCACGTGCGTATGTCCGCCGAGCACGAGGGCGACGTGGTGTCTCTCGCACAACTCCATGAACCGTTCCCGGTTGAAGTGAATGGAGGCTCGATTGCCGAACGGACTGACGACCGGGAAGTGCATGAATGCAAGCCGCAATGAATGGGCGGGCGCGGCCCCCAGGTCCTTCTCAAACCAGGCTATCTGCCCGTCCGTCAGACCGGTGCCCTGATTATCCGTGACGACGTTGTAGGACCCGGGGCTGACTTTGTAGTTCGTGCCGCTGTCGAAGGCTGTCAGGTGGATTGGACCGACGTCGACCGAGTAGTCCCGAAAGGCGTTTACCTTCTTGAAGTAGGCCGATTCATCGCCGTGATGGTCGGCGTTGCCGATTTGGGTGAAGACCGGTACGTCCAGCTTCCGCAGGATATCCACGAGCAGGTCGAACTGGCGGGGTGTGCCGTCGTACGTGAGGTCACCCGTGGCGATAACGCAGTCGGCCCCCATCAGATTGATTTCGCGAACGACGCCTGCCAGTCGCTCGCTCGGACCGGGATCCTTATCGTTGATCTCTGTATCCGTGATTTGGACGATGAGCATCTCTTCGGTGAATTCCGGCACGACGCGAACCGCGTTCGACCGACACGACATGCGACCTCCGACATGAAGCTGCAAGTCGTACAGGAGAGGGTGGGGGACGTCTCTCGGAATAGCCACCTCGCCGAGGTACGTATCGGAAGGAGTCGCCGTCTTTCGGACCCGTTGAATGGGACACCGGATTGCGAGATCGCATCGCGTCAGAACGACCCGGCATTGATCCGCTGAGACCGGGCTTCTCGATCCGATCAGAACAGGCAACACATCGCCGGGTCGAAGGATGGCGGGAAGGCCCAACGAGGGACGAAGGATGCGCGGATCGTCGCCATCCTTGAATCCTTCATACGGCGTTCCCCGGAGATCATCGGGTGCCGCGAAAGCCGCAGCGGCGAGCCATGCCAGTCCGGAGGCTGCTCCCACGAGGGAGCGGTATTGCCGCGGCGGCCGGTACACGGGACGAGAAGCCATGCGGGCGTGAGACACCACAACCTCGACCGTCGCTGGTGCTTGCTTCGTCGGCATCCTACTTCCTGTCGTCGAGTCCCTTTTCGATGGCCGCGATGATCGTCTTGAGCGACTTGATTCGAGCATAGTATTTGCAGTTGCTCTCGACAATCGTCCAGGGCGCATGGAGGGTGCTGGTTCGCCGGATCATGTCGGAGACGGCCTGACGATAGGCATCCCACTTTTCGCGGTTTCGCCAGTCTTCGTCGGTCAGCTTGTATGATTTGTAGGGGCTCGTCTTTCGCTGTTCGAATCGACGGAGCTGCTCATCCGGGCTGATGTGCAGCCAGAACTTGACAATAACCCATCCCGCATTTGTCAGCGACCGTTCGAATTCGTTGATCTCATGATAGGCTCGTTGCCACTCCTGTCGAGAGCAGAACCCCTCGATACGTTCGACGAGCACGCGGCCATACCATGTGCGATCGAAGATCGCGATGTGGCCGGCCTTGGGAATGTGCTTCCAGAACCGCCACAGATAGTGGTGAGTCGCCTCCTCTTTGGATGGGCCCGACACGGGGACGACCGTGTAGCCTCGGGGGTCGAGCGGTCGCGTGACCCGGCGTATGTTTCCGCCTTTTCCGGCGGCGTCCCACCCTTCGTAGGCTACGATGACTCCCATGCGGTGCTTGTAACACTCGAATTCCAGATCTCGAAGACGATCCTGCAGGTCTTCCAATTGCTCGTCATACTCCTTCTGTTCAAGGCTCAGGCTGAGGTCCACGCGATCGAGTATGGAGGGCGCGTCGCTGGGCTGCGTCGACGGTTCCGGGGACGTAGGGGAGGCCTTGTCGGATACGGGTGGACGTTCGGCCAACGACTGACGGATGCTCTGGCACAACGTCTGCACCACTTTGACGCGTCGGTACCGTCTGTCCGTCGATTCCACGACGGTCCACGGCGCGTTGCTCGGGCTCGTGCGTGCCAACATCTCGTCAACCAGCAGGGCCATTTCGTCATAGCGTCGATGGCGGCGCCACTCCGCCTTTCCGGCCCGCCAGCTCTCGTGGGGGTCCTTCTCGTATTTTCGGAAACGCCGCCTCTGTTCCTTCTTTGAGATGTGCAGCCAGAACTTGACGATCAGCGTGCCGTCATCGGTCAATTGGCGTTCGAATTCGTTGATCTCATGATAAGCCGCCTCCCATTCCTTCGACGAGCACAAGCCCTCGGCACGGTCGTTGAGGACTCGTCGGTACCAGGAACTGTCGAAGACAGTGATCCGTCCTCGAGCCGGCAGCCGTAACCAGTAGCGTCGCAGGAAGGGCGTCAGGCGTTCTTCCTCGGTGGGCGGTCCCATTCGGTAGACATCAAAGCCGCGCGTATCCAGACCTGCGGCTAGTTGAGCGATCGAATCGCCTTTCCCCGCCGCATCCCAGCCTTCAAAGACCACCACTACGGGCAGCATGGCCTCTCTCGCCTGTCGTTGCAGGACGCCCAGTTCCAGCACGAGTTGTTCAATCTGCGTCTTGTATGCCGCTTTGTCGAGTTTTGCGGTCAGATCGTAGGTCTCAAGCATGGGACGTACTCCTGTCCGAGAGGCGATGTGGGTAATATGATCGGTGACTCGCCCCGAGGCAATTGGAATGTCTTCCACGGCCACGACATGAAGGTTCGTACCTCACCGGAACGGAGGAGGCGCGATACTTTCGGCAACAAACGCGCTACAATACTCACGATGATGGACACCGCCAAGGGCATCCACGGCAAGGGGTCTCCGACATGCTCCGCTTCGGCCGACCGTCGCTGGTTCCGGCCGGCGATACTGGCGGCACTTGCAGTCGGTGCGGGGCTTCGAGTGGCTATTCTTGTTGATCATGTTCGGCACAATCCGTTCTCGCAAGCCCCAGTGACCGACGGCGCGGTCTATTGGGAGTGGGCCGGCCGAATAGCCGGAGGCGAGTGGATCGGATCGACCCCTTACGTCTCCGCGCCGCTGTATCCTTATTTGCTTGGACTCCTTCGATTCATGGGCGGCGGGCTGCTTGCCGTGTATGGGGCTCAGGTCACTCTGGATCTGTTCACGGCCCTTGTGTTGGCCTGGGTTGGCCGTCGACGGGCCGGCGCTGCGGTGGGCGTGGTCGCGGCGCTGATGTATTTGGTCCTCGATGAACCCGCGTTCTACACGACACGGATTCTCAACAGCACACTGCAGGCCTTCCTGGTGGTCATTCTCTGGGTGACGGCGGTTGAGTGGCAGCGAAGACCCGCATGGTGGGGCTGCGCCTTGATCGGTTTGGCTCTCGGGCTGAACTGCCTGGCCAATCCGCCGATGCTGTTGTTGATGCTCGTGCTGCCCGTTTGGATGATCATGACGCGGAGGGAACACGGGGCCGGCGAACGACCTGACCGAATGCGTCAGGGATCTTCTCATCCGACACGCAACGCGGGATTCATGGCATGGCGAACCGCGGGTCTTCAAACAGTCGGCGCGTCCGTGTTGGCCGTATTGGTCATTGCCCCGGCAACGTGGCACAACTGGCGCGTCTGTCATGAGTTCATTCCCATCACCGCCTGTCCGGGAATCACGTTGCGTCAGGGCAACGGGCCCGGCGCGATAGGAACGTATATTCCTATTCCCGGCGTGAGCGGGGGACGGGACCGCCTGTTCTCGGATGCCGCCCGAGTTTACCAACAGGCTACCGGCCGGCCCGTGCGGTGGCGTGACGTCGATCGCTTCTTTCGAGACCAGGCGTTGGCCTACTGGCGAGAGGATCCCTTCCGGGCCGTTCGCCTGTTTCTCAGACGCGGCTACTGGTTTCTTTCCGGACGCTACTACGGCGATGTGCATCAACCCTCGTGGGAGCGCGACGTCGGCATCGCTCGCGGGCTGTGGCTTGCGCCTGTTCCCACGGCTTGGTTGATCGGACTGGGTCTGGTCGGAATGGCCGCTGTCGTTCGTCACCCGATTCGGTTCGCCCCGGAACTGTTGTTTCTCGCGATCCCCATGTTTGTGGTTGTAGTGTTTCAGTACAGCCCGCGGTATCGCTTCCCGGCGGTCCCCGTGCTGGTGGTTTCCGCTGCGTGGGCGGCGATTCGGCTCTTCACCGGGAGGGCTCGCGTCGGATGGGCGATTGCCGTTGTCGTGGCGGGCTTGATGGGGGTTTTGTTGGGTCCTGTGAACCGTGCGACGGGATTCGAGGAACCCGCAAACCTGCGCTACAACAACGAATACAACCTGGCCGTTGCCCTGTCGCGGCTGGGGCGCGACGCGGAGGCCGTCGTTCACTTGAACGCGGCGCTTTCGATCTTGCCCACGTCCGCCGAGGCCCACAACGATCTGGCGATTCTCCTGGCGAGACAGGGCAGACCGGATGAGGCGATCAACCATTACGAGACGGCCCTCAGGGTCCGTCCCGGCTGGGCAGAGGCCGAGAACAACCTGGCGATGGCATATGCTTCTCGAGGCGACTTCGCCCGTGCGATTGAGCATCTTCGCCGTGCCCGGCAAGCGGCTCCGGACATGCCGGAGATTGCGTTTAATCTTGCTAATGTCCTGGCCGACAACAACCAGTTGGATGAAGCGGTTCGGCAGTATGAAACGGTCTTGTCGATGAACCCCCATCATCTGATGGCCCGGGAGAACCTGGGACTTGTGTTGAGTCGACAAGGCAACGCCGAGAAGGCGATCGAAGCATGGCAGATGGTGCTCCATCGTGACCCGAGCCGGGTGGAGACACGCAATCAACTTGCCACTGCGATGGTCCGCAAGGGGAGGTATGACGAGGCGATTCGTCTGTTGCGCGAGGGGTTGAGAACCCAACCGTTGCAGGTTTCCCTCGCCAACAATCTGGCCTGGATCCTGGCAACGTGCCCCCAGGATGATCTTCGGCGGGGAGACGAGGCGGTATCATGGGCCGAGAAGGTTTGCCAAGCGTCCGGTGGGGACGATCCGATCCTGCTGGACTCGCTGGCCGCAGCTTATGCCGAAGTCGGGCGGTTTGAACAGGCCGTCGCTGTTGCCCAGAGGGCAGCCGATCTTGCCGCGTCCAAGGGGGACAGCGAACGACTGGGTCGGTTACAGGAGCGGCTGGATCTCTACCGGCGCGGACAAGCTTATCGGCAAAAGCACTAGGAGTCGATTCGAGCGGTATGGTACGATAGTCTTCAAGTCAGAGGCGAGAGGAATGGCCAGTATGCCCTCGGTTAGGCCACGTGATGCTGCTCCAAGGACACTTTATGGGTTGTTGCCCCTCCTCGGCGCGATCTTGGTCTTCGTTGCCTTTGGTCCGGCGCTGTCCGGCACGTTTGTGTGGGATGACCGCGTCGCCGTCGTGGAAAACGAGCACATCCGTTCGCTCAGTCCCGCCAATTTGGCGTGGATGTTCACGACGACACACACCGGGCCGTATCAGCCTCTCGCTTGGTTAAGCTACGCCATCGACTACCAGATTTGGGGCATCCAGCGACCGGGAGGGTTTCACTTCACGAACGTACTGTTGCATGCCGGGACGGCGGTGCTGGTGTATATCCTGGCGGTGCGATTGTTTCGGTGTGCCCTGCACCCCCCACTTCGACCGGCGGGACGTGGAGCGGTCAAGGTCCCCGAAGAACCGGCCGATGCGGGGACATGTTGGGCCGCTGCCGCGGTCATGGTGGTCTTCGCACTTCATCCGCTTCGTGTGGAATCGGTGGCGTGGATCACGGAGCGGCGAGACGTGTTGAGCGGACTGTTTTATGTCTTGACGCTGCTGGCCTACCTGCGGTTTTGTACGTTTCCCGTGGGGGCCGAAGGACGCAAGGGCTATTACGCGACCGCGTTGGCGTGTTACGCATTGTCCCTCCTGTCAAAGGGAACGGCCGTCTCGCTCCCGTTGGTACTGGTCGTTCTCGATGTCTACCCCTTGCGCAGACTGGCTCTCGGCTCCGGATCGGTGAAGTCATCGGCAACGGAGTCGATACTTTTCGAGAAGGTTCCATTCTTCGTCATGGCATTCGCGGCCGGATTGGTGGCGATCGCCGGCCAGGCCGAAGCGGGCGCCATGATGGAATACGCCAGGCACGGCGTGGGGGCAAGGATCCTCGTGGCCGTCTACGGGCTGGCCTTCTATCTCTACAAGACGGTTCTGCCTATTCGACTGAGTCCCCTGTATGAGATGCCCGCATCGCTGTCCGGAATGAGGGACAGCATCATCCTCGCCTCGGTGCTGGTGTTGGGGATTGCCGTCGTTCTTGTCGTCGTTCGAAGACGGTGCCCCGGCCTGACCGCCGCGGGTGCCTGCTACTTGATCACGGTCTTTCCGATGCTGGGGCTCATTCAGGTGGGCGCTCATCTGGTGGCCGACCGCTACAGCTACCTGCCGAGCCTTTCCGTGTCGATGGTGGTGGGCATGGCGGTCTTGGCTTGGTGGCGGAGGACGGACGCCGACGGGATGGGGCGACTGTTTCGCATTCAATCTGTGGTTCCGATACTGGCTGCGCTCGTCTGTCTGCCCCTGACATTTCGGCAAACGCGACATTGGGAGAATGAGGTGGTTCTCTGGCTCGAGGCCATCAACGTCGACAGGCAATCAGCCGTGGCCTACTACAACCTGGCCGAGGCCCTCCGACGAGCCGGACTGGACAATGAAATGATCGTCACTTCGTACCGGTCTGCCGTGGCTCATCGCCCGGACTTCCTGATCGCGTGGCTCAACTACGGGAATCTTCTGGCCTCCAAGGGCAAACTCGAAGACGCCGCCCATTGCTACATGGAAGTGTTGCGGATCAATCCGACCAATGCTGAAGCACCGGCAAACCTAGCCGTGGTACTGGTTCGGCTCAATAAGCCCAACGAGGCTCTTGAAGCAGCGGATCGTGCCATCTACGTTGATCCCAACAATGGTGTCGCCCATAACGTTCGGGGTCTGGCCCTTCTGCAGAAGAACCAGATTGGCGAGGCCCTTGCGGCATTCCACAAGGCCATTGAGTGCAACCCCTTCTACCCTCCGCCCTACGAGAACCTCGTCAGAAACTTCCTGCACAATCGTCGTTACGAGGAGGCGGTTGCCATCCTCCGCAAGGCCGCGAAGAACATGCCGGATCACATTAACCTTGTCAACACACTTGCCTGGGTTCTGGCTACGTGTCCGAGGGACGACATTCGAAACGGCTCCGAAGCCCTTCAGCATGCCCTCCGAGTCTGTGAAAAGACACGAATGCTTAATCCGATGCTCCTTGACACGCTGGCGGCGGCCTACGCGGAAACAGGCAACTTCGAGCAGGCGGTTCAGAAGATTCAGCAGGCCATCGAATTGAGTTCGACCACCGATCCGGCCCAAGCTTCAAAGTACAATCTTAGGAAGCAGTCCTATCTTGCCGGTCGACCCTATCGTACTGAGTGATCGCGCGCTCCGTTCGCGTTGCGCCGCAGCAGGATTCGTCGCTGCCCGGTCTCACCTGTCGATTCTGTCGGGCCGCGGGCAAGCTCACGCCTTTGGCTTGGATGCGGGTCGTGTGCCCAACGGACGGACGATGACGAAATCCTCGTCCGTCAGGTGAGGCCTGAGGTTCATGTCGGAGTAAAGATACATCGAGTCGAGCATGTTGTCCTTTGTCCAACAATACGATCCGGCCGGAATCTGAAGCCGGGTGTCGATGTAGAGATCCACCTTCGCGTGGGGAAAATCCGGTTGCGGCGGATTGACAATCTCGATGTGGTGAGCCACTTGAGCGGTCAGTTGGAGCTTTGTGATCCCTCGGTATTCGATGATCGGACCGCCGTACTTGCGGGCCAGAACGACCTTCTTCATCACGCGTTCGAGCATCCGTTCAGGTCCGAAGTCCGTAATGGGGTTTTTCGCTTTCTGAAACGTGATACTCCATTGAAGCGGTGCCTTGATCACATTCGGCGGCAATCCGAGCAATCCGTGTCTGGGCAGTACCAAGATCTCGTTCTTGTTCTTGCCCTCCACGTAGACCGACTCGGCGTATTCGCTGGTTTCATCGGGAAGATCAAACTTGATGCTGAGCGGCGTGCGACGCCACTTGACGAAGATGCGTTCGACGGGATGAAGCGTTGGTACGATTCCCAGTCGCTCCTGGCGATAGAACGTCGTGGTGAATTCGTTGATGGTGCGACACCGATCCAGACACGATTCGATATAGGCAACCGGATCCTGCCGGATGAGGTCGCCAATCCGGTCGACCTCAGAACCGGCGTCGCCGACGGCACACGTGGCCGGCCTTTTCGCGGGCGCGACGGCACTCACACGCGTGGTCGGCGTTCTTGCCGGTGAAGCACAACCGCAGGCAAGGGCGAGCCCCGCCAGGGTAAGCGACACAAGAACACGATTTCGTTTCTGGGGATACGGACTCATCGCCTGCCTCCCTGGGATGAGGCGGACCCGCCGGTTCCGCCGAGTTCCTTGAGCCGCTCCTTGGCCCGATCCAGCAGCGGGCTGTCGGGGTAAAGCTGAATCAGCATCCGAAGCGCCTCCCGGGCCTGATCGCGCTGTTTGAGTTGGACGTGCGCATCAACCGCCAGCAATCCCATTTCCATGCCGTACGGATTCGGCGGAAACGCCGTACCGAAACCGGGACGATCGCCGCCCGCGGCCGGCCGCACCGTGTAGCTGTCCGGCAGTCTGTCCGGTGGCGTCGTCAGGTAGATCACATCGACCGGATCCTCGGCTCTTCTTCCCTCCACCACGACCAGAGGGAAGCCCTCCACCAGGCGAACGACCTGTCGGTATCGCTTCTGAAGATGGAGCAATTCCGCTCGCATCAATGTGCTGTAGCCGCGGAGCTTCTCCACCGGGTACTCGAACTCCCAGCGGTCCAGTTGTTCGGACGCGGCCTCGAATTCCTTGCGTCGTAGGTAGTCGTCCACCGCACGTGCATAGCTGCCCACATGGATGTTCATCTTTTGCGCGGGGGTTGTTGCTCCGACTTGGAGGTAGGCCTCCTCCGCCTCGCGATACCGACCCGTTCGGAGAAAGACATCTCCCAGGCCGATTCGCGACTGGCGGATTGCCGGGCTTCGCGTTTTGTCGGCGTATTGCTTCAGGGCCCGCTCGAAGGCCGCCTGCGCGCCCCCCACATCACCGAGCTCATCCAGAAGGATGCGACCGGCGATGGCGCAGGCCGTCGCCTTCAGCGCCACGTCGCCGGCCTGGGTCTCGACGGATTCAAACCACTTGACCGCCAACTCGGGTCGCCCTGCCTCATCGACCAGGACCGTTCGCAGTTCGGAGAGCGCATCGGCGACGGATGCCGGCTCCGCTTGGCCGACCCGATGGGGCAGGTCCTGCACGGCGGTCAGGCAGGCCTTCTCTTGACCGGTTCGTTTGAGCATCCAAAACGCCGTGAGCAGATCGGCGGCGGTGAGATCGGCGAAGCGGTAACCCGCCACAATTCGTGCATGCGCATCGACCGGCTCTATCTTGGACTCCGCAACGCGGCTCCAATTCCGCGTCACCAGTATTCGGTTCCGGATGATCGATCGACGTCCGCCGAGACGGACCTGGAGCGTCACGGTCTTGATCCCGTCACTGAGATACACGTGTTCGACTCTCTCACGTTCTGCGGTCTGACCGTCGCCGAAATCCCACTCGTACCGAACGTCGGGTCCCATGCCCTCACTCAGTCGGGCTTGGAACGTATATCGATAGGTGTATTGATTCCGAAAGAACGTCTCATGGGGACCGTCAAGGTCAAAGTCGGCCTGGAACCGGGTTCCATACCGATCCAGATCGCCGGAGGTTCCCTTGGCCACGGGGGCAAATGCGCCGGGCGGAATCACCGTCGGCGCGGGGGCTCCCGGGGGCTGCCACGCCGCGACCGCACGGCCGTCGGGGCCTATCGAGACGTGGTGGTAAACCAGCTTGTGAAGCCCGCGGGTCAGATCGACCCGTCCGGTCATGCGGGCGTCGGCGGTCGGACCATGACGGCCGGGCCACTGAACAACCATTTTCCCGTCGATCTCAAGGAACGAGGCATCCTTGCTCGTCGTCGCGAACACATGGCTTCCCGATTGCTCGCACACCAGCCACCCGGTGTATCGGTGGCAGTAGTCGACGGAGGGGCCGAAGGGGTTGACTCCCAAGAACACGTTGGGGACGAAGGCACGCCCCGCAAGGGGGCCCGCGTTCTGAAACGTCTGTTGCGTCTGGGCAAACGACGAGATCGCTCCTCCCTTGTAGGGCCAACCCTCCAAGAGGACGCCTCGTTCGGGGCGCCAGTCGCTCTCCACGGGGATGGCTTGGGCATTCCCGTAGTAGAGGAAGTACTTGTTTGCGCGACCCGTGAGTGAGAAACACACGCGGGCGCGATCATCGGGACCCGACTGCATCACGAAGAACTTGACGACTTGGCCGTCGGCGGTGACAACGCGGACATCCGACGCATCGGGCTTCGCAGCCCCGTGGGTGAAGATCTCCGCCCAGGCGGCGTCAGATCCGGGCAGGGCACTGCGCGGTGTGGAGACCAACACCAGCCGCCGCCACGGCCATCGTGAATCCCACCAGGCGGCGACATCCGCGTGTAACGACTTGTAGGCAAAGCCGAAGGCGAGGAATGCGGCTCCGAAACGCGGCCAATTCGAAATGGGCATGATCCTCGCCAAAGACGACATATTCAACAATTATAGGCAACCACCTGTTCCATAACAACCGGGTCGCCGACCCCCCGTGAATCGAAGCTTGGGTGCCGGAGGGTTCGGTTCGCCTCAACCGGTTCCGGCAATGCTCTTGCAAACAGTAACCGGCGCTGAAAGGATAATAAGAGACTTCCCCGACGGAAGGGGTCGCGAGCTCAACTGAGGAGGTCGGATTGCATGCGAGTTGAAACCGGGACAACCAATGAGCGCCTGGCGCGCTGCGGAATCATTGCCTTGGCGCTGGCTGTTTTCGCCGTGTGGTTCGCCATCGACGGCTGGTACCGCTATCCCCGAAAGTCGATGGAGATCTTTCAATCCGACCTGAAGCTCGAACACTTGCCCAAGCCGCATCCCAAACTCGATTATGCCGATCCGGTGATACCGAGGAAGAAGTACCGAGGGGGAATGGCGAAAGCCGAGGTTCTGAATGAGTTGGGCAATCCTCTCCTCATCAGGCCGGGCGTCAAAGAGGAGAACGAGTATTGGCACTATGTCGGGCAATATGGCCGACTCGAATTGGAGGTCGAGAAGACCAAGGACCCTGTCTTGGGGAACGTGATTTCCGCCAGTTGGGAGCAGACTCCGGCGGACTACCGCGAGGATTCAATCAAACAACAGAAGTTCTTCTTCGTCGCATGCACGATCCTATCGCTGCTGGGGGCGGTGTTCTTCGTCATGATCTGGCGGACGCGCGTCATCGTCGATGACAGCGGTCTGACGTACAACCGCCGAACGATTCCCTGGGAGGCGATGACGTCATTGGATTCCGGCCAGTACCATGCCAAGGGCTGGCTGACGCTGTTCTATCAGGACAATCAATCCCAGCGCAAACTGAAGCTCGATAGCTTCAAGATCCAAGCCTTTGATGACGTGGTCGATGCCATCTGCGAGAAGAAAGGGTTTCCCAATCCAATTCCCATCGTTGAGCCGGCAGAAGCGGATGACAGTCGCGAAGAAGAGGAAAGTGAGCGGCGGGAATAGATGCCGGAAGGGGAGGGCAAAGACTACGACCCCGCCCCCTCACGTTGCTGCATCCGGCGACGCCGGCGCCTGCCCGACCGTCCTGCGACCCGCAAGCGTGCTACGCTTTCTTCGTTATCGCCGGGCTGGGTTTGGGGTTGGTCGGTTCGCTTCGAACTTGGCTGGCCACCAACCACACACCCACAAGGATCAGCGTCACACCTACCCATTGCACGCGCGTGGGGTGTTCGTTCAGGTAGCTGCCGGCGACCACTACGATGATCGCGAATCCCAAGGTTACCATGATCGGATAGGCCACACTGATGGGGAAGAATTTCAGTGCGTACGTGTACAGGATGACGTTTGTTGCAAAGCACACCAGTCCCGCGATGAGCACCCAGTTCGTCAGCAGGGCCGTCAACATGGGCCATATCCCCGGCGGTAGATCGGCCGCGGCCGCCTTGAATCGCTCCATCCCGAACTTCATCATCAGATTCGCGGTTGCGTTCAATATCAACGCCGCCGCCAGCGCAACATAGTATCGCGGCATCGGTTCGCCTTTCGCTGAGTGTCGGTCTCACTTGTTCTGCAACACCAGTCCGTTACGGGGAGCACCCACACGTCGCCCATCGGGTTCCATGCAGCTCGAGCGTCCACCACCTCGCACCATCCGACTCGGAGAAGAAGATAACGGAGCGATGCGACGGGGTCCAGATCGAGGCGCTCAGACCGTGACCTTCGGCCAACCGGACTCGTTGGGCTGAAGCCTCTCGTAATTCCGGAACAACTGACCCCACGACGACGAGAGTGCCTTCTCGACCGCCGGCTTGCCCCACAGCGGGTACCAGAGGTAGTCGTGATAGGCGATGCTGGCGATGTAGCTCCAGGGGGCGAGCCAGGTCTTGAGCGACCATTCCAGCGGTTTCTTCAGCGCGCCCCAGTAGATCCGATGCTGCATCCGACTGGCGAACGTCATCTTCTTGAACGGTCCGACAAAGTTCCAGTTCTCGTTGGCCAATTCGGGATCGCCCACGATTTCGATGTCCTCAACCTTGCCGCAGCCGAGTCCTCGCTCGTGGGCAAGACGAATGAACTTGATGTCCATCGGATTGAAGCCCATCAGCTTGGCCGACAGGGCGTCGATGGCCACCTGGTCGGCCGAGGCGAGAATGACATCCTTTACGTACGGCGTCATGCATCGTGGCCCGGGTCCGTCGCCCGCGAACGTGCCGTCCATGACCGCGAAAACCCCGCGGTGTATCTTCTTCTGGATCATCAGCAGGTCCACAAGCGTCTCGTGAATGACCGGATGCGTCCAATGCCGTCGTTCATTCAGCAACCCGCCGAAGGCGTTCTTCATCGCTCCGGTCATCGTCGTGAAGACGTGCGTCTTGACGGTGGGCAGATGGATGATGTTCTCGCCGATGAACCGTTTCGGAATGCTGAATCCTCTCGGATAGACATCATTCAGGCAGAGGAACTCCTTGGTCAAATCGCCGACGGCGTCGCGAACGTTGATCCATTCCGGGTCCTCATAAAGATGCACGTTCTTCAGGCCGTACTTCTCACCGACCGGGAGCTGCTTGTTGGCAATTTCGCCCTTCTTGGCGCTGACCACGACCGTTCGATTGTGGCAGGTGTGGATGCGATCGCGGGAGTATCCGTCCTTGAGCATGGCAGCGATGACACCCTCGAGCTGCCAAGGCACCGTCGAGCAGGCCGGGAAGAAGTAATGCCAACTGATATTGACCTTCAGCGCGGTTTCGGCATTCGGGTCGATCACCTCACGGTAGCCGGCCAAGTTCATAAGCGTGTGGTAGTCGGCCAGGACGGTCTGCGGCGATGTTTTCAGGATTGCCACGCGTGATGAAGCCATTGTGTGTATGCCTTTCGTGCACCAACCAATCACATTATTGAGGAGTCATTAACCCCTCTCATGAGGCTTATGGGCGGCTCGAACTGCCTCTCGAAGAGTGTAGCGCGGAGGCACAAAGAAAACAACGGGCTCACCTATTGGATGCTCACCCGGTATCGATAGTAGTCCGACTTGCGCCAATCGAGGCCCTTGGCCCCGTAACGGTTCATGTAGACGATCAGGTCGCCCGTTTCGCGGTCCTGGTAGAAGCGGAAGTTGGACAACTGCATTGCCTTCGTGTCGCCCGAGTCCGGTTCGTCGATGTGAAAGATCGACTCTCGTTTGAACGCGAACGGTTCCTCTTGGACCTCCACCAGCATCAACGTGTGACGCGGCATGTTGCCGTTAGGCCGCTCGCCGTCGCGGCACAAATTGCCGATCCAGTAGAGCTTGCCGTTTTTGATCGATCGGAAGAAGGCCGAGCCGTTCGCTCCCGACTGGATGGGGGCTCCGCCCGTGGCCGGCATGGGCACCGGCTTGGTCCAATTCATTCCCTCGTCGCGGGAGAAGGCGAGCCACTTGTATCCGGGTATTTGTGGCGCCCCGGCGTTGCTGGCACGAATCAGCATGGCCACTCGTCCGTCGCCAAGCTCGGCGAGGGTATTCTCGTCCATCCCTCGGGTCGTCACCGACGGATCCACCTCAACGGGGTTGCCCAGGCTCCAGGCGATCGCCCCGTCATTGCCGGGGCGGCCGATGATCGTGATCGGCTCGTAGACCGGCGTGTGCGAGCGCGGATCGACGAGGATATTGCCCGCGGTATCGAGCTTCGCTCGACAGCCGGGCACCAGGATCGTGCCACGGGTGGTCTTGATGGGAAATGAGAAGCTCACGGCAATCGATTTCGATCCCAGGTCGAGCAGCCGCTCGTCGGACCATCGGTCGGTCTTGGGGTCGTAGAGGTACTCTGCCACCTGGAACTTCGTCTGGTGGGTAAGCGTGTCCTTCGGGTAGAGCGTCTTGTCGATGAGCACCAGCAGTTTCTCCATGTGCGGATCCCAGTACGCGGCCGGTTCACCGTAGCGGACCCTGCCCTCCGGCGTCTTGAAGGACTTCCACTTGACGACAGGTTCGGTCCAGGTGCGACCGTTGTCGCGACTGATCTGAGTCGCGTAGTCGTCGTATCCGTCCGAGTAGTCCTCCCATCCATAGCAGTGCATGAGGATCGGCTCGCGATTGCTGATATAGCTGACGAAGCCCGTGACGACCGGCCGATTGTCCTTTGACTTGACGAGAAGCTGCCGAGACGTCGATCTCTCGGCGGCTTGAGCAATGACACTCAGGGATACCGTCTGCAACAGGGCGCAACTACAGAGCGGTGCAATCATCGTGCGCATGTCGAATCTCCGGCCATGTCGAACCCTTGCTCGTTCTTCTTTTCGTCGGTCGTTCATGCGATTCCAATCGCGGTTGGCAAACGACGGACTTATGATAGCATACTCGCAAGTCGGGCGGACATCAGCCGTCGGCGGCGCGTGTCTCTGCGCCGCATCCGGGCCGCGTGCCGCGGGAAACGGCGCCCCGACCGGCCGACAGGGCGACCATGCGAATCGACGCACATCATCATTTTTGGCGGATCGGGCGCTATGACTATGTCTGGATGAGTCCCGAGCTTGGCGTGCTGCATCGCGACTACGGACCCGAGGACCTGAAACCGTTGCTGGTTCGGAACCGGATCGACCGCACCGTTCTCGTACAGACCATCGGCTCGCTGGAGGAGACACGCTGGTTTCTCGATCTGTCGGCCCGGCATCCGTTCATCGCCGGCGTCGTAGGTTGGGTGGATCTGACCGATCCGGCCGCGGGCGCGGCGGTCGATGAACTATGCGCCCGCGGCAGGCTGGTTGGCATCCGGCATCAGGTGCACGACGAGGCCGACCCGAACTGGCTGCTCCGTTCCGACGTGCAGCACGGGCTGGGCCGTCTGGCCGCCCGAGGCCTCCCGTATGACCTGTTGATTCGCCCGGCGCACCTGGCCGCCTCGCTCGAGGTGGCCAAGCGGTTTCCCGATCTTCCCTTGATCGTCGATCACATCGCCAAGCCGAACATCGCGAAACACGGTTGGGATGACTGGGCCGGCGGCATCGCCGCTTTGTCGCGATGTCCTAACGTCGCCTGCAAACTCTCCGGCATGATTACCGAGGCTGATTGGCAGCGATGGACTCCTCAGGATCTTGCTCGTTACATCCGGCATGTGATCGAGTGCTTCGGGACGCAGCGAGTCCTGTTTGGAAGTGATTGGCCGGTCTGTCTGTTGGCCGGCAGCTATGAGCGGGTGGTCGGGGCCTTGACGGAGAATCTGGCCGCTCTCAGCGAAGCCGAGCAGAAGGACATCTTCGGCAACAATGCGGTTCGATGGTATCACCTGGAGAGGCAGCCATGAAACTACGAGGCAGAGTGGCCATTATCACGGGTGGCTCCAAGGGGATCGGATTCGGCTGTGCGAAGGTGTTTGCCGGGCATGGCTGCTCGGTCGTCATTGCTTCCCGCGGCGAACAGGACGGCAAGGCTGCCGAAGCGGAATTGGTCCGCCAGGGGCACACCGCGACGTTCGTTCGATGCGATGTAACCAGCGAATCGGACATGCGGCTGCTCATCGACGGGACCGCGGAACGGTTCGGCCGGCTCGACTGCATCGTCAATAACGCGGGTTGGCATCCGCCGACGATGACGATCGAACAGACGAGCGTCGCCGACTATGAGCGACTCCTCCGTCTGAACCTGACGAGCACGTTCATGGGCTGCAAGTTCGCCGTGCCGCATCTTCGCAAGACCCGCGGGAATATCATCAACATGTCCAGCGAGGTCGCCCTGATCGGGCAGGCCGCCGCCCCGAGCTACGTGTCGACGAAGGCCGGACAGATCGGCCTGACCCGGGCGCTGGCCCTGGACCTGGCGCCCGAGGGCGTTCGAGTCAATGCCGTTTGCCCGGCGGGGGTGATGACGCCGCTTATGCAGGAATGGGCCAACACTCAGTACGACCCACAGGCCGCCCTGAAGATGGTGGACTCGTGGCACCCGCTGGGCAGGATGGCGACCATCGAGGAGATCGGCGAGGTCTGCGCCTTCCTCGCCTCGGATGAGGCCTCTTTCATTACGGGGCAGGTGATATGCCCCGACGGCGGCGCGCCACTGGGCTATCGCCGGTGACGAACCGCACGGGGCCGTCCGCGGTGCCGGCCCGGGTTCGAGAAGGGAACCGACTTTGCTGAACATCGGCCGCATTGACCTTGCGGTTATCGTTCTGTACCTGGTCGGCATTGTGGCCATCGGGATCGTGGTGGGGCGCCGCCATGTGTCCAGTGGCAGCGAGTACTTCCTGGCCGGTCGGTCCCTCGGTTGGGGCATGATCGGTTTGGCCCTGTTCGCCACCAACATCTCCACTGTTCATCTGGTGGGTCTGGCGGCGGCGGGATACGACGCGGGACTGGTCTTCGGCAATTTCGAATGGATGGCCGCGTTCTGCCTCATTCTGCTCGGACTGGTCTTTGCGCCCTTCTACTTTCACAACCGGGTCTCCACGCTTCCGGAGTATCTGGAGAAACGGTACGGCGCGGCGTCTCGGGCATTCCTGGCGTTCATGGCCATCGTGGGGGCGCTCTTCATCCACATCGGCATGAGCCTTTACGCGGGAGCCGTCGTGTTCGAGCAGTTCTTCGGAGTCAGCATGGTGGCGTCGATCGTCATCGTGTCCGTGTTGACCGCCGCCTACACCGTGTTGGGCGGCCTGATGGCCGTCGTCATAACCGAATCGATCCAGACGGTCATTCTCCTGTTCGGCGCGGTGCTGGTCACGGTGCTGGCCGTTCTGGGGCTCCCGGAGCACGGCATTCACAGCTACGCCCAACTCAAGTCCGCGGTCAAACCCGAGCAACTGAGCATGGTCCATCGGGGCGGGGGACTCGCATGGTATGCGGTCGTGCTCGGATATCCGGTGCTGGGCATCTGGTATTGGTGCGCCGATCAGACGATCGTCCAGCGCGTGCTCGGGGCGAAGACCGAGCGCGACGCCCAACTCGGGCCGATTTTCGCCGGCTTCATCAAGATCCTGCCCGTCTTCTTCATGGTCTTGCCCGGCGTACTCGGCTATGTCCTGTTCCGGGAGCGAATCGGAAGCCAGCCCAACCAGACGCTGCCCGTGCTGGTCAATGAGCTTGTTCCCGTTGGCCTGAAGGGTCTGGTGGCCGCGGGCTTGTTGGCGGCGCTGATGAGCACCATCGCCGGGGCGCTGAACAGCGCCAGCACCCTCGTCAGCATCGACATCGTTCAACGCCTTCGCCCGAGCACCTCCGACCGGACGCTGGTCCTGGTCGGCCGGGTCACGGCGTGCCTGGTCATGGTTCTGGCGATGATCTGGTCGACGCAAGGCGGCAAGTTCGAGAGCATCTTCGCCGGCATCAATCAGATGATTGCCTGCCTCGCGCCGCCGATTACCACCGTGTTTCTCTGGGGCGTCTTCTGGAAGCGGGGTACGGGCAGGGCCGCGCTTACCACGCTGGTCTGCGGCTTCGCCGTGGGGGCGGTCGTCTTTGCCTTCGACTTCCCGCTGATCGGCAACGCTCGCGTCATTACGGATCGATGGGGTATCCCATTCATGATGCAGGCCTGGTGGCTGTTCTGTCTTTGCTCGTTACTGTTCGTGGGGGTGAGCCTGATGGGTCCTGCGCCGACCCCCCGGCAGGTCGAGGGGCTGTGTTGGTCCAATCCGCTGCTCGCCCTGCGTCGGGGGCGGATCGTTGGGCTGAGCGATCCCCGGCTCTTGGCGCTCGCCCTCGTGATCGTCATGCTGACGCTCTATGGGATGTTTCGATAGGTACCGGCATGGTCAGCCTTCTTGAGAAGCGGTGACGAGCCGGCGGAGGTAACCGTAGCGTGAGCCCTGCAACCGCGCTGACCAAACTGCTCGACGGAAAAGACCTTGTGATGGCCCCGGGGGCGCCCGACGCACTAACGGCCCGCCTCATCGAGCAGTCGGGTTTTCCGGCCATCTATATGACGGGCTTCGGCGCGACGGCAGCCCGTCTGGGCTGTCCGGACATCGGATTGTTGACCCAGACCGAGATGACGACACATGCGCGGGACATGGTCCGCGCGGTGAATATCCCCATCATCGCCGATGCGGATACGGGCTACGGAGGGCCTGCGAATATCGAGCGCACCGTGAAAGAATACGTGCAAGCCGGTGTTGCCGCGATCCACATTGAGGATCAAATCGTTCCCAAACGATGCGGGCATATGGCCGGTGTGAAGCTGGTTGCGGTCGAAGAGATGGTGCATCGCCTGGAGTGTGCCGTCGCTTCTCGCGGTAAGGATGATCTGTTGATCATCGGTCGGACGGATGCCCTGGCGGCCGCCGGCGTGGACGAAGCCATCGCGCGTGCACGCCGCTACCGTGAGACGGGGGTCGACCTGATCTTCGTAGATGCCATCAAACGGGTCGACGATGCCCGGGCGGTGGCGCGCGCGGTCGAGGGCCCACTGGTCATCAGCATGGTCGAAGGCAACGAGACGGCGAAACTGACACCGGCCGAGCTGAAGCAGATAGGATTCGCCGTCGCCGTCTATCCGTTGTCCACCCTGCTGACGGCCTCCCGGGCGATATGCGATACGCTCGCCGAATTGAAGCGAAGCGGCACCTCGCAGGCCCTGGCGGATCGGATGCTGACCTATTCCCAGTTCACGGAGGCCGTCCGTCTGGACCATTTCCGCGACTTGGATAGTCGCTTCGGCACCGGCTGATACAAGAAGAGAAACGCAAAGGCGCAGAGGCGCAAAGACGCAGAAGAACAACCTGGCGTCTGGTCTGCGAACAGAGAAGACGGCGAAGGCCTGACTGAAATCTTCCCTTTTCCATTGAGCCAAGGCATTCTTGCGCCGGTGCAAAGGTCTTGTCCGGGCTCTCGTGTGACAGGGCCCAGTGAGATGAAGGAGCCAATACCGTGAAAGCAGTCGTCAAAACGCGTCCTGAGCCGGGAAACGTGGAATACATGGATGTGCCCGAGCCCAAGGCCGGGCCCGGCCACGTGGTCATCGAAGTGAAGAATGCCGGCGTATGCGGGACCGACATTCACATCTACAAGAGCGAGTATGTGATCAAGCCGCCGGTAATCCTTGGCCACGAACTCTGCGGAGTCATTGCCGAGGTGGGACCTGGGGTCGCTCGCCTCAACGTGGGGGACCGGGTGACCGTAAACCCGTCGGCCGGAAAGCTCTGCGGGAACTGCCGGTATTGCCAGATCGGCGCACCGTTCTTCTGCGTGGATCGGTCCGCCGTCGGCAGCGGGATGAACGGGGGTTTCGCCCAGTACTGTTGCGTGCGGCAGGAAATCGTCTTGCCGTTGCCCAACGACATGGATGACCAGACGGGCGCGCTCTGTGAGCCGTTCGCCTGTGCCCTTCAGGCGGTCGTTGAACTCACGCTCATCGAACCGGGCGACTGGGTCGTCGTCTCCGGACCGGGCCCGATCGGCATCATGTGTTCCATCCTGGCGAAGACTCGCGGCGCGAAGGTCGCCCTGTTGGGAACGACCGGCGACGCGAGCCGGATGGCCGTCGCGCGCAGACTCGGTGCTGATCGCACCATAGACGTAGAGACGGAGGACGCCAAGGCCGCTATTCGCGATCTCACGCATGGCCATGGGGCCGACGTGGTGTTCGAGTGCTCCGGCGCGCCCGCATCAGCCACCCTTTGCCTCGACCTCGTTAGGAAGATGGGGCAGTACACGCAGGTGGGTATCCTCGGCAAGCCCCTGCAATTCGACCTCGACAAGGTGGTCATCAAGCAGGTGCGCCTCCAGGGTTCGATGTGCCACACGTGGCAGACTTGGGAACGCACCTTGCGTTTCCTCGGCCAGAATCTCGTGGACCTGCGGCCGCTCATTACGAATCGCCTGCCTATCAGCCGTTGGGAAGAGGCCTTCCAGAGCGTGCTGGCCAAGAAGGAGATCAAGGTGTTGCTGTATCCGGAGGAGTGAATCCGGCGGTAGACTATCAGAGTCTGGATGTCAGGCACGCGGCCGGATCGGATTGAGGCACGCCGCCGCGGTAGCTCACACGTGTTTTGATCGGGGTCCGGTTCCGCAGGGACTGCAAATCCTGACGACCGTCCGGTGCCGCTCGTCATCCACTGGTCATTTCACGAGCAGCCGTGCCGCCCTCGCCGCAACCAACTGACAGGGCAGGCAATACTCGGCCACCCGTCGGCCCGGCGGAAACGTCACCTGTTCGTAGGCCGTCAGGTGACCTTCGGCTTGATGATACGCCACGTGGCCATACAGACTGAGCAGGAAGTCATTCCTTCGCCCCAGGGACCATAGCGCATACAGATAGTCTGCAAGAGGCCAGTCGTCGAGGTGGCGGGAGAATCGCGTCATGCCACAGAACTGCCCACCGGCCGACAGCCTCGCGTTGACGACCCTGTTCGCCATGTCGGGCGGCAGCAGGCCGCTCGATAGCAGTTCAGGCCAGTAGCGATAGTTCGTGTACGAGGCATCGGTCGTGTCCGTCAGGCTGTTGGGCCTCTTGAGGGGTTCCACTCGCGGCGGCAGCCACCAATCCGATGCGTCTTGTGGCCACGTCTTCCGGATCGCGCGGAGCGTGTCGTCCGCCAAGGCAGTGGCCGTCTTGCGTATGGTCTCGATAGGCGTCGATGGTGAAGCCTTCTGTCGCTCACATACGTCCGCCCATCGTCGAAGGCCCTTCACTACCCATGCGTTGTTATGAAAGTACTTGGCCGTGTCCTTGCGGGTGTCGGCCTCCGGGACCCCTGAGATCAAGCCATCGTCCTTGGCGACGGCGCGAAGTCGGAGAAGGTGTTCGGCGATCCGGTCCAGGGCCTTGAATCCGTCATCCCACCAGCCGGCGGTGCCGGCACGCTCGATCAGAAGGGCGGCCGTGTGGAGCAGTTGGCCATATTCGGCAATGGACGGACCGTAATACTTGAGCGTCCCGTCCTCCCTGACGAAGTTGCCCAACCAGTAGTGAAACAACTGAACGGCCCGGACGCTCATACCCCAGGCCGACAGGGCGTCGACGGCCGCGATGATCGTCGGTGGGAATCCATCGTGTTCGTCCTTCGCGTAAGCGCCGACGCCGTACTTGGGGTGGTCGCCGCGGAACGTGGCGTCGATATGGGCAAGCCCTACCTTCACCGACAGGTCCAGAAACGGGTGCCCCGTAGTGACCTCGGGTACCGTTCGTAGCCGTTCCACATGCCCCGCGATCTCTTGCGGATCGAAGGCCGGCTCTCCCTTCAGGCGGGGGAAGAGCCCGAGCACCTTGTCGAGATCGGGTTGTCCGCGGATCAACTCGATAGCCGGGTCGGTCCGCATCATCCGCCAATCCTGCTTCGGCCTTTCCTCGGCCGGTGCGCTTGCGGCCGGCGACAATAACATGGGCATCGCGGCCAGGTTGCCTGCTTGCCGGATGAATTCACGTCGTGTGGGGTTCGGATCTCGCATGTCCGTCTCCGACGTGTAGGGTGTATCTTCCGATCAGCGGTTTCAACGAACGAGTTCTTGCGGTGTAATCCCGATCGCGAACGCAACGGCCGAGAGAATGATACGCCAAGGCGGCTGCCGCTTCGAGGGGTCAACGGTCGATCGAATGGGGTCTGCTTCAGACGGCTTGTGGCGTCGGCCTGATCGGTGTATGAGTATCAATCCCACGGTGAGAACCCTAGAAGGAGGCTCAAACATGGCAGAGCGGCACGGCATCAATCGGCGTCAGTTTCTCGCATCCACTGGGCAGGCGACGGCCGGTTTGGCGGGCACGGCCCTGATGGCAAGAGCGAGGCCTGCCTCCGGCGCCGTCCTCGGCGCCAATGAGCGATTGCGGTTCGCCTTCATCGGAGTGGCCGGACAAGGGACATTCAACCTGACAACACTGCTGAAGGAGCCGAACGTCGAGGTGCCGGTGATCTGCGACGTTCACCTCGACCGTGGGGCCGCCGCACGCAAGCATACGGAGGACAAAGCCGAGCTGGTTCAGGACTACCGCCGCGTCCTCGACCGCAAGGACATCGATGGTGTTTTTATCGCGACACCCGACCACTGGCACGCCATCATCACCATCCAGGCCTGCCAGGCGGGCAAGGATGTCTATACGGAAAAACCCATGACGCACGTGGTCGCCGAGGGACGACGGGTCATCGAGGCCGCCCGCAAGCACAAGCGGGTCGTGCAGGTCGGCACGCAGCAACGGAGCGGCGAAACGTATGCTCAGGCGGCCGAGTTGATCCAATCCGGCGGCCTGGGCCGTGTCAGCCACGTCCGCACGTGGAATACCGTCAACCGAACTCCCGGCGTCCGCAAACCCGAAAACGAGCCGATTCCCCCGGCGCTGAACTGGGACCTATGGCTTGGCCCCGCGCCCCTGCGCCCCTACGATTCGGTGCGGTGTTCCGGCGCCCACCGGTTCTTCTGGGACTACGCCGGTGGTCACGTTACCGACCTGGGCGTCCACCAGCTCGGGACGATCCAGTGGCTGATGAACGCTAGTGCTCCGCTGTCAGCCGTGGCGGTGGGCGGCAAGTTCGCCGTCGAGCCCTGGGACTACTTTGACGTACCGGACACGCTCAATGTGCTCTGGGAATACCCCGGCTGGACCTGCGAGTTCGCCATCCGCGACGGCAGCGCCTATTTTCCGGAGGGGACGCGATGGGGCATCATCGTCCACGGCACCAAAGGCGCGATGTTTGTGGACCGCGGCGGGTTCCAGATCATGCCGGACGGCGACCGCATGGCCCCGAAGACCGTCGGCACACCTCGCAAGAGCGGCGACATGCCGGCCCTGCTCAGCGCCAAACACATCCGCAACTTCCTTGACTGCATGCGAACCCGCAAAGAGCCGAACTCCAACCCCGAGGAGGGCCACCGCGCCACCCTGGCGCCGCATCTGGGCAACATCGCCTATCGCGTGGGCCGCAAGATTCACTGGGATGTCGAAAAGGAGCGGATCGTCGACGATCCGCAGGCGTGCGCGATGTTGACCAAAACCTACCGCGCCCCGTACGTCCTGCCGGAGGTGTGACGAAACACAAGGCTGCAGCCTCGTTCCATGATCCGGTTCTGGGGAGCGGACGTGAGAGGATTTGCCTTAGGGCAAACGACCCGCGCCCATACGGTCACGCCCCCGGCTCCGGGCCGTGGCAACGAACCTGCTCTGAATCAGATCTCGCCGACGACACGACCAGCGCGTCGCCGCCGACTAGAATCCCTTCACCACAGGGACGTCGGCCAAGGCCTTCTTGATGTCCTCCGCCGGGTAGGCATAGTCCGTCAATCGGCCCGACAGGTACGCATCGTAAGAGGCCATGTCGAAGTGCCCATGCCCCGAGAAGTTCAGCAGAATGACCTCCTCCTTCTTGGTCTCACGACAGCGGACGGCCTGGTCGATCGTCGCCTTGACCGCGTGAGCCGTTTCCGGCGCCGGCAGGATGCCTTCGGTCCGGGCGAACGTGACCGCCGCCTCAAAGACCTCCGTCTGGTGAACAGCGACCACATCAATGATCTTCTTGTCGATCAGGAATGAGACGAGTGGGGCCATGCCATGGTACCGCAACCCACCCGCGTGCACCGGCGGCGGCACGAAGCCGTGGCCCAGCGTGTACATCTTGATCAACGGGGTCTTCTTGGCGATGTCACCGAAGTCATACCGGAATTCACCGCGCGTCATGGTCGGGCATGCCGCCGGTTCGACGCCCAACAGCGTAATCTTCTTCCCGTCCAGCTTATCCTTGACGAAGGGGAACGCTATCCCCGCGAAATTCGAACCGCCTCCGCAGCAGCCAATGACCACGTCCGGCAAGTGCTCGCCGGCCAACTTCAACTGCTCTTTAGCCTCGAGACCTTCCACCGTTTGGTGAAGCAGCACGTGATTCAACACGCTGCCGAGCGAGTAGTTCGTGTCGTCATGGGTTGCCGCATCCTCAACGGCCTCGCTGATGGCAATGCCCAGCGAGCCGCTCGTCTTCGGATCCTTGGCCAGGATCTCCCGCCCGCATTGCGTGTCCGGCGAGGGCGAGGCAACGACCTCGGCGCCCCAGGTGTTCATCATGAACTTCCTATAAGGCTTCTGGTCGAAACTGACGCGGACCATATACACCTTGCACTTCAGTCCCATCAGACAGCAGGCGAACGAGAGGGCGCTTCCCCACTGGCCGGCGCCCGTCTCCGTGGCGATTCTCTTGATGCCCTCCTGCTTGTTGTAGTAAGCCTGCGCGACGGCCGTGTTCGGCTTGTGCGATCCCGCCGGCGAAACGGACTCGTTCTTATAGTAGATGCGCGCAGGTGTCTTCAGATGCTCCTCCAATGCCGTGGCCCGAATCAGCGGCGTCGGACGCCAGAGACCGAGGACCTTGCGAACGTCATCGGGGATGTCGATCCACTTCTCCCCGGCAATCTCTTGGGCGATCAGGGCCTTCGGAAAGATGGCCTCGAGGGCCTGCGGCGGTAGCGGCTGAAGATTGGCCGGGTTCAGGGGCGGCGGGGGGGGCCACGGCAAGTCGGCCACGACGTTGTACCAGGCCTTCGGAAGACGGTCTATTGACAGGGTGATGTGACGCTCGTTCATGCCAGTGACTCCGGTCCAAAAGGTTCTCGTCGCCCCTCGGGACGATTCAGCACGACTGGAAGACAGAAGGCAGAATTGTAATGACTGGAGGTGCGGTACACAACGGCCTTGTTGATGCCGGATTGCCTCGGGGGATGGGCTCGTGGCTCCGGGACAAGGACGAAACGCAATCGGCCACGTCCGCGGGGGGGCATGGTTGGGCCGCAAGCGGCAGTCGAGGAATCCCATGCCGACGTGCACGTGCGGGGGTTCGTCCACCCCGGGACGAATTCGCCGATCGATCCACGGCGGGACGCGTTCGGTCCCGCTCCCGGCGGTCGGACGTCAGCCGGCCATTGCCATCGAATAGACGCGCCAGCTCGGACGGTGGTCCATGGCGGCCTCGAGGTGTCGGAGATACTGAAGCAGTTCTCGCTCACTGAACATGGCAAGGAACTCGGGTCGTGCCGTTGAGTTGATGCGAATGATCGCATCGACGAGCTTCCGCTTGGTCATCATCGCAGATCCGATGAAAAGGGCGAAATACACACGAAGCCTGGCATTTTTGGGAACCGCAGCGATTGATGTTATCGGCCGGTCGGCATCGCACACTTGAGCCGTGCGCAAACCCGTATTCGGTTGCCCGCGCGTCTCGGCCGAATCGCTCTCCTCGGGGCATATTATCGGGCCTGCATCCCTCCGCATCCTTTGGGATCCATGCTCGCTTCCAATTCCCAACGAGACAGAACGGCGCTCAAGGCGCCCCTCACATTGCAGAAGCGTCCAAAGAGGACTATATTCGCGATGAAGTCCGGCCGACGTAAGGTCCGATAACGGAGTCCGTTCCGATGGCGGCGCTGCACACGATGAAGTCAAATGCCCGCGCGGAATTCGAGGCCTGGGCAGAGAGCTATGACCAACACTTCCTCAATTTCTTCCTCTTCCGGCCAAGCTATCGAGTCTTTCTTGAGGAACTCTATCGCTGGCGAGGCTGCGATGGGGAGCCCTACGACGTGTTGGACGTCGGATGCGGGAGTGGGACCTACATCACCCTCTTGGCCAAGACGCCGCTTCCCGTGGGGCGACTCGTTGCTCTGGACTACGCGGAAGGGATGTGTCGCGTCGCGCGCGACAAGGTCGGCGCCGAGGGATGTACCAAGGCGGTTCGCTTTGTCAACGCGGACAGCGAACACCTGCCCTTTCACGATGGCGCCTTCGATGTGATTACGTGCAGCAACTCGTTTCATCACTACCCGCATCAGCAAGCGGTCATTCGTGACATGCGGCGCGTGTTGCGACCCGGGGGACGCCTGATGCTCATCGACGGGTTCCGCGACAACGTTGTCGGTTGGTTCGTCTTCGATGTGTGCATTGCCGCCGTGGAGGGCGTCGTTCACCATGTCCCTTGGTCCACCATCAATCGGTGGTTCAAGGAAGCCGGCTTTCGCGACGTCACGCACAAAAAGTTCAACTATTGGTTTCCCGGCCTGCTCACGACCGGCGTTGTCTGACGGGTGCTCTGCATGGCTCAACCCGACATCCACGAGCAACTCTCCGATCTGAATGGCGTGCTCGAAGTCGCCCGGCAACTGGGGGCCACCACGGACTTGCATGCAATGCTTACCCACGTCGAGCAGGCCGCCCGATCGGTCATGGATTGCGAACGCGCGAGTGTGTTTCTCTATGATGCCGATAAGGACGAGCTCTGGGGCTATGTCGCCACGGGTGTGGAAGGGCTTCGGATTCCGGCCAGTCGGGGTATCAGCGGCGAAGCCGTTCGGAGTCGCCGTCCGATCAACGTTCCCGACGCCTATGCCGATCCGCGTTTCAACCAGGACGTTGACGTTCGAACGGGGTTCCGGACGCGCAATCTCCTCACGCTTCCCTTGATGGGTGTCAACGATCAGGTGGTGGGCGTTCTTCAAATGTTGAACTCACGCCGGGGCGGATTCGACGCCTGGGACGAACAACTTGCCGTGACGCTGGCCGCCCAGGCCGGTGCGGCGATCCAGCGGCAGATTCTCCTGGAGCAGTATGCCGCCAAGCAAAAACTCGAAAACGATTTGGCCATCGCCAGGTCGATTCAACAACAACTTCTGCCGAGCGCCCCACCCCGTGTCGAGGGCTTCGATATCGCCGGATGGAATCGTCCGGCCGACCAGACCGGCGGTGATGCCTTCGATTTCATGCCGCTTCCCGATGGGCGTCTGGCGATCACCATCGCGGACGCTACGGGGCACGGAATCGGACCGGCGCTTGTGATTGCCGAGTGCCGCGCCCTCCTTCGAGCCGTCGCCTGGTACAGCAGTGATCCGGACCACATCATGGCGAGGGTCAACAACATCTTGGTGGACGACTTGCCCCGCGATCGGTTTGTGACGTGCTTCTTCGGTCTGCTGGATCCGGTCAAGAGAACGCTTCGGTACGCCAGTGCCGGGCACGGCCCCCTCCTCTTCTTCCGCGCGTCCGGCAACGAAATCGTCGAACTCTCGGCCACGGGGATCCCGCTGGGAGTCATTGCCAATTCACCCTACACTCCCGCCGAGCCCGTTCGCTTCGATGCGGGCGACATGATGGTCCTCGTCACCGATGGTTTCTTTGAATGGTTGGGCCTGAATCGCGAGCAATTCGGCATGTCGCGACTTGTCGAGACCATCAGCCAACACGCGGCCCTTACGGCGGATGAGATCATCCAATCACTCTATCGGAGCGTGGTTCAGTACGGTGAAGGGACCACGCAACAAGACGACCTGACGGCCGTCATCATCAAGGCAACATTCGGCCAGTGAGTCTGCGTTACTCAAAACGACAATCGCAGAGACTCGCGAAACTGGGCGGCCACGCCCCAACGTGCGGGTGAATCCGACAGAGGATCTACTCGTGTGACCACACCCAGCGTGGAGATGCGGCCCTGATACGGAAAGTGGCCTTCTCCAGGTGGGATGGTAAGGTGCAGGTTCATGAGGCTGCCCGGTTCAAGTCCGGGGTCATCCGCTTCGAAGAGCACCCCACCCGTGCTGACGTTTAACGTGGTGGTGTGTTGCGAACCGAAGGCGCCGTCGGCCACGGGGGCGTAGTCGAGAGGCAGACGTATGTCCAGACGACGGTGTCTTCTTCGTTCGGTTTTCACGGAGAGTGACCTCACCCGAAATGCCAGGTGCTCATACAGACGCCCTTCTCTGCATGTGTGTTCTTGGCAACAAAAATGCCAATGCGGATCGTCACGTCCTTTGGTCGCAGACTCTTATTGTAAGTTTCTGTTCTAAAGGCATTTAGACGCTCGTCCGAACCTGTCAGGTGTCGGTGTTGAGAATCGAATGTTGCTGAGTGGCAACGGAGTACACACACGATTCGGTGCGATCCGCACCATAATCGTCCCTCCACAAAACGGTTGCATTTGTGTTGATTCCCGGCAACGTGCCGTTCATCGCACCATGCGGTCCTGTGAGGAGTCTTGCCAACCCCTGTGAAGGAGGTGGACCGTCGGGGGGCTTCCACCAGTCAGGTTGGCATTTCAGTCCTCGAGGGGTCCGTCCGGCCAGTTCGGATCAGACGCAAGCCAGGAACTGTCGTTGGAGGTTGTTTGGAACGGTTCAACCGCACACATGTCGGCCGTGCCTTGGTGAACGGCCACGAGAATCTCCACGATGTCGGTCACGACGAGGTCGGGAGCGTTCCGCGATGCGGAAGAGGCTGTGGTGCGGACGACGACTCGCAGTCGATGTGTGCCGACCCTGTCGAACGTGACGGGCACGCGTGCTCGTCCCTTCGCTGTGAACGGACCGGTCCGCTGGCCGGTGGCCCCCGCATTTCCCAGGGTGACCCATTGGCCTTCGGGCGAGTTGGGATCAGCGCCGGGTTGAGGCTCCCTCCACTCTTGGACAAGCATGTGGAAGCCGACGGTTCCTTCACTTCCCGGTAGCCACACCGCTTCGCCCATGAGACCGACCACCAAGGTTTGCCCCGTGGGCATCTCCAGCTCGAAATTGGGATGTGGCTGGTTGGCGACAACAGCCACCGTACCGCCATCGGTCGGGGTCATCGTAACCCGGGGGGCGGCGACTGATGTTTCAACTACCGGCGGAAGCCGGAGCGAGGAACACGCGACGTCGGCGGACGGCGTTTCGATGGCCGATCTGTCGGTTGTCGACTGAAGACACCCCTGTTCCGGAATTAGCACCGCCAACAGGGGTGGGACTTGAAGGCAGAGTGCAGCGTAGCGAGACAGCATGCGTCGTCTCTCGAGTCCGCCTCTCGGCGCAGACGATCTGGTATGGGAGTTCACAGGCGACGTCGCCACGCCGTCCGGCCCCGTCACTGGTATCGACGCCCCGAATCCACGACTTGAGCGACGCCCCGTGGCTATAACCGCCTCTGCGACAAATACATACGGAGGAGGGCGTCGGGATGACGCAAAACGGTTCGGCTGATCCGATAGCCGACCCATCGAACGGTTCCGGGCCAAGAACTGAGAGCCGGGCGAGTGGCGCTCCGGGGTGCGGACGGCTAACGACATCTGAAAGGCGTCGGCTACTCACCTCAGCAGGCCGATCTCACGTGTCCGTCGGTTCGGAGGGTTGTTCGAGCGCCGTCTGCTCTTCGAACCAGATCCAGGGTATCTCGTCGAGCCATAGTGCGGCGATTGGGGATCCGTCCGAGTCTTCGGGCGGCGGGAGATTCGGTCGATCACGGATCGGTAGCTTTCGCAGTTCGGCGGATCCGTTCTGCTCGGCCACACGAAGGACCTCATTGCGAAACACCGTCAGGAGCTCTTGGTTTCTGCTGGAGATCATTCGCACGGTGACCGGGGCGTCCGGTCCCATCAGAATGCCCGCCTGCCACAGCCGGTGGTGTCCGTCCACGATCGCGAACCGCCCGTTGCCCAACCGCAACACGCTGATGGGGTGGTTGGGAAAGTACCGCACATTGAGTCGCTCGAAATCCTCGGCTTGAGCGAACAGCCAGCGAACCAAGTGAAGCTTGGCGTACTCCAGACAAGGTTGGGTCGCATCCAGGCTTGACAGCGGTACGGCCGCATCGGTCCACGTGGGTGCCGGCGGACCATAGATCAGGTTGAACGTCTTGATGATGGACGGGAAGGAGATGCTGGTGCTGATGGATTGCAGCGTTTCGGCGAGCTCGGCCTCCGAGACCAGCCCCCGACGATGACGTTTAGCCAGTTCTGCAAGTTCGGAGATGTGCACGGTCTTACAGCCCTACACCCGCTCGCGGAGTCCGACGCTCTCACGCGAGAAGTGGCGGACAATCGAAGCGTCTGTGGAAATCATCGCTTATTCCTGTTTTACGTTCCGCTCGCCCCTCCTCATCGGCGCCGGACGTCCCCCGAAAACCCTTGATGAACAAGCGATCGCTGCCGGTGTTTCACACGTTCGACCGGCCCGCGGTCGAGGGCCATGAAGGGGTTCGTCACGCGCCGATGAGGACTCGGCCCGGCTTGCCCTTTTCACCCTCGATGGTCACCGATCGTCCGGTGATCTGGGTGATGACGGCGGCGTTCGTGATGCAGTGCTCGGTGATCTCGGAAGTTGTGTACTCACTTGGACCTTCAGCAAGCGACAGAGCAAGCATGAGCTGATCGGCGGCGTGAGGATCGACGGCGGCCTTGGCGCTCTTGCTTTCGTCCAGGAAGTCGGCCACCGCCGCGGCGGCGTCACAACCGGCCCCTTCCGGACTCTTGGCCTTGCTGCTGATGCCGAAGAACCCTGCCCTCGTATGCTCGAAGTCCAATTGGAGGAAGCACAGCCCCCCTCTGTCGAACGCCTCCACCACCTCGATGCCCATGTCGAGCCCCGTGATTCCCCTGCGGCTCAGTTGCCACGAGGCGGCCTTTACCAGACGATAGCCCACGTTCATCGGCTCGACGGCGATCTTGGCCACGCCGGTCAACGACTTGAGCTCGCCTCGCTCGATAAGCCGGAGGGGTTTGATCGCGCCGCGCCGGTCCAACGCACGAATCCTGGCAGTCACTCTGCCCCCGCCGTGCGGATAGAATCCGGCCCGATGCATTTGGACATCGAGGTTGAATCCGATTCGTGCCAGAAACGGCGCCCAAATGCGCTCGACATATTCAAAGCACGGCGCTTTGGGATTGTGCGTACCCCCTGTGATCTCCACGCGGCTGTCTTCACCGGCCAGCGCAAGGGGCAAGGCGACGGTCTGAAGAACGAGGCATGTGGAACCCGCGGTGCCGATTTCGAAGGTGTGATCGCCGGGTCGGATGGGAGCGGGTCGAAACGTCAACTCCGTTCGGCCGACGCTCAGTTCGCTGAGATCGACGCCGCAGATTTGGCCGATCGCGCGAACGGCCACAAGGTGTTGCGGACGCAGACCGGCGACCGAGCGTCCGGCTCGGATGTTGCTGATTCGCACGGGTTTCTGCAGACAAGCGGCCAACGTGAGCGACGTCCTCAGGATCTGACCGCCGCCTTCGCCCTGTGATCCGTCGATCTCGATCAAAGCCCTAAGTTCCTTTTCCCGTTGTTGATCCGGTCGGTATCCTATTCAACTGCGGCCAATGGAGCAACGTGGATTATAGCAGGGCCGGCTCGCCGTTGCCGTGCGCGGCGGTCCGCGCAGGGGATCCGCGGTCTCCGGGGGCGCAAAGGGGACAAGACAATTTGGGCAAGAGCGAGACTCCTGTCGGTCGGGTAGCGTCTCGGTCTTGCCCAAACGGGTAGAGGGCCTACTTGCCGAAGATCAGATAGACCTCGCCTGCCTTGGTCTGCCCCAGTGGGCTGGCATGGACCGCCCCGATCAGGATGTCCGTCTTTCCGTCGCCGTCCACGTCGCCCGCTGAGGCGAGGCTCCTGGCGTAATTGCGGTAAGTCGTTCCGTCCGGAGTCGTCTGGCCGCCGCCCAGATGGTCGCCTGGGGACTTTCCGATGTACCTGGCGCCGGGCACGGTCAGCGTGCCCACCTCACTCAGATTGATATAGCCGGTGAAAGGCTTCACGGTAGCGCCCTGTTCGTTCGTGATGTTGCGCTTGCCGTAGATCAGGTAGACGACCCCGGCCTCGGTCAGCGTCTCGTCCGTTCCGTCGCCGTCGATGTCAATCTGCGGGCTGGCATATGGCGCGGCGATCAACAGGTCTTCCACGCCATCCCCGTCGAAATCGCCCGCCGAGGCAACAGTGGCTCCGGCGAGTTCGCCCGAGGCTCCCTGGAAAACGACGCCGAGGGCTTTGTTGGGGTCTTGAGATCCCGGACCCAGGCCGGGCCCGTAGGCAATGTCGTCGATGGAAAACCCGGCGGTCGTACTGGCGACCTGAGGCCCGCCGTATAGCACGATCACCTCTCCGTCGTCCACGGCTCCGTGGTTCGCATGCGGATTTCCGAACACCGCATCCGTATAGCCGTCGCCGTTGAAGTCCAATCCCGTCGGCAGAACCTCTCCCAGCCGTTCCCCGGGGCGTCCGTTGACCTGAACGCCGACGCGGCGGGTGGGATCGCTGGACGGGACATTGAGTTGCGCGAGATCGAAGATGTAGGGTTCGGGCAGTCTAGCATAGAAGACGTAAGCCGCCCCCGCATTCGCAAACATGCCCGGGGAGCCCAAAGCGAGATCCTCCAGACCGTCGCCGTTGAAATCGCCCGGCGTGTTGGGTTCGGTGATCCGGACCCTGACCGGTCCGCCCAAGGACGCGAGGGGCCCGAGTTCGGCGTTGTCCGCCGCGCCGACGATTGCACTGGTCAGCGCCACGCTCCGAAGGGTCGGGTGATTGTAGGGGCCGGGCACGGCCACGACGAGGTTGTTCGGCTTGGTCACCGAACTCCACGGAGGTGACGAGGCTCCGCTGATACGATCCTTCATCTTGCTGACGTAGGCGACACCACAGGCCAGCCGACTCACGGCGCCGACAGTAGCGTCTTCCCGCGGCGATCCGGTCACCAAAGCCCCGCGCCACCACGTCACGGAAGAACCGAGCTGGCTGTTCTGACTGTTCCCCAGAATCCGCGAACCGTGTGTCTGGGGCAGTTGTTCTCCCGTGAGATAGCCCGTGAACAGACAGCGGTCGGTGTTGAGCCCGTCCTCGTAGCTCCCGTTGGCGTTACCGTCAACAAGCAACCCCAGTTCCTGCGGCACACGCCAGTGGTACTCATTCGTTGCATCGTTCGCGTAGCCGAGCGGAGGGGCAAACAGCGAGGGAACCGGCCGAGGGCCGGCCATGTCGTTCAGGTCGGGATCCAGTCCAAACGGGTGGCTCCAACCACGATTCGGGTACGTCAGGTCGATGTAGTGATCGTCCACCGTTACGGTCACGTTGGGATCGTTCGGATCCGGCACAACGTGGAACTCGGGTTGGCCGGGCCCCGCCCCGACCTCTCGGGCCGTCGGCGCTTCCAGATTGAGATACTCGTCGGTGTAATGCTGTCCGATTTGATCGAGCGGCAAGACAATCTCCAGCGGCGAGGTCGAAGACTGGTTCAGTTCGTTCAGGCTGTTGGCGATGATCACC
Source organism: uncultured Planctomycetales bacterium (assembly GCA_964596165.1). Classification (GTDB taxonomy): domain Bacteria; phylum Planctomycetota; class Phycisphaerae; order UBA1845; family JAFGLZ01; genus CAYUQT01. The sequence goes on along the minus strand of CAZQTW010000006.1, from coordinate 40,308 downwards.
GCGCCTCGCCGAAGCTGACCGGACCGGGCGATCAACGTGGACTGGCCGCCCTCCGGAATGTTCGCCCGAACGGACTGCGAGTTGTGGTTGTAAGGTAATCCGAAGGCGAGTTCGCCGATTCGATCGCCATTCAGATCGTCCATCAGGCACGCCGCCTGGATACCCGAGGACGGCGCATCCGGTATCGCGACCTCTTCCGGTCCCACCAGAATGGCCCCCCGGATGACCGTGCCCACGCTGTTAAGGTTCAGCATGGCGATGTTGGGATCCGGTGAGACGTTGAACAGCGCAATGCCCTGTTCGAGTTGCGTGCGAGTGGTTCCAAAGATGAGATAGGCATCCCCAACCGGCGCGCTCCGATACGGCTTTGCGAACTGAGACACGACGAGGAAGTCGTCCTTCCCATCGTTGTCGAAGTCGTTCACGGATTGGACGAAACTGCCGGCATTGTCGTAGAAGTCGAATCCGATGAAGGTCAGTCCCGTCCTTCTCGGCACCCCGCCGATCGAGACCAATCGACCCAGATTGCCCATCCAGTTGTCGCCAAGCTGTCGACGGGAGTTGATCTTTAGGACAACGAGTCTCTTGCCCGTGTCGCGGCCGTAGCTGCCGAGGACGTCCGAACCGTCGGTCACGTTCAACCACAAATAGTAGTCGCCGTCCGGAATCGTCGTGACGGACAAGTCGAGCGTATAGAGGATGTTCCAGGTTCCTCCGCCGACCAGGGTCACGTTCGGTTCGGGCAACAGGATTTCGTCGCCGTTGTTCGGGATCTCATCGCGGTCCAGCTTGATTTGAGCCTTGATCTGCGTGCTCACCCGGTTCCGGACCTCCCATTCGATGCGGCGGCTTCCCGCGTAGCCGACGGTCTCGCTTTGGTTCGGATCGAGCAGCGTAATGTCGGGGTGGCTTCCCACAATCAACTTCGCTCCCGGCGTGATGATGTCCGGATCGCCGGAGGCAAGGTACCTCGGACGCCACTGAATGAAGAGACGATAGATCACGCCGTCGACCGCCACGAGCCGAGCGGGATCGAACATGGTCGCGCCGGAAACCAAAGGCACGTTCGGTTCGATGGCGAAAACGTTCGGATCGTTCGGGTCTTCGGGTCTGTACATCACGGACATCGTTCCGCTGTTCGCCGGCGCGTTGGCGTACCAACTGATGTTCAGCTTCTCTTGGGTCTGTATGTTGACCGTCTTGTTCGGATCCGGCGACCGAAATGCGACGCCGGCGTTGTTCGGATCGCTGCTGTAGACGGTGACCAGCCCGGCGGAGTAGCGGGTGACCGGCTGGTTGGAGTCGTCGACGGCCGTAACACCCACATAGTAGCGAAGCGGATCCACACCCGGTGTGACGCCTGCAATGTCAACCGGCCTGAAGGCCAGGGTGGGGTCGAGGCTTTCCAGCGGTCCGGTCACGATGACCCGCTCGTCGCCCGAGGACGACTGGTTGGGATCGAGGAAGATGGTCACCCGGGTGGGCCCTTGCGTGTTGGGCTCCGTGACCATGAAACGGACCATGAACTGGTTTGGGTCCGCCGGGTTCGTGATGTTGGGTTCGCCCGTGATGGGGTTGTACCGGCGAACCTTAATCGAGTCCGTTTCCCATACGGCCATGTTCGAACTGGGATCCAGAACCTGCACGGTCGGCAACGCATACACAATGATGGTCGCGGGCGCATAGAAGGTGTAGGACCTGCCCAGATTGTCCACCACCCGTGCGCCGACGTAGAACGTTCCCGCCGGAACGTTGGACAGGTTCCAGGTCTCCGTCCTGGTCGTCTGTCCCGTCGCGGGCGTGACCGGCGTGATAGCCCGTTCATTGCCTTGGTAAGTCAGGTCGGTGTCGTAGAACAGGAAGTAGTTGTACAGGTCATTGAAGCTGAACGTGATCGTGATCGTGTCCCCAATGCCGGCTCGAACTTCACCTATGGGTTGCTGGAAGGTCACCTGCAGGGGATTGAGTACGTGAAGAAGGTTGACCGTCGTATATCGGCGAGTCACACCGCCCCCGCCGTTGTCGGCCACGACCAGAATGTAATAGTTCCCGGGGGGCACGGAAGTGGTATTCATTGTGTACGACGAACCGGGAGGGGTCTGCGTACCGACGAGGATCTCGTTACCGTTGAGCGTGTTGTCGACGTCAACGTAGAAGCTCATCGTGACTTGGTTGAGATTCAGGTCGCTGACTTGATATACGACTATGATCGACTCACCCCTGCGAACCGTGGTGTCAATCGTAGGGGCGGTGATCGTGAGGTCGGGTGCGCGGTTGCCGGCAGAGGCGATCGTATTGGGGTCCAGACCGGGGATAATGCAACCGACTTGACTCGCTGCGTACAGTCCAAGGAGCGATATGGCAACCAACGCATATCGCGACCGTCCGCCAAGACGCGCGAGATCCATGCAAAGTCCTCCCTCAAAACAAGTTATGAGCTCAACAGGCCGCCTAAGCTACCCTATGAAGGCAAACAGTGGGCGGACGTTCCACGTCCGTTAGTCCCTCGCCGCCACCAGACCTCCCGCCGCGAAGTGATTGTAGGCATGCCACTTGGGCAAGTCAACGCGGTCGGAACTCAGGGGACCACAGGCACATACCACACCGATTCATTCATCGGCAATGGGGTCTTATAACCTTGAAGTGCTGCCGTACTTATGGCCACCTCAGCGTTGATCATTGACATACATCCTCTCGAATTGCAGATCGCTTCGAGGCCCGGACACACCCGGGAAAAAGGTTAATGGAAAAACTACAATTGAAACACTTGAAATGCGTTTTGTGACGGCGCGCCGTGGCATGCCCACATCTTTCCGGTTTGTGGGGACATCACGACAGCCGCACAGGTGTGATTCTTGTCATTCGGGTCGGTCCTGCAGACCCGACAGTCGCCGTGTCCCACCTCATCCGCCATTGCGCGCATCATCGTGTCAGGCGAAATCTCTCCGACGGAGTCGTGAAGCATTCGCTGCATCCTCTCAAGACGAAAGAGGCTGGACTCGCTGGGATTGCTCATCTCCAGTGCGCTGAGCCTCGGCGAGAGGTAGTGGTTGGTGTGCGCATAGAAGCTACCGGCCGGCGTGATCACCTCACTGTGCCTGGCGGTGGTTTCGATGTCGACGATTTCGCCGTCAGGCCCGGCCAGATAGTAGTTGTGCCCACTGAGCCGGATCGCGCCGACCACGGTGTTCATCGCGGCGGCGAGCGACTTCTCAGCAAGTGCCTGATGGACAATAGCCAAGTACATCAGTCCCGGCCTTGCATCGGTCGGACGAAGGTTGTTGTTGCCGACGGCAATTCCGACCTCGTTGATACCGACGAGCGACAGACATCCCGCCGTCGTGAGCGCCAGACTTGCCGGGCCTTCAGCAGGCCTGCGAAGAACGGCAATAAGGAACTCCTTCGCCCACGGGTGCATGTCCCACGTCTGTCCCGCGAGAACCCTGCCGTCGACGGTGGCCTCCGGTGCTGCCAGCCAAGACGTGCATTCGCCGATGTGGCCGTCTTGTTTGTAATATACGTCGACGATGTCCGTCAGCCCGTTCGCGATCATCAGCAGCTCGCCGGGGATCTCTGCTCCCTCGGCGATTCCCGCGAATTCCTCGTACACGCCGGGCATGTGTCGTTTGTGCTCGGGGATGAGCGATCGGCAGAAATCGAGGACGTCGTCACGACCATCTTTACGTCCGGCCCCTCTCGCAAAGGCAGCGGCGACCTCAAGCCTACGCTCTGCAAAATCGTGGATGGCTTGGCGAAGGTGCTCGCCATGAGCGCGTCCCATATCCACGGGCGTCCCGGTCAGTTCAATGAGTTGAAGACCCATGCGTCACCCATAATCATCAGCCCGAAGAGGCCGTCATTGTACCAATGCACAACGAGAGTACATTGACCGTGCCAATATATTCGTAGAAGCCGAGTTCCAACTCTGTGTTCAATGTTTGACAAGATCCGCAAGAACTGATAAATTAGGCAAGGAAGTCGAGTGCGTTGGGTCAGGTGTGACGATTTCCAGGGGTGGGGATATTCGCGGTGTTTGCCGGACTGTGTTGCCACGTCTAAGTGTCCGTCTTGTTGGCCAGATGAGGATTGTCCGAGGAGCCGTTTGAACGAACAAGGGCGTATTGTATTCTCCATACGGGTCGCTTCGCTGCCTGCGTTGCTCCCGCTATATGGCCGTCCGGTCGCGGGGACAGGGGCTGCGAATGCCATCGTGAGAAGCACGGCCGGGACCTACGGGTCGTGGGCCTGAATTCGCAAGGTCGTGATAACCGTGAACTGTCAGGTGTGTGGCCAACCCGCTCGTGTCAAAATCCTGGAAGGGTACCTGAGCGGTGAACCGGTATTCAGGCACTTTTGCTTCGCCTGCGCGGAACGCTTTCATCGCGATATGTCCGCACTCGAGACAGGAGGTCCCGGTCGCCGTCTCAGTTATGGGGTGTTGTTGACGTTGGTCGGGTTCATGATCGTGGGACTGGGGGCGTTGGGCGACCACCTTGGTATCCACGGCAGCCGGGGATTCGGGTGGTATCAGCTTCTGATTCTTGGGCTTGGACTGCTGCTCATGATTCTCGGAGCACTCACTCGAGTCGAGATCATGGCGGTGATGGGCACGCTCATTGCGGGTCTGACGGCCTGTTCGGATCTGTTAAGGCTTTCGGGGGCCCCCGGAGTCGGTTGGAAACAGCAGACCGCCCTCGTCTTGGGCTTGGTCCTGGCCGCCGTCGGCATACTCATGCTGCTATCCAGAGACAAGTCATTCAGAGAGCCGCGATCCTACCACTAGGAACCCGTTTGCCCGAGGTGTGATCCCATGCAGTCCCTGTCGTGGTATGCACGAAGACTCCGGTCCATGTCGCCCGCGGAGATCGCATGGCGCGCTCGCTCGCTGCTTCGGGACGCCGCGGACCGTGTGCTACTGCCGTCACGGCAGCGTCGCCTTAGGGGCCTGTCCTTCTCCCAAGACGCCGCCGCCGCGGAACCCCCTTTTCGGGTCACCGACATGGCCGTCGGCGAATGGGCCGCGGACGAAACAAATCCCGCAACGCGGATGTGGTACGGTCGGCTGATGGCAAGGGCGGATCGCGTTGTCGATCACCGGCTCAGCGTCTTTGACCTGCCTGACTGTCACCTTGGCCATCCGATCGACTGGAACCGCGATCACAAGTCCGGCAAGAAATGCCCCATGCGATTCTCCTCTTCGATTGACTACCGTGATTTCGACGCGGTCGGTGATGCCAAGTTCGTCTGGGAGCCCAATCGCCACCATCAGTTCGTGGTCCTTGGACGGGCCTACCGTGCGAGCGGCGACGTGCGATATGCCGAAGCCCTTGTGGAACAGCTTGACGGATGGATCGAACAATGCCCCTACGGTCTGGGGATGAACTGGCGCAGTCCGCTGGAACTTGCCGTCCGCCTCATCAATTGGGTCTGGGCGGTCGATCTGATTCGCGAGTCGGGCCTGGTACGGGGCAGCTTCCGGGATCGTTTGCTTCGGTCGACGCATGCTCACATCTGGGAGATCGCGCGCAAGTACTCCCGAGGTTCGTCGGCAAACAACCACCGGGTTGGCGAGGCCGCCGGCGTGTTCATTGCAGCGAGCTACTTTCGGATGCTCGAAGACAGCGCAAGCCGACGGGCGGAGAGTCGTGAGATCCTCTGCGAGGAGATTCGGAATCAGACATACCCGGACGGAGGAAATCGTGAACAAGCCTACGGCTATCACCTGTTTGTCCTGCAGTTCTTTCTGCTTGCAGGTTTGGTGGGACGGTGGTGCGGAGACGATTTCCCTTCTGAATACTGGTCGCTCTTGGAGAAGATGTTCGAGTTCGCGGGGGCCATGATCGACGGCGGAGGGTCACCGCCGATGTTCGGCGACAGCGACGACGGATACGTGCTCGACGTGGAATCGGGACCGCCCGACGTCCGGTCCCTCCTGTCCGTCGGGGCAACGCTCTTCGGCCGTTCGGATTTCAAGGCGTGGTCCGGCGGTTACTCCGAGCTGGCCCGAATGCTGATGGGAAAACGTGGTGCCGAGCGGTATGACGCGATTGCCGACCTTCCTCCCGAATCACGAATCGTCTCCAAAGCGTTCCCGCAGAGCGGTTACTACTTGCTTCAATCGGGGCACCGCGATTCGCGGGATCGGATCAGCGTGGTTTTTGACTGTGGCGAACTGGGTTTCAAGTCGATCGCGGCGCATGGCCACGCCGACGCCCTCAGCTTTACGCTCAGGGCTTTCGGTGCCGACGTTCTTGTCGACGCCGGAACCTACGACTACTTCACCCATCCACGGTGGAGGGCTTACTTCCGAAGCACCCCCGCTCACAATACTGTTACGGTGGACGGGCTAGACCAGTCGGAAATGGTGGGTCCGTTCATGTGGGGGGCTCGAGCACACGCCACGTGCACTTGTTGGGAACCCTCTGAGTGGGGCGGTTGCGTTGAGGGTGAACATGACGGCTACGCGCGCCTGCGGGACCCGGTGATTCACCGGAGGAGGATGGAACTCAACGCTCGAAACGGTGAGCTGTTGATCCGCGACCGGCTGTCGGGCAAGGGTCGTCACAACTTGGCCGTCTACTTTCACCTCGCTGAGGGCTGCAAGCTTGTCGGAAGGACCGCATCCTTGTTCGAAGCGGATGTTGCGGGGGGGCGGATCGCGCTTGAACTAGACCCACAAATGACCTGCCAAGTCGTCTCCGGCGGAGACGAGTCCCCATGTGGTTGGTACAGCAGGGCTTATCATAATAAAGTCCCCTGCCAAACTATTGTCGGCACTTGCGCATCCAATGGAACAGTTGACCTCTTTCATAGGCTGCTAATAATTGATTCCGAAAGGGGAACGCCAGTCGGCTGGGACAGGCACAGTAAACGATTATTAGAAGCGAATATGGAGCATTAAAAAAACTCTCAAAAGGTCCGTACCCTGTTGGACCTGAATGGTGTCATGACCTATAGTTGATATCGTTCAGTGGGGCCGGAAGTCAACTTAAGCGGACATTCGTAGAAGGCGGGCCATCAGCCATACGGGCAATCTAATCACAACGTCTTTGCTGCTTGGCGTTTCCGCTCTTTACGGATAGTTGAATTCACCAAGGATCTCTGGTACGGGCTCAGGGTTCCGCTTCAGGCGGGAGGATGGGAATGTCGGCCGGACCAGATTGTAGGGTCGAGGGAGTCGTCCTGGCGGGAGCCCTCCCGTGGGATGAGCCTTTCTTCGAAACGGTCCTCCTGCGCCCGCTCGTGCCCGTGGGCCATCTACCGTTGATATTCCATGTGCTGACTTGGCTCAAGGGCGGGGGCGTCCTTCGATCCACGATTTGTGCAAACAGCTCTTCGAGAATCGTTCGGAGCTGTCTGGGTGACGGCTCGCGGCTCGGGGTGTCCCTCGACTACTATGAAGATTTGATACCCCGTGGACCCGCGGGATGCACCAAAGATGCGGTGAGAAACAGCGACGCGGACGTATTCGTCGTGGTCGACGGCACGATCATCCCGAGGATCAACCTGGCCAGACTCATCGAGACGCATTGCCGGTCGGGGGCGGCGGCGACGGTCGTGGTTCGGGCGGATCGACAAGCGGTCAATGCGGAGGAACACCTTGTTCCCACAGGGATTTACGTGTTTCACAGGCGAGCCCTCGATTACATCCGCGACACCAGCTATCAGGATACGAAGGAAGTCCTTATTCCACTGCTCCATGTCTCGGGCGAGCACGTCATGACGTACATGGCCGAGGGCGAGTGCCCGAGGATTACGGATGCCGCGACGTATCTCTCCGTGAATGGGTGCTTGTTGGAGGAAATGGCGCTCCAATCCCCGCCCATGCCGGGATACCGCGTCGTCGGAGAGGGGTTCATCCACGCTTCGGCCGACGTCGCGCCGGGAGCCAATCTGATCGGGCCGGTTCTGATCGGGCCGGGGACTCGGGTGGAGGGCCTCGCGACGGTCGTCGGACCCACCTCAATCGGTGCGGAGTGTTTGTTGAGGGAATCCGCCGTGGTGTGCCGCTCGGTCCTCTGGGATCGGTGTACGGTCAATCGCGGTAGTGTTGTGGATCGTTGTGTATTGACGAATGAGGCAGTCGTAGACCCCCAAGCCAGGCTATACGGCGTCATTCATATGCAGGCCAGGCATTCGGCTGTTTCGCACCTGCGGACTTGGGCTGATGGAATCAAGCAGGCTTGCAGCCGGACTCTCCGTGCCGTCACGCGCCGCGGCGTCGTTGCGACGGTTTCCGGTTCCATGGACTCCGTCGGAACCGGCATCGTCGAGATCGGCGGCCGGCGGCTTGCGGACCACGAGGGGGGAACTCGATGTCAAGGCAAGACGGACGAACAGAGCGATCATGCTCCGCGCCAACTGGTGCGGTAGTTGCCAGGGATCATGGGGCCGTGGTCTCCGGGCGGTCGAACCCGGCGAGCGAACCGCTCTCCTCCGATTGGGGAACGCACGTCGGGGGTGAAGTCGGACCGTTCGCGTGGGGACACCTGCTTCGGTTCAAATGGACCATCCTGCTTGCATTCGTGGTGGTTGCAGGATCTTCCCTCGCCGCGATATGGGCCCTGATGATACCCGGCTATCGAGCGGCGGCGGAAATCCGGGTGCGGCCGATCATTCCGCGCGTGGTCTTCAAGACCGAAGACAATGGTCTGATCCCCCTCTACCAGTCCTATCTGAACACCCAGGTTTCGGTTATTCGAAGTCCCACAGTCCTGCAGCGCGTCCTGGACCAGACCGACGTGCAACAGACCGACTGGTACCGCAACCCTCCGAGGTCGGTGTTCCGGACCATGCAACCCGCGCTGGATCGATTGCGGGACGGTCTTGCCGTCAGACCACGAGGTCAGACCGAAGTCATTGATGTGAGCATGACATTGCCCAACGCACGCGATGCCGCCGTGATTGTCAACGCCGTGCTGGACCAGTACGTGAGGTACGTCTCCGAACGTTCGGAACAAACCGACGACATGCTTTATCGGAAGCTTTCCGAGGAATTGAGCTCGCTTGAGAATGAAATCCAGGGACGCGAAAAGGTGGCTGCCAGGCTTCGTAAGGAGCTCGGAACGGGCGCGCCCGACGAACTGATCGCTCAACGAAGGGTCCGTCTTGATGAGATGGAGGCCAAGCTTGAACAGTTGCGGCGACAGATTGCCACGGTTGATTATCAGGAGAAAGAGCTGACCCGTATTGCGGAGCAACCGACATCGGCACCGACTTCGAATCCCGCGCCGCCCGACAAGTTGTTCTATGAGCAGGACCCGGAATGGCGCAAGCTCCGGATCGACCTGAAGACCGCCCAGCACCGGGTCGAGGTTGAGCGGGGACGGTTGGGCGATGCCCATCCTGCCATGACCGATCTGAAAGACCAAGTGGTCCTCTATGAGGAACTGCTTAAGGCGCGGGAGCACCAGTTGGATCTTCAGCGAAGCGTTCAACGGACGCCCCCCGTGGAGGCGGAGGCCGTCACGGGCCGGTCGGCGCCGGATGAGCTTCGGGTTGCTCGCCAGCGCCTTCAACTGCTGAAGTGTGAGGAACAACTTCTGGTCGAGGACACCCGGAAACAGAAGGCCAGTTTCGATCGGGCATTCGACAGCGCCCAGATGCTGATGAAGGAGGAGGAGGCTATTCGGCGTTCGCGAGAGCTGTATGAAGCGGTGCGAACGCGTTTGGACCAGAAGTCCATGGAGCGAAATGTCCCAGGTTCCATCGAGATTCTGGCGAAGGCCTTTCCCGCCTCGCAGCCCGACAAGGACCGCCGGCCGGTGTTCTCGATCATGGCCGTGGTCGCGGCACTGGGCGTCGGCGTCGGGATCGGTTTTCTTCGCGCCGTTCGCGATCGGACCATTTGCGAGGTGAACGAGCTGCCGCGGAACATCCGTGCGCCCTTCCTGGGTCAATTGCCGTTCATTCAGGATACGGCGGCGGTTCCGCCTCAGATGAACTCGATTCGCAACGAATACGTCCGCATGTTGCGCACCGCCTTGCTTGAACGGCTCGACGGTACGCACGGCAGCACGGTGCTGGTCACGAGTTCTGGGGCTGGTTCCGGCAAGACGACCGTGGCCATCATGTTGTCCCGAAGCTTGGCTCAGTGCGGCAAGCAAGTCCTCCTGGTCGACACGGACCTGCGGAACCCCTCGGTGGCCGGGCGGCTGGGCATGGAAACGGGGCCGGGGCTGGTGTCCTTGCTTCGGGGCGAGTCATCCGACGACCAAGTGATTGTGCACTCCGATATGCCCCATTTTGACGTATTGCCGGCCGGAGCGACACTGCCGGAGGACACCGAGCTTCTGGCTAACGGGGCATTCTCCGCCTGCCTGCGTCGTTGGCGCGATCGGTACGACATCGTCATGTTGGATGCCTCTCCCGTGCTGCCGGTGGCCGACGCACGAATCCTGTCGAAACAGGCGGATGGAACGATCCTGGTTGTTCGGGAACGACATTGTTTGCGAGCCGACGTCGTTGATGGGCTGGCGTGTCTGATCACCGCGGGCGCAAGGCTGCTCGGCACGGTCTTCATCGGATCCGGTCATCATGGGCGACACGGTTACGGCTACTACACGTACTATACTTCGACGGCCGTAACCCATTCGAACGGTGAGTCCGCGTAGGGGGGAGCATGGCCGTCTTTCCTTTCATCATCGATTCACGCCCTTCCTATTTGCGGGACAGCGGGGCCCCGCGATCCCTACTGCTCGCGCCGCTGGGCGTCGAGGTGTTCTTGGGCGTTCTCCGCGGCCAGATCGGTCGGATCACCCGCGAGGCCATCACGGTTGTGCCGACGTTCGAGCCCGACACCGACTACGAACAGGCGGTTCGTGAGGCGGGGCTGACGGTTCATGCGGTGGTGCCCATTGAAAGGTTCGGCAGACAGTTGGCATCCTACGAGCCCTCGGACTGGCTTCTGCTTATGGATCCCAGACGGTTTCCGGCCGGAGACTTCGATCTGGCCGCGCTCCTGGAGAACCGGACAGCTGATCCCTGTGCGAAACACCTGGTGGCCATGGAATCCGGTTCGGACGACACCAAGGAATACGTCCATCTGGACGCAAACGGCAACGTCCGGAGGATTCAACGGTATTACGAAGGCGTGACCTGGCTTTGTACCTCGGGGGTGATAGCGTCACTGGTCTCCGTGTCGTCCGCGAGGCTTGTCAGTGACATGCCTTTTACGTCGCTGTCGGAGCTTCGGCAGTCGCTGTCGGTCGGCGCGATACCCAGCCAGGATATTCCACTTCCGGGGAGTACGGTCGACTTGACCGACGAGCGGGGGCTCCTCGGCTTGGCGGAGCAGATGATCGTTCGGTCGCCCTCGCACAACGTATCGGCGTCCTATACGACTCTCGTGCCGGGTGTCCGGGTCGGCCAGCGGTGCAGGATCCATCCCTCGACGCGCATCTATGGTCCGGTCGTTGTCCAGTCGGACGTGGTGATCGAACCGGATGTCGTCGTCATTGGTCCCACGGTACTTGGATCGGGGAGTCGCGTTCGGCGCAACTCGGTGATTGCCCAGTGTGTGGTGCTGCAGGGGAGCGAGGTCTCGCGCGAGACCACCGTTCGTCATCGTGTCATCGGGGATGGCCGACTGTCGGCCTTTTCTGAGGAGGGGGTGGAGCCGGTCGATTCCGCGCGTTCGAGGCAGGACGTACGTTCGTTGCCGGGGGGGGCGTTTGCCTCGACGCAAACGGTCTCGGTCGGCCGCGCCCGTCGATCCTCGCTCTATCCTCAGGTGAAACGGGTGATGGACGTGGGCGTGGCTCTTCTGGGTTTGTTGGTTCTTTCTCCACTGCTCTTGATAGCCGCCGTTCTGATCAAGGTGACTTCCCGTGGGCCCGTTCTGTATGGTGATGAACGTGAGGGCAAGGACGGAAGGGTGTTTCGTTGCTGGAAGTTCCGTACGATGGTCGAGGGAGCACACAACCTCCAACGACGTTTGTACGGACAGAACACTTTGGACGGTCCGCAATTCAAGCTCCGGCACGACCCCCGCGTGACGGGAATCGGGCACTGGTTGCGTCTGGCCAACATCGATGAGTTGCCGCAACTGATCAACGTCGTTGCGGGCCAGATGAGTCTGATTGGACCTCGGCCTTCTCCCTTCCGCGAGAACCAGATCTGCGTGCCCTGGCGGAAATCCCGGTTGTCGGTCCGGCCTGGGATTACGGGACTCTGGCAGGTCTGTCGACATGAACGGGCGGCTGGGGATTTCCACCAGTGGATCCACTACGACATGCTTTACGTCCGCCACATGTCCTTGTGGCTGGACCTGAAGATCCTGATTTCGACCGTCTTGACGATGGGCGGGCGATGGTCGGTGCCCGTGTCGCGACTGATTCCGGCGGACCGCCTGCACGATGCGGCGAGAACGGCTTCGATCCCCATGTGGATCCCATTCCAGGAACCGACGGCAGGCCAAGCGGATGCCGGCGCGGCTTCAGTTGAAGTCCTGACGGCGACTCGGACGATGAATGCGGAGGATACGCCGGAGGTCCGGGCCGTGCAACTGCTGGTGCGTCAACTCAGGTCGATGGCCATTCGAGGGCTTGCTCGCATGTACCGCCCGAGCGAGCGGCTTTTCGCGTTTCGGATCCGTCGTGATGAACGGGGCGAGGTTCTCGAAGGCGTAAGCAGGCGGTACACGGCGATCACGCTCATCGGGCTGGCCAGTCAGCCTCAGGAGATGACGGCGGGGGCGCTGGCCGGACAGCACCTGCACGAGGTCTGCGCCCGGCTGTTGGACGATGCCGAGGGGGCCGACGACTTGGGTGAGGTGGCCCTCGTGCTGTGGGCCGCTCGCGTGTTGGGGCATCCCAATGCCGACAAAGCGCTTCAGCGGCTGCGTCTGATGGACCCGGCGCGACAACCCTATCCGACCGTCGAACTGGCGTGGTCCCTGCTGGCGCTGCTGGCCGGTGGATATGAGATCGCCGATGAAGAACTGGCCGATGCCCTGGCACGACGACTTCTCGGTTCGTTTCGACCGGAATCCGGTCTCTTTCCACACTGGCCGCAGGACGCGAAGTCGTCGTTCTGGCGAAGACATATCGGTTGTTTCGCCGATCAGGTCTATCCCATTCAGGCGATGAGCCACTATCACATGAGGACGGGGAATGCCCAAGCGGGCGCGGCCGCCCAACACTGTGCGAACGTCATCTGCTCGCTGCAAGGCCGTGACGGACAGTGGTGGTGGCACTATGACGTCCGTTCGGGCAAGGTGGTGGAAGGTTATCCGGTGTACTCCGTTCATCAGGACGCGATGGCGCCCATGGCGCTGTTTGCGTTGAGAGAGGCGTGTGGGGTCGACTACGGGGCGAACGTCATTCGCGGCCTAAAGTGGCTGATGAATGCACCCGAAACCGCGAGTTCCCTGATCGACGTGGAGGCCGAGCTGGTGTGGAGAAAGGTCGCGCGACACGAACCGAGGAAGCTTGCCAGGTTTCTTCAGGGGATGGCGAGTCTCATCCATCCGTCGCTTCGGGTGCCCCTCATCAACACGCTCATGCCTCCGCACTCCGTGGACTACGAGTGCCGACCCTACCATTTCGGCTGGCTCCTCTGTGCGTGGTCGGAAGGAGAGACCGCGCGGCTGTCCCAGGCCCATGGCTCACTCAGCGTAGGAGACTCCCAAGAGTGGTCGCAGATGCCCGGTCCATCCGTTACATCTTCGGCGTACCCATCCACGGACTGACGATGGACGAGGTTCTTGGGGTCGCCGATAAGGCGATCGCCGACCGTCGCCGACTACTGATCGGCGTCGTCAACGCCGCCAAGCTTGTGAACATGAATCGGGACGAGACGCTGCGTCGGGCGGTGCTGTCGGCCGACCTCATTCTCGCCGACGGCATGTCCGTGGTGTGGGCCGCCCGCTTGCTGCGAAGGCGACTGCCGGCTCGCATCGCCGGGATCGACTTGATGGTTCGCCTGCTGGAGTTGGGCGACAGACGGGCGTATCGGGTCTTCTGCCTTGGCGCCACCGATCAGGTCTTGGACGCCGTTTGCGAACACATGGCCGTTCACTATCCCCGCGTTCGACTCGCGGGGCGACACCACGGCTACTTCACGGACGGAGAGGAGCGGGACGTCGCGGACCGGATTGCTTCGGCCCGACCGGATATCCTGTTCGTGGCCATGACTTCTCCCAAGAAAGAGGCCTTTCTGGCCCGTTGGTCCGAACACATGGGTGTTCCCGTTTGCCATGGGGTCGGTGGTGCATTTGACGTGATCGCCGGAAAGGTCCGTCGCGCTCCGCTCGTGTGGCAGCGGCTGGGAATGGAATGGCTCTACCGAGTGCTACAGGAACCCCGTCGGATGTGGCGACGATACCTCGTTACCAACACGCTGTTCGGCTGGATGCTGTTCTCCGAATTGGTCGGCGGAGGCGTTTCCTGCAGGAAGGCGCGTGTCTGATCCGGCCGCACGGATACGGAGAGCGCATTTCCGTCCGGAGTCCGTCGGCAATGGGGAACGCCGGAGAGACCCGTTCGAGATATGATGTCCTGCGGGATGGTCGACGGCCGGACGGACCGTTCAAGACCTTTCGGGGTTGACAGGGTTAGCTTTGTCCGAGTCACAGACGATGCAGCAGATGGCCTACATCCTGGCGGCGAGTCACTCGGGTTCAACGCTCTTGGCGATGCTGCTCGGCTCGCACCCGGACGTCTGTACGGTGGGCGAACTGAAGGTGACCTCGCTGGGGGATACCGACCGTTACCGGTGCTCGTGTGGTGCGCTGATCAAGCAGTGCCGGTTCTGGCGCGAGATAAGCGACGCCCTGGGGAGAAGGGGCATTCCCTTCACGATTGACGACGCCGGCACGGATTACCGTTCATGCTCGAGTGCCTATGCTCGCCGCTTGCTGAAGCCGCTGCATCGAGGTCCTCTGCTCGAGCGCATCAGGGATGTCGCTCTCGGCCTGTCTCCGACGTGGAGGGCGGAACACGCCCGCGTTCAGCAGCGAAACGCCGCCCTGGCTCATGCGGTCTGCGAGACGGCCAAGGCGAAGATCATTGTCGACTCCTCCAAGATCGCCCTTCGATTGAAGTACCTCTGGAGGAACCCCGATCTCAACGTAAAGGTCATTCGTCTGATTCGAGATGGTCGCGCGGTCGCCTTGACCTACACCGATCCCGCCCGTTATGCGGACGCCCAGGAGGCGGCCCTCCGCGGAGGCGGCATGGGTGGGGATCGACGGGGGGAACGCCTGACAATCTCCCAAGCCGCCTATGAGTGGCGGCGCAGCAATGAGGAGGCCGAGTGCGTGTTGGCGGGAGTCGATTCATCCCGATGGATGCAGGTTCGCTACGAGGACTTGTGCGCCGATCCGGGCAAGGTTCTCGACGGAGTCTTCGAGTTTCTTGGCGTGGATCCGAAACGAGCCGTACGAGATTTTCGTTCGGTCGAGCAGCACGTGATTGGCAACGGGATGAGGCTGGACAGGACTTCCGAGATCCGTCTTGACGAACGATGGCGGACCGCGCTGACCGACCAAGACCTGCGGGTGTTCGCCACGGTAGCCGGTGAGATGAACCGGCGCTACGGCTACACCTAGCCGCGGCGATGGAGCGCGGTTGACCGTGAGCGATACCGAACAAGTCATGAGCGGCGAGGCCGCCGGCCCCTCGACGGACGACCGGACGGGGCGCGATCGGATGGCGTTCAACGTGGTGGCGAGCTGGGCCGGTCACCTGGTCTTCGTCGTCGCGGGGTTTGTTCTGCCTCGGGTTATCGATCGCTACGTCGGCCAGGAAACGCTGGGCGTGTGGGATTTCGGCTGGTCGCTGGTCGGACACTTCGGATTGGTTTCCGGTGGGGTGATGGGATCGGTGAGTCGCTTCGTGGCCCGCTACCGCGCCGCGAACGACACCGCCAACATGAATTCAACGGTCAGCACCGGCCTGGTGATCTACTTCATTACCGGTTCCATCATCCTCGGCCTGAGCGTGTTGACTTCCGTGATGGTCCCGTATTGGTTCGGCGCCCGTCTGGCGGGTCACATTCGCGAGGCACAGTGGCTGATCCTGCTCTTGGGACTCAGCATCGTCACCGAGTTCGTGTTTGCCGTCTACAACGGCGTGGTGACGGCCTGCCACCGCTGGGATGTCCACAATGCGATATCCTCCGGCGTGCACGCGATGACGGCGGGCGGGATGATTCTGTCGGTCGTTCTCGGCGGGGGGTTGCTGGCCATGGCGGCAATCACGTGGCTTGGAGAGATCGTTGCCGGCACGCTGCGCCTCTTGGCGGCCTACCACTATTGTCCGGGGCTGCGGGTGTCCGTTCGCTTGGCCAGCAGGACTCATGCCTGGGAGATGACCACGTTCGGCGGCAAGTCGATCCTGGGCCACATTGCCCATGTCATCCTCTATCAGACCAACAGCCTTTTGATTGTGCGGATGATCGGACCGTCCGCTCTGGCGCTCTACTCCCGTCCGGCCGCACTGATCAGACACGCGTCACGCTTCATGAACAAATTCGCCTACGTCCTCTCGCCAACCGCCAGCGCGTTGCATGCGGGGGGCGACCCGGCCGGCCTGCAAGACCTCCTGATCAAAGGGACGAGGTACAGCTTGTACCTCTCCCTGCCGATGATTCTGACGCTGGCAATCCTCGGCAAACCCATTCTTCTGTTGTGGATGGGCAGTCGGTACGATCAAGGACTGGTTCTGACGGTCCTCGCGCTGGGACATCTGGCTTGGTTTGTTCAGCAAGCGGGTTATCAGATTCTCATGGGCATCGGTCGACACGGTGTGCCGGCCGCGGCAACGCTCGTGGCCGCATTCTGCTCCATTCCCCTGGCGTTGCTGGGTATGGGGCCACTCGAGTGGGGACTGGTGGGCGCGGGGTTAGCCGTTGTGTTGCCGCTGACCGTTGTCAACGGGCTGATCGTACCATGGTACAGTTGCCGCACGATCGGCGTGCCGCTGTGGCGATATGCCGTCGAGTCCGCTGTCGGCCCGCTGCTGTCGAACGTTCCGTTCTGCGCCTGTTTGTTCGTGGCACGTTACCTGGGGTCGGACCGGCCGGGGACCAGCCTCGTTGTCGGACTGTGCATGGGAGGCCTTGTTCTTGGGATAATCTACTGGCATCGCGTCCTCCCGCAGGGGATGAAGGACACGATATCGCGTCGATTCGGCCGGCTGACCCGACGGAATCCTTCCGAGGGATAGCGACGGACGTAGGGGGGAGTATGGCCTCGGTCGTCCGGGGGCGCGTCGGTTAGAGGAAATGACATGCCCGGTATTCTGGGAATCGTCTCGAGAGGGTTCCGGCAAGAGGACCTTACAGGTGCCCTGAGCCGCATGGCAGCCCCCTTGCGTTGGGTGGATTCGCAAGAATTGCAGGTCTTTTCCACGGATCGATGTGCCGGAGCCGCCATAGGCCATGGCATCCGCCTGGAACATGCCAAGTCCGCCATGGCGAGTCGAGACGGTGTCCATCTCTGGATGGACGGAGAGGTCTTCCCCGAGGTCGGTGAGGTCCCGGCCGAGCGAAGGGATCGGTCTCCCAACATTCAGCGGGCCGAGTACTGTCTCGATCTCTACCTTCGGGCGGGCCCGCGTTTCGTCCGCACGCTCAACGGCACCTTCGCGATCGCCGTCTTCGACACGCGCGACAAGAGACTGCATCTCTACACGGACCGTTTCGGCGCGTGCCTTCTATTTGTCTGGAAGGGACCGGACGAATGCGCGTTTGCTTCCTCCGTGCGATCCCTGTTGCGGTATCGCCACGACATCGGCAGGGTGTACGACCGTCGAGCTGTCGCGGAACTGACCGTGTTCGAGCGCGTGCTGGGCGATCGCACCCTCTTTACGGACATTGTGCGACTGACTGCCGGAACGCATGCCTCGCTGGACGGAGGGACGTGGTCGACCTCGTGCTACGCGCCCATGCTGCCCCGCGAGACACCCGGTGATTTGCGCGACTGGAAGAGCGCGTCTCGAGAGCTTCTTGATCGATTCCGTCGGTCGGTCGCCAAGCGGACGTCGGACGGGAGCAAGGCCGCCGTCATGCTGAGTGGGGGCATCGATTCCCGGCTCGTGCTTGCCGTGTCGCCGCCCGGATCGATCGCCGCGACGCTTTCGGACAGGGGGCGCGCCGATGCGCCGGAGACTCACATTGCGACAAGAGCCGCACGGATAACGGGAACTCGGCATTTACTCTTGGAGAGGGATTCAGACTACTATGCCCGAATCGCGGAGGAGGCGACCGAGATCAACGAGGGTCTCTGCACGTTTGTGGGCTGCCATTCCATAGGCAAGCATGACGAGATGGCCGCCGCCGGCATTGAGGTTGTCCTGACGGGTGACCGGTTCGACGCCGCCTTCAAAGGATACTTCTCAGGCGACCTCGTGCCGCCCGGTCTGTATCCGTCGCCCCCCGCATCACTTCAGGCAAGGCGAATCGCCCGGTTTCTCTCGGAGGGCCCTCTGGTTCGGCGCGGCGAAAGGCAAGACCTCATGATGTTGGCTCTCACCGACGAAATGAAGGACGTCGCCGTGCTGGCCAAAGAATGCATGATCCGATACCTTCACGAACAGTTGTCCTCACACGTGTCCTCGGTTGAAGTCGTGAAGTCACTCGCGCTTCGAGATTGGCAGGCCTTTACGACGATGGGCTTCGTGCGCGGGTTGCGCACTCGCTTCCTGGAGCGGTCGCCGCTCTTCGACAACGCCTTGGCCGACTTGTCGTTGTCCCTTCCGTCGTCCTGGTGCCTTCGTGGTCGCCTCGTGCGTCATGCCCTCCAACTCGCTCATCCCCGGCTGGGTCGCCTTAGGGACATCAACACGGGTTTGCCCGCCGGGTTGTGTCCGCCCTGGGACCAATGGTTGGATGTCGTGCCCCGGACGGCCAAGGCATTGGCGAGGCGCTTGGCAAGAACGTCGAAGTTCGTGGCCTCGTTCAGGCGCTCTGTTCCCGGCCGATCCATCTTCACGACCAAGTCTTGGCACGATCGGAACGCGTCACTTCGATCGTGTGCGGCGTATCGACGACTGGTCGAAACGGTCGTGGAGGGCCTTGATCCGCAGTTTTTCGACGTCGCCACGGTACGAGCGCTGTTGGCGGACGACATGAACGCGCCCGCCCCCAGATTGAACCATCTATTTGAGATTCTCATCACGTTCTCGTTGTTCGACCGGAAGTGGGGCCCCCGGTCGCGGCCCGCCTCGTGAACAGGAAACGCTAAACCACGGCATCTCCGGTGGCAGCGGACCTGAACCCTGACTTCGGATTCGATGCCTCCCTGCCGACGTGCCTTTGCTCGATGGGAGACTCAAGCGAAAGATCGGCGAGCGGCTTCTGCTAGTCCGAGCGGTCATACGGGCGGTCGTCCACACGACCTCGTATGCGCTGCTGCATCGCCCTGCTCCGGCCATGGATGGGGACTGGTTTGAGGCGGGCCTGCCTCAAGACCTGTTGTGCCGCACGGGTACGAAAGCATGCATTCGGGCGATCGGTGCCCTCAGGCCGCCCGAGTTTGACAAAGAGCCGCCGAAAAAAGAAACGTCCCCTTGACGGCGAACTCAAGGGGACGGTCGAAAGACTGCAAGCGGATCGTGCCGGCCGGGGTCTCCCGGCGATTCGCCTTGCTCAATGGCTACAAGAGGCGACGCCTGCCCCAACCCACGAGCGCGAATGCGATGCCGCTCAGCAACGCCGTGCAGGGTTCCGGCACGACGGTGATGGACTTGTCCTTGCTGATCAGATAGGTCTTGCCCGGTTCCAGTGAGAAGTCCCACTGGAATGCCCACGTTACGTCGCCGCTCGCGGATAGCTGGCCATTCAGGTTGGTCGTGATGTCCGTCACGTTGTTCAACTTGTCCAACGTGACGGCGTAAACGTTCGCCTCCCACAGACTGGGGGCCGGCGTCACAACCGTCTCGCTCATCATCAACCCGTTGCCCGTCTGAGTGGCCCGCTGCGGACCGCCGGTGGGGGTGAGAAGAACGGTTTGTCCCTGACCGGACCCATTCAGATTGAAGTCGCTGTACTGGAAAAGGTGGAAACTCAGTGTCGAACTGCCGATGTTGCGGATCGCCACCTGTTCCCCGAGGTCCGAACGGAACGTGCCGGCTTGACCGCCCTGGAGGCTGTACTTCACGTCGATCTCAAACGTACCGTTCGCGTCTCCATACGTGATGAACAGCACATCATCTCCAGGATCGGCGTTCGTGTCGGACGCCTTGACGGCCTTCTGCACCAGCGTGTTGATGGCGTACTCCCCGCCGGCGCTTCCAACTCGATACCAGAACCACTGTTGCGCGACCTGGTTCACGCCGTCCACCTGCCATTCATAGACACCGGCTGAAGAACCGGTGTCCACCTTCAGCGTCGAGTTCCTATCTGACAATGTGATCAGACTTGCGGCTGCACGGCCGGCCGCGCAGGTCCCCAATACCACCACCGCCAAGGTGGCTCCAACGAACCTTTCCGTTACGCGATACATTTCTCCCTCTCCTCAGCGATTGCTCACCGGATACATGCCACTCCAGCGAGCCCAAGCCCACTTGAGGGCAACCACGAATACTCGTCCTATCCTTCACGTCTCAGGACTATGGTGCGTTAACCCTGGAAACGAACCGGTTCCCGTAATACACGGCCGCCCAATAACTTAAGATACATGAGCCCTGTTGTTTTCCAGCGAACAGAATCCGGAGGGTTTCTTCCCCGCCATATTCCCCCTGGTGCGTCTCCCTGCTACGGGAGTCCCCTACGCATCCTATCCTAGTCCTGTCGACCTCCAATGTCAATGTTTCAGTAGGCCAAGATTGGGTGTCTTTCGGCTGTTACTTCAGCAATATAGTATCCTCATACTTCCGCATATCTCTTGCGTTCGCCTCTCTGGGCTGATTCCTGTTGTCTGGATAGCGAGTAAGCCAGCCATGCCCACGCAAGCATGTCAGGGGCTGTCTGCCGAGCCGCACCTCGCAGCCCGGCTGTGTAGGCTATTTCCGCCGACCCAGCTTGACGACATCGGACCAGCCTTCGCGCAGTTGGGCGTATGTGAATTCACTCCCGCATTCGGGGCAACGTTCCACATCGCCGAGTCCCTGAAGTGAGTAGAGGCACTTCAAGCAAACGCGGTAGTCCCCACGTTCAACCTCGTCGAGAAATGCTTTCACCCGACGTCCGTAGCGCCGGAGATGTAGGAAGATCCAAATGGAACATACCGCCCCGATCAGAGCTGATGTTGCCAAACACGTCCTGGCCATCTTTTGGACCGGACGTATGATCGTCTGCTACGGCACTGGCAAAGAAGACGAGATAGGCCGCCACCATTCCCGCAACGCTCCACGAGGGGTGTGTATTCCCGCGGCCGACCATCCGCGTCCTCAACAAAGCCAACCGACGCCGGGCCCGGTCGGGAACGAGTTGATGTCGTTTGCGCAAAGCCAGAACCGGCGGCGCGCAGATGATCAGTCCCAACAGGACTGCCATCTCAATGACCACAAATAATGCCAAGCTTCACCGTGGCAAAGGTTCTGGTGATCCTACAAGAACATACAGGAATCGCCGCTTCTCCCCAATCTCCGTTCCGCAATAATAGGGCAAGCTAGAAAGAAGGTGGATCAAGATTCATCGACGACTCCCTTGCGGGGAGAACACGATCCACCGGTATCAACAGCCGTGCAGTTCATCACTGCACTATATGAGGAGCAGGACGTATGCGTTGTGTCGCCGTAACCGTTACGTGTATTGCACTTGCGTTTGCGGGTCGATGGGTCAGTGCCGCCGAGCCTTCGACGTACCGTGTCGGGGCGGCGGTCGAGGTCATCACGCCGAAGCTCGCGGCCGATGCCCCGCCGATCTGGCTGGCCGGCTACGGACCGGGTCGGCAGGCCGAGAAGATCCATGACGACATCTACGCCCGCGCGATTGTCATTCACGACGGCAAGTTCGGCATCGCCATCGTGGCGCTCGATCTGGTCGGCTTCTTCAACGACGAGGTTGTTCGGATCCGCAAGCAGGTGGCCGACCTGAAACTCGATCCGCCGATCGACTACATCCTGGTCAGCAGCACGCACACGCACGCGGGCCCCGATACGGTGGGCATTTGGGGCCCGATCGGACGGACGGGCATCATCCCCGGGCACCTCAAGATGATCCGCGAGAAGGCGGTCGCGGCGATTCGAAAGGCCCACGAATCCGCGAAGACGGCCAAGCTCAGGATCGCCCAGTTCGACGCGAACGAGACCGTCCAACTGATCGGCGACTCGCGGTTGCCGAAGGTCATCGACTCGAGGGTGACGGTCATACAGGCCAAAGAAGCCGGCGGCAAGGTGATTGCGACGTGGGTCAACATGCCGTGTCATCCCGAGGTGCTGGGTTCAAGAAACAAGCAACTGAGCAGCGACTTTCCGTCCACCGAACGGGAGTACCTTGAGAAGCTCTACGGGGGCGTCGCCCTTCACAATACAGGCACGATCGGTGGGCTTCTGGCCCCTCGCGAGCCGAAGATCGACCCGTTCACCAAGAAGGAACTGCCCGAGGACGAGATCGGCAAGATGATGGTCTACGGGCGGATCATCGCCAAGATGGCCGACAAGGCCTTGTCTAGGGCCCAGCCGCTCACCGGGCCCATTCGGGCGTCGTCCAAGGGCTTCCTGGTTCCCGTGTGGAATCAGGTCTACAAGGTCGCGATGGGGATGGGCAATTTCCAGCGCACGATCTACAACGCCGAGGGAAAGGCCGTGGAAATTACCAGGTCGACCACCGCGGCGGCGGAGGCGGCCAAGGACGTGATCAAGAATCCGTTCCTCCACACCGAGGTCGGCCTGATCGAAATCGGGCCGCTGCAGATCGCCGCGATTCCCGGCGAGATCTACCCGGAACTGACGGTCGGCACGTTTCAGCGGCCACAGGAGGCCAATGCGGACTTCCCCGGCGCGCCGCTGGAGCCGACGATCTTTCCGCTCATGAAGGGCAAGTACAAGATGGTGATCGGTCTGGCGAACGACGAGATCGGCTACATCATCCCCAAGTCGCAATGGGACTGGTTCGCCCCGTACGCCTACAACCGAAAGGAACGGCAATACGGCGAGTTCAACTCGGTCGGGCCGGATGTGGCCCCGCTCGTGATGGCGGCGTGGGAATCGCTGGTCAAGGAAGCTACTTCTTCTCGGGCGCCTTCTCGTCCTCTTCCGTGATGATCTTTTGAATTGCACTGCGTGCAAACGTGATCTTGGTGTTGTTGGTCTCGTCGACCTTGACGACCACCTCGTTGTCCTTCACGAGAACGACGGTGCCGATGATACCGCCGATCGTCAGCACCTTGTCGTTCTTGGCCATGGCGTCGAGCATCTGTTGACGCTTCTTCTTGTCCTTCTGACTGCCGCGGAGCGTGATCACCCAGAAGACCAGCATCGCCAGAATCAGGCCGATGAACAGCGTGCTTCCGCCTGCTCCGGGCTGACCGGCGTCGCCGCCCTCGGCCAAGAGGGGACTCAGGGATGAAATCGATGCTAGTTCGAGCCTACTCATTCGCCGTTTGCCTCCTCACGTCCGTTCGCCGCCATTCCGGCGATGGGAAACTCATCGATGATTGTCCCCAACATGCCCTTACCGATCAAGTCGCGGAGCCTGGTCATCAGGCGATGATAGAACGACAGGTTGTGAATCGACACCAAGATCGGTCCGAGCATCTCGCCCGTCATGAAGAGGTGGCGCAGATACGCTCGCGTGAACTTCCGACAGGTCGTGCAGTCGCAGCCGGGTTCAATGGGTTGCGCGTCGAGGGCGTATTGGGCGTTTCGCAGCCTCAGGGGACCGCCGGCGGCGAAGGCGTAACCGTTACGCCCGTTGCGTGTGGGCAAGACGCAATCGAACATGTCCACGCCGCGCGCGACCGCCGCCACGATGTCTCGCGGCATGCCGACGCCCATCAGATACCGGGGGCGGTCCGGCGGCAGCAGGGGGCATACCTCATCAAGGACCTCCACCATCTGCTCGTGTGATTCGCCGACGCTCACTCCGCCGATCGCGCAGCCCGGCAAGTCGATCTCGGCCAGGGCTTCCGCGCATTGTCGTCTGAGATCGCCATGGACACCGCCCTGGTTGATGCTGAACAGCCATTGGCGATCAGGGTATTGGTGAGCGGCCTTGCACTCCGCGGCCCAACGAATGGTTCGTTCGACGGCCGCCAGCGCGTGGGCACGTTCACACGGATAGGGCGGGCACTGGTCGAAACACATGATGAAATCGGCGCCGAGTTGGTTCTGGATTCGAGTGGCAACTCGCGGATCCAGGCGGAGGATCGCCCCATCGATCGGGGAGCGGAACGTCACGCCGTCCTCATCGATCCTAACCAGCTCGGCCAGCGAGAAGACCTGATAGCCGCCGCTGTCGGTTAGAATCGGGCCGGACCAACCCATGAAACGATGTAGACCGCCCAACCGTTCGATCGTGTCCGCGCCCGGACGGAGCTGAAGGTGATATGTGTTGCCCAGGATGATCTGTGTTCCCGTGGCCGTCAGTTGATCCGGCGTTATGCCCTTGACCGCCGCCCGCGTTCCGACGGGCATGAAGACCGGGGTCTCGATGGTGCCGTGGGGGCTCAGCAGGCGTCCCTTACGAGCCGCCGTAGTCGGGTCTTGCTGAAGTACCTGAAAGCCAAACATGCCTGCACGCTCGCACGCGGCCCGTGGCCGTTGTGATCAAGAGAAGGACCGCCTGGCCTCAGTCCTCCAAGAGGACCATGCTCCACCGCGGCCGTCTTGCGAATACGGCGGACGATGGTATCGGCGAGCGGAGCGGCCGTCCACGTCGGGCAGGGCGGGGGTTGAGTGAATCTGATGGCGATCGGTTTCCCGCGGCGGTAGAATCTGGGTCGGTCGCCTCTTGCAGGCTGATTCCTCACGATCAGGGAGGAACACGTCGTGGCCGTTCAACGAATCGCCTACTTTTCCGGTCGTGTTCAGGGGGTCGGCTTCCGCTATACGGCCTGTCGGGTTTCCGCGGGCTTTGAGGTCGTCGGGTACGTCAGAAACCTCCATGACGGTCGGGTGGAGGTCGTGGCGGAGGGAGAGCCTCAGGAGATCGATCGCTTCATCGAGGCGATTCGGGGCCACATGAGGGGGTACGTTCGAGATGTCCAGATGACCGAGGCCCCTGCCACAGGTCGGTTCTCGACGTTTGATGTGGCCCACTGAAACCTGTCTATTTGTCTGGGTCTGCGAGATGACATCTGGAAGGTGCCAGGATGCTCAGTAGCATGAGGGGCAACTTCGGCTGTGTCGCCCAAAAGAAAACACCGGTGAATCGCTAGGACTCGCCGGTGCTTTCCGGAGGGGAAAAGCACTATGGTATTCGCACGAAGTGCGATAATCCTCGCCGAAACGTCATCTGATGAATACGTATCACAGTTTTGTATGCAATGCAAGTATATAAGTAAGAATTATCATGATTATATTCTGACGGGCCTATAGGAAAAAGTATTATATAAATTATGATCTTATATAACTTCAATGCGGTACGCTGGTTATGTTCTGTGGTTGGGCAGTACCCAGTGGTTCCGTTCGGTGTGAAGAGGAGGAGGACTGTCCGTTCACTACCCCATGTGGCAAGGCTGGCCTCGTCAAGATCGCCGTGGACACGGGGAGCGAGGATGCGTTGGCTGCATGGTGCAACCGATGACCCTACCCACCGTCTCTCGGGTCCTTCGACTGGATTCCTTCGACGGGGGAATCATGACGGGGCGCATTCAGGCTCTGTCTTCGCGGCGTGGTCGCGCTACATGTGGTCGATGATAGCCCGGCCAAACTCGCTGCACGTGACGCACGTGGCCTGGTAGCCTTCGGCCTTCATCAGGCGATCGAAGTCATAGGTAACTGTTCTGGCGGCGATTGCGCCTTCCATGCCCTTGATGATCAGATCGGCCGCTTCGTTCCAGCCCAGGTGCCGGAGCATCATTTCGCCGCTCAGGATGACCGAACCGGGGTTTACCTGGTCTTTGTTGGCGTACTTGGGCGCGGTTCCATGAGTCGCTTCAAAGATCGCGTGGCCGGTGGCGTAGTTGATGTTCCCACCCGGGGCGATTCCGATCCCTCCGACTTGGGCGGCCAGGGCGTCGGAGATGTAATCTCCGTTCAGGTTGGTCGTTGCGATGACGTCGAACTCATTGGGCCTGGTCAGAATCTGTTGGAGGAAGTTGTCGGCGATCGCATCCTTTATCAGGAGCTTGGACTTCCACTTTCCGTCGCCATGGGTGCTCCAGATCTTCTCGACGGTCGTTCTGACTTCCTCCACGAGCCTGAACTGGGCTTCGGCATTCAGCAGGTCGAAGCCGGGCTCGATGATCCTGGCGTTTTCCGCGTGGGGCAGGCCGGGGCGGGTCTCGCAGTTGCCCAGCATCCAGCTCTCCCGCTGGGTGACACACTGATCGCGATACGTGTCCTTGGCGAGCTCATAGCCCCAGTCGCGGAACGCCCCCTCGGTGAATTTCATGATGTTGCCTTTGTGGACGAGGGTGAGGCTCTTGCGACCGTGTCGTAGGGCGTAGTCGATAGCGGCGCCGATCAGTCGTTTGCTGCCCTTCTCGCTGATCGGCTTGATGCCGATGCCGCTGGACTTGGGGAAACGAATCTTCTTTACGCCCATCTTTTTCCGAAGCCACTTGACGACCTTCCTTGCCTCGTCCGATCGGGCCGGCCATTCAATGCCGGCGTAAATGTCTTCCGTGTTCTCGCGGAAGATCACCATGTTGACCAACTCGGGCCGTCGAACGGGAGTGGGTACCCCGGGGAAATAGCGCACGGGGCGAAGGCAGACGTACAAGTCGAGCAGTTGGCGCAGGGCGACATTCAGGCTGCGGATGCCGCCGCCGACGGGCGTTGTGAGCGGGCCCTTGATGCCGACTCGAAACCTCTGAAACGCGGCCACCGTCTCATCGGGCAGCCAGTTGCCCGTCGTGCGGTAGGCCTTCTCACCGGCCGGCACTTCCATCCAGGCAATACGCCGCCGGGGTCCGTAGGCTTTGTGGACGGCCGCATCAAAAACCGGTCGGCTCGCGCGCCAGATGTCCGGGCCGGTTCCGTCACCCTCCACAAAGGGGAGAATCGGTCGGTCCGGAACACGCAGAACGCCGTCCGATCCAAGGGTGATCGGTTCGCCATCGGGTGGGATCTGGATGGGGCAAGCCATGCGGGTCATACGTCACCTGCTTTCGCATTTCGGGATCACTCATGGGTTCACACGCATCTGGATCGGATGCTACCTTCGTGTCGGCGCGTCGTCAACGCACAAGGCTTTAGCGTCGCTGGTATGTCTCAACGGCTTGGGAGATACGTGCGACAAGGTCTGTTCGATTCTGCAATCGGGCCAATTCGATGGCTTGACGACCCACCACGACCGCCTGGTCGAGCATGCCGTTGGCCGCCAAGGCGGCAGCGTACACTTCGAGTACTTCCGCATTTCGTCTGCCCGATTGGCGGTGAGCCTCTTCCGCGATATGGAGGGCTTCGGAGGGGTTTCGGAGGTCCGGTTGCGGGCACGACAACAGCATGCGGACGAGCTCGGCCGGCACCCTCGGGTCCGTCTTCTCACCGGCCGGGCATGCTCGAAGGACATCCAGCGCTTGACGGTGCTGCTGTTGCGCCGCGAGGACGCGAGCCAGGTTCAGTCTTGCCGCCACGCAATGCGCGTCAATCTCCAGGGCGCGGCGCATTTGGCGAATGGCCGCGTCGTTGTCACCCTTGGTCGAAAGGGCGGCCCCCCAAAGACTGTACGCTTCGGCCATCTCGGGCTCGATCTTGAGGGCCTCGCGGCAGTGCCGGATGGCCTCATCAGGGCGCTTCTTGCGGGTCAGGGCGGTGGCGAGATTCAGATGGGTTCGGGCGTCAGGAGGGTTTGGACCGGCCGATGCCTTCTGCAGATACTCGATGGCCTCATCATATCGACCCATGGCCACGTAGATTCCGCCCAGGTTTCCACAGGCGTGGGGATCGTTGGGTCTCATGCTCAGGACGAGTTTAAGCTGCTCAATCGCAAGATCCGGGCGACCCATGTCCAGGAGGACCATGGCAAGATTGACGCGCGGATAAGACTCGTTGGGTTCAAGTCGTATAGCTTCCTGTGCCTGCTTGGCTGCGTTGACCAGGTCGCCGCGCGATCGCAATTCCAGGGCAAGGTTGCTTCTCGGAATGGCGATATCGGGTGAGACTTCGACGGCGCGGCTCCACAGCGCGACGCCGTCCCGCCAGAACTGGGTCTGTCGCCAAGACATCGCACCGAGGAAGACGCAGAAGGCACAGGCCGCGATCCCGATTCCGCGGAATTGGGGCCGTCCTATCCGTCCTTCGGCACGGGCTCGCCACGCGGCGAGCCAGCCGGCCCCGCCGAGCAAGGCCCAACCCATGCACGAGACATAGCTATAACGATCGGCAGCCGCCTGGCGCCCCAGACGAACTAGGTGGCTCAGAGGGAGGAGTACCACGAGGTAGTAGAACCAGAGCATAGTCACCGCCGGATATCGTTTCCAGGCCCGGATCGCGGCGATCGTGACCACCAAGACGAGTATGACACTGATTACAAACCGGGGTTCCCAAACGCTGAAACCTTCCGGAAGCTGATACCACGGCGAAAGTCCGGTTGGCAGGACGGTCTTGTGTACGTAGAACATGATGCCCCAGGCGGCCTGAACGATGCGGTGGGGAATGTCGTAGCTGCCCAGAGGAACCATGGCCTCCCGCTTGCTCAATAAGGCCAGCCAGGCGGACACCAATCCGAGGACGAGAAAGGGCAGCTTTTCGAGCAGAACGACCCATGTGGGCGGTCCGATTTGAGCATGGGACTTGCCGGGCCACAGGCGACGCAGCGGATAGATGTCCAATATCACCAACACGGCTATCAAACCCACACCTACTCCCTTTGAAAGGATCGACCCGCAGTAGCACGCGCACGCGATGCTCAGCCAGAGGATTCGAGGGCGGCGAGTGCTTTCGAGCGTGCACGCGCGAAGATAGGCCAAGAGACAGAGCAGATAGAACATCCCGACCGTGAGGTAAGGTTGAGTGGAGAGCCAAGCAACCGCTTCCGTTCGAAGGGGGTGGATAGAGAACAGCATGGCCGCTAGGGCGGCCGAGAGACGCATCGCCAGGGGTTGTTCCGGATTCGGCGGGGGCATCGCCAGCGCAAGCAGCCGCAAGGCGAGCCAATAGAACAATACCGCGTTGATTCCCTGAAGCAGCAGGCTGACGAGGTGATACCCCAGTGGGTTTAGCTGCCATCCGACATACTGGGCACTAAACAGGATCCAGCTCAGCGGTTGATAGGCTCCATTATGGAAGGTCGTCCATGCCCAGCGCACGTTTTCCCATCCCAGGCCGCGGAAGTTTTGGTTGTCCAGGAAGTTCTTTGGGTCATCGAGTGTAACAAAGCCGTTCCACACGGCAGGCAGAAACATTAGGCAGGTCAGCAGGAATATCGCTGCCGGCAGGGCGATGCGCAGGGCGGCGGGCGGCGATGAAAGGCACATTCTTTCCATCCCGGCACCGCCGGCCGCAGTGCTGACTCTCTCAGTGGACACGATGCCGTAGTCTAACTTGGATGAGTTGGATTGGCTACTCCGGCATTTCGCAAAGGGGGCTTACTTTCATGAAGAATGTGTTCTGGAAGGTTGTGAACCCATTCCCGGAAATGTTCGCTCACTCTCGAGCCAGCTTGGCGCCCAGTTCCAGGGCCGTTCGAATGTGGTCCGGTCTGTCGATGACCTCACCCCGCGCCGTTACGCCCGGCACAATGACCTTTCCTACAAGCTGCATCTCCAAGTATTGCAGCGACAGCTCGAAGAATCTCACGACCAGGTCGGCGGTGGCCTCATCCCCTTCCTCAAAGGGAACGGCAATTGCCGCAGTCTTGCCCCGGATCTTCGGCCGGTTTGCCGCCCCGTTGAAGTAGACGAAACGATCCACAAACACCTTCATCAGGGCCGTGGGTCCGTACCAGTACACCGGTGTTCCGAAAACGATGACGTCGCTCTCAGTGATCTTGGGATAGAGTCTGGTCATGTCATCATTCTTTGCGCAACCCCTGTCCGACCAGCAGGCGTGGCATCCGTCGCATTCCTGGATCATCACGTCCTTGAGGAAGAGGGTCTCCGCGACGGCGCCGGCCTGGGTCGCGCCTTCGAGGATCTTTGAGACCAACACGTGCGTATTGCCGTTTCTTCGCGGGCTTCCAACGACGCCGAGTATCCTCTTCATATGACGTCCTTCGTCATCCATGCCGGCCCGGGCGCTCCAGCGAGACTATCGCGTCCGTTTGCCTGTTCGTGGTTTCGTTTCGGAAGCAACACCCCAGTCCGGCTTGTCCAGATCGCACGGGTCGTCCGTCTTCTTCATCCAGTCCTTGAGCAACGCCGTCAACTTCCTTAGGCGATCAGTCTGCGCGAGGTCTTCGGCGAGGTTTCTCGTCTCCCACGGATCCTCCCTCACGTTGAACAACTGCGTCGTCCTCTTTCCATTGACATTGTACAAGATCATCTTCCAGTCGTCGGCCCGAACACTTCGTTGGAAACCGACATAGGCGCAGCACAGAGAGCTTCTGAACGCGGCCGTCGGATCCCTCAAGAGGGGGGCAAGGGTCCTGGCCTCCACGGATGCCGGAATCAAGGTTCCCGTCAGTTCAAACAATGTCGGACAGATATCGGCCAGGTAGACCAGGGCGTCGCAGGTGACACCTCGCGGGATGCCCGGTCCGGCAATCATCAAGGGCACTCGAACGCTGTGATCGTAAAGGTTCTGTTTACCCATCAGGCCGTGCTGCCCAACGGCTAGTCCGTTATCGCCGGCAAAGACAACGATGGTGTCATCCGCATGACCGGTCTCCTCCAGCACCTTGAGGACGCGCCCAACCTGGGAGTCCAGGTGGCTGATCATGGCGTAGTAATCGGCGATGTGCTTCTTGACGACCTCAGGCGTACGAGGGAACGGCGCGAGAAGTTCGTCACGGACTCGGAGATCGCCGTTGTCGAAGGGATGCTGGGGGAGGAAGTTCCTCGGCAAGGCAATCTTCTCCGGCGGGTAGAGGTTCGCGAATTCCTTCGGTGCCGTTCGCGGATCGTGGGGGGCCGTATACGCAACGTAGAGAAGAAACGGTTGGTTGCCCTTGTATTGTCTTAGGAAGTCGATCGCCATATCGCTGAACAGTTCGGTGGAGAAACGGCGTTCGATGTACTGCCGGTCACGCCGATATTGCCCGGTGGCGTCGAAGTCCTGAACGGGCACGGCGGACTGATCGGTCATTCCGCCGAAGAAGACCTTCGCCCCGTGTGAAAAGGCGCGTGCGTACGAGGCGGGATCGTTGTGCCACTTGCCGGTCCCGAACGTGACATAACCTGACTTCCGCAAAGCCTCGGGCAGCATGGTGTGGTCGGGTGGAATGACATGCCCGACGCCCTCAAGATGAAACAACCCCCGGCCGGTCATCAACATGGCCCGACTAGGTATGCAGAGGGCCCCGCACATCGCTCCCATCGTGTGGGCGTGACTGAAGGCGACGCCGCTGCGGGCCAGTCGGTCGAGATGGGGCGTTCTGATCGCCGGGTTGTTCAATCCGCCGATCGTGTCGAATCGCTGATCGTCGCTGAACAGGATGAGGAGGTTCGGGCGTCGGTTGGACTCGTTCTTTGCGAACAGGGTCCTCGGCGCGGCGCAAGCAGCGGCGGCCAGAGCGGTGGTTCTCAGGAATTCCCGGCGCGTCCGACCTGCCTTTTTCATCCTACCTTACCCCTTTCGGATAGAATGAACACCTGTCGCAAGGCGCGTCCCCTATGGGTTTGGAAGTGAGTCGGCGCGGGCCTTGCCAGTAGGTGCCGGCCTCCGATACATTCGCATCATGCACCGTGACTTGGTTGCCGAAATCGACGTCGAAGCCATTCGACACAATATTGCCGTGATTCGTCGGGCGTGCAAGCCGGGCGTACGGCTCTGTGTGGCGTTGAAAGCGAATGCGTACGGCCATGGCGTGGATGTCGTTGCCCCCGCTTTGCTGGAAGCGGGGGTGGAGATGGCTGCCGTCGCCACGATTGGCGAAGCCATCGAGCTCCGCCATTGGGGTTGGCCCCGGCCCATTCTGTGTTTCGGGCCGACGTTCGCGGCGCCTTCCGCCGCCGTTCGGGCCGAGCGCATTGCGGCGGCGGTTGCGTACGAGTTGACGCCGACCGTGGTGGACGGCTACGGCTTGCGGGACTTGGACGCTGAGGCCCGGAGGCAGGGCCGGCAGGTCGATTACCACGTCAAGGTGGACACCGGCATGGGACGGATGGGCATCGCGCCTCACACGGCGCTTGACCTGATCCGTTCGGCCGCGCCGTTTAAGCATGCGCGATTGGCGGGCATCTACACGCATCTGGCCACGGCCGATGAAACCGACTTAGGCTTTGCCCGCGAACAATTGGCCCGCCTGAAAATCCTTGTCGGCCGGTTGGCGGTTGAGGGGATTCGTGTCCCGTTGGTTCATGCGGCCAACAGCAGCGCGTTGTTCATGCTTCCCGAATCGCATCTCGACATGGTTCGGCCGGGGCTCGCCGTTTACGGCTATCGGCCCAGCGAATGCTTGCCCGAGTCGGTTGACCTGAGACCTTCTCTTCGATTGCGCTCGCATCTTGTCTTGACCAAGCACGTGCCGGCCGGTCACGCCGTCGGCTACGGACGGACCTTCGTCACACGACGGCCGAGCGTCCTCGGCATCGTCCCGATCGGCTACAACGACGGGTACGGGCGAGGCCTGAGCAACCGCGGCGTGATGGGACTGGTCGGAGGGGACGCGCCGGTGGTGGGGCGCGTCAGTATGGATCAGACGATTGTGGATCTTACGGACGTGCCCGACGCCAAAGTGGGCGATGAGGTGGTGATCATCGACAACCGACCGGACCGCCCGAACTCGGTCGAGAGTCTGGCCCGCCAACTGGGGACGATTCCCTATGAAGTGACGTGCTTGCTGGGAAATCGTGTCGCAAGGATCGCCGTTGATCGAGGACGGGAACCGGCGGGACGGGAGGACAGGCATGTTGAACGAATTGTTCCGGTTGCAGGGTGAGCTGAACCGCCGCGTCGGGATGGACACGGCCGCGATGAAGGATCATTTCGATGCGCGGGTGGCGGGGCGGTGGATCAACGATTACCTTGCCGCGATGAGCAACGAGTTGGAGGAACTGCGGGATTGCACGTTCTGGA
This sequence comes from uncultured Planctomycetales bacterium, assembly GCA_964596165.1. Lineage (GTDB taxonomy): Bacteria > Planctomycetota > Phycisphaerae > UBA1845 > JAFGLZ01 > CAYUQT01. Next base: position 7,138 of record CAZQTW010000006.1, on the reverse strand, counting down.
AGCACTGGTGTGCCGAAGCGCGGCAAGGGCGGCGTTTCGAACTCTACGATCTTCAGAACGCGAGGGTCGAGGTCATCGACATGCTGTTCTTCTGGATCAGTCTGGCTCAGTGCGTGGGACTCGACGCGGACGACGTGATGCAGCTGTACCGTCAGAAGCTGGCAGTCAACCACGCCCGTCAGGACGAGGACTATGCAATGACCGGCAAGACGGAGGAGGACAACCGGACGGTCGTTCTCAAGCAGCCGTAGTCGATGGGGCACGCGCGAGGTGCGTCATGAAATGGATCGTCGAATGGCATGAACGGTATACCATCCTCCGCTTCGAGGGAGACCTGGTCGTCGGAGCGACGCAGTTCTTCGAAACCGGCGTCATGCCGTGGCTGAGGATGCCGTTCGTTCCGATCGTGCTGGACCTGAGCGATCTGCGAATCATCGCCTCGGCCGGGCTCAGCGCTCTCGTGAAACTGCATAATGCGGTCGACGAATCCGGCATTCGTCTCGTTCTGGTGAAACCGTCGCGAGAGGCGTGGCAGGTGTTGGAGATGACGCGCCTCAATAAGCTCTTTGCCTTCGCCGACTCCGTTGAGACAGCCGTTGCGAATGTGAGCGCCTCGTCGGTTCGTGGGTAAAACACGCTGGAATCGCACGTCCTGTTCTGAGACTCATCGGGAATCCTTCCGGGAGGCTTCCGTGACGCAGGCAACTGGAACCGATACAACTCAATGGGGGAACGCGGACGAGGCCGGTCTTCTGCCGGATCGACGTTCCCGAAGCGGTTTCTCACTGAGCTCGTGGGAGGCGTTCGGCCTGGCCCTGGCGGTTGTCCTGGCCTTGGTGGCGATGGGGCCGTCGGTGCGAAGCGACTTTCTGCCGGGCGACGACGATTACTTCGTCCGCAACTTCACGCTGGTCAGCAAGCCGAGTCTGGCGAACCTGATGCGGCTTTTCACGGTCGTCCATCGGGACCTCTATCAACCGGTTCCCATGCTTTCGTTCGCGATTGACACCGCGATCTTTGGGGGGCGTGCTTGGGGGTACCATCTGACGAACGTTCTCTGGCACGCCCTGGCCGCCGCACTGGTCTGGGCATTGGTGCGGTTGCGCTGGGAGCGACCGTTGCTCGCGACGATGGTGGCGGTGCTGTTTGCCGTTCATCCCCAGGCGGTCGAACCGGTCGGGACGATCACGGCAAGAATCGTGGAGATGGGCGTGACCTTTTCGCTGGCGGCGATAGTGTCGTTCCTGCTCTGGTCGCGGCGATCGGAAGGCGAGGGCGGCTGGTTGGCCGCGGCGATCCTCTTCACGCTGCTGGCGATGATGAGCAAGGTTCAGGCGGGGTTGCCCGTCTTGCTGCTGATCGTGGCGTATCCCGTGCGGCGGCGCATCCCGCGCGTGTGGTGGGGGGCTTGGGTCGCGCTTGCGTCGATCGCGATGCTCTTCATCGCTCTGGCAATTTGGACGACGGCTCGGAGCGGTCTGGCGGAGGCCGCGCAGACGCAGATGCCCGGGACGCTCTGGGGTCGGGCGCTTATGGGCATGGGTATGTACCTCACCCACTACTTCTGCCCGGTCAGGCTGTCCACATGGTACGTCACGCCCGCGACATGGAGCTGGTCCGATCCGCTGATCGGGTTCGGCGCCGTGGGCTTCGTCGCACTGATCGTCCTGGCGGTGGTGTCCTATCGACGTCGGAGCGGCGTGATCGCCGTTGGGCTGACGTGGTATCTGGTTGGCGTCTTTCCGTTCTTGTGGGCCTCGGCCGCTCGCAATCTCATTGCGGCCGATCGCTACACGTATCTGGCGAACATCGGGATGCATTTGGTCGTGTCGATGGGGGCGGTGTTGCTGGTTGAACGCTACCGGATCGCGCGAGCGGGTCGGTTCCCGGCCGTGGGATTGCTCGCGGGGATTGGGCCGGCGATGGTGATCGTCTTGATCGGTATGAGTTGGATGCACATCGGGCACTATCGCAACGGTTTGTCCTACTACACCCGCGTGGCCGATCTCTATCCCAACGAGCGATGGGTTCACTTGAATGTGGGCTGGGAATTGGCTCGAGCCGGCCGTCTGGATGAGGCGGAACGCGCCGCGCATTCGGAGGCCGACAATCCTCGCGGCGACAAGGCTCGCGCCGACCTCCTGCTGGGTTGGATTGCCCAGGAGCGGGGCGACTTCAAGGCATCCGAGGACTACTACCGGAAGGCCATGGCTTCCTTGCCTACGGAGGTCACCGCTCCCTATCGGCTGGCGCGTCTGCTCAGGCAAATGGGTCGGGCCGACGAAGCCGTTGCCATGTACTCGCGCGCCTTGGAGGTGTATTCCGATCACCTCCCCAGCCTGATCGAGCTGGCGCGATTGAACGAACAACGGGGACGCGGAGACGCCTCGGCCGACAGCCTTCGCCGCGTGCTGAGAATCAACCCGCAACACGTGGAGGCGTTGACCATGCTCGGATCGGTCATCCTCCGGCAAGGGGGAGCCGCCGAGGCCGAACGGCTCTTTCGCCGCGCGTTGGAGGTCGATCCTGAACACGTGGCGGCGCACACAAACCTTGCGATTGTCTTGGCGCAGTCCGGTAGACAAACCGAGGCCATGCAGCACTACGACGAAGCGATCTTGCTGGAGCCCAGGCTGATCTCCGCCCGGCTGAACCGTGCGGGATTGCTGACGGAACTCGGACGACCGGATCAGGCCGCACATGAGTACGGAGAAATCCTGGCGATGGATCCCGGCTGCCTTCCGGCTTTGGAAGGGTTGCAGGACATCCTGATGAAAACGTCTCCGGAAGAGGGCCTCGCCCGGGCCGTCCGCGCATGGGAGTTGGCCGTGAAGCGAGCGGGACCACAGCCTCGTCTGAAGGCGGGCTTGGCGTGGGCACAGGCGCTGGCCGGTATGGTGGATAAGGCCGAACAGAATGCACGGGAATGCCTGGCTGAACCAATGGACGACGTTCCGATACGGGCTCACCTCGCGCTGGCGATATTGGCCATGTATCGAAACCAGGCCGATGCGGCCATGTCGGAGGTCGAACAGGCCACACGCGGCATCGGCCCCGAGGCATCGGACGATCTCGACCGGGCGGTGCAAGCCATCGGGTTGTACGGTGCGGGGCATCCGACGGAGCCGTTGCCTTATCTCCTCGCGGGACGAATCCTACTGGCGCAGAATCGTTCGGCCTTGGCGGCTCGGATGTTCGCGGACATGACCAAAGTCACGAAGGATCCCATATGGACCGAACGAACGAAACGGGCCATGGACGTCTGGCAGGCGACGAGCCGGCCGGCGGCCTCTTCACCGGCGGCCACGAGGCAAGCGGTCGGCGCCACGTCGACCGTCGGGACCCAGCCGGCAAGTCGCTGAGGAATCCGATGTGAACCTTCGACCCCTCGGGGCGGGACGAACGGCGGATTCTCAGGCCGCGAAGAGGGAATCGCTCTTCGTAAGGACGGCGGCATAGACTTCTTGAGCGCCGCCCTTGAGGAGGGTCTTTGCGGCCTCGGTAAGGGTGGCGCCGGTGGTCGTCACATCGTCGATCAGACACAGCGTCTTGCCTGTGAGGCGGGCGCCTCGTACAACGGCGAACGCACCTCGGATGTTTCCCAAACGTTGTGCCTTGCTCAACCCCACCTGGGGCGGATCGCGGCGCGTTCTCCGCAGGACCTCCGCGACGGGGAGCGAGAGCCGATCGCCACAAGGGTGTGCCAACGTTCGAGTGTGGTGGTGTCCGCGCGTCAGTTTGCGGTACCAATGCATGGGGATGGGCACCAAGCCTTCGATTCTCGCTCGCCAAGCGGCGCCCGCGACGGCGGAAGCCAGGAGTCCGCCCAACAGATGATCGAGCGGGGCTCGACGGAACTTGAAATCCAAAAGCATGCCGCGCAGCGGATCTTTGTGGGGTCCGACCCGAACCAGCCCTGACAGCGGTGATCGCGAATTCCTGCATTCGCCACAACGGTCCTCTCTCCGCTCGAACGGTCCGGTGGTGCGACCGCAGCGTTCACAGTACTCGGTGGACGTCAGGGCTAGAATTGATTCGCCGCAGGCGTCGCACCATGGCGATTCGGCCAGCGGTCCCATGCCGACGCGACAGGAAGGGCATACCGTGGGAAAGACGGTCTCGATGCATGTGCGCCCCAGCGAGCGCAACAGCTCTCGAAAACCGGACACCTGCGCGCTTGGCAAGCTGTCATGAACCGGGCCAAGGGGACCCATCTGCCGATTCACTCCTTAAGCAAGGCGTCGGCCTCCGAAGACCGTGTAGCGGTAAAGACGCCACAAGTGACGCAGGTAGTTCAGTTGCTCCTTCAGACTCAACTTGCTCTTTCCCAATTGTCGATCGGCGAAGTGAATGGGTACTTCACGGATCGACCGGCATCGACACTTGATGAGCAGCTCGAGGGCGATCTTGTATCCGATGGGGTTCAAATGGGTCGCGCGTTCGTACACCGCGCGAGGCATCGCGAAGAAACCGGACATCGGGTCGTAAAGTTTCACAAGAGGCCAGGCAAGCGTCATGGCGACGCGTGAGTTCAACCAGCGAAACAAACCCCACGATGCGTCGGTGCTGCCGCCCGGACAATAGCGGCTGCCGATGACGAAATCCGCCTGATCCGAACGAAGCAGACGGATCATGTCCGGAAGGGCTTCCGGCGGATGGCTCAGGTCGGCGTCCATGCAGACCAGGTATTCCCCTTTGGACTCGTCAAAACCCCGCAAGACGGCCGTGCTCAGACCTCGTTCGGCGGTTCGTACGATGATCCGGACAGCCAGGCCCTCTTGCGCGAGCTTCTGAACCGCTTCTTCGGAACCGTCACGGCTGTTGTCATCCACGATGATGATCTCGTAATCGCCGCGCTCATCCGTCATGCACTTGGCAATGCGAGGCACCAACAGCGGGATGTTGTCGACCTCTCGATAGGTGGGGACCACCACGGAGATTTTGCCCGGCACGTGCGCCTGCCGGGTGGTCGATTCGATCGGGCGGTTGCCGGGCGGAGGCAATTCCTTTTCCGAGCGTTGACTTGTACCCATTGAGCGTGCCTTCGATGTCGGCGTCGGGACGGTCGGTTTCCGTGTGCCTGCCGCACGGACCCCCTGACCGGATCGAAGCCGTCCTTCAGGGAGAACTATACCTGACCCATCGGCATTGTGCCACGGAATCACTCGACGTGGGGTCGCCGATTGAGGACAATCCTGAGAAACACATGGGGGGCAAGCGAGGTGTCCGGATCCATGGTAAACACGCTGCGAGTGACCGGCGGGCGGGTCTTTGACGGCCGGCAATTCAGAGAGGACCTGCGAGAGGTCTGTGTCAACGAAGGCCGTTTTGTCGAGGCGGCGGACATGCCGGCCGATTCGCCGACGTGGGATGCGCGGGGATGCATGGTCGTGCCCGGCCTGATCGACATGCACGCCCACGTTTTCGAGGGTGTGACCATTGGGATCAGCCCCGACACGTATTTCCTGGCCAAGGGAGTGACCACGGTGTGCGATGCGGGCACCGCGGGGGCCAACACCTTCGACGCCTTTGAAAAGTTCATCATCGGCGGCAGCCGGTGCCGCGTGAAGTCCTTCCTGCACATAAGCTGCGTGGGGTTGGCTGTGATGAACGAGTCCGCCGCCAATATGGGTGAGCTGGAGGAAATACGTTTCATTCGCTCGGATGCGGCGTATCAGACGATTCTGAAGCATCCGGGACCTATTGTTGGAGTGAAAGTGCGCGTCGGCGAATTCCTCTCGCACAGTGCGGACCGAGAGCGGGCCGGTCTGTGGGCGGCCCGGTCGGTGGCGGATCGAGCGGGATTGCCCCTTATGGTCCACTATCCCGGGAGCAGCTTGCCTGAGCAGGAAATACTGGATCGGCTTCGCCCGGGGGACATCCTCACGCACATCTATCACCCGTGGGCATGGGGACCCTTGGACAGGCGCGGACGGCTGATGCCGATGTACGAAGAGGTGAAGCGCAGGGGAGTCGTTTTTGATCTGGGCCACGGACGAGGAGCGTTCAGTTTCGAGTCGGCGCAACGATGCATAGATCAGGGGTTGCTGCCCGATACGATCAGTTCCGATCTCTATACGATGAACGTCGACGGACCCACCTATGACACGCTGACGACCATGGACAAGCTGCTGACGCTGGGCATGTCGCTCGAAGAGGTTCTCAGGGCGACCACCAGTCGGCCGGCGGAGGTCATTGGTTGCTCTGCCGAGATCGGCCGTATCGCTCCGGGGCTATGCGGTGATCTGACCCTTCTGGATTTCGTGGACGGTCCCAGCGAGCTTCGCGACGTCTTGGGCAAGACTCGGATGGCTGAGCGACGGCTTCGTTGCAGAGGCGTCATCCGCGCGGGCCAAATCGTTCGAGAGGATCCGATGCGATGAACCCGGCAGAAAGGGCGGACGGAAAAGGAGGACGGGGACGGAAAAGGGGGAAGAAAGGATGCGGGAAGAAAGCGAACGCAACCGGTCTTCGGAACCTAAGATGATGTTTGCTGCCCGTCACAACGTGGCGGATGACCCTGACAACAGGCTGACGGGTTTTTGAAGCGCGGGTGTCTGGCCCGCTTTGCGTACCGCCAGCCTCTCGGCTCGTTGGTCGTCTGGGAGCGCGGGCGTCTCGGATATGCACGTCAGGCCGTTGATTTCGTTCGGGTCGGCCGAGCGGCGGTTCAGCCACGCCCGCGCGTCGCCGGTGCCGGTCACGCTCAGATCCTACGCCACCGCTGTAAGGCGGGTCTCCGTGATATTCGCCGTGATGCACAGCTCAAACGGCGTACCCGACGTCACCGTCGCCGAGCCGGGATTGACCAGGCGAACGGCCACCGAGTTGCCCCAGGCACCACCGCACCACGCCCCAACGGAGATCCCAACCACCGCCATGCGTATGCCTGTATTCCGTTTCATCGAAAGGTCTCCTAACGTCGAGTTATCCAGTCATCGGCTTCCAGCGTTCAGTCGTCAGCCCTCTGTCCTCGGTTCCACACCAGCCGTCCATGCCCATGACCCCATCTGCTCACAGAATGAGGCGACCGTCCCTCCGATTCCGTCCGCGCTGTCAGCTACAGGTTCCGGTCACCCTCACGCCCACCAGTCAAGATCCAATTCCTGGCCGCTGTCGTATTCCACCATGCGATCAC
>CAZQTW010000005.1:0-153016 GCA_964596165.1 uncultured Planctomycetales bacterium | reverse complement strand
TTAGAGTACCGGACTGTCGATCCGGTGGTTGCGGGTTCGACTCCCGTCGGCCTCGCTTTCTGAATCAACGGGTCGCTGGCTCGAGACGTCCGCGACCCTTTATCATGCGCCATAGGCAACTTCTTTCGTGCCGCCATCGGCCGGGAGGGTGGGGTATCTGCGAGGGTGGAAGCCCTCACGTTCGTCAGAGCGTCCCCGATGCTTTCCGCTTGGTAAGCGGGGCCAGCGAGGACCGGGAAAGGCGACCATCCCTTGCGGACAAGCCCATCCAAGCCCGGAGGTGTGCGGGTTGTGCCTGCCCGGTCACGCAGGCGGCGGGAAAGCTGCAGATGACCGCTCAAGTCCAGACCTCTGTCGACCTCTCCGTCGATCTGAAAGGCGTGCACCTGGCCAACCCCGTTCTGACGGCCTCCGGCACAAGTGGCTACGCCCTTGAAATGGGCGACTTCACCGACCTTCGGCGACTGGGGGCCTTTACCACCAAGAGCATCACCGTCGAGGAACGCCTCGGCAACCCGCCCCCGCGAATCGCTGAGACCAGTGCAGGCATGCTCAACGCGATCGGTCTGGCCAACGTCGGGCTGGAACGCTTCGTTGCCGAGAAGATACCCGACCTCCGGAAGTTGGGGATTCCCATTTTTGTCAACGTCGCCGGCCATTGCATTGAAGACTACGTGAAGGTCTGCCGACGGCTCGATCCCATCGACGTCGTCGCCGGGCTGGAGCTGAATGTGGGCTGTCCCAATGTGGCGGATGGGCTTGTCTTCGGCACGAATCCGCCTGCGCTACGCGAATTGGTGGCCGCCGTTCGGCGCGAGGTTCACCGCAGCCTCTTGATTGTCAAGCTTAGCCCCAACGTAACCGACATCACCTCCACCGCGAATGCGGCGATCGAGGCTGGTGCCGACGTTTTGAGCATGGTCAACACCTTCGTCGGGATGGCCATCGATATCGACACGTGGAGCCCGAAGCTTGCCAACAACACCGGCGGCCTGAGCGGTCCGGCGATCAAACCGCTGGCGGTTCATCTTGTGAGCCGTGTCTTTCAAACGGTCGCGCGAGACACCGGCGTGCCGATCATCGGTATGGGCGGTATCGCTACCTGGCGTGACGCCGTCGAGTTCTTGCTGGCCGGAGCCAGTGCTGTGGCCATCGGAACGGCGCTGTTCGGCGACCCCGGCGCACCGCTGGCGATCGTCGATGGCCTGACGGCCTATTGTTCCCGGCACGGTGTGGCCCGTGTTTCCGATCTCATCGGTCGGGCCAGACTGCATGAGAGGCGGCAGGAGTCGATATCCGGGCGTCGACGGTGAGAAGAAGGGGGTTTTCGATGACCGATCATGACTTGCGATCACCCAAGGCGGGGGCATGCCGTAGGCTTGTCGGTGTCGTCGTCCTAAGTTGGGCCGCCGCAGGCATTCCGGTCGCGTCCGAGGGAGTCGAGGTCTCTGTCCCCGTCGATACCTCCGGGCTTACGGTGGCGACTGGCCCCTCGGGCGATGCCGTATTCACGTGCTCGGAAGTCCAGTGGCTGGGGCAGACGGGAGAGCCTCAGCTACCCTGGCGTGTCATGACCGTTCTTCTTCCTCCGGACGCCGACCTCGGCACCGTCACGGTTCGTCTGGCCGATGCCGGCCGCAAGACGCTGGAGGGGCGCTGGACGGTCGCGCCGGTTCCACCCATTGCCACTTGGGAAGGAGAACGACAGAGGGTGGTCTGGCCGGAGAACAAGACCCTCGTGGGTGGCCGGGACATGGCCATCTACGGTCGCGATGCCTTCTGGCCTGAGATGGATGTCCGACTCCTCGACACGGGCAGCCTTCGCAAGTATCGCTTAGCCCAGGTGGCCGTACCGCTCCTGAGAGTCAACCCAGTCACCGGGGTCCTCGAGCAGTTGTCCGCAGGAGACGTTGTGGTTTCATTCAACCGGACCGCTTCGTTGGTGCGTTCGGTATCGGGACAGGCCAACTCGTCGGATTCGTTGGGTGAAGACACGATTCGCCGGATCGTGTCCAATTTCCAGCAACAAGCCGCAGCCTACGCTCCGGCCGATGCGACGGACGATACGGAAGCAGGCGGCGGGGCATCCGGAGGTTCGTCCAGACCCGGCTACGTCATCATCACAACCTCGGCCATTCAGTCCGCCTCGGCCAGACTGGCCGACTTTGTCGCCCACAAGACGCTGTGCGGCTTTAACGCGTGGATCGTCACCGAGGCCGACTTCGGAGGAGGCGTTGGCAACGTGGCCGCCGAGAACATCCGCGCCTGGCTGCAGCAGCATTACGTGACGGATCGGATTCAGTACGTGCTGCTGATCGGTAACCCGCATCCGAGCGACGGGGATGTCCCGATGAAGATGCTCTGGCCACGGTTCAACCAGGCGGAAGACCGCGAAGCGCCTTCCGACTACTACTACGCCGATCTGACCGGTAATTGGGATCGGGATGGAGACGGCTACTACGGTGAGTGGTCCGGCGATTTCGGCTCCGGCGGTGTGGACCGGTACTGGGAAGTGCTGGTGGGCCGAATCCCTTACTACGGTTCCATCGACGATCTGGACTGGATCCTTGCCAAGCTGATCCGCTATGGACTTCAGCCCAGTGGCGACCTGACTTGGAGGAAGAACGTACTACTGCCGATGAAGCCCAGTGATGAATCGACGCCGGGCTATCATTTGGGGCAGCAAATCAAGAATAGCATCCTGGTACCGGCCGGGTGGGCGTCACACCGGGTATATGAGGAAACGTACGGACTGGTTCCGCCGCCCGAGACCACGCCCTGCACCGTGGCCAATGTCACGAGCGTGTGGACCGGCGGTGCGTTTGGACTCGTGGTGTGGTGGACTCACGGCTCGTCGTTCAGCGCGGAAGGCGTCATGAATTCGATCGTGGCGACGTCGTTGAACGATGTCTATCCCACGTTTACGTTTCAAGTGTCGTGTAACAACTCCCAGCCCGAGGGCGTCAACTTGTCGACAGTCCTGCTCAGGTATGCCGCGGCATGCACCGTGGGAGCGACCCGGGTTTCGTGGTACTACGTCGGCCAGACCCAGTTTAGCGGCTCGCCGAGCAACGCCGGCATGGGCTATGAATACGCCTCTCGCGTCGTCGGGGCCGGGTTGACCAGCGGTCAGGCGCTCCACGAGCTCAAGCAGGTCCTGTCTCCCACGAGCGCGTCCATGTGGATGAACTTTGTGGTCTTTAACATCTACGGCGATCCGGCCATGGGCATCGTCCCGAACGACTACGCAATGACGCTCGACGTCGTCAATGAGCCCTGGGGGCAGGTCCAGGTCATCCCCGAACCCAATGATGCGAACGCGCCGCGATATCCGGCCGGAACGGTTGTGTCCCTGACGGCCACGCCGATCGATGGCAAGGCCTTCAGGTGGTGGGAGATCTACGACCCCAACCATCCCGGCGACGCCAACTACGCCGTCGTCGACTCCAATATCTCGACCCAGGTCGTGATGGACCGCCCTCGGGAGGTCACGGCCACCTTCAAATGCGGCTCGGGTAGCGGCGTGGTCCCCGCCATGGCGGTGGCACTCCTGTCGTGCCTCTATTGGATGCGTTGTCGCGAGAGTGTCATATATCGCGAACAAGCTATCTTGTCGCACAGGCGGCGGGCCCGCGATGGAGGTGGTGGCTCTTCTGCCTGACCAAGTCGTCTTCAACCCGCGAAAGGGAGGGTTGGTGTTGCAGCAAAAGCTTGTGGAAGACGTTTCTGCAAGTGCGCAGATCCTCAGGGACATCCAGTGTTCCAAGTGTACATACAACTTGCGGGGGCTCCAGCAAGATGGCATGTGTCCGGAGTGCCGTACTCCGGTCGCACACTCACTGGCAAACGAAGCGTTCTGGCTGCTTCGAATACGAATGAGTTGGCTGAAGAGAGAACACTGAGCCCGTATGTGCATGTAGAGCGACTCCTCACCGTGTGATTCGCCGCCGAGTGCCACCCACAGTCTGATACTGACTGAAATCACAAGGCCGGTCACTGCTATTGACAACTGATGACTTCTTGTTGACCGCTGATGGCTGAGAGCTTCTTGTCTTCTGAATTCTGGGTTCTGAATTCCCTCTGAAGCCATCGGGTTCCAACCTCGGTGTCTGCGCACCCAACGAGGCCAATCGCTCCCTGCAGCCCTGTTGACATCGCCGCCGTATCAGGGCACACTGACACTGGGGGCGAGTGTCGGATTCAAGGGACCGTGGTGAGCTGAGAAAGGGAGATCGTTATGGCAGGGGACGTAACCCGTCGGAATTTCGTCCGCGATTCGGTTCTGGCCTCGGCAGGGGCCGCGCTGGCACTCGGTACGGGTGCGGATACGGCGCGGGCCGAATCCGCCGAGCAATCGGCCAAGCCGCCCATACCTAAAGGCACAATGCCCATGGGTAAAGTCGGCGACATGGAGATCTCCCGCCTGATGCTCGGCGGCAATCTGCTCAGTCTCTACCACCATTCCCGCGACCAGCTCTACGTTCACCGTCTGGTCAAGGAATACAACACCGATGCCAAGATTCAGGAGACCATGGCCCTGTGCGAATCGTTGGGCATCAATACGATGTCGGGGCACCACCATCCCAACATCATGAAGAACCTCAAGATGCACCGCGAGAAGAACGGCGGCAAGATGAAGTGGATCATCTGTCCGACCGCCAATATCGAGAAGCCCGACGAATACGACAAGGACATTCAGCAACTGATCGACGCCGGTACGGATGCCCTTTACATCTGGGGCGTTCACAGCGACCAATTGGTGGAGAAGGGTAAACCCGAGTTGATCGGCAAGGCCGTCGAGATGGCCAAGGCGAAAGGCGTGCTTTGTGGCGTCGGGGCACACGATCTCCGCGTGATCGAGTACTGCGAGAAGCACAAAGTCCCAACCGACTTCTACATCAAGACCCTGCACCACCACGATTACAAGACCGGTCCGCGGCCCGACGAGATCAAGGGACCCTACAACGAGTTCCCGGGCTACTGGTGCAGCCATCCGAAGGAGACGATCGAGTTCTTCAAGACTGTCGAGAAGCCGTGGATGGCCTTCAAGGTGATGGCGGCCGGTACGATTCCGGCCAAGGATGCCTTCACATACGTCATTGAAAACGGCGCCGACTTCGTGCTGGCCGGGATGTTCGACTTTGACGTTATGCCGGACGCGAAACTGATCAACGAGATTATCGCCGCCAATCCCAAGCGGGTTCGCCCGTGGCGCGCATAGCGTGGCTGATTGTGTTCAACACGTTCGATTGATGTCGGGACTTCAGGGGCCGCGTGCGGCCCCTGATCTTTAAGGCGACGGATCGGTACTGACCGCGTCGGTCCCTCGACACCGTCACCGGCCGTTCGACCGACGTTGTCCGGGGCACCGGTCACGCATGGGCGATGGGCGGTCCGGCTCCGGTTCGGTCCGTCCACACGAACCGGATCGACACGATCCGGTTCTGTCTCGACCCGCCGAGGTTGCTCACGCGTACTTCAACAGCAGCGCCTTGCTCTTCAGCACGCCCTCGTGATCATCGGTCTTGCCCTCGTACTCGATGCCGTAGGGATTCCTGTAGCCGGCCTCGCGCAGGATCTTCACGGCCTGGCCGGCGTCGATCTCCGGCGATTCGCCGTGGGCATCGAACGTCAGGAACTTTGCATGCGTGGCGAAGGCGAACGGCGCGACCTTTCGCAGATTGGCAAGTTTGTCGTCCTCCTTGGGCCAGTTCAGGAAGTCGGCCAGCACGCGGCAGTATGGGCTGTTGATCTGTGTCATAATCCGCACGATGACGTCGGCGTTGTAGCTGATGCCTCCGTGGTTCTCCATCGTTACCACGATGCGGTTCGCACGGCCGATCTCGGCCAACTCGGTGAAGCTCTTGATGCACTGTTGGATCTGCTGTTCTTCGGTGCCTTCCGGACCGTGTCCACCGCTGTTCGCTCGGAACGACGTGCAGCCAAGTTCGTTGCAGATGTCAAACCATTTGCGATGTCCCTCAACGGCCGCCTTGCGTTCGGCCTCATCGAGGGCGGCCAGATTTCCATGACCGTCCACGGCAATGCTCAGGCACGTGACGCCCGAGTCGAGCGCGGACTTCTTGATGTCCTTGACGTTCTGCGTCCTGACGGCGCTGGTGGCCTGTTTGTCCTGGTCCACATACTGGAAGAACGGCGAGTTGAGCTCGATCATCGAGATACCGAACTCCTGGGCGGCGATCTTGGGAAAATCCACCAGGGTTACGGTCTTGTCGAAGAACCGCCGATGGATGCTCCAGCCCGCCAGCGATATCTGCATATCGGTCTTCTTGGCGCTGTCCTTCGCGGAAGCCTCGGTCACGACAACCGTGCCGGCGTCGGGCCCGCCTTTGCGTGAGCCGGGTTTCCTCTTCCGTCCGAGGACCTCATCCATCTCGCGGCTGCATCGCTTGATGGCGCCGGCGTCGCCGCTGAAATTGAGCAACTCATACGTGACCGGGCCCTTGTAGCCGATCTTCTTGAGCGCCTTGATGACCGCCGGGTAGTCTACGTCGCCCTTGCCGAGCGGTACTTCGAAGCCTTCGGGGAACCCGGTCCAGGTGACGGAACCATCGGGGTTGCGGCGTTTAGCGTATTCTTTGAAATGGACGCGTTTGATGGCCTTGCCCAAAATGGCGATCCAGTGCGACGGTACGCCATAAGGAACGTTGTTTGCGACGTCAAAGTAGGCTCCGACCCACCGGCTGCGGCATTCCTTGATAAACTGCCGGAACTCCAGGGGCGACAGCAGAAACTTGTTCCAGACGTTCTCGACGCAGATGAAGGTCTTGTACTTCTCGGCGACCTTGGCCGCCTGGCGGATCTGTGCGAGCGCCGTCTTATAGCACTCGTCGTACGGGACTTCCACGCAATTCGGAATGAAGTCGGCATGAACGCAGCCCGGCACCACCAGCAAGGCGCCGGCCTGAAGATGTGCCGTGACCTTCAGCGCGTCCTTGAGGAACGCCAGAGCCTTCTTCCGAACGGCCGGCTTCGGATCCGTCAATGAAGTCCCCCAGAACTCGCCCGTGCAAACCGAGGCGATCCGGATCTGGTTCTTCTTGGCGGCCTCAACGATCTCCCGGCATCGGGCCTCGGTTGTGCTAGGAGTGATTTGTCCGGAGGAGCCGATAGCCAACTCGATCGCGTCGAATCCTGCCTCGGCGGCCTCGGCTATCGCCTGCTCGATGTCTTTCTGTCCGGCAAGACCGCCTGGGAAGGCCCAATAACTGATTGATTTGATCATGCTGTCCTCCTCTTCGCGCTTCAATGCCTCTTGGACTCTGCCGTCTGTCTATTCGCACGCCTCGCGCGGAATCGCTGTATCGTATTCGAATCCGAAGGAAAACGGACCTTAGTGATTACCCAAGTTACCACGCATAATGCACGCCGGTCCCACAGGTTGCAACGATTTTGTTCATTTCCGTCCGGAATCTTTGGTGGGTCCGGGTTTATATCTTAGCCTTCCTTCGTTTGTCGTGTTCGTTCCATCAACCATCGCCGCATGAAGGAAAGGTTCAAGAATGGCTATTACCGTAACAAACACAAACACATTGACATTGCTGAACATCATGGGCAAGACATCCGCCGCCCAGACGGATTCGCTGACCCGCATGTCGACCGGCAAGAAGATCAACGCCGGCAAAGACAACCCCGCCGGACTCATCGCGCTCAAAGCACTCGACGCAGAATACACCGCCGCCACGGCGTCCATCGACAACAATCAGCGGACCAACGCAATGCTCGGCAAGGCCGACGCTGACCTGCAGGAGGTCTCCGACCTGCTGACGAGCATTGAGACGCTGGTGGCCGGCTCGGTCGGCGATCAGATCAGCGATTCGGAAAAGGCGGCCAACCAGGCCCAGATCGACAGCGCCATCGACAGCATCGACCGAATCATTCGTACGTCCACGTTCAACGGCAAGCATCTCCTCAACGGCCAGTTGGGCATTCGCGCGACGGCGGCCGGCGCCAATGTGGATGACATCCGTCTGTACACGCGGAACCCCGAGTCCACCTCGACGTCCTTGGCCGTGAATGTGGTCACGGGTTCAACGGCGGCTAGCTTGTCCACGCAGGCTTCGGCCACCGGTAATGTGAAGATGGTCGTCACGGGTAACCTGGGTAGTGCGACGATCGAGATCAGTGATTCGGACAACCTGGCTGCCGAGGTGGCCAAGATCAACGCCGCGACAGCGCAGACCGGCGTCAGGGCGTCGGCCACATCGAGCGGCATCGTCTTTCGTAGTGAAGAAACAGGGTCCGATCAGTTTGTGACCATCGACATCATCTCGGGCGGCGGGTCCGACGGTTGGGTCGACACGCATGCCGAGAACGGGACGGACGCTGTCGTGACGGTTAACGGCCAGACGGCCGCGGCCGACGGGAGCAAGGTTTCGTTCAACGTCAACGGCATGAGCGGTACGTTCACGTTGACGACCGCGGGTGATGCAGACGGACAGACCGAGACCATCACGGTCGCCGGTGGTGGTGCGACGTTCCAGCTCGGTGTCGATTCGTCCACGCGGGCCACGATAGGCATCTCCTCGCTGTTCAGTCACGCCTTGGGCAAGACGGGCGTCGGCTTCCTCAATGAGCTGAAGAGCGGCGGCGCCCAGGAATTGCTGGGTACGGGTACCAAGCAGCTCTCAATCGTGAAAGAGGCGATCAAGACGGTTGCCGAGGCCCGTGGCCGCGTCGGAGGTTTCCAAAAGTACCAGGTCCAGACCTCGATCAACAGCTTGCAGGCGTCGCAAAAGGCCTTGGCGGATGCCAAGAGCGTCATCGAGGATGTGGACTACGCTCAGGAGACGGCGGAGCTGAACCGACAGAACGTGCTGATGCAGTCGGCAATCAGCTTGCTGGGGTTGGCGAACCAGCAGTCGTCCCAGGTCCTAAGCCTGCTCGGCAGCTAATGCGAGCAGTCTGACAGGTGAATACGAGTGCCCTTTGATGAGGGCGTGATGAGTGACGGGCCTGCGCTCCGGAGGGACGCAGGCCCGTTCCATGCGCTTCGGCGGTTTGTCCGTTTGTCCGAATCGACTTGGCAGAGGCCTTTCGTACGGGTAGGCTTCATGCCCGATGGGGGCAAGCGGATGGATCTGGGGCTTCGTGATCGAGTCGCGATTGTAATCGGGGGCGGCCGCGGCATCGGCGCCGGAATCGGACATGCACTGGCCGCCGAGGACGCGCGCGTTGCGGTTGTTGATCTCGACGGGGCGCTCGCCGAGAACGTGGCTAAGCGCATCGGGAGTCGCGCCGTCTCCGTTCAGGCCGACGCGTCGGACCGCAAATCCGTGGATGCGATGATGGGACGCGTCATGGCGGCCTTCGGACGCGTGGACGTCCTGGTCCATTGCGTGGGCCTAAGCCTCGCCGATTGGGTGGAAGACATTACCGATGCCGATATCGATCGGACTTTTGCCGTGAACATGCGGTCGTCCCTGATCTGCACGCAGGCGGTGATCGGACCCATGAAGACGGCCCGCTGGGGTCGCTTGGTTTATCTTTCCAGTGGGTCCGGACTGAAGGCATCGGCGGGGCTGTCTCTCTACTCGGCCAGCAAGTACTTCATACGCGGGTTGGGCATCGCTCTAGGGCTCGAACTGGGCAAGTACAACATCACGGCGAACATCGTCTGCCCCTCCGACGTGTATCCGGAAGGGGAAGAAGCCTCAGCGACATGGCTTGAACCGAGATTGAGGGCCATCAGTCTGGCCAAGGAAGGGGTGGACAGTTTCGAGGCCCTTCGCGCCAAGCGCATAGCGGCAAACCCGATGCGGCGAGCTTGCACCGTCCGCGATGTGGCCGACGTGGTCACTTTCCTGGCGAGCGATCGAGCCGGCTTCATCAACGCGCAGAGCGTCGCGGTGAACGGCGGGGGCATTCCGACATGAGGGTCGTCACGCGGCGGCAGGATGTTCTTGACTGTCTCGACCAGTGCCGGCGGGCGGGTGTGGCGCTCTTCGCGCCCAACGGGGAGTTGCCCGCCGAAATTGAAGGCCTGCTCATCGGCGCGCAACAATTCGCGGACGAACACCAGTTGACCGAGCTTCCCATCGGCATCGGCATGACGGGCAATTACGTCGACAACCCGCAATTCCGTAAGATGAGCACGACCTGCCGGATCGCTCCCGACGTGTCCGGCTTGGACGGGGGCGACGTTCGCGAAGGCTGCGAAATCTGGTTGCGGCATCTGAGTTGCTACGAGAATCTGATGGATCATTGGCCGGCCGTCCGTGTGTTGCCGTTTGTGGACCATGGAATGGCTGTCGGCGAGTGGAACGACCTGTCGATTCTTGAAGATGAGTCGGTCATCGAACGAATGGCCATCGTCATGTTTGACGCCGGCAAGCTCCCGTTGGCCGAAAACACCGTCTTGACGCGCGAGTATGTGCGACGATTCGGATCGCGAGTCGTGGTCGAGGCCGCCTGCGACCAAATCTACGAACAGAAAGAGATCGAGGAACGTGGCCTGACGCGTGAAGACCAGCTCAGCAAGCCCGAGCGAGTTGAACAATTCGTTCGTCAGACGGGCGTGGATCTGATTGTTCCCAATCTGGGCACCGAGCATCGACGGGTCGCCAAAGGACCTGCCGCTCTCAAGTACGAACGAGCGCTGGCTCGCGCAATACGCGATCGTGTCGGGGCGATCAGCGCCTTGCACGGCAGCAGCAGTCTGGGCGGACAGGTCGGCACCACGGCGGCCGACGGCATCATCAAGGTGAACTTCTACACCGCGATGGCCGTTGGCGCCGGCAACACGATCTACCGGCACCTTCGAGCCAACGAGGCCAAGCTTCTTGAGCAGAAGAACCTCTGGTTGAATTCGGCCACCTGGTTCCACGACATCCGGCGACGACACGTGGCGCAGGTCTGCCACGACATGTTGGTTACGCTGGGATATGAGAGACTGGTGCGGTGATGTCGCTGGTCCGTTTACCCCGCCTGGCAATCGGTGAGAGACTCGACGGTTTCCCAATCGAGTGGGTGGGCTCGGCGAAAGCCCTGGTCTATTACGGCCGAGGACATTTCGAAGTCGTTCCCGATCGACCCATCGTATGCACGAGCGGAGATGTGTTGGCGCGTGTTGAGCGAAATCATCGTTGCGGAACCGACGTCAAGATCTTTCACCAAGGTCGTTCCGACCAGTGCGAGGAATCCCTGTTCGATGAATTGCGGCAGCTCTTCGGGTTGAACGAGCGGCAGGTGGACGGTCATTTCGGTGACTATACCGCCCTACTGCGTGAAGGCCGATTCGACGCGAGGATAGCAGATCCCCTCTATCGCCGGGTGGCCGAGGTACTTCAAGACGTGGACCCAGGCGAACGGTCGGCCTTGTGGCGGCAGCTTCGGCATTACTGGGGGCGCGTTCTGGGACACGAGACGGTTGTGACAATCGAACGGGTGGGCTCGCAGGTTCACACGCTGGTGGACGGCATCGGCTACATGGCGGGCGATCGGCTCTCCAGGGAGTATCTGGATTTCCAACCGGGAGAGCGATGCGTCCTTCAGTCTCGGATCGCTTACTACGATCCGCCTCGCTGCCGGGGGACCGACGTTCGCGGCATTCAGTTGCTGGGCGGCAATATCACCGATTTGGCGATGAACCAGGCAGGGGCCTACTGCCGACGGATTCGCCTACGCCCGGAAATGATTCGCAGCGGATCGATCATTCGCGTGCCTGCCGGCGTTTCGCTGGCCTGTGCGGCGCTGGCGGAGCCGGCGGCTTGCCTGCTCGACTGTTTCGAGAAGACGACGCACGAACTCGGGCAGGATGATCGCGGCAGTATCCTGCGAAAAGGTGTGCTGCCGGGCGGAGCGGTCTGCGTGATCGGCAGCGGTTCCATGGCGCTGATGGCCGCCAGGCTTGCGATTATGGAGGATTCCGTCATCCGGATAGGGGGCGCTCGCGAGGTGGTCGTGGTTGTTCGCAGCGAGGATAAGGGACGCCTCGTCAAGCGGATCCTCCCCGACGAACGTGTAGTACCCTTCGTTTGCGGAGACGAATCAAACCTCGCTGAAGCAGTGAGAAGCGCCTATCAGCAGCGATACCAAGGCACGTTCGGTCGTCCTTATCATGGTTTTGACGATGTGATACTGGCCGCCGGAACGGCGACGACCGTGGCCCAAGCGCATCGGCTGATCGCTCCGACAAACGCGAGGATCATGGCCTTTGCCGGCACGCGCGGACCTTGCGAGGTGGAGAGCGGCGTCTGGCACTACCACAACGCCGGGGTCTTGGGGACCAGTGGGTGCAATACCAAGATGATTGAGGTTGCGCTCGGGCTATTCGCGCGGCGGAGCTTGGACGTGTCCGATTTGGCGGGCAAGGCTTATACTTTCGACGACCTCGAACAACCGGGTGGTATCGAAGCGTTCTTCAATGACAAGTATCTTCGTCCGTATCTGCTTCCGAACGGGTGACTTCACACTCTCATTTCAGACACCGTGAGCCCTGAGACAAACAGAGCGCGGGCCGTGACCCGCTTTACGACCCTAGCCGCCGGAAGAATTTTCCCCGGCCTGGTGAGCACTGTGCATACCCTTGCCCCGATATGTTCCAAGTCCTTGAACCTCTGGAGGATGACTTCCTGAGCCTTGTGACCCCATGTCAGAAGTTGTCGCCTTTCCGTTCCCCTGCTTGACGGTTGCCGTTGCGGTTTGATATACACAAGCGTCGCTCGGACGTCGCTTCTGGTCTTCATTGTTTGAACCGAATCAATTGGAAAGGAGAACGTGTATGAAGTCTGTGAGATGGGGCATGTATGCGGCGGTGTTGGCGCTGCTTGTGTCGATGCCGCATGTGTGGGCCGCTGAGCCGACGGAGTCAAAGCCTGCATCTACGTCCACTGCCCCCGCCGGTCCGAAAGACCTGTTGGATGCCATTCCGGACGAGGCCTGGGGATTCGTGGCCATACCGAACCTCAAGACGTTCGATGGTAAGCTCGGAGATCTGGGCGAAAAGCTCAATTTCCCCATCGGCTCGCCGATCGCCCTTGCGATGGGACAACTGGGCATTGCCGAAGGGCTTCGCGAGGATGGGGGAGTCGGGTTGGTCGTCTTGGACCCGACCCAGTACGGCACCCCGCCGGACATGCTCGTCCTGCTTCTGCCGACCACCGACGCCAAGGCTCTGCTTACGGCGTTCAATCCGCAAGACGCGGGTGAAGGCTTGCAGAAGATCGATGTGATGGGCAAGAGCCTGACCGTTGCATCCAAGGGCGGTTTCGTGGTTGTCGGTACGGAGAAGAGCTCGGTGAAGTTCGTCGCCGAGGCCAAGAAGGGGATTCGCGGGCAGATGAAGCCCGAGAACATGGAGCGTTACAGCAAGTCCGACATCTACGCGATGGTGAACCTCCGTCCGGCCATCGAGATGGCCAAGCCGCTGGCCGGCCAGGTCGTGGCGATGGTCATGATGGGCGCGATGGACGGCGATCCGGAGGCGGCCGAGCGGATTCAGAAGACCGCGCAGGATGTCGTCAATCTCCTGGACGAGCTGACCACGCTCGAGATTACTCTCGGCCTGGATGATGTCGGTCTGAGCGCCGGGTTCATCCTCAGCTTCAATGACGGCTCTATCACCAAGAAGATTGCCTCCATACAGAAGGCCACGATTCCGATGCTGGCCGGGCTTCCGAAGGACGCCTTCTTGCTGGCCATGGCGATGCGGGGTTCTGAGCCGGGCGATGGGGCAATTCAGCAGGGGATCATGGATCTGGTGATGACGCGGCCCGAAGTGAGCAAGGTCATCGACAAGGCGAAGCTGACCGAAGTCACCAAGCTTGCGAATGCTTTGCGGGCCAATATTCGCGACTACAACCTGTCGATTAGCGCCCTGCCAGAAGGCGCCGACGGAAAGGTCGCTTTGGCTGCCGTCATCCAAACGACCGATGTGAAGGCCACCCTGGAAGGCATCAAGAAGCTCGTCGAGGGCTACAAGGGTGTTGCGAAGGATGAGAGCGCCCAGAAGGCCCTAGAAGGGGTGGTCTACAAAGCCGGCGCAGAGAAGGTCGGTGAGGTCTCGGTGGATCAGATCACGGTCGATCTGGCCAAGATCCCGGGCATGGAGAACGAGTCGGGGATCGTTGACACGGTGAAGAACGTGATCGGAAAAGATGGCGTGGTGATCCGCGTTGCACCGGCGGGCGACAAGTATGTTGTTGTCACACTGGGTGGCGGCACGAAGCATCTTGAGGGGGTTCTCAAGGTGGCAACCGCCGGCGGCTGTCCTCTGGCGGAAGATCCCGGCATCGGCAAGGTTCGCAAGAGAATGCCGAAGGACCGCCTCTTTGAACTGTATCTGAGTGCCGACCGCATCCTGAAGGTGGTCAAGGCCGTTACCGGTTCCGATCAAGTACCGGTGATGCCGGACATCAACGCCCCGCTCGGCATTTCGCTTGCGGCCGAGAAGAACTACGGTCGGCTCGACATCGTCCTGCCGATCGAACTGATCGTTGAGATCAAGAACATTGCCCTCCAGGTGATCATGGGCGGTGGATTCGGCGGGGGCGGCAGCGGTGGGACGACGCCGAGTCCGAGTTTCTAGACTCGATAGCTGACGTCCCAAAGGTTGTCATTCGACTGATGCGAACGATCGGGCGGGGTCTGCGTGGCCTCGCCCGATCCGTTTTTGTGTGGACGCCGAAGCATTCTATGGGCTTCACGGTCCGCCTCGCATGGGGTCCAGTTCCCGCAGCCCTCACACACGGTCCCACTCCACAAACCGTGGGTCTTGGAGCACGCGGGTAAGACGCTATTATAGAGACTAAAGAGCCAAGTATATACATGGCTTGACCCCTATGTCATAGTTGCGATAATAGTGGGCCTAGAGTCAATCGCCGATGGCGCGGTGGACAGGGGAACTGGTGGGTAATATTCAACTACTGATCTTGGATGTGGACGGCGTACTGACGGATGGCCGTCTAGTTGTGACTGACAACGGCGAGGTGATCAAGGGTTTCCACGTGCTGGATGGGTGTGCGATTCGTCTTTGGCGCGAATCAGGCCGGGAAATCGCGTTGCTGACGGCTCGGATCAGCCCGGCTGTGGCCCGTCGGGCGGACGAGCTTGGTATCAGCTTGGTTGAGCAGGGCCATGACCCCAAACTCACCGGCTACGACGCGATCTGCCGGAAGTCGGGGATCGCCGACGGCGATGTCTGTTATGTTGGGGATGACCTCCTGGACCTGGAGCCGATGCGTCGTTGTGGCTATCCGGTGGCCGTGGCCAATGCGGCGGCTGAAGTGAAACGGGTGGCTGCCTATGTCACGGAACGCTCCGGAGGAGCAGGCGCCGTTCGCGAGGTCATTCGTCACGTATTGATGAGTCTTGGGCAATGGAACGTACGGTCGTTCTGCCACGACCGCGCGGCCGGCTCGAGGCAAAAGGGTTAGAACCATGGTGCGAACCGTCCTGCTAGTGGTAGCAAGCGTGGCAAGCATTTTGGTCGGATACGCCGCGTATACCTATCAGGAAGGCGGTCTGCGACTCACCGGGGCTTCGGCGAGCAGTGCGCCGACGAGCCGGCCGATGGGAGACTTTGAAGGGGCAGGCTTGGTGGTTCGCGGGGGGACGGTGCGTGCCGGCGCCAAACCATATGTGGTCGTCTATGACGCCGAGGGCGAACCCAAGTACCAGTTTCGTGCCGTGAAGTGGGAACCCGTGAGCGAGACGGAGTTCAAACTCGTTCAACCGGAAGTCTGTGTGTTCATGCCCGGCGGGCAGATGACCCAGGTTCGTGCAGACGACGGGCAGATCTTTGTTGAGAGGGCCGGAGGCAACAACATCAACCCGAAGAGGGGCTATCTGCATGGCCACGTCATGATCTTTATCGATCGGACGGACAGGAATTGGAGGCGATCGAAGCCGGATCAGGCCGCTCCCGATCTGCATCCCGAACACGTCATCCACATCTGGCTGGACGAAATTCGGTTCGACCTCGATCAATCGTGGATCAAGAGTCCGGGCACGTTAAGGGTGCAGAGCGCGGAGGCGGAGATCGAGGGGCGTGGCCTGACGCTCGCATGGAATGAGCGCGACAATCGGATCGAGCGGCTCGACATCGAGCAAGGTAAGCGGATGGAGCTGCGCCGTGGCGGAAACATGGTGTCATTTGGCATGCCGGGCCAGGAACGAGATGCGAGCGATCGTGTTCCGGCCGGCCCCGTGGCCGAATCAGAACGAGAGAAGACGAAGCAGGAATTGAAGCAGGCCGGCGCTATGGTTGCTGTCGGCGTTGGAACGTCGCGGAAGACGCAGACGCCCTCGGCGTTTATCGAGCGTGCGCTGCTTCAAGGGGCCTCGGCGAACAAGTCGTTGTCGATCGACAAGGTCTACCCTGAGAAGAAGCCGGCGACCCGAGCGGTCGGCCGGCGCACGGCCCAGTTTAGCGACAAACCTGCCTCCCCGCGCAAACGAATCACGCTCTTCGGGAAGGACGACAAGGACGGGACCACGAACAGGAAGCCCCGGCAGATCGATACGTACCACGCCGTTTTTGAGGGTGACGTGGTTGTCGAACAACGGAGAGGCCCCAAGACGTTGGGACAACTCTCGGGTGCGGACCGGCTGGAACTCGTCTTTGACGTGGGCGAGTCACAACGGAAAGCGGCTCGCGGCGACGTGCCGACCACCCAACCGGCGAGCGACAAGTCCGGCGCCCCTTCGGAGCCCCCGGACGCGGGACCTCAGGCCATGGCTGCCGCCTCGACCAGCCGGCCGACAAGCCAACCGGAGGACCAGACGCGAATCATCCTGTTGTGGACAGGTCGGCTGAGCTTGAAGCCCGTGGAGGTGCCCCAGGCGGAGCAAACGGGTAAACGGTTCGACGCCATCGCCACGGGCAAGGAAGTCCGCCTGACGGATCGGCAGGGAGAGGTGGTCTGTCGCCGGCTCTATTTCCGCAACGAAACGGAACAGGCATGGCTGTACGGGAGTACGGACCACCCCGTCCGAATGTGGTCGGGCGAGACACGGCGGTTGCTGGGCAACGAGATCTACGTCGACAGAAAGACCGGCATTGCCGTGGTCAACGGACCGGGGACCATGTCCGACGCGCGCGAGAGCTTGGCGTCGGTGGCGATTCCGGGCTCGGACGAATCGCAGCCGATCGTGTCGAGCAAGCCGAGCCAGAACGAGCGCATCGAGGTCAGTTGGACTCAGCAGGTGGAGCTGGATTTCGACCTGGGCGAGGTGAAGCGAATCGATCCGACGACCGGTCAGGAGGAGACCAAACGGCGAGAATACGTCAAACAGGCGTCTTTTCGGGGTCGCGTCCGGATGAAGCAAGGTGATCAGTCCATCGCGGCGGACGAGGTGGTTATGTCGATGGACGTTCCCAAGGATGTCCGCGGGTTGGTGGGGCCCATTCGCGGGGTCCGCGCCGCGGGCGACGTGACGCTGATGCAACAGAAGGATGAAATCCATTGTGACAAGCTTAGCGTGAGCATGGTGGACGACGAGGCCGGTCGCAATGTGCCGAAGTCGGCGACGGCCTACGGGAATGTCACCGCGCGGCAAGATCAGCGATCGATTCGGGCGAGGGATTTGCTTTCCGTTATCATCGGTCCGGTTCAGGTGAACCCCGCGAGCACGCAGACAGCCGAGTCCGCCAAGGAGGGGACAATCGATCCGGTGCAGCTCGCTCGGGTCAAGGAACTGGCGCTGTTGCGCGGCATCCGCCCCGCGGAGATCGACGCACTCCTTCGCGAGAAGGGTCTTGCCCCGGAGGCGATGAAGGCGTTTGCCGCCGCCAAGGGGATCGATCCAGACATGGTTCTCAAGTTGATCAAACCCAAGAAACCCAAGTCGCGGCTGGCCATCATCGAGATGCACGCCTTCGGGGACGTGGTGGCGGTCGACCCCGTGCAGAAGTTGGACGTGCAGACGGAGGAGCTGCATTGCAGCCTACCCGACGGAAAGAAAATCGATCGGGCCACTCTGATCGCCAAGCCGAATGAGAAAGCCCGCTCCGAGTTCGGGGACTATGTGATCAACGGTCACCGGATCGAGATTGACATGCCTCGGGAGTTCGCCGAGGTGCCCGATGAGGGCTGGCTGCGGTTCGCGTCGCGGCAGTCGTTGGACGGGCGCGAGCTTGATGAACCCGTACCGACCGAGGTCAGATGGTCGAAGCATATGCGGCTGGAGGGGCGCCGAAACATCGGTGAATTCGTGGGCGACGTCAAGGCCTCGAACCAGACAAGTGAGCTGAAGTGCGACCGCCTGCAAATCGACTTCGTGGACCTGCCCCCGGAGGAAATCGAGCGCCAAAAGAAGGAAGCTCCGTCGAGTCGCTGGCAGGTTCTGGAGAGACTCTGGTCGGACAAGTCGAAGACCAAGTCGAGGTCGACACCCGATTCGTTCCGTCAGAGCTTCAACAAGAAGCCGGTGTTGGTGGCCGCGGATGGGGATGTTGTCGTCCTGTCGAGCATCTTTGACAAAGAGAACGTCAAGCGGCT
Source organism: uncultured Planctomycetales bacterium (assembly GCA_964596165.1). Lineage (GTDB taxonomy): Bacteria > Planctomycetota > Phycisphaerae > UBA1845 > JAFGLZ01 > CAYUQT01. The sequence goes on along the minus strand of CAZQTW010000005.1, from coordinate 134,555 downwards.
GCTGAGCCGTATGCGAATCGCGGGACCCAAGCTCACGGTGGACCTGCGCAAAGAACAAATGGACGTCGTCGGGAACGGCTCGTTGCTCATCGAGGACTACCGACTGCCGGCGGGGCGGGACGACGCGATCAGACAGGCTTCGAGCGGCGCGAAGGACCCGCTGATGGCCAACTTCGCCGGCCGGGGTCCCAGCCAGACCGCCTTCACCTGGGCGAACAGCATGACCTACTACGTCGGGCAGAACCTGGCGGTCTTGGATCGATCGGTGAGCATGGTTCACATGGGTGGTTCCTCGATGGCGATGGGCGAAGACCTGGCAAAGGCGATGAGCCTGGACATCAGCAAGCTTCGCATGAAAGGCCGCGAGGCGGCGCTAACCTGCGACAACCTCACCGTCGAGTTTCTGCGGAGCGATCGCAAGGGAAAGGGCGGAACCACGTTTGACCGTGCGGGTGCGGCCGAGCTGAAGCGATTGGTCGCCAAAGGCAACATCTACCTCGAAGACGGCGGCCGATCGCTTGTTGGTGAGGAGTTGACGTATAACCGCGACAGCAACGAAATCGTGGTTCGCGGGACGGCGGAAAACCATGCGAGGTTGTTCCAGCAAGATACCAAGACAGGTCAACTGCAAGGATTGACCGTGGCCCCGATGATCCGATGGGACCGCAACGCCGGTGTGATCGATGCGCCGGGGGCAAGGATCATCAAACAGTGAATCGTTTTTGTCCCACCGGACTTGCCTTTCCCCGAGTGCGGGGAACAATCAATTGGATGAGCCGAAGCGTGATCAGCCGATGAAGCGGTTGAGATCGCGGATTCATGTCCGATGAATCGACTGTGCAAAGGATTGGCCAGCACGTCTTGAGCCGGGAGTCAAGCAACAGCGTGTACGCCGTGTCTTCATGAACGGTGAAGATTGCGTGGTGAACAGGCCAGGCGAGCCTTCACGGTACGTTCAGGGGACAGGACGCGCCGGTCGCGCAAGAGACCGTCGAGCCCGTAAGCGGGGTTGGATCCTGGCGGATTATCGCTGCCACCCAAGTGGTTGTGGGAGTGAAGAGGGGGATGGGTTGCCGGACCCTTCCTCCCGCGGAGAGGGACCGCGCATACCCCGGCACCACTGCGCAAAGCCGTCGTGGCCGGTAGGACACAAGGGACGGAGCGCACGGGAGGGGTGAAGACGGGGAGGACTGCGCGGGTCGGGTGGTCAAGAACCGTCCGACGCCGCGCAGTCCGGCCCCGCGCTCGACGTCAAGTGAACGAGAACGGCGGCTGATCGAAGCGTCGGCCGCCAAAAGCGTCTTCGCCGTGATCGTACTAAGCGTGTTGTGTCGGGGTGTACGTCGCCGTTGGAGAGCCAGTGTCGGCGAGGTGTTTTCCGGTGGGGCTTACTGTCGGATGTCAAGCAGAATCACAGGCCCAGATCGTCGGGGCTTGGGTCACAGGACGGTCTCTTATTGGAGGATCGATACAGCGTTTTCGTTAACGCCTGTTCCCGCTTGGTGGTGGCCTGCTGTGGGAGGGCGAGTAGCCGTTGGCGCCGCGGAAGGAGGGATTGCCCGGTTTCTTTGAGCGGCTCGGCAGGGGACTCGCCCTCCCAAGGCCTTTCTTCGAAACCCATCCCCGTTTGCTACCGGCCGTGTTCGGTCTCCCACGACTCAATTCGTCCGTCGAAGTATCGAACACGTGTCTTCTTGAACTCCCTAACGGACCAGAGCAAGACTCGATCGGTTGTCCCGGTTCTTTCCGCCATGGCCTCGATGATGGACGCACACTCCTCGCGCGTCCGCGCGTGGATCATCGTGTACAGAGTATATGGCCAATCGTCATAGGTGGGTCTGAGATAGCAGTGACTGACGGCGTCGAACGCGGCCATTGCCTGTCCGACTTGGTCGGCCCGATCATGGTTCACCCGCCAACACACCATGCAGTTCGCGAGGAAACCGACCTGCCGGTGTCGAAGCAGGGCGGCGTACCGACGCATGTGCCTGCGTTCGAGCATTCGACGGGCGGTCGTCAGAAGCGCCTCGACGTCGCACTCCGCGATCTCGGCAAGACGGTCGAAGGGGCGGAGCTCGGCCTCGATGTCTTCCTGAAGCACGCGAACAAAACGAATGTCGTTCCGCGGGAACGGATGGAGTATGGCGATCTCTCTGTCCGCTGTCGCATACCCACGAGTGCGTCCAATCGAGACGGTCGACGTCTGTCTCGTCAGATCAAGATCGACGCCGATCTTATAAAGACGTAGGGCTGGAAGCTGTCGCGAAATGATCGCGCCGGACAACTCGCTCAACCTGGCGACCGTTCGGTCCATCCCGAGGCAGCTCGTCGGCGGGAGTGCGAGCGTGTACCAAAGATTGTATCGGTTGTCGCGCTGGTAACAGTGCGACACACCGGGATGGCCACAGATAATCTTGGCTGCCTCCGGTAGCCGCTCCGCATCATACTGGCCCGCTACCAAGAGGGAATTGTAACCGAGTGATTGGGTGTCGAACACCGCTGAAATCTGTCGTATGGGGCCCTCCCGCCCCTTCAGTCGTGCGGTCCGATCCCTGGCTTCCTTTTCGTCGATTTCCAGCTTCCGAGCCAGTTCCGCAAAGGGCCGTTCGTTGAGTGGGAATGCCGCCTGAATGATCGCGAGCAATCGGGTGTCAACTGGATCGTCGCATTCGGACATTCAGAACCTCGAACCCTTTGACGACTCACCCAGTGCTTCTTATACTCGACGGTACAAGTGAGAACAACGGCTTGAGGGAGTGGAGTCATGAGCAGCGACCCGGCCGTGAAGACGGAGGCGGAGCCGATTCGGCTTCGCCAGATTCTCTACCCCACGGATTTCAGCGACACGAGCCTCTACGCGTTGGGCTATGCCCGCGATTTCGCCCATACCCACGTGGCGACGCTCCACTGCCTGCATGTCGTGGATGAGGCCTACCAGTATTTGGCCGGCATGGGGCCGGACAGCATCGCGATCGGTCCGCCGCCGGGTGATCTCGTAGATGCAGCCTGGAACCAGATGTCGGAATTCGCCGCACGTCATCTGTCGGGGATGGATTTTCCAGTCAAGACCCAGGTGCTCATCGGGCGCCCGTTCATGGAGATCATTCGCTACGCCCGTCAGTACACGATCGACATGATTGTCATAGCCACGCACGGCAGGACCGGCTTGAAGCACGTCCTTCTGGGCAGCGTGGCCGAAAAGATCGTGCGGAAATCGCCGTGCCCGGTCTTGACGATTCGTCACCCCAAGCAGGAATTCGTCATGCCGTAGATACCCTCCGGCGGTGCGAAGCACACTCCGCTTCGCCTCTTCACAGCCCCGAGAATCAAGGACCCGCCGACCGAGCAGGCCGGGAGACAGTCGGTGCCTTTGTGCTACGGTCGTCGCACCAGTTCTTTGCCGCTCAGGTTCTCGACTTGGATCGAGTATCCTGCCGGAACATCAACCCGATAGGCGATCTTCGTGCCCTCTCTCCACCACCGGAGCGATATGGCGCCCGTGGGAACGGGTCGGCGTCCCTCACACCATGCCAAGTCTACGTCGGTAAACCGAAGCTGAACCACGTTGTTCACCGGATCCACGGCGTGGATCCCGAGAACGTCGCGGTACAGCGCGTGTGCGGCGTGCGAGGCGAAACCGTGGTTGCAACTGGCCCCGGCGTCGACGTTCTCCCAAAGCGTTCCTGTGCGTTCGGCCATATAGAGGCAATAGTCCACCGATTCCCGCAGAAGCTGCTGGCACCGACCATAGCGAGAAAGCAGTTCGAGTCGGATTTGGTTTCCCACGAATGCGTTGGCCATGTGTACTTCGGGGAAGGGATTATTCTCCTTGCGACGCGGGCCAAATTTCTCGCAGAGCGTCTGCCACAGGGCCGCATGCGTGTGGGGGGTTGCCACATCGAAGAAGAAGGCAAAGTACTGGCAGACTTCGCTTCGGTTGCGGGTGACCTCAAGCTTCCCGTCCTTTCGAACGGCGTTATCGACGAAGAAAGTGCCGTCGAATGACTGCTTCCGGATAACCTCACGTATCTTCTGAGCCTCAGCAATGTACTCCGGCCGGTTGTACATTCGTCCGGCGGCCGCGAGGGTCGAGGCGTAGAGCATGTTCGTCGGGTAGCTCACGTCCCGAAGGAACTCGTTGGCCTTTGACCATTCCACAAAGATCCAGCTTTCAAGTTTCTCCAGGAGGCCGTCCTCGTTTCGGAACCGCTTGAAGTACGCGAACAGCTTCTCCATCTTCGGCTCCAAGGCTTTGACCAACCGCGTGTCGCCGCTTCGCTTGAGATACTCCTCGAGCTGAACGACAAACCACATCGCCCAGTTCGGGATGAACACGCCGTCGTTGTGGTCGGAGGGATAGCACATGGGAAGCATGCCCTCGGGAAGGTGCTCGAATCTCGCCGGCAGAAGGAAGTTCTCGAAGAAGTTCTTCTCGACCGTCGTGTTGCCGCTCAGGTCGAAGGCGACGCGAGAGGTGAAGTAACTGTCGCACAACCAGCCCGCGCGCTCCCGCGAGGGGCAATCCATGAAGATGTCCACGGCATTCTGCGCGTACGTTTCCCGAGCGGCGGCGTAGAGCCGATTCAACCGCTCGTCACTGGCGGCGAAGTGCGCTTCCCACACATCGGGATTGGCGTACTCGCGCAGGTAGATGTTCTCGACACGACACCCTCCCTGCAACACGATCACCTTGAGATATCTCAGGGTGTAAGGCTCGAACGATTCGACGTGGTATGTGCCCGGCTCGATATCATAGGCCACAATGTTGACACAGCCCATTCGTTTGAAGTCGACATCCCCATTGCTCAAAATCTCGTCGAAGGTGAAGAAGAGCCGCGTCTTCTTGTGACACGTCAGTGTGGCCCCCAAGAAGCCGGTCAGGTTCGTGCCCAAGTCGAGGACATGGTATGTGTTCTCGCCCAGATCCAACGCGATGGGAGCGCTCAACGGCCGGTCTATCTCCACACGGGTCTTGTTGGCGACGGTCTGGAGTTCGAGTGAGGGGACAACCTCGAGTTCCTTCTCCGGAAAACCACCGAGTTTCGGACCTACGCCCGTCAGGCTACGGTCCTTCCACGGTTTGTCTGCTTTTTGTCCCGTCTTGACCGTACCCTGAGACACGTCACGCACGGGCTGACGTAGAGCGAACCTTGGATAAGGAACGCGACGGGGAAGCAGTCTCTTGTTCGCCATCACCGAACACGCGATAGTGTTTGTCGAGGCGTCAATCTCGCTGCGCCAGCGGTAGGCATTCGAAGTCAGTCGATATGCTTCCGAAAACGGCCTCTGGAAACTGTATCGTTGAACCTTCTGCAGCCTTTCGGTGATGACGATCGCCTCAAACCGCACCCCGTCTCCGCATGTGGAAGCGAGGATCTTCGGCCCGCAAACAATCTCGGCCTGAAGGAACGACGGCTGGTCCAACAGATAGTAGCTGTTCGCGTTGTAACCGGCGACCTCCACGACCACAAGGTTCTTTCCGGGCTTAAGGCGGTTCGTGATATCCCATTCATCGATACGGTAGAACCCGTGCGGACCGCGGGCGGGTCCGCAGCCGCAGAATTCGCCGTTGACGTAGGCACGATAGATCGTTGAGGCGGCCAGTCGGAGCACGGTTCGGTCCGTTCCGGGTGCCTCGAAGACAGCACGGAACCCGACAGAGAGGTTCTTCTCGACCTCCCTTCCCGTGGGCCACATCGGTTTGGCGGTACGAAACTCCATCGCCTCCGCGGAGGAGGCAAGCAAGACGGAAATCGGCAGAGAATGGGCGAGATGTATCTTGTTCAACGCAAGTCTCCTTGAACCGGTCCGGTACTTGATCACCCTTCCGTTTTCGGAATCGTGGGCGGCTATTGTACGAGCGACGTGTCGCCGTCGCCAAGCGTCAGCACCTCGGGCGATTCGAACGAACTGCTCTCTCTACTCCGCGCATTCCGAACCGCCAAGAGACCTGCCGGGAGGGTTCGGGCTACTTGCCCAGGAGTCTAAGAATCTTCGGACTAAGATGCCAAATCAACTCGCCCCGCGGGTGAGGCCTGAGCCTCTCAATGTCAATTCGGCAGACCCCACCCTTTTTGAACACGATGGCGGAACCGGCGCCGCCAATGAGGTGGGCGGCCATCTCTTCAAGATCGGGGTTGTGACCGACCACGGCGACGGACTCGGCCGTTTCATGCTTCTGAAGGAGCGAAGCAAGTTCGGCGATCCGGCAGCCGGGGCCGAGTTCGTCGCACGTGGTCAGGCGGTCCATGCAGTCCAATACTTCGCAGACGATCTGCCCTGTCTGGAGCGCCCGAAGCAACGGGCTGGTCATGACAACCTCGAACGTGATCCCGAGCCTCTTGAGAGCGCGGGCGTGGATTCGCATTTCCGCATCGCCCTCTTTCGTCAAAGGACGCTGTGAATCCGAAGACACAAGAGACGAAGAGCGGTCGAGGGCGGTTCCGTGACGAATCATATGAAGCCGCATCGACGGGGTCCTCCGTGTGACGTGGCCCCTATCTTCTGGGACTCGTCATCACGCATTAGCTTGGCTGACGCGGGGGGCTGCGTCAAGGAACGTTCCCGCCAGGTTGCAGGTGGTCTCCACTTCTCGTAGATTGGACCGGCGGTCGTTCGATGTCCGCGATGGCCTTCGGGAGGAGAGTCCATGCCGGCACTGACAGAATCGCAGAAAACACGGGCGGTTTCTGTCTTGCAGGAATTGATCAACATCGACAGCACCAACCCGTCGCGAGAGGAATCGATACGACGACGAAGCGAAGAGCGAATCATCGACCATCTCAAGTCGTCCTGCGGACGGTTGGGGATGGAGGTTCGGTTGCAGGAGGTCTGGCCCGGTCGGGCCAACCTTGTCGCCCACTGGCCCGACCGGGGAGGAACGCACGGCTTGGCCTTTGAGGCCCACGCCGATACCGTCGGCGTGGACGGCATGACCCTGGATCCGTTCTCGGGTGACGTCCGCGACGGGAAGGTCTGGGGCCGGGGTGCGTGTGATGCAAAGGGGTCGCTGGCGGCGTTCCTGGTCGCCCTGGAAATCGCCGGGCAGCATCAGCGGCGATTCGGCGACAGGATCCATCTGGTTGCCACGGTGGGGGAAGAGACCGGCTGCGAAGGCGCATCGGCCTTGATGAAGGGCGGGTTCAGAGTGGATGCGTGCATTGTGGGGGAACCGACGCGATGTCGACTGATAACCGCCCACAAAGGAGCGCTCTGGTTCAAGCTCGTTGCCCGAGGCGTTCCTTGTCACACCTCCATGCCGCACCAAGGCCGCAACGCCATCTATGCGATGGCCAGGGCGGTCCGGTTTGTGGAGGAACAGTTCAGTCGGAATCTGGAACAGGTCGGTCATCCATTGTTGGGGCATCCCACGATCGCCGTGAGCACGATCCACGGCGGACAGGCGCTCAACATCGTCGCGCCTCGTTGTGAGGCGGGTATTGACTGGCGATTCCTTCCCGGGCAACCCCACGCCGAACTCGTGCACCGGTTTGAATGTGAACTGAAGACGGCCTTGCCGGTTGATGCCGACAGTCTTGGCTTGGAGGATGTAGAGGCCTACCCGGGGATGGAGGCCGACGCCAACGGGAGTCTCGTCCGGAATCTCCTTCCCCTCTGCAGGGATGCGACCGGACAACGCTCACCGGAGGGTGTCCTCTATTTTGCCGATTCGGGTCCGTTTCACCAGGCTGGGATTCAATGTGTCGTCTTCGGGCCGGGTAGCATTGCCCAGGCTCACAAGGCCGAGGAATACATAGAGCTTGATCAGTACTTTTTGGCCATCGAGATGGTTCTCAGTCTCCTGGAGCGTTATGAAAGTCGTTCCGTCCTGGATTAGGCCGGTGTGATGCCGGGGGTGAGGACGACCTTGCCGGAAGAACCATCGATGGGGTCAGGTCTTGCCATGAGGGCGCTCTCTTACATCATCGGTCTTCGCGAAGACACCGGACAGTCGGTGTGCGGTTCCGTTGTACGGCGCGGGACATGGACGATCGTGTTCACGCTTGCCGGTGCGGCGATCGGCGAAGTCACGGTTACCCAACCGGTTCAATCCTCGCACGACGACGGGGAGTCTCGCGTATCGCCGGAATTGAATCGGCTCTGTCAAAAGCGGGCAGAAGTCCTGTACCGGCAGCTCGGCTCCGACTGTTGCCAGTGGGTCGACCCGCCTTTTGTCCTCTGCGGTGATCTGACGGAACGTCGATTGATTGAGTACGGCCGCCTGGTGGTACGCCATGCGGCCGAAGCGCTATGGCGGCAATACTTCAAACGTCGGCCGACGGACCCTATCACCGTCCTGCTATTTGGGTCGGGGGCGAGTTATCGGGGATATGCGAGACGGTTATTCGGAGATGAGCACGTACCGTACTACGGCTACTACAAACCGGAACTGCGAACCGTTCTCATGAATATCTCAACCGGCGGCGGGACGCTGATACATGAATTGACGCATGCCCTGATTGAGTACGATTTTCCCGCCGTCCCCGACTGGTTGAACGAGGGATTGGCCAGCCTGTATGAGCAGTGCAACTCCGAGGCGTGGAAGCGGGGGGAATTGGCCGGCGATGAGAACTGGCGGCTGCCCGCGCTCCAGAAGGCTATTGCCGATCGTCAGCTCAGACCTCTACGCGAATTGATTACCCGCGATGACTTTCGCGGAGCTCAGGAAACGCTAAACTATGCTCAGGCAAGGTATTTCTGCATGTACATGCAGAAGCGAAACGTACTGATACACTTCTATGCATCGTTTCGCGATGGATTCAAGGAGGACCGCACGGGACTCAGTTATGTGGAAGAGGCTTTGGGCGGGCGACGTCTCGAAGTGATCGATCGGGAGTTTCGAGACTGGGTCATGGGGCTTCGGTGGCATCCGTGAGCAAGAGATGAGGCGCAGCCATGGAATTCAAGTGTGACCGCTGCGGCCAGCAATTGGTGGTCCCGGACAAATGGGCCGGAAGACGGGTGCGATGTCGAGGCTGCAACCGTGTCCTTGTGGTGCCCGACGAAGATGCGGGGACGTTGGGCAGTTCGATCAACCTAGGCGCATTGGCGGCCTCGACGGAGGAGCCTTCGGAGGAGGAGGTGGTCACCGATTTCGCGCCCATTCCTGTGGTCAGCCGAAAGGACGACTCAAATGCCGCCAAGCGGTTTGCCCGGAAGTGCCCCCATTGCGGAAAGACCGTCCAGGCGCAAGATCTTTACAGCGAGGTCCTCTGCTCGGGTTGTTGGAAACCCGTGCCGCCGAGCGAAGAACAACTCGACCTTGAGGCAATGATGGCAGCGCGAGCAAGCCGTGAATTCGAGCGCGTCACCGGTTTCTACGACGAACTGGTAGGGGCCATCGCCTATCCGATCGATTCTCTGGGCAATATTCTGTTGGGGATGTTGGTTGCCGGCGGCGCGATCCTGTTGCCGGTGGCGATGATCCTCATGTTTGTCATGGGTGTGGCACTCAATCCGATCGCGGACGAGGCCGACACATCCTGGCTGTCTTTTGTCTTGGCCGGAATGTTCATGGCCGAGGGGATCTACTTCGCGGGAATGGCCTACACACTTCTGCTGGAAGCGGCCAGGCAGACCATCGCCCACAACGACAAACCGCCGGATCTCACGTGGAACCTTGCCTCGGTTGGCGCAGGTATCGTGAGTTACGTGACCCTCGTGGTCGTGTATGGTCTGGTGTTCTTCGGCGTGAACTACGTAACCAGCGGAGGCAACGTAGTACTGCCGACAACGCGTGATGAGGTTCGTCAACTCCTTAGTCCGCTGAGCATGGTTGTTTTGGCTGTGCTGACGTTCAGTGTTCCCATGGCGATTGTCGGACTGGCGTCGATGCCGGGGTTGGGCGGGTTGAGTCCCGGTCGGATCGTTCGCTCAATCGGTGGGTGCTTCATCCACTATCTCTTCCTATTTGTCGTTACATGTGTTCTGCTTGCCGTGTTCCTTGGGATTACGTCGGCCATCGTTGGTTGGGCGAGCGAGGCCGTCATGAAGGTGGTGAAGAAGGGCATCAGCGACGGGTTCGACATCCTGCTACTCGGCCTGCTGGCCTGGGCGGTGTTGATCGGAACCGGTTTCTATTGCGCGCTGATGTTGGGGCGGATCCATGGGTTGTTCGCGCGGACGTTCAGGGCTCATCTTGCCTTCGATCTGTAGTCTGTCCAAATCTTTGTCTTTCGGACAAGCGTCGCGAGCACCTGTCGCGAGAGGACACGACGCCCAACTCGTAGCGCCGAGCAGGTGCTTAAGGATTTCAGCAATAACCCTTTATGCATTGGCGTCCATACGGCAGGTTGTCAAACTCGCTTGCGATTACTCTTCCATTTGTTCGTCGGCTGCGAAGCGCCTAATCCATTCATGGATACTCACGGTATGCAACGTCAGGTGCTCGCACACAAGCTTATGTGATAATGAACGTTAGACATGAGCGGCGATCGACCATTTTTGTTTTGACAAAATCCATTTCGCGGGTTACTCTTCCAGAGGTTACATGGGCTGGGTTCATCGGTGGGGGCCGACAGCAGTGCTGTTGGAAGGGAAGACAGCTGAGGGGCGTCTATCCTGGTGGCCCTGCTGGTGATTCCGCGAGCCACGTCGCATGTGCGGCACGGAAGTCGCATGATGAACTACGTTGTTGCTGGTCTGTCTGAGCCCGCGAGTCAGTATGAGAGGCGGGAGGTTCTCACTAGAGGGGAGATGAGCGTTTTCTCGACCAATCGGCAGGGTTGGGCGGAAGGTCTGTTCGTTGAGCAGACGCAGGAGCCGGGTGCAATAGGCGGTACACAGCAGGACTGGTCCGGCAGGGTCCGGACCCCCGGAGGTTCGATTGGCCATGAAAGTCCTCATGCTAGGCTGGGAGTTCCCGCCGTTCATCTCGGGTGGTCTAGGAACCGCCTGTTATGGGCTCACTAGAGCCTTAAGTGGTCTTGGTGTTGAGATTCTGTTCGTACTTCCCCGTGCCGTCCAATCACACTTCTCTACACATGTGAAGCTGGTTACTCCGTCGGAGACCTGTCCGCTCGGTTCGCAGATGTACCGTTTGGAAGAATTTGAAAACGTAACGTTTCGAACCATCGACACGGCGATTCAGGCCTATCAGACTTCGGCGCAATACGTACAACGTCGCCTGGAGGCCCAAAGGCGGGCCGAGGCGATCATGCGACAGCAGAAGGCGACGACTCAGGAACAGTCGCCGCAAACCGGGCCTGGCGAGGCATCGTCTCCCAGTATTGTCGGCGGTCCCGGTCAGCACTATGCCGGTGACATGTTCCAGGAAGTTGAGCGTTATGCTCGATTGGCCGGTCAGATTGCCCGCGAGACGCAGTTCGATGTCGTTCACGCCCATGACTGGATGACGTATCCCGCAGGTCTTGCCGTGGCGGGTTTGACCGGCAAGCCGCTCGTCGTTCACGTTCATTCTACCGAGTTCGATCGGAGTGGAGAGCACGTGAACCAGCGGATCTACGACATCGAACGTCAAGGGGTACACGAGGCGGACCGCGTGATCGCCGTGAGCCACCTCACCAAGAAGATCCTGGCGAGTCGCTACGGCCTCGATGAAGCCCGCGTGGACGTTGTCTACAACGCCATTGACACGAACGGCAAGCGGCTCGGCGATCAGCCCCTCCCGAGCATTCGTCGCGACGAGAAGATCGTGCTCTTCTTGGGGCGCATTACCATGCAGAAGGGGCCCGAGTACTTTCTGGCCGCTGCCCGAAAGGTCTTGGAGGTCATGGAGAACGTTCGGTTCATCATGGCCGGGTCGGGCGATATGATACGCCGCACAATCGAGTTGGCGGCCGAGATGGGTATCGGTCATAAAGTCCTTTTCACCGGATTCCTCCAAGGCGATGACGTGAACAAGGTCTTTCGCATGGCCGATGTGTACGTCATGCCTTCGGTTTCCGAACCGTTCGGTATCGCGCCCCTCGAGGCCCTGAGTCAAGACGTGCCGGTCATCATCTCAAAACAGTCGGGCGTTGCGGAGGTCCTGACGCACGTTCTCAAGGTTGATTTTTGGGACATCAATGAGATGGCCAACAAGATCATCGCCGTGCTGAAGCATCCGCCGCTGCAATCAACGCTTCGAGAGCATGGCAGCTTCGAGATCCGAAAACTGAGCTGGAGTGACTCTGCTCAGCAGTGTCTCGACATCTATCAGAAGGCGGTTGGCGGTCGCTCGTCGACCAACGGTCGCCCCTGAGCTCGCCCGTCCGGTCTCTGATCGAGTTTCGTTCCTCTACCTGTTGAGCAGCCTTCGTGCGACCAGGGCACGCAGTCGAATCCTGTGGTCACCGATCAGCGTTTTTGCCAAGACCGCGTTGGGAGAATCGCGTCCGGATACGATGATCCGGCGCATCGCCATCGGGTCCGTACCGGGATGATTCCAGCCTGCCATCACCGATACGGCCGCGGTGTATCCCGCACGTCGTGCCGCCTCCCGTACCTGAACGTTCTGGCCGCCATAAGGATATGCCAGCGTCGTCACGTTTCGTCCGAGGAGTTCGGACAACCGCTTTCGCGACTCAGCAAGCTCATGACTTAGTGCAGCGGGTCCCAGATCGGTGAGGCGGGAATGCGTGCACCCGTGGGAGGCAAAGTCGATGCCTGCTGCCTGCATGCGGAGGATCTGATCCGCTCCGAGCATGAGCTGGGGGCCGCTTCGTTCCGGTCGCGTCCATTCGCTGACGCGTCCGATCAGATCAACGACGAGGAATACGGTGGCTGGGCACTTACGGCGCACCAGCACCGGCCAAGCCAGGCGATACGTGTTCAGGAACCCATCGTCAAATGTGAGGACGTAACATCGCGAAGGGACAGATTGCCGTCCCTCAAGGTAGGCGACCAGGTGGTTGAGGGAAATGCAGCTATACCCTGCCTCTTCCAATCCCAATAGATGCTCGTCGAATCGACTCTGGCTGACGGCCACCGATGGGTCCGCGACCTCTCCCGGTCGGACGATCGCATGGTAGAGCAGGATGGGAACGCGTGTGTGATTGTCGGGCCACCGCGTCATTCGGAGGGCTTCCGCCGCGTTGATCAGCCATCGCGATCCCATGACTCACTCACTTGAGTGCGCCGATCTGTCTCTGCCACGCCACTTCAAGCGGCAAGCCTGCCGACAAGGGAGTCTGCGGATTATATCCTAGAAGCTCCCGCGCCTTGCGGATGTCGGCGACATACCGAGTGACTTCTCCGGCTCGCGACGGCTCATAGCGGACCTGTGCGGGTTTGCCGATGGCCAGCGAGAGGATGTTGACCACATCCAAGAGCGTATTGCCCTGCCCACACGCCAAGTTGATCGTCTGGTCGTGGACGCGTCCCCCCACCAATGCATCGATGCCGCGGATGATGCCGTCCGTGCAGTCGTCCACAAACGTGAAGTCCAAGACCTTCTCTCGTCCGTAGACGACCATGGGTTGACCGTCGGCTATGCGGCGTGCGAAGAGCGGAATGACACGTTCCATTCGTTCGAGGTCGTTGTCATACCGTCCGTAGACGTTGCTGAAACGAAAGACGAGAAACGGCAGGGCATAACACCGGCCGTACGAGTAGATCAGCGCCTCGGCCGCGATCTTGCTGGCCGAGTAAGGACTCTCGGCCACAACGAAGTCGGCCTGATCTTCCTCCGTGACATGCCGGTGAATGTCGCCGTATACCTCGCGGCTGCTTCCGAAGATGATGGGGATATCGTGGCGGCGACAGTACTCCACCACCGTGAAGGCCATCTGGATGTTTTCCATCGCGCGGTTCGGATTCTCCACGAGTTCGAAAACCTTGGCATGGGCGGCGAGATGAACCACGACGTCGTACCTCACCGGTGTCGGCAAGTCCTCGGCCCGGGTGCGGGTCAGATCCAACAGGTTCGTGTTGATCCGGTCGGTCCATGTATTCTTGCGGCAGTCGATACCGTCAACTCGATCGCCTCTGTCCATGAGCGCCAGAGCCAAATTGGTTCCAATCTGTCCACTCGAACCCGTAATGAGCACGTTCATCGAAATCCAAGTCTCCTTCTCAGGCCGCGATCCGCGGGCCAGGGGGTTCAGAAGTCGCCAGTCTACAGGAAAGCGAGGCTACGTGATAGACCGAGACGACCTTTGCAGGACCGGACGGGCATCAGGTCAGACGCGTTCGGCAAACCTGAATTCCATCGCATGGAAGCAGCGCCAGCCGATCAGAAAGGCGGCCGTCGAAATGAGAATGGCGTAGGTCGAGGTCCCGAATTCGGGAAGGCGGCCGTAGACCGTCAGATCACGGTAGGCCGAGATGATGGGGGTCATTGGATTTGCCCGGATGATCGCCCGAACAACCGGATCAGCCGTCGGTAGGGGATAAAGCACATTGGTCAAGAACATCCACAGTTGGATAACTACGGCAAAGACGTGCCGGACGTCGCGATAAAAGAGGTTCGCCATGGACAGGAGCATCGCCAAGCCCAGCGTGAGGACGATCTGTACCAGCACGACAAGTGGAACAAGCAGGACGGTCGGATGAAGCGTGAACGTCCAATCGGCCCGAGCCATGCGCCCACCGTCCAGCATGGCCGTTGCGCACGAATCCGGGGCCAGATGGAAGTAGAGAATGAGCACAACCAAGACCGCGGCGCCGATCAGGAAGTCGATCAGAGCGCTGGCTACACTGGCCAGAGGAAAGATCTCTCGGGGGAAGTAGATCTTTGTGAGGAGACTTGAATTCGCGACCAGACTATTGACCGCCTGAGTCAGGCTCGTGGCGAAAAACACCCACGGTAACAGGCCCAGGTAGGCGAATAGGGCATAGGGCATCGAGACGTCGACGTATTGTCTGAGATCGATGGCCCGTGTGAAGACGAAGGTAAAGATCAGCATCATGGCTAGGGGGAGAAACAGCGCCCATGCGATTCCCAGGATGGACTGTTTGTAACGAATCCTGATCTCTCGTACCGTAAGACTGACGAGGAGTTCACGATATCGAATCAGCTCACGGACCATGGTTCGAACGGTTTCGACCTCGCCGCCCACATGGCGGGAGACCCACCCGGTGAGGCCCGCGGTGGGGGCAGAGGCACGTGTGGCGGGATCAGATGCCTCGACAGGCATTGCCAATGCTGCGACGTCTTGTGATACGGGGACATCGTTCATGTTGGTCGGATCCGTTTAGAGATCATGCGGACCGTACGTAACCGCCGGTCCCTTGGATGGTGACGCGGACGTCATCTGCCGCGTGACTTCGCTCTCACCAGACACGCCACCGGAGGAGTTATCGGCTTACGGCGGATCGAACTTGCCATACGAGCGCACATTACGGGACGATAGGCGCTAATGAACGGAGGGTACCAACCTCTAATCCTATGATGCCATGGCACTTGGGGAAGGCCGCGGATTATGGGACCGTCAAGGGATCTCCACAGCGAGGCGATACCCGACGAAAACCGGACCGCCTTCCGGGTTCTTCGGTTCGTGGCCACCCAATCGGGGCTTCACCACACGGACGAGACCCGCTACGATTCCTCTCGTTTGATTTGCTAAGGAGACTGGTCATGACGGCAGCTCAACCGGGTGGAATTAGCCGGCGGCAGGCCATTGCGACTTCTCTGGGTCTGACGGGGCTCGCGGCGGGGGCGCCGCGAGTACTCGCTGCACGTGGTGAAACGTCGTTGAAGGGCAAACGAGTCTTGGTGGCCATCGGCGAGTTCAGTGAGGCGATGGAGACCTACTACATGGTTTACCGGCTCATGGAGGAAGGCGTTGTACCGGTGGTGGTCTCGACCAAAGCGAAGGCAGTTCAGCTCGTTGTGCACGATTTCGAACCGCAATACACGAACTACACCGAAAAGCTGGGCTATCTTATCAAGGCTGAGCTTGCCTACACTGATGTCAAGCCGACCGACTACGCCGGTCTGATCATTCCTGGCGGTCGGGGACCCGAGGAGATCCGCCAGGATAAGGATGCGCTGAAGACCGTTGGCCACTTCATGGATAAGGACCTGCCGGTGGGGGCGATGTGCCACGGTCCGATGGTCCTTTACGCGTCACGGTCGGTGAAGGGGCGCAAGATGACCGCCACACCCGCACTGAAGGCCGACGTTGAGCTGGCGGGGGCGACATTCGTCGACGAACCTGCCGTGGTCGACCGCAAGATGGTTACCTCCCGAGGCTGGCCGGATCTGCCGGTCTTCATGCCGAAGTTCTTGGAGGTGCTGGGCAGCACGTGAGTCGCCTGGTCGTTGCATGGTACCCTCCTGGTGATTCACCCTTGCCCGAATCGCAGAATGGAAGACCCGTAGCCGACTCACGGCCGGGGGGGGCGAGGATTGATTTCACCTCGGATGGCGGGACAACCGCGATGCTCTCTTCAGTTGGCGAAAGCGAGCCCCGCGCATCCTGGGACCCCGGCCCTTTTTGTACCAGTTGATCTGGAAGCACACGTCAGCAGGGGGCCGATTGACCATCGGCGCGTAGCGAGAGTCTCCTTGCACGGGGCACCGACGATTACGGAGTGATGTTGGCCTCGACAGACGCGACCAAGAAGCCGGCTGTGTCCACCGCCTTCGCGGTTGATCGAAACCGGACATAAGAGACGCCCTCGCTGGTTTCCTTGGCCATCGGCAACGTACAGGCCGGCTTGCCATCCACGGCGATCGCGCACTCTGCCTCTTCAATATCCCAACGGAGGTCAACCGTCTGCCAGCGGCTGGGTTCGAGCTTGGCCCCACCCGGCAATTCACCGTTGGCCTGGATCGGCAGTGTGACGAGGACCTTTCTCTCGCCGATGTCATCGTTGGGCTGGATGAACCGGTCCGCCAGGGCGATGCTCCCGCCACCGAAGCCCTTCCGGAGCGAAAGCTGCACAGTGAGTCTGCCTTTGCGGCCCACGGGGAAGTTCCAGACGGCCCCATCACCGTCCTTGTCATCGGGACGCCTGACGTGGAGCACCTTCACGCCGGTCTTGGACGGGTGATCGACGAGACTTGCCCCTTGGACCCGGTCGCGCCACCAGTGCGTGGGCTTGCCGAACGCCTTGAACACGCACCAGCCGTCAAGACCATTCGAGAAATCGTCTTGCGCACGAGTTTCGTAGATCCATGAGGGATCGATCTTCAGCAGGTTGCGCCGGCCCGCCCCCTGGCCGGTGACGACGAGAATCGTTCCGTCCTTGGTTGCCGTCCCGTAGGGATACGACGTTCCACGGTCGCCCTGTTTGGGCGGCGGGTCGTTTCGCAGGGGGTCGCGGCAGATCTCGCGGTAGCCACGCCAGGTCTTTCCTTCGTCTTCGGAGATGGCCCCGTGCAGTGCGTCACGATTGGTGTAGACGCCCTGGCCATCGATGCGGGACGTATTCTCGCAGTTGTTCCAGAATAGGACGATCCGGCCGTCGGGCAGCCTCACCAGCCCTGCGGGTGATTCGGACGAACAGAACTTCGTGGGCCTGGCGGGCAACCAGTTCACGCCGTCGCCCGAGAACGACTCGTACAGGTAACCGGTTTGCGTGCGTATGAGCATCCATACGCGGCCGTCCTTCAACTCGACGATCGTCGGCTCGCAGGCACCGTAGTTGGAGCCGTTATAGCCTTCGTAGCAGGGGGACGTGAGTTTGGCCGGGGATTGCCTCCAGGTCTGCCCGTTGTCATCGGAGTAGATCGTGGTGACGACATTGGGGCCCGTGGGCGGGGCTTCCGGTACGCCACCGCGCCAGTACGCGAAAGGAACGACTAGCCTTCCGCTGCGGAGCTGGGCCATGCCGTTGATTGAGCCGACATAGCCTTTCCAGATACACCGTGGCTCAGGCCACTTGGTTCGACCGTCGGTCGATCGAGCATGCCAGATGTCGATGAAGTAGTCGACGCCCGGATTGCGGCCAGTTCGTCGCGCGATCATCCAGAAAAAATGCAGCTCGCCATCCCGTGCCAGCAGCGGCATGG
This sequence comes from uncultured Planctomycetales bacterium, assembly GCA_964596165.1. Taxonomy (GTDB): domain Bacteria; phylum Planctomycetota; class Phycisphaerae; order UBA1845; family JAFGLZ01; genus CAYUQT01. The sequence continues at coordinate 116,656 of CAZQTW010000005.1, read as the reverse complement.
GCGTGCCCCAGTCGGGCCCCGGCAGTCTCATAACGGATTCCGGCTGCGTCCACGACCGGCCGGCGTCCTGTGTCCGTTTGCGGGCGACTTCCACGCCGCCGCCGCAGGCCGGCCGTGCGAACACCATCTCCACGGTGCCGTCCGACAGCGTGAAGACGAAGGCGTTGTCCGCCGGGGCCACCAACATGGGCGGCTGCGGCTTCGGCGTTGCCTCGGCGGCAGTATTGCGGGTAGAGACCGTGGTGGCCGCCAGGCACAAGAGGATAGTCGATACACATGGGGTTTGCGAACGCACGTCATCGTGCATGGAATGGCTCCTGGGGGGAAGGATGAGCCGTTCAGCAACGAATCCCAACGGTGGGGCTCGTGCCGCGCTCCACATGCGGGTATCGTATCCTCAATGTGTGCTGGTGCAACTGTTCGAAGGTCGAACGAGAAGGACTCGACCGGAGTTGTGTTCCGGAGTGCTCCGAAGACCGGTGTTCCCAAACACCCAACGAAACCCCGAAGTTGAGGTGGCCTGTCTGCCAGCGCGACGCAGCATCAAGTCTGCAGGGGATGCTATTCACATGAGTGACTACCTACATTGCCCATATGATGGCTCGCCCATGATACCCCACACCGGCGAGGCCGAAGGCAGATCGAGATGTCCGACGTGCGGATTCGTCGATTATCACAATCCCAAGCCCTGTGTCGACATACTGATCATACAGGGATGCAAGCTTCTGCTGGCTCGCCGTGCATTCGAGCCGGCCAAGGGCGAGTGGGACCTTCCGGGCGGCTTCATTGATTCCGGTGAAACGGCCGAGGAGGCCGTCGTGCGTGAGGCGCTGGAAGAGACGACGCTTCATGTACGTGTGACCGAGTACCTCGGTTCGGTCCCGGATGTCTACGTCTGGGGGAACTGGCGGGTGCCCACGCTCAGCTTCTGCTACCTTGTGGACATCATCGACGGCGAGCCCAAGGCGCAAGACGATGTCGAATCCCTGACATGGGTCCCTCTGGACAAATTGCCGTCCAAGTTGGCGTTTGAGCATCAGACGCAGGTCATTGAGCTGCTGAAACGAAGGCTTCGAAGAGAAGGCATGCGGCAAGCATCTTCTCACCCGCCTCAAGGTCAAACCAAACAGAGTCGTGGCGATTCGTGACTTGTCTTGACTACCTGAGTCGAGCATCAACGGACCAGCCGAACCGTCGCATCGGGCAGTAGCTACGGATCTTGCGTCACGAGTATCCCGTATGCCTGCCCGCCAGGATTGACGACCTCCCACACGATGACATTGTGGTCATTGGTGCTCGCGCTCGTGAAGGTCCCAATGCTGGTATTGCTTTGATCGTTGATTAGGTAGACTACCATATTACCATCCCCATCCAGTACCTTCATCCCGATGCGGCTGTCGAGCTTAGTGCAACTGACCGTTACCCGGATTAGTTTCCCTACGGCGGTTGGTTTGAACGATGCATCGAATCTGTTCGGGGCTACGTTGGGCTCTGGCGGATCCAGATGTGTCCACGCAGCATCTAAACTGAAGCTGGTCGCGAGCAAGACAGTGGGTTGCGGCCCGGGGACACACCCGGCGGCTCCGAGTCCGATCGGGACCCCAGGACGCCCATCAAGGCCGCTCCTATGCAAAACCCCGTCACATGGCGGTACATGATCTGTTCCTCCCATACACAAGAGACATGAAGTTCCCCGTCGACTATATCCTAGGCGATTCGCCCACCTTTCGCGCGAGCTGCCGTGCGACCATCACGCACATCACCAGACACATCATGACGCCCGTCGGGAAGAGGCTGCAGGTTGGCGCCAGCCTCCCGGGACCGGGGTCCGACATGGCGGCGATCTCATTCAGCGATCCGGAGGCGCTACGGAGCTTTCCCAGGGCCTCCTGACGTAATGCCGCCCTCTGTGTTTCGTTCCCGTTGGATTGCATCATCAGAACGTCAGCCTCGGTCAAGGCCGTCGCGGAAGATCGCAGCCTCTGGACGATGCTGTCGCGGGCTCCCGTCTGGTTGTTGGGAACACCCATCGCGCCCAGCGTGTCAGCCAGTTGGTTGGCCAACGCGATAAGACGTCCCAAGTCAAGCACGCAGCTTGGCTCGGCGATCCGCGCCGTCAGGGACGCTTGTTCCTGTGCGACCAACCCGTTCAGCCACTGCGCGGCATCGGATGCCTTGGCGATGACGGACCCATCGGGGTGTGCGACCACGTAGACCCTTTGCACCTTGGTTGTGAGGTTACCACGGCCGTCATCCGCCTGCCACGTGACGAGCGTTTCGCCGGCCCCGAACAGCGACCTTGCCGGCGCGTCGTTGGTGACCAGTACCTGGCCGCAGCACACATCGTTTGCACTCGCCTCTCCGATGCTCACAGAGAGGGGGAGCGTTTCGCCCGTCGCCTGGAATCTGATCACATCGTTGGGGACGGTCAAGTCGGGTGCCACGGTGTCCACCACCTCGACGTTGAACCGGTGCACATCCGTCACCCCGTGGCTGTCCCTCAGGAGGAGCGTTATATGGTGTACGCCGAATGTCAGTGCATGGGGCGGGATCATCACGAACTTGCCGGTCCCCCAGCGGTGTTCCGTCAGCAGCCCGTAGTCCTCGTACCACTGGAAGTTGTTCGGGTCGGTCGGCAGCGGGTCGTTGTAGAACTCGAACGACGCGCCGGCATCCAGGATGATCGGAGTGGCGTTGCGGCTGTTGTCTCCACACTCCGCCGTTCCCACGAACTCATTGCCCACGCGACCCACTGGGGCGAAGTTCACAAATTGGCCGGTGAGGTTCACTGCGATGTCCACCGGAACGTCTTCATCATTGACTCAAGGGCAGGTTCCCATTCAAGACCGTTCCGTCGGATTCCGGACCCGGGGGCCCGAACAAGAGAGCTTCTTCGGTGGGCCGCACTCTGGCCTCCGGGAGTCCGGGGCACGGCTCGGTCTATGGGGCCAACGTGCGGCTTCCAGCTACCCTCGCGGGTCGCCTTGAAGAGCCCTTGGCACAAACGCCTTCCGATACTCGTCGGGGTAGAGACCAATCTTATCGAAGGGGATCTTCTTGAAGCCGGGGATCTTCCGATAGACGATCGAGTCGCCGCGTAGTCGGAAATCCATTCCGGCCATATCCGCGAAACCGGGATCTTCATCGGTTACGTAGTTGTCCTTGACGGTCATGTAGGGCCTGTCGATATGCACTGTGAACGTCTTGCGGCATTCGGCCTCGGGGTCTCGCCACCCGCTTCGAACCGAGACGTTCCGCTCCAGCGTGTTGCCCAACGGTGCCTGGGGGTTCTCATTCAGAATCCTCGCCAGTTTGGGGTACTTCGTGCTCCACGGCGGTTGGTCGTGTCTGAACTCGTGGAGCGGCTTGTACATCGGGCCGCCCGGCTTGAAGTGGCCCCAGCGGGTCTGCCAGCGCAGACCGCGGTTGTCCATCTTCACCGGCGTCCGGCACTCAATGAAGACATTGTTCTCGATCAGGTTGTCACGCCCGCCACCAATGAGAACACCGTCGGTCAGCTTGTAGAACACGTTGCCGATGATGTCGGCCGAACTGGCACCGTTGTCCATGTAGACGGCCACCACACCCGGATACGGCCGCTCGGGGATGTGGTGGATGAAGTTGTGGCGAATGACGTTGCCGCGGAAAGTCCAATCGGTTCCCGTTCCAATGACGCCCACATCGCTCATTTCCAGGTCCACATCGTGCATCTCGTTGAGTTCGAAAACATGGTCGTTGCCGTCGAATGAGATCGCGTAAGCCGGCGCGTGGTGAATCTTGCAGTGCGCGACGCGATTGCCCACGCCCTGAACCTTCACTCCCGGTTGCCACTCCTTAATGCACTGTCCGTAATGATGGATGTGATTGTTGACGGCGTAGAGCCCCGCTGGTGTGAGCGTCTTGCGGTCGCCTCCCGCCAACCGAAGGCCCGATGCCTCCAGGTTGTAGATGTCACAGCCGGCAATGCCGTTGTTTGTCCCACCGACGAACTCGGCACCCCGTGCGGCATTTCGGAGGGTGCATCCCGCGACAAGGACGTTCGACCCGCCGCGGACCATGATCGGCAAGCCTCGCATCGCCTCCAGCGTCAGGCCTCGAATCGTGATGAATGACGCCTGATCAAGCGATATCATCGTGTCCTGAAGCGTCGAGGCAAGCAGCGGCTGATTGCCGAACCCATCGGGCGGAAGCAAATAGAGGAGGCCTCTCTTTCGGTCCAGATACCATTCTCCGGGTTCGTCGATTTCCTCGATGGCGTTGACGGCGCAGAACCTCAGCCAATCCTTCAGCCGATCGATGAGGGCGTGACCGAACGTAATCTCCTGCCGATCCACGTCGACGTGCTCGGCTTTCCATGCGTGGAAACAGTACTCCTCCCAGAAGAAATTGCAGAACCACATGTCGCCCAGATCATGCCAACGGTTCGGTCGTTTTCCGCTGAAATGAAACGCCAGAGTCCTGCATTCTTTGCCTTCGTCCCCGATCTCCGGCGTGCCGTCCTTGTCTCTACCGGTCACCCTGCCGCGTCGGCCCAGCGCCCAGCCCTCGTTGGGCCAGCGGGCGAGCGGCAGCCGTCTATCACCGAGGAACAGCTTCAGTCCGCCGGCCATGCCGTTCAGTTCACCGAGGTCGGTTATGCCATGCGCCTTGAGGTCCGTCTGGAGCAACTTGCCCCGGGCGTCCTTGTCCAACCGTTCGACAACCGATGCGTCATCAACCGGTGTGAACCATCCGACCTCGATCGGGCGACCGCCGACGAGCCGGACCTCCTCGCGGTCACAGGCGCGGTAGGCAATGGGCGTCGCCGCGGTGCCGCCGTCTTCCTGTTTCAGTTCGAACGTCTGGGTTCGCCGATACAGGCCGCCGCGAATATGGACGGTCACAGGCGCCGTGAGCAGGCCGGCCTTCTTCATCTCGCGAATGGCATCGCGGGCCCGCTCCAGCGAAGCGAACGGTTTGTCCATGGTGCCCGCGTCGGCGTCATTGCCTTGAACGGCGACGTAGAATTCGCCGTTCGGCTCCGCCGCCCTGACAGAGATAGCCCCACCGGTGGCAAGGGCGATCATCGCGGCGGCCGTGGTTCGTGCATTGCCTCGCATGGCAGACTCCCATTCATCCACGTGGTGTGGACTACCGCACTATCGCGGCCGCTTCCTCACGACCGGCCACGTCGCGCGAAGCTCGTCCCGGAACGGTCCGATCTTGTCAAAGGGAATTCTCTTGAAGCCGGGTATCTTATTGTAGACGACCGAGTCGTCGCGCAGTCGAAAGTCCCACTGGGCGGCGTCGACAAAGCCGGGATCATCGTTTGTGACGTAGTTGTCGGTAATCGTCATGTAAGGCCGGTCGATGTTCTTCTCGGACGTGCGCCGACAGTGCTCTTCAGGGTCACGCCAGGTGCTTCTGTAAGACACGTTGTTGACCAGCACATTTCCGAGCGGCGCCTGCGGAACCTCATCGAGGATTCGCGCCAGCGCCGGGTATCGCGTGCTCCAGGGAGGCTGGTTGTGCTTGATCTCCTTGAGCTGATCGTACATCGGCCCGTTGGGTTGGAAGTGTTCCCACCGCAGCCCGCGATTGTCAAGGTGGACGGGTATGTCGCACCGAATGAAGATGTTGTTTGCGATGACATTGTCGCGCCCGCCTCCGATGAATGTGGGCGTGAGCATGTCGAAGAACACATTGCCGAAGATCTCGGTCGAGCTGGCACAATCATCCAGGTAGACGCCCACCGTGCCCAAGCCCGGCCCGTGAGGAATATGATGGATGAAGTTGTACCGGACGACGTTTCCGCGAAACGTCCAGTTGCAGCCTGTGTACAGAACGCCGGCGTCGCTCGATTCCAGTACAACGTCATGAATCTCATTAAACTCGATCACGTGGTCGTTTCCGTCGTAACCGATCGCCTGATGCGGGGCGTCATGGATCAGGTTGTGCGCGACGCGATGCCCGACGCCGTGGATCCTGACCGCCGGCTCGTACACTTTCTTGCGTTGTGCGTAACGATGGATGTGGCTATTCACTACGGAATTTCGACCCGGCTCCAGTGTGGACCGGTTTCCACCCGTCATCCGGACAGCCGTCATGCCCAGGTCGTGGATGTCGCAGCCGACGACACCGTTGTCCGTTCCGTGGTCCAGGACGATTCCCGCCTGACCGATGCACCTCACGACGCACCCGGCCAGGCGATTGTGTTCGCCGCCGCCGATGACGATGCCGGTGCCGCGCGTGACCTGCAGTGTCAGCCCGCGAACGGTTACATGTGACGTTCCATCCATTGCCAGCAGCGGTCCGGTCAGCATCGATAGGAAGGTCGGTTGGTACGAGAACTCCTCCGGCGGCAGAAAGTACAGCATCCCTCCGTCCCGATCGAGATACCATTCGCCCGGCTCGTCGATCTCTTCAATGAGGTTGAGTGCTTGGTAGTATTGGTCCTTCTTGATTCCGCCGCTGGGTATGTCGGTGAGCGTGATCTCCCTCTTTTCGGTGTCGATTCGGTCAATCCGTATGTGCTGATCGATCCAACCGAAGTACCAGTAGCCGTGCAGGAACACATCCTTTGCACGGACCCATCGTGTCGGCCTTTCACCCGCGTATTGAAAAGTCTTGCCTTGCTTGTTCTCGTCGACGAAACGGCGCGTGCCGTCTTTCTCGACCACAAGGACCTTGCCGACGGGCATGTGGCCCTTGTTGGGCCAGCGGGCCACGGGCAGACGTCTGCCGTTGCAGAAAAGCTCCAGCATGGGACCGGCGTGCGACATTTCACCGTAATCGGTGATGCCGTGCGCTGCGAGGTCGGCCTGGAGCAGCTTGCTGTGGGAGGGCTCCCCCACGCGGGCGAGGATCGCCGGGTCTTTGACGGGTTTGCACCAGGATGGGTCCAGTTCTCGCCCGCCGATCAGACAGACCTCTTCACCGGGGTAGGCACGATAGATGATCGGCGCCGTGGGCGTGCCCGAGTCTTGCGCCGTCAACTGGAAGGTCTCGGTCCTGAAATGCTGTCCCCCTCGAATCCATACGGTGATCGGACCGTTCAATAGGCCTTCTCGCTTGAGTTCGCGGATGGCGTCGCGTGCCCTTTCGAGCGTCGCGAATGGCCGTTCCTTCGTACCGGCCTCCAGGTCATTCCCGTAGGTGGCCACGAAGAAGTCGAGGGGCTTGGACACTTCAGCGCAGTCGCATGTGGATGACGTGACGGGCGGACGGTGTCGATCGTGCTTGGCTACGCATCCTGCCGTCAAGACGCAGAACAGAGGGGCAAGTGATGCTGGGAAGACGTGGCAAGCCCAATTCACGGAACGTCTCCACGGGGAATCGAAGGGCGGCTCAACGTTATCTGTCTATGTCCCATGCGCAGGGGTCCGGCACCATGGCAGGGGTGGGCCTGGCTTCGCCCCCCCGGCACCGTCTGCATCAAGTCGTGCGCGTGCTCCACGAATCCCGTCGCGCGTGCCGATTCAACGTCCGGACGGCCACGGAGCCGGCGCGGACCAATTGCCGGCCCTTTTCGACGGATTCGTTCATCTCCTGTTCCGTCATCGGATGGAACGTTCTTGCCGCTCGGACCGCCCGTAGGACTTGTTCGGGTTTGCCGACGCCAATGATGATGCATGAGACACCGGACACGCTGAGGGCATATCGGAACGCCCGGTCGTAGTCCTCCGCCAAGACGCCGGGACTGCCTCCCAAAACTTTCATGCCGACGATGCCCGCCTTGTTCTGGCGCGCCCTCTCCAAGAGTCTCTCGTGATCACTTGCCGCATGGATGTCCGCCCCGTCTTCGACAAGCATCTTCTCCCTTGCGGCCGTGACATAGTTAAGGAACGGCTGTATTACGTCCCATTCACTGCACTCTTGGAGCAATCTCAGAGCTGTGCTGAAGGGCGGATGGATGCTCATCCCAATGAATCGCGTCAAGCCCGCCTTCTTGGCCCCAAGCATGAATTCGAGCGACCCCCCCTTCGCCAGGACCTGATTGTAGGCCGCCGCCGGTTTCAGGCCGACGCCGTGTTGAAGAAATAGGTCCACGTGATCGGTCTGAAGTTGCCTCAGAGCGGTTTGAAGGTCCCGTTCGGCGTCCTTTGCATCGAGAGCATAGCTCTTGGTGACGAGGAAGACCTTGTCGCGAACGGACTTGACGACCGGCCCCAGGCGCAGCTCTGCCTGTTCATATTCGGGCGCCGCATCAAAATAGCGTATGCCATTGTCCAGTGCGGCTTCGATCGTGGCCCGCGTTTGGGCTTCGCTGACGCCGCTGCCTGCATACGCGCAACCCAGGCCTATGATTGAGACCGACTCTCGGGTCCGACCAAGGACGCGACGGGGCAGTTCGTTTCCCTTAGGACGCGTTGATTGTGCGTGAAGAGAGGCTGCGGCGAGTGCGGTCGATGCGGCGGAGGCCAGGAACTCGCGTCTGGTCTGTGGCACGCCTGCTTCTCCTGTGAGGTGGTTCAAGAGATCTCTTGCGCCGCGTCTTCCCGCGCGGTCCGTCAGGCAAGACTTATCTATTCTAACCATCGGACGGCCCGGTCGGCGAGCCCTGTGCATGCACAGATTTCTGAGGGCAACACAATGCGATGTGCTTCTTCGGCGTGATCGAATTGCATGATTGAGACGCCACGGACCGGGCGGCGATCCGGAGGACTCTCGAATCAGCGTTCAAGGCCTATCTGCTGTCGGAGACGATTCCACAGATGATCGACCTTCCGAATCGCTTCGTCTGCAGTGTGGAGTTCTCCTTGTCGGACCAGGTCTTCAAGGTGTTCGGCGGCCAGTCTGAGCGGCTCGGCACAGACGTTGGCGGCGGCACCTTTCAAGCTGTGAGCGTGGAACCGTAGTCGTTCGCGATCGGATGCGGCCAGGGCGGACCGCAGGTTCGTCAACAAGGTGGGGACGGATTCCATTAAGCTTCCCAGGACCTTGTCCAGGATTCTGCGATTGCCGCCGAGATTGTCCAACGCCGCGTCAAGGTCGATCGGCTTCTCGTGGCCGTCTCTCAGGGCAGCCTGTGTCGAAGGCGCCCGCGATGAGCTTTCCACAGGCGGCGCCGAAAGTCGCTTCGGTTCGGAGGGGGGATGTGTCCATCTCTTCAGCACGGCTCTGATCGCCACACTCTTGATCGGTTTGGCCAGGTAATCGTCCATTCCGGACCGGAGGCACTCTTCCTGGTCTCCCTTCATCGCGTTCGCCGTCATGGCGACAATCGGGATGTGACCTCCGATTTCCTTCTCCATGGCACGAATGGCCCTCGTCGCCTCCAATCCACTCATCACCGGCATCTGGACGTCCATGAAGATCAAGTCAAACACGTCGCGCCCGTCCTGTGGCATCAGCCTCAAGACTTCCTGTCCGTTTCCGACGACCGAGACGAAGTGTCCGTCCGCCTCAAGCAAGGAGGCGATGACCTCTTGGTTGACCGGATTATCCTCGGCGACGAGGATTCGAAGCGGACGGAGAGTGCATGTATCCGTCGCATGTTGCTCGAGCTTACCGTCCTGATTGCTTACCGGTTCTTGCCCGCCAAGGCACGTTGTGATGGCCTCCAGAAGCTCGGATTGCTTGACGGGCTTGAACAAGCGGGCGGCGACGCCAAGCATCGACGAGTCATCGGAGAACGACTCCACGCCCGCCGGTGAAAGAACGAGGATCTTGGTGGATGCCAGACCGGGGCTGTGTCGGATTCGGTGCATCAGAATGTGGGCGTCGTCTCCCCGGGCCGACAGTCCGACCAGGATGATCGGGAATGGGTCGCCCGCCGCCTTCGCTTGCAGAGCCAGCGAGAACGCCGTTTCTGCGTCCGCGGCCGTTCTCGCTTGGACGCCGGCGCAGGCCAGCATTTCATCGAGTATCGATCGGGTGGTTCTATCGCCATCGACGATGAGTGCCCGTGTCCCCTTCAGGTTCATCGCCGGCCGGGAGAGGTTGGGCATCGGTTCGCGCTTGGATAGGCGAAACTCCGCCGTGAAATGAAACGTGCTTCCCTTGCCGGGTTTGCTTTCGGCCCAGATGCGACCGCCCATGAGTTCGACGAGGCGCTTCGTGATCGTCAGTCCCAGTCCCGTTCCCCCGTACTCCCGCGTGGTGGACCCATCAGCTTGCGAAAACGCATCAAAGACAATTCCCAACTTCTCGGGGGGAATGCCGATTCCGGTGTCCGCGACCGCGAAATGCAGAGTGCTCGTATTCTCGGTGCGGGACTGCTCCTCCACTCGAACAACAACTTCTCCTCGGTGCGTGAATTTCACGGCGTTGCCGATCAGGTTCAACAGGATCTGTCGCAGACGAATGGCATCACCGATGAGAATGTCAGGCACCTCGGGACGGACGTGCGCGGCGATCTCCAAACCCTTTTCGTACGCCCGCACGGCGTGAACGCGGACTGTGTCGCCCAGACTGTCGCGCAGATTGAAATCGATCGGGTCCAGCTCGAATCGACCCGACTCAATCTTGGACAGGTCCAGTATGTCGTTCAAGATTCTCAAGAGGGAGTCTACGGATTGTTCTATCAGATTGACACATCGGCGCTGAGTGTCCGACAGTCCGGTCTTTTGAAGGAGTTCAACCAGGCCGACAATGGCGTTCATGGGTGTGCGAATCTCGTGGCTCATGTTCGCCAGAAACTCGCCCTTTGCCCTTGCCGCCGCCTTGGCCTCGTCCGTGGCGGCACGAAGCTGCTCCGTAGTGGCTTCAAGCTGCATCGAGATGCGCTTCTCACGCGCGAGGGCGTCGACAATGAGGGAATTGCCGTCGCGGAGTTGCTCTTCTATGCGTTGTCGTTCGGAGATGTCTTGGCCATACTCAACGACGTATTGTACCAAACCGTTCCCGTCAAAGAGGGGGGTTGCCGTTATGTCCAGAACGTGTCTTTCGCCCCGAACATCGTAGTGTACATGCTCGAATCTGCGGATCTGGCCGGATTGCCAAACACCTCTCAAAGGACATGAATGGTCAACGCAGGTGCGGGGTGTCGAGAGGCCGCAAGGTAATTGCGAACACTTCACCCCCATTGCCGCGAGATCGGCGCCACCATGAGGTGCGCGAGCCGCGCGATTGGCCATAATGGCATGGCAGGTTTGGTCAATGACCAGGATGGGTGCGGGGATTCCATCCAGAACCATCTGTAGCCCCGTACCCTGATCGTCACCTTGATGCGACCCAACGTGCGCGATCGATACAGGGAAGCGGATCCGACCGGCCTTGCGGGGCGTTCTCCGACGAGCCTGGGCCTTGGCTGGCGGGAGAGGGTGAGAGTGAAGTCCGCTTCGAATCACCGAAGGGACGACGTGTTCGTGTAGGACGTTCGGCACCCGAAACCCTTGCCGGTGGCGAGCGTGCATGAACGCACGTGCCTCGTGTCTGCCCGTACCCGTTCTGAAAAGAAGATGGCTTGAATCCGTCGACACGTCTCTGTGTCCACTGAGATCTCTGTGTTCTACGCCAAAATCTCCGGTGCCGTCTGGTGCTCGGTCGCCGAAGACAACTCCTCCTGCACGGCTTCGTACAGCTCGGGCAGACGCACGGGTTTGGTAAGGAAGTGCGTGATGCCCAACTGATGGGCTTCTCGCCGGGTACTTTCTTCCCTCCGAGACGTGACAACGATGATGCGGCATTTCGGATCGACCATTCGCATGGCGCGAATGGCATCAAGACCGTCGACGTTGGGCATCATGATGTCCATGGTGGTCACATCGAACGTAGACTGGATCGACTTGTGTATGGCATCGGCGCCGTCGTTCGCCTCGGTCACGGTCATCCCGATATCTTGAAGCGCCTCGCGGAGCAGGAGCCGCGTACTGGGCTCATCATCCACGACCAAGGCACTCTTGCCCTCGAAACGTCGCATGGCTCAGCTCCTCATCCAGTCGTGAAAGACGGTGAGCACACGATGTAGGGGGGCTTCGATGTCGTACTCCGCCGCCTCGCGAACGGCCTTGACCATCAAGTAACAGTTGGTCGTCGCCGGGTCGGTTATGAGTACCCGCCCCCCAAGTCGTCGAACGGCTCGACACCCCTCGAGACCGTCGTGATGGGCGTGAAGACCCGACAGCATGGCGACAAAACACCGGGGGCCGAAGACCTTCGCCGCGCTGGCGAATGCGACGTTCATCGACGGGGCAAAATGGTTCTCACCCGTCTCAGGCGCCACGGAGAGCCTTTGCCCGGAGGATTCGAATCGGACGTGAGAACCCGGCTCGCCGACGTAAACGTGCCTCGGCTCCAGAAGATCGCCGTTACGGGCAAATCGGCATGGGACGGAGACGGACTGCGTCAAGTATCGCATGAATCCCTCCATGAAGGGACCGCGGGGCATGTGCTGAATGATCACGATCGGCGCCGCGAAACTCGGCGGGGTGGCCCTGAGGTAAATGTCGTGCGTTCGCGGAGCGCCTGTCGATGCTCCAATCAGTACGATGCCTCGCACTCATGGTTCTCCGTCGTCGGAGGCCTCCGTTCCTTGCCTCCGGTCGTCGAAAATCGCTGCAACCTGCGTGTCCTCCTCCGTGAGCGGCTTCGTTGGCGACGCTTGTTCCGTGCGCCGGCGCACATCCGCCGATTCGACGGCGCGGTCTCCCGAAGGAACCGAGGCGCCGTATCCCCCGAAGGATCGCACTACAGCGTCGGTGTCTCCACCTTGACCTCCATGCGGCGCTGGATGTTCTTGGCAATGGTCGCCGTCACTTCCCTCTGGTCCACCCGAGCACTATCGATTCCGACAATCGCTGCCAAGTCACGGCCGGTACCCGCAACGGCGCTTGCTTGTGCGCTGAGTTCCTCCACGGCGGACGCGGTCTCTTCCGAACTCGACGCATTCGCCTGAGTGACTTTGTCCATCTGAGCTACCGCTTTACTGATCTGATCGAGTCCTCGTGCCTGTTCGGCGCACGCCTTCGCGATTCCGTTCATCAAGTCCGTGACCTTGCCGACATTGCCGACAATGACCGACACGGCCTGGCCGAAGCCGCTTGCGACCTCCGTCCCTTCGCGCGCGGTGTTTGTGGCCGTCTCAATCAACGTCGTCGTCTCACGGGCCGCCTCCGCGGCGCGTTGTGCGAGGTTGCGCACCTCGTCGGCGACCACCGCGAACCCCTTGCCGTGTTCGCCCGCCCGGGCCGCTTCGACCGCCGCATTCAGCGCCAACAAGTTCGTCTGGAAGGCAATCTCCTCGATGACTTTGATGATCTTGCTGATTTGCGCGGATGATTCGTTGATGCCCTGCATCGCCTTATCCAGGCGTACCAACCCGGCTTCGCTCTGCTGAGCAGCGTTCCGGACCGCGGATACCAGTTGATTGGCTTCGCCGGCGTTTGAGGCGTTGGCCTGCGTCATGGAGGACAGTTCTTGAAGGGATGCGGATGTCTCCTGGAGCGATGCGGCCTGCTCATTGGCGCCCTCGGCCAGTGTGGCGCTCGCCGCATTGACCTGCGACGACGCTTCGGAGACCATGGCCGACCCGTTGGCCAGGTTCCCGACGATGTTCACAATCGGCAGCGTGATGCTGCGCGTGAGGAAGAGTGCCGTGGTCAACGCGACCACGAATACGACGACGCCCGCAACCACGTACCAGGTCAACAATGAGGATGTCGCTTGGGACTTGGCCTCCCGTAGCGCGGCAAGGGTGGCCTTCGATTTCGAATCCATGTCATTGACCGTCGCGTAAAGTTCGTCCTCGTACAGACCGGCGCCGATCACCCAATCCCAAGGCTCGAAGTACGCCAACATGACCAGCTTGTACCGTGCGGCGTTTTCGCCCTCGTTCTTCCACGCGTAGCGCACCTGACCGGTCTTGCCCGCCGTCAGGGACCTTGCCGTGGCACAGACTTCCTGGATGAAGAACTTGCCGTCGGCATCCTTCGAATCCCATATGTCCTCTCCGTCTCGCTTACCGTCCTTGGAGATCACGTAATGTCCTCGGCGTGCATCCTTTGCGTTCAAGACGTAGATGTAGCCCGTTTTGCCGAGTTTGATATCCATGATCGATTGGCGCAACCGCGCCGATCCCTCGTCCCTGACGCCCACATACAGCATGCCGATCACTTCTTGGTTGCTGCCCAGAATGGGTTCGTACGACGTCTGATAAGGCGCATTCACTACGTAGGCCTTACCGGAGAAAGGTTGTTTGTTGAGAACGTTTGAGATGATCGGATTGGCACGCCCATCGGCATCGTGAGCGGGTATGTAGGTGCCGACGGCACGCTTGTGGTCCTCGGTCTCCACGTTCGTGCAGACGCGAAGCATGTCGCCTTGCGCGTTCATTCGCTGAAAGATCGTGCACGTGACGCCCGCCGTGTCCCGGACGCGGTCAACAACAGGCGAGGGAGCCTTGGGATCACTGTTCTGGCCGAGCCACTGACCGCCAACAAGCATCTTCGGCAAGGTGACCTCTACCGTGGCCTTTGAAACCTGATTGACGGCCCTCCAAGAGACGGTGTCTTTTGACAAGGAGACTTCGCCCGCCGTGCGGAGCGCGTCGCGAGCCACGGCCATGCCACCCTTGATCTGTGTGGTGATGGTGACCAGGTCTGCCTCACACAGATCGCAGACGCTCAACACGCTTTGCGCGAGCGAGTTCAGCGCGGAGTCGGTGAGGGCCTGGCGTGCGAATTGCGTATTGGTGTTCAGGCCGGATTCGGCCTGGACCAGCGTCGTGGTGAAGGCCGTGTTCGCTCGCCAGAGACCTATGACTAAGGCCAATACAAGCGGGAACAAGGCCAGTCCGAGTTTCGAGGTCAGCAGTTTCGTTTTCAGAGTCATGATGTGCCCCTTTTTTTCAGCGCCTCGGCGAAAGAAGAACGATCCAAACAGGCCAGTGCCCAAACATATGCCACATCTGCCACCACCAACGGTCGGAAAAGAAGAAGCGTGATTTGACGGGATATATGCTGGCCCGGCGGGTTAGCACGCATCCGCGTAGGTAGTTGTTTTTATGCCGAGTAGCGCTATCAAGTGGCGCCTTGCAGGTTTACGTTCTGTTGGCGGCACCTCAGGTAGGTATGACACTAAGAAGAATACCTACTTGATAGGGCAAGCGTTCCGATTGCCCTAGGACCGATATCCGTGTCCCTTTGCCGAGTTCGTTGACAATCGTTGCGAATGCCTCGCATCGGTCGGCATAGGACCGAGTCTTCTCGCGAGTGCTCGTTGCCGCACAGCACGAGCTGTCTCAACCTAGTGGCGTATCGTAAGGCGTGTAGGGGGAAGTGATCGAGAGCGGACGACAGGGAGCCAAAGGTACGAGGCGTCCTCGATGCCAACCCCATTCCGTTTCGGTTGGCCTTCAGTTGCCCAGCGCCTTCGCCCTCGCGCCCAGCTCTTCGTAGTGAAAGAGTCTCTGGTAATCGATCAGTCCCGATAGAGCCCCCGTGTGACGGATTCGCATGCCGTGTTCTTCAAGGATGGCTACCGGGTTCAGCCCCCCGATGACCACCAAGCCGATTCGGCCCTCACTGACCGGAATCTCGAGGAGTGGCCGACCGGGCCATCCAACGAGGAACACGCCTCCGAGGCCGGCTTCGTCCATCTGTTGCGCGAGCTCGATGACTCGATCGCGGGCGTCGGCGGGGACCTCGCGAAAGCTGGCGCCGATCAGGCCGTTTCCGTTGGAGGTGGCGCCCATGTAGTCGGTCATCCCACTTCGGATGAATGCCTCGAGCGGATCAATGGTGGTTCCTTCGTAGTGTATGAGTTCGACGAAGCGGGTGGGCTTGCGGTCACGAAGTTCGAGCAGCCCGCCAAATCGTGAGTTCGTGGGAATCCCGTGAGCCACGAGAATCCCGTTCACGGTGATCGAGCACACGGTGCCGATGCCGATCTGCCCTTCGGGTATCACGGTCTGGCCGATGTGGTCACCGGGTGAGAGAAGGGTCATGAGCCTACCCATGCCATAGCCCGCCGCGAAGACACGACTGACAAGCGGCACCGTCCGCTCAAGCTGGTTCTTTTCAATCAGGCTCAGATTCAAGACCACCGTGCCCGTCCGGTTGGCCAAGTCGAAGCGCATGCGATAGGTCATCTGGTCGATCTTGGCTGAGAGGTAGCCGGTTTTCTCAAACGCCCTGGCGCTGGCCAGTTCTTTGAGCCCTTGCTCCGTGATTGCCCGGCCGGAGCGGCCCAGGTTTTCCGTAAGTCCGGCTGCGTCCATTTCCAGCAGGTGGAAGCGAACAGTCCGCTCGCTGATGTCGTGCCCCAGACCTACCAGGCGCTCCACGATCTTCGAACTGCCAATAGGGCGGCCGGATTCGCGAAGAATCCTTAGAATGGCCAATCGCTTCTCTTCTGTTTTCTCTCTCATGCCGACGACTCTACTGCGAGATATGCCGCTCATCAAGCTCCTATGCGGCAATTATGCCGGTAGCAAAGGCCCTTGTAAGGGCAAAAACTGGACAAGGATGCAGAAGCAGTTTTTCTTTGCCGGTACCGAAAAGAGAGGAGAAGGGGTTACAAGTTCAAGAGCAACCTTCTTACCGGCAAAATTGCCACATGGCTTCGCCGCACTTAGCAGGTCTGTAGACGCAATGCAGGAAAAATGAACGAATTCAGTTGAGATGCGCAGCAGACGCAGTATCATACTGGCAGTAAGCTGCCGTTGGCAAGCCGATGTCCAGGCTGGCAATCTGGGGACTGCATGTGACCGGGGGGGCACCGATCCCATCGAACAGGCAGGCCGGCAAGCTCGTGGCAAGCAATAGCCGGTATCCGAAGACGGGCATTGTGGGTACCGGCGGAAGCGAGGAACGGAGCGTCAGGCCCGTGGGGTGGTCGGACGCGCGGTGATGAGGAGATTCTAAGGAATGCCATACGTCAAGCGGATCATGGAGTCTGTGGTGCAGCGGAATCCGGGTGAACCCGAGTTTCACCAGGCCGTCGGGGAGGTGTTGGAGTCGCTCCGACCGGTGTTCAAGAAGCATCCCAAGTACGAGAAACACCGTGTTCTTGAGCGGATCGTGGAACCCGAACGCGTGATCATCTTCCGAGTTCCTTGGACGGACGATCAAGGAAACCTGCACGTTAATCGCGGCTTTCGAGTCGAATTCAGCAGTGCGATCGGCCCATACAAGGGCGGGTTACGGTTTCACCCCACGGTCTACTTGGGCATGCTCAAGTTTCTGGGCTTCGAGCAGATCTTCAAGAACTCACTGACGACGTTGCCCATGGGCGCCGGCAAGGGCGGGTCAGACTTCGATCCTAAGGGCAAGTCGGACAGCGAGGTCATGCGCTTCTGCCAGTCGTTCATGACGGAGCTCTACCGCTACATCGGTCCGGATACCGATGTCCCCGCCGGCGACATCGGCGTGGGGGGGCGTGAAATCGGCTATCTGTTTGGTCAATACAAGCGGATTGTCAATGAGTTCACGGGCGTTCTGACCGGTAAGGGATTGAACTGGGGCGGATCGCTGATTCGTCCGGAAGCCACCGGCTACGGTTGCGTATACTTTGCCCAGGAGATGTTGGCCACGCGCCAAGACTCCATAAAAGGCAAGATATGCACCGTCTCGGGGTCTGGCAACGTCGCCCAGTATACCGTGGAGAAGATCAACCAGTTTGGGGGGAAGGTGGTCACCCTCTCCGACTCCAACGGCACGATCTATGATCCCGATGGGATTGACCAGGAAAAACTGGCGTATGTGCTCGATCTGAAGAACGTTCGCCGAGGTCGCATCCGGGAGTACGTCGAGAAGTATCCCCGAGCGAAGTTCATGGAGGGCAAGCGCCCCTGGGGGACCAAGTGTGATTGCGCATTTCCCTCGGCGACCCAAAACGAGATTTCCGGCGAGGACGCCGCCACGTTGGTCAAGAACGGTTGTATCCTCGTCTCCGAGGGGGCGAACATGCCCACCGAGCCGGAGGGCGTTCAGATCTTCCTGAAGAACAAGATCCTCTACGGCCCCGGCAAGGCCGCGAACGCGGGCGGTGTGGCCGTCTCCGGACTGGAGATGTCCCAGAACTCCCAGCACACCTTGTGGTCTCGCGAGGAGGTAGATACCCGGCTTCAGACGATCATGAAGGCGATTCATACGGCCGTTGCAAACGCGGCGGCCGAATACGGCGATCCCGGCAATTACGTGATGGGCGCCAATATCGCCGGCTTCGTCAAGGTTGCCGACGCGATGATCGACCAAGGAGTCGTCTAAGCGATCCGCAGGCCTCTGTGTCGGCCTGTGGGAAGCTGTGACGTGGATCCGGGAGGGTGTGGCCCTACGCAAGGCGGATGGCCACACCCTCATTTCGTTCGCGGGTTGTGGTCCAGATAACAGACCACTTTTTGGGTGCGTGTGTTGGCGTTCAAGAGGAGGCTGCATCCCGGGCAGGCGTCTCGTGGATCAATGACCCGGACCACATCGGCTCGGTCTGCCGCGCCGGGCAGGAGTTGAGTGAGTTTGCTGGGTGACCGGGTGAGGTAGTCTTCGTTCAGGAAGTTGCCCTCGCGGCTGGGGAACAGCGCCAAATACAGCATGTCCATCTCCACCAGCTCGTTGAAGAAGTGAGTCCCCAAGGATACCTCCGGGACCAGCCCTTCCCGCATCATGACCAGCTCACACAGAATGGACACGGTGTTGATCTCCGCGAAGGAGACCGGCACCCCAAGCGTCGGGGTGCTGGTGCCCCAACGACCCGGTCCGAGCAGCATAACCGTCTTCGGTCGGTCACGCTCCTCCAGATGCGCAATCCGTCCGATGAGGCGGGCCACCGAGTACCGTTCGTTCATGGAGAGCCGTCCGTATACGCCGGGAACCACGTAGATGAGCCGATCGATGGTCGTCAGACGGCTCTGACCGACGACCGCACCGTGCGCTTCGAGAATGCGGTCGCTCTGCGCGAGGTCGGTCGGAACGCTCGTTGTCAGGCCGCTGGGGTTGACTTGCAGCGGACGACATTGAACCAGATTGATCCGGTAGTCGTCGGGGCTGAAGAAATTGGCGGTGAACTCCGTGTCCACGGGGCAACCGTAAGCCTGCTCGATAATATGCAGCATCTCGCGCATGTCCTTCACGAATGTCGTGCCGGTCATGAGCTGATCGAATGTCAGATTCCATTGGGGCGTGCTGCGCCCGCCGTCCTCGGTCTGTCGGCCGGCCGATTCCTCGTCCTGAGTGGCGAACAACTCGACCGGCAAGCCCGGACTCTGCCGAACAAGATCGAGGAAGCCGCAGGACACCAGTTGGTTCGCATGGAGGTCGAGACAGTCTACCCGTCGTTGGGTGTAATGTCTTACTTCATCGGGTGTGCCCTCGGGGCGGCGCTGCGGGGCGTTCAGCGCCACGATCCGTGTATAGTCATCATCCGCGCGGTCGACCGCGCGGGTGCCCAACCCGAATACAAGCCTGAGAACGCCGGCCTGGGGGTCGATCTGATCGCTCCACACGTAGGGGTTGAACGACAGTCCCACTCCGGCGAGCTGGGGGTAGAAGTAGCTTCCGTAGAGTCCGCCGGATACGCGCTGCACCAACAAGGCCATCTGCTCATCGCGGTCCAACATTCCCCGGAGGGCGCGGTACCGGAGCGCCTTTTCGCTCATCGTGCTGGCGTAGATGCTTCGAACGGCCGACATGAAATCTTCCAGCCGCTGCTGGTGGGGACCCTGATTCACGCAGAACACGCTTTCGTACTTGCCGGCGAACGAGTTTCCGAAGTTGTCCTCCAGGAGACTGCTCGAACGGACGAGGATCGGAGACTGCCCGAAGTACTCGAGCATCTCCGAGAACTCCTTCTGGATGTCTGCGGAGAACGTTCCCATCAGGATCCGTCGGCGCGCATCCTCCGCACCATCAAGGAAAGTCGCGGGGTTCCGCTGCTTCTGCCGTGTCCACCAGCACCCGTTTTGCACGAGGAATGTGTAGAACACGTCGGAGCCGATGAAGAAAGAGTCGTGCGGTTCCAGCAGCTCCTGATACCGGGGGGCCGTCTTGGTGAGAATGGCGCGGGCCAGCAACATGCCCACCGCCTTGCCGCCGATCAGACCGGTTCCGATCATTCGTTTCCAGATGTCGAGGATGTCGCCGAGATTCAGGTACTTCTCCGCCAGGCGGAAGAACCGTTCTTCTCGCGTGATGACCATGCCGATCAGACGCCGCACCAACTCGCGTGCCCCCTCCAGAGTGCACTCCCGACGATGCGCCGGGTCGCGAATTTCCTCGGCCTCCAGAAACGCACGATTCCATACGCCCAAGCGAACGCGTGGGGTTTCCATCTTTACCGACGGAGTCGAAGTCAAGATCTCGGCAATCGTTGAACTGGTGGTGACAGGGACGAAGTCATCCGATTCCCAGCGATGCAGCATGTGCATGGTGGGCGAGTACCGTTGTTGAACCTTGATCGGATGGAGGTAGAGCCGGCCCTTGTGGCGGTAGATGTCCAGCAGAATCTGGGTGGTCTCCGAAATGGGCGTTGTTGCGTGAAACGAATGATAGTTCCTCAACAGCATGAAATAGGCCAAGGCGCCTACGTCATAGACATACGGACACGTCAGCATGAAGAAATTGCCCAGCATCCGATCGCTGCACCAATCGACCGCAAGATCGGACAGGCAGTCAAAGACATAACAACTGGTTTCCCTATCGGCCTCGATGGTCTGATGGATCTTGGCAATGAACCGCTCGAATCCGACCTCCGGTTCCAGGCTGCGGATCTCAATCCCGTCGGAAGGGGTGAGCAGGGGCTGGTGATTGGCGAATCGGAAATAGACGACCTTCCGTCCTCTCGCCAAGGCCGCCCGGGCATAGGGTTCCACAAACGGAATGTAATCATTGACGGAGTCTACCTGGAAGACAAGGTTGTCTCCGGCGATTATTCCCTTCAGCATGCGGTCCAGTCCCGCCAGCCCGGTACTCCACGCCGTGTAAACCATTGCGTTTGGCCTCTCCAAGATCCGAAGACCGTCGCCGTGTTCCGCCGGCCCGCAGCAAGCAGGCTACCATGCGCAACGCCACCCCTTCAAGACGAACCGGGGCAAGAAGGTATCATACCCTGAAGCATGTCCGGCGAAGATGACGATGGGGTTGCCGCAGCGAGCGACCGGTACGGGTGCGCCAACCCGTTCGCCCGACTACGTCGCGACCAGCGAAACTTGGCCCGGGGACAGCGCTATTCGTTGAGAGCGTTCTCCGCCGACGACCTCCACTGTCTGCTCCGCGTTGTTTATGTTCCAGAGCAACAGTGACGCCGACTTGCGGAACCACCGTGCGACGACGGGCGTTGTGCCGGCGACGTGGGGGATGTTGCCGGCAATCGCAAGGATCTCCTGCTTCAGGCGCCAGCGATCGGGCCAGTCTGTGCCGGCGTCGAGCCATCGGCACGTGGCATTCACGGGTTTCGGTACCGAGTTGGTTACGATCGTGGTTCGTTCGTCACGCGTGATCTTTTCCGGCAAGAAGGGTACGTCCTCGGCCTGGACGAGGTATATGCCCGGAGACGTAACGTTGCCGACCGCCTCGACGGGGATTCCAAGCCCCAGGCAATCGACCAGAGGCCAGCCCGGTGCGACGGACCGTGCACCCGGTCCGAACCACAGTCTGACAACGCCCGTGGGGCGTTCAGCGGGCAAATGGTCCCACAATTGACGTGCCCGCCGGATGTGCTGTTTCAATGTCGGCCAGTAGGCCTTGGGGAACATACGGATGCCGCTCATGAACATGACGTTGGGCACGCCGGCCATGAGCGGGACGGCGATCTTGCGCCCCACGTTCTCAGCGGACAATCCGGTCGGCGGGAACGCCGTCGACTCGCTGTACGCCAAGCGGGGGTCGGCATAGCACATGTGGAACATCGCGCTGGCGACCTCGGTCAACTTGCCACGCACACTGCCGAAAGAGTTGTCGTCAAAATGGCCTTCGCCGACGCGGAAGAGCCGGTGACGTAGCGCGTCCAGTTGGATACCCGCCTGTTCCCAGCCCATATACATCACCATGATGCCGACGGACAGATCGGGTGCGATGGAGTCACACGCGTTCAGGAATGCCGTGAGGCGATCGCCGTGAAACTTGAGCCATCGCATCAGGGCCTCACCGCGAATTCGTCCCTTGACCTGTCGGCGTATCTCGTCGACCTCCGCGTCCGTCGCACCTGTGGTGGATTTGTACCGGGTGAGGCAATCCGGACAGAAGCAACCGCCGATGACGCCCGGTCCTACGGACAGGCGCAGATCGTCGTCCATGAAGACCTCGCGGAAACCCATCTCGTGGGCTTCGTGGAGCGAGTCAAGATTGTCCTTCCAGCTTGCGTCATTGAGGCAGCCGCAGTGGCGAACCTCCCGACCATCGACGTTCAACCGGTACCGCCAGTGGTTGGGAATCGTCAGTGGGACAAGTGTGTCCACCTCTCCGAGGGAATTGCCGGGATGACCGAGCGGAACATTGACCAAGGCGGTCTTCAGCCCAGCCGCCTGGGCCATGGTCCGGGCCTCGATCAGCTTGGCCTTGTCGTAGGACCAGTGTCCGTAGAACCAGCCTGCAAGCCAGACCTTCTCGATTCCGTTCTCCACCAGCATCTTGCCGAGGTCGCGGTCTTGCATGAACTCGACGGGGTGGACGCAGATGTTGAATGAGATCGGAGGTCGGACCCCGCCGGCCGTCGACGGAGGTGCCGGATTCGACTGAACGGCCAACGCCCGACCGAGGGGTTGTGAGCCCAAGACGACGCTCGCCACGGGGATAGTCGCCGAAGCCCTCTTCATGAATTCTCGACGTGTGTGGTTGCACATGACGAGGATGGGACACCGATTCTGTCGGGATGTCAAGCCCGGCAATCACACGAACGAACACGATCGGCACGGACGTCGAATGCGTGAAATGAGGTGGGACTCTGGTGGCGTCCCAATCCCTTCCGATCCGGCCGTACCCTACTTCCAACGATTTCCGGCCACAGCCTTGATGAGGGCCTTTCCCAGCGGGCTGCGAATCAAGCGAAGAAACACGCGATTCTTCCACCCGGGGACGCAGATCGTTTGGTTCTTTTCCAGCGCCTTCAGCGATTCGGCGACCACATCTTCGGCTGCCATCCACAGGGACGCCGAAGTCTGCGAGCGGGAGAAGCCCTCGAATTCGGGTGCGTCATGAAACTCGGTGTACGTGAATCCCGGGCAGAGCGCCTGGACGTGCACGCCGGTGTTCGCAAGCTCCTTCGCCAAGCCTTCCGAAAACGTGATGAGAAACGACTTGGTGGCCGCATAGACGATCACCTTCGGCATCGGAAGAAACCCCGCCATCGAGGCCACGTTGATGATCGCGCCGTTTTGCCGCTTGATCATGCCGGGTAGGGCGGCGCGAGTCAGACGCACGGAGGCCAGCACATGCACGTGGATCATGTCCAACTGCATATTCAGATCAAGTTCGACAAAGGTGTGTATCGAGCCGAATCCCGCATTGTTGATCAAGAGGTCGAGACGCGGAAGTGCCTCGATTCGGTCGGCCACGTGCCGGACATCTTCGGACTTCGCCAGATCGGCCACGAAGACGTCCGCGGTGATCCCATGCTGTCGGTGCGTCTCCTGGGCCAATGCCTCCAGCCGTTCGCGGCGCCGGGCGACAAGGATCAGATCATATCCGCGGGCGGCGAGGTGCCGGGCGAAGACACTGCCGATTCCGCTCGATGCACCCGTAATCAGAGCGGTTCGTTGCTCGGTGGTCATGCCGGTTCCTTTCATTCAAGCCTTGAGGTTGAATCAACGTGAATGCCGGAATGCGAAGCATGGTATCCGTCAGTATGCTTGAAAGGTAGTGGGTCTTGCGGCAGGCCTTGTGGGCGGTGCGCTTGTCGCCCTTGACCGTGCGCTTTCCTCTCCGGGATGATCTGGCACATGGCTGACGGGCAGAAATCTCAGCGATGTGTCCTTGGAGTCGTTCAATCACAAAGGGGACAAACACATGCGGAGTCGACGATGGACGATGGCGGTGGTCGTGCTCGCCGCCCTGGGTTTGGATCTGAGGGCTTCAATCTCGCTGGTGTCGGACGGGAAATCGGACTACCGAATCGTGGTCCCCAAGGATGCAATCCCATCCGAGAAGCACGCTGCCAAGGAACTCCAGTCGTTCATCAAGCAGATTTCCGGGGCGGAACTAAGCGTCGTCGACGATTCGAGCCCGTTGCCGGAACGGGCGATCCTGCTGGGAAAGAACGCCGGTCTGACGCCGGCAAAGGTGGAGATCGACTGGGCGAAGCTCGGCGGCGAGGGCTTCACGATCCGCACGGCGGGCCCGCATTTGATCATTGCCGGCGGCCGGCCACGCGGAACGATGTACGGCGTCTATACCTTCCTCGAAGAGCAGCTTGGGTGCCGCTGGTTCTCATCCAAGGTCAGCCGCATACCCAGGTTGCCGACCATCATGTTGGGCGAGATCAACAACACACAGGTCCCCCTACTGGAGTACCGTGAATCATTCTGGTTCGATGCGTTCGATGCCGATTGGGCGGCCAGAAACAAGTGTAACTCCGCCAATGCGCGACTGGACGAGACGCGGGGCGGCAAGATCGTCTACACCGGCTTCGTGCACACCTTCAACTCACTCGTTCCTCCGGAGAAATACTACGACCAGCACCCGGAGTATTTCTCGTTGGTCTCCGGCAAGCGGATGAGGGGGTACTATCAGCTCTGCCTCACCCATCCCGACGTCCTTCGCATTACGATCGAGGCCGTTAAGGACCTGCTCCGGCGGAACCCCGCCACCAATATCATCTCCGTTTCACAGAATGACACGGGCGGTTGGTGTGAGTGTGAAGACTGCAAGAAGGTGGAGGCCGAAGAAGGCGGCGTCCACGCGGGACCCATCATCCGGTTCGTCAACGCGGTGGGTGAGGCCATCGAGAAGGAGTTCCCGAACGTCGCCGTCGACACGTTGGCCTATCAGTACTCGCGTGCACCGGTGACCAAGACCCGCCCGCGACATAACGTGATCGTTCGACTATGTAGCATCGAGTGCTGCTTCTCTCACCCGCTCGAGCAGGAGGACACGACGTTCAAGAAGGACATCGTCGGGTGGTCCAAGATGTGCGACCGCCTTTACGTCTGGGACTACGTCACGACGTTCGGCCACTACGTCTTGCCGTTTACCAACAACGAAGTCCTCCAGCCCAACGTGCAGTTCTTCGTCAGACACGGCGTCAAGGGCATCTTCGAGCAGGGGTCCTATCAGTCCACCGGCGGACAGATGGCCGAACTGAAGGCCTATCTGTTGGCCAAGCTCCTGTGGGACCCGGACTGTTACATCGAGAGACACCGCGCGGAGTTCATGGAGGGCTTCTACGGGAAGGCGGCCGGACCGATCGACCGCTACCTTCGCATGCTCCGCGACCACGCGATAGAGAACAAGGTACATCAGCCCATTTGGATCGGCCCTGAGAGTGGCCAAGCGCCGCCCGAGATCATGGCGAAGGCCAATGTCCTTTTCGACGAGGCAGAGAGGGCGGTTGCCGGCGATCCGGAAACGCTGCATCGGGTCCGGGTAGCCCGACTGCCGATCCAGTATGTTCAGCTTTCACGACTGAAGCCGGACACGACCCGACCGTGGGTCTTTCGCGGGGACAAGTATGGACCGGAGCCCGAGCCGGCAAAGGCCAAGCTGTTCGACCAATTCTTTGCTGTGTGCAAGCAGGAGAACATCACGCACCTGAACGAAGGCGGTTTCCACCCGGATACGTTTCGTCAGCAGGTGGCGCCTTCGGTCTACGGCGTGGATCTGGTCACCCTGGAGAACCCCTCATTGAGATTGCGAATCGCTCCGTCCCTCGGCGGTAGGATTCTGGCCATCGAAGACAAGGCTCGAAACCGGAATATCCTCGCGGTGGCGCCGACGTCCGCACCGGGTTTTCCCCGGCTCGGTGGTTATTGGGAGGCGGCGGGATTGACGCGCCGGTCGCCGGGGGCGGGGGAAGCGTACACGGTGGAGTCCGCACAAGGGCAGCTCACACTGACGGCTACGCTGGCAAACGGACTGGTCCTGCGACGGGTAGTGAAGCTCGACTCGGGAGGGGCGAATTGGACTATCGCCTCGACCTTGACCAACACCGCTGCGGAGCCGAGGCCCGGCCGACTGCGGACCAGCCTGGAACTGGCTCTGGGCGGCGAGAACATCACGTTGAAGACCGACGAACGGGAAACGCCACTCGCCATCCCAAAGGACGCCGGGGCGGCGCGCTTTGCGCTGGCCGGCCCGTCGATTCCCAAGAATGGCTGGATGCTGACGGGGCCCTCGGGCATCCAGGTTCAATGTCAGCACGTCGGAGACGTGGGTCGATGCTTCTTTGAGAATCGTTGCGACGGCCCCGTGGTCGTCGTCCAGACGCTGACACCGGAGAAGCCCCTGGCGCCGAAGGAAGCTATCACGTTGACCGCCAAGTACACGCTCAACCAAGTAGCCGAGCAGCTGCCCGTCGCGTCGGGCCGTCCGGCAGGTATCGTGGAGATCGGGCACGACGAGTTCGGACTGTATCAGGAGGGCCAACTCTCCGGTATCAAGCCGGATGACAACGCCTCCGACGGGGCAGCGGCGTGGATCGTAGGAAACACGACCGAATGGGCGATCCAGTGGGGTGTGGATCCGGCCAGGCTGCCCCTTGGTGGGACCTATGAATTGACGGCATTTGTGCGATTTGACGTGAAGGGCAAGCAGGGGCGGGCGTGCGATTTCGGCGTCTATGATCCGCACAAGAAGGCCTCTGTTTGCGGTGGGTCGCTGAGCGCGAGCGACGCAAGAGGGGATTGGCAAACCATCTCCTTCGGTCGGTTCAAGGCGGATCGCGACCAGATGGTCTGGATTGCCCCTACCAACAACGCCGACAACATCGCGGCTGTATATGTGGATAGATTGCTGTTCCGACGAGTTGACGAAAGGACCAAGCCATGACGCAGCAGAAAGTCGGTTGGGGAATCATCGGGGCCTCCAGTTGGGCCAAGAACACATTCGGTCCGGCGATCATGGCGGCCGAGAACGCCCAATTGCGAGCGGTGCTCAGCAGCGAACAGCGCAAGGCCGACGCGTTCTGCGAGAAACATGGTGTCCCCAGAGGGTACACCGATCTTGAGGCCTTTCTGAGCGACTCGAGCTTCGAGGCCGTGTGGATCTCCAGCCCGAACCATCTCCACGCCCCTCATGCCGTTGCGGCGTTGGGAGCGGGTAAACATGTTCTTTGCGAGAAGCCGATGGCAATCACGACCGCCGAGTGCCGGTCGATGATCGACGCGGCCAGCAAGGCGAGCAGGCTCTTGAGCATCGGCTATCACATGCGGTTTAGCCCGCTGCATCAGGAGCTTCGGGCGGAGTGGCTCGCAGGCAAGTACGGCAAGCCGATTTGCGTCAGGGCCCAGCTCTATTTCGCCTATCCGCGTCCGCCGGCCGAGTGGCGGCAGAAGAAGGCTATGTGCGGCGGCTGGACGCTCGGCGACGTCGGTACGCACCTGATCGATCTGCTCCGATGGTTTCTGGGTGATCCGGACGCGGTGCGCGGCGAACTATCCAACCTCAAATTCGGCTACGAAACCGAGGATCATGCCCTTGTGACCATTCGCTTCAAGAACGGCGCCCTCGGCGTGGCCGACGGCTCGACGGGCGCGGGTGCGCCGTCGCCTCGACTTGAGCTCCATGGCAGCGATGGGTACTGCATCTGTGAGGGCACGCTCTTCGGGACGGGCGGCAAGGTGGCAAAAGGCAGACTCAGTCACGCCCCGGAGGTCACCGAGGCCCCATTCCTCAATCTGTACCAATTGCAGGCGGAGTCCTTCAGCCGGGCCGTTCGTGAGGGCACGGACCTGACGGTCACCGCCGAGGACGGGCTCGAGAACATTCGCATCATCGAGAAGGCGCGCGGATGGTAGGCACTCGTCTGTGGTGCTGCGAATCCGGCCGCTTCCCTATGCCTTGGCGTCAGTGGATACCGGGGCGTTCGGGTCGGCCGGTGAGCCGGTCTTTAGGTACCGGTCGATGGACGCCGCCGCCGTCTTCCCGTCGCCCATGGCCAGGATGACCGTGGCTGCCCCACGAACGATGTCACCGCCCGCGAAGACGCCGGGCTTGCTCGTCATGCCCCACCGATCGGTTTCAATGTAGCCCCACTTGTTAACCTTGAGATCGGGGGTCGTCTGAGTGATCAGCGGGTTGGCGCCGGTGCCGATGGCTTCGATGAAAAGGTCGCATTCGATGACGAACTCGCTGCCCTCGATGGGAACCGGGCGCCGACGACCGGAGGCGTCGGGTTCGCCCAATCCCATCCGCTGACACTCCACGCCGCGGACCCATCCATCTTCGGTTCCATGCACGCGGATCGGATTGGTCAGCAGCTCGAAGACAATCCCCTCTTCCTCGGCGTGTTTGACCTCTTCGGCTCGTGCGGGCATTTCGGTGCGACTACGGCGGTAGACCAGCGTGGCCGGTTCGGCGCCCAGCCGTTTGGCGGTTCGAACGGCGTCCATCGCCACATTGCCGCCGCCGACAACCACAGCCCTCTTGCCGCGGATGATCGGTGTGGCATACTCGCCAAACTCATACGCTCGCATGAGATTGGTTCGGGTGAGGAACTCGTTCGCCGAATAGACGCCCTTAAGGTTCTCACCCGGAATCTTCATGAAGACGGGCAGGCCGGCCCCGTTCGCAATGAAGACGGCGTGATAGCCTTCTTCCTTCATCAGTTCGTCGATCGTGTAGGTCTTTCCGATGATGACATCGGTCACCAGATGAACGCCTGCCCGACGCAGGGCGTCAACCTCCGATTTCACGATGGCTTTCGGAAGCCGAAACTCGGGAATGCCGTATACCAACACGCCACCGGCGGTGTGGAAGGCCTCGAAGATGGTCACCTCGTGTCCCATCTTCACGAGTTGACCCGCGGCGGTCAGACCGGCCGGTCCGGCGCCGACAATCGCTACCCGCTTGCCGGTTGGGGCTGGAGCCTTCGAGTGATTCGTTCCAAGGTTCTCGCGGGCCCAGTCGGCGACGAACCGTTCGAGGTAGCCGATCGCCACCGGCAGACCCTTATTGCCCCTGACACAAACGCCTTCGCATTGCGTCTCTTGCGGACAGACACGTCCGGCAATGCCCGGCAGTGAGTTGTCCTCGAGCAATATCCTGGCCGCCTCCTCAAACTTCCCTTCAGCCAGCAAATTGATGAATTCGGGAATACGGACGTTGACCGGGCACCCCTCGACGCACTTGGCGACCTTGCACTGGAGACATCGTTGAGCCTCGAGTTTGGCAACCTCGGCCTCCAAACCCAGATTGACTTCCTTGAACACGCGCGCTCGTTCCATGGGATCGCGTTCACGCATGTGTTGCCGTTCGATCTTCATCCGTTCAGATGCTTTCATGTTTCCCTGCCTCAGACCCTAACTAAGACCCCAACCTGGCCAGCGATGCGACCAACGCCCGAATATGATCCGGCGTTGTGCCGCAACAACCGCCGACGTAGTTCACGCCTATCCGCACCAACTCAGGTATGTGCCCCGCGAACTCCTCCGGAGACTCCTTGAAGACAACGTGCCCTTCACTCAGTTCGGGTAGCCCGGCGTTCGGCTTTATCCAGATCGGGTAGTCGGTGGCCTCTCTCAGTCTCCGCACGGGGGTCAGCGCTTGGCCAATTCCGATCCCGCAGTTCATTCCCAAAACGTCCGCTCCCGCATCGGCGAGTGCCTTCGCCGCGTTCTCCACGGTGTCGCCCATCGAGGTGAAGCAACGATCCGGACCCGAATCAAAGACCATGCTGGCCACGACTGGCAGTCCGGTTGCATCCTTGGCGGCCCGGACGGCGATTACCGCCTCCGCCAACTCCGTAAACGTCTCGCATAGGAGAGCGTCCACGCCGCCGGCGGCCAGCGCCAAAGCCTGCTCGGAAAAAGCGTCAGTGAGCTCGTTCGAACTCACTTCCTCCATCATGACGATTTGTCCGGAAGGCCCCATGGAGCCGAAGACACGGACGTTCGAGCCGGCTGCCGCACGGCTAATGGCGGCCCCCGATCGGTTTATCTCCTGAACCCGGTCGGCGAGGTTATGCTTCTTGAGAATCAAGCGGTTTCCAGTGAACGTGTTCGTAATGATGATCTGTGAGCCGGCGGCCACATAACTCTCGGCCACGTGACGCACCAAATCGCGATGCTCCAGATTGCACCACTCGTGGCAATGGTCCGTGGGACACCCCAGGGCATCCAACTGGGTTCCCCAGGCACCGTCCGTCACCGTCACCTTTGAGTGGGCATGGCTGGGCGACATATCGAGCCTCTCCGAACCCTTCAGCCTAGCAGGAATTGACGGGGCTGGCAACAAACGGCAAGGGAATCCGGGCCTTGACAATCGGCCCCGATTCCCTTGCTGCGATACAGATGGCGCACTTCCGACCGGCGCTTCAAAAACTGGAGTTGACAGCGGCCCCGAGCCCGCAGGCCAGTAACAACTTGGACATTACAGATAAGTCGCCCGGAACGCCGGCCTCCCTGCACACGCTGTCAGACTCCCTCCTCCGTGCTTTACTGGTCATCGAAAAGGCTTCGCTGACCCGGGACTTCATCCCGGGCCGCCTGCCGAACCTCCTGCACCTCGTCGATGAATTCGTGGATACTCTTGAACTCGTGGTAAACACTGGCGAAGCGGACGTAGGCAACTTGATCGACCTTCCTCAGTTTTCGCATCACGCGCTCGCCGATGAACTGGCTCTTCACTTCGCGGTCAAAATTGTGGAATATCTCGGCCTCAATCTCATCCGTCAGGGCCATCATTGCGTCTACCGAGATAGGACGCTTGTAACAGGCCCGCTGAATACCCTCCAGGATCTTTGAGCGATCAAACGGCTCCCGGCTTCCGTCCTTCTTGATGACCTGAAGACGGATCAAATCCTCGATGCGCTCGCGGGTGGTAAACCGACGACCACAAGCCAAGCACTCCCGACGCCGGCGGATTGCACGCCCACCATCGCTGGATCGGGAATCAATGACCTTGTCCGTGTCCTCTTTACAAAACGGGCACCGCATGCGGTTTACCGCTCGTCGCGCCGCCGAGCCACATAACGTGATTGTCGAAAGCGAAACGACATACACGTACTACCACAACCGCTGGCATGTCGCGAAGCCTACGCCTCAACATATTGGGCGTCAAGGAAAAAATTCGCGAATCTTGATTTCACGGCTATCTCTCATCCGTTAGGACGGTTGCGTACGAGGATTTGTGCTCAAGCTCATTCGATATGTCAGCCGAAACAGGGTAAGGCGGTGGTTATCGGACGTTCAACCACGCCGGCCCATGAGCGAGGGTGCAAGAAAACGATGCCTCGTCAGTCTTCGCTGCCGGTCTGTGCCGGGAGGGTAGGCATTGCCCTGTCGGTGCTTTGCGCGCCAAGTGACGCCGCACAGCCTTTACCCCCACCCCCGTGGGTCGTCAAGATTACCCCCATCTACAGCGGCGGTCTGACTCGAATCGAGATTCAATACACTCATCGTGAGAAGCCCTTCTCCATCCGCGCAGGAGGGGGGGGCGGAATATTGATCCGTCCGACCATCCAGGTTTCGTCGGCAGGGGACTTGGCACGTTTCGGGCTGGACGGAAAGTTGTCGTGGGACGGCATGTGTTCGGTATCCGGCCAGTGGCTCGTGGTGGATGCAGACTGTTCAGGGCCTGGGCTGGCTACGGCGAACCTCCGTTACAACCTTCGAACGCGTCGTCTGATCGTCTCCAGCGGTGATGCTCAGATGTCGGTTGATTTGAACGACGGCAACGTAAGCGGCGCTGAGGCATTAACAGCCGGGTGCCGCAATCTCCGAGACTATTTCCTGTCAAGAAACAACCAGCCGTTCAGTATTCGTGTCAGCGACCGTCCGGGCTGCAGTGGGACGATATGGTTCTTTAGCGACATGGCCAGTGTGGCCATCGGCCCGGCCGACGTTCCATGGTTTAATGCCACTGCCAGTTCGCCGGCCAAGCCACAACCCATTGCTTGGCCTGATAGGCCTCCGATACGCACTCCACCTTTCAGACTGGAGGATCCCAGAGTTGGGGCGCGGTCCGCAGCGGTGATGGAGACACGGCGCGAGGCTTCGGATAACCCGCCCCGGTCGTTCGGCGATCCGACCCTCCGGCCATACAAGCTGGCGGCCGCAGTTGCCCTCCGTCCCAAACCCCTGACGAGTTGGCCCGGCAAAGGACTCCCCCCCCGGGCCGTTGCGGAAGTGTGTGAGGACGAAATCGAATCGGGTGACCGTCTAATCATGGGGATCTGTCGTTACTGGTGCCGGCAAACGCAGTGGGTTCGACACGTGGCTGAAACGGTTCAGGCCATTGCGGAGACTCAAGGTTGCGGTCCCCAAGACGAGAAACGAGTGAACGAACATGTTGAGAAGATCGCTCAAACTGCCGGGTTCAACCCCCATCAGATTCTCGCGGCATCGTCGATTGGCGTCGGTACGGTCGCCTTCGACGTGCCATTGGAGACCCGATCGGGGCTGGAGACATTCCACGAACGACTCCGCCGCCTCGCCGACGCAATCGAGACGACCCTAATCAGCGTGGATCGATCGATACGGACGGTCCGGGCGTTGAGCGGGCAGGCGGCCGATTTAGCGGAGTCGGAGCGCAATTTCCAGTCATTGAACATAGGGACCTCAACCAGGGACTCGGTGCTCTGCCTGCTCATGGATCTGGCGGCTGAACCCGGACCGTTGCCCGATCGGAGGCGCTTGGCAGCGCTGGTCGCCCAGCGTCTGTTGGGCGAAGCCAGGGAAGACGTGCTGGCCAGGCTCTGGGGCAGGAGGGACCTTCTTGAAACCCTCCAAACGAAGTCAGGCCTCCGCCAGCCGTGGGGCCAAATGCCGCTCGCCGGCGACGCAACACTAACAGGCGAACTGCGGCTCGATGCGGCCGCCGACCAGGCTGTCGCCATGCTGGCGGCCGCTTTCTATCAGGAGACGCCGAGTGCCAAGAGCTTTCAGCAGTACCTCAGTCGTCGCTACCTGGATCCCTTGAACATCACACCGGATGATGTGGCCGGCCTGGTCGAAGACCTTGCCGTTGGCGGGACGGCCGACCCCGTCGGTCTGAATCAACTTCTCACTGTCTGCGGTCACGTTCGTCAGGAGCGGCGGCAACTGACGGATGACATGGCGGCAAGAATCCGTGCGGCCGTTCGGCTATGCGAGGGTGTTGGGCGTTGGATCGATGCCGGGATCGCTCGGCGAGGTCAGGCTCTGACAAAGGCACGCGAAGCGGAGTCCGTCCGCCGGCGTGCGATCATCCGACAGAAAGAGGAAGTGCAAGGGCTTCTGGAGTGGGTTTGTCGTACCTACGCGGATCAGATCTTTGGGCGGCCTGAACTCACTCCGAGGCAGCGTAAGACCATGATCCTTTCCACGATGTCCTGGTGGGTGCGACAGTGGCAGATGGATCTATGCTGGGTGATGATGGACTTCGACGTCGAGATCAAGCGGCAGGACAATGCTTATTCGTGGCGGCTGGACAATGTCCGAGTGGAACCGCTCGATGAACCGGACCCCGACGCGATGGTGGAAGAGCGGATGGCCACAACGCCGCCGCCGCAGGAGTTCCCACTGGGGGCAGTCGAGTTGGCCTCGGGTAAGATTGTCTTCCCGCGCACACTCGATGAAATGGGGCCCGAGCCTACCGGCCTTCAGCAATCGCCCACGGTGGCGTCGAACAATGGAGCGTCGTCGCGGCGAATGATCCTTCCGCTACAGACAGGGGCCGAGTTGGCCAGTGCGGACATGCCCGAGTCGCGGGCGGAACCCATTCAACCGACCTCGCCACCCGTGCAGCCGCCCACCGAACGACAATCCGCTTCTGTCGGTCATCCGCAGGACGGGACACCAGTGAACCATGCCGCCAAGAAATCCCATCCGCAACGATCGGCCGTGCACGCCGGTTCGTCCGAGGCGGAAGGACCGGTCGAAGTCGAGCCGACTGACTTGGGGCCCCAGATTGAGCCGGAACCTCCCACCGACGACAAGGAGGTGAGCCTTCCGTTGATGCTTCGGCCCGGAACCGTCCTTCAGCCTAGGCACGTGGCGGTGACGTCCGGCCAGTGGGTGATGCTGATGGGGATGGTTGCTTTCGAGCAGGCGCCGGGCAAGCCGGTGAGGGTATGCATCGATGTAAAGGTCGACGGTCCGCCGGCGGAAAGCCTGGGGATCGCCACGTCGCCCCAAGCCATGGATGAGGGGCGACCTTCGGAAGTCAACTTGGTTTCAGGGAAATGGCTTCGCCGCACGATTGGATGGTCGTCGATGACGGAGTCCTCCGAGCCGTTTACCATCCAGTTTCAGGCTCCGGCGCCGACCAGCCATTCACAGACGGTGAGGATGGCGGTGGTGTTGGCCTGGGAAGAAGAAGGACGACCGGTCGGTCTGACCGAACAAATCTACATCTTCCACCTCCTCAAGAGGGCCGCGAAAGACAAGCAACTGGTGTCGGCACAGTAACCAGTGGTGACCGAAAGGGGTCTATCCCCCCAGGGGCCGGATGCCTAGGGAAACGCGGCCTCGAAGAGTGTCGGCCAGATGCCTATTCGATTTCGACGCGGTTCTTCTCGCACGCCTTCGTAAAGAAACGACAAGTCCTCGCCGCCGAAGGAGACCGCGATCAGATCGGGGTGGCTACCGAGGGCGGCCGGCTGCATCAGTTGCTTGTTGGGGATCCGCCGCTCGCGATGGTCAAAGGCCACCACGACCTGGGGCGCAAGCGGGTTCTCCCGATTGTAGCGGACCACCACGGCATAGTCTCCGCTTCGAAGCTTGAGCTTGGACCCGATCGGGAAAGGTTGGATCATGCGGGCGAAGTACCACATCAAGGTCTTGTCGTAGTATTTGGCATGGGGGCCGGTCGTCATCTCCCAGAGGATTCGGACGGCCGACTTGGCCTCTCGGTACGCACGAGTTGCCGTTCCGGCTTCGAACGCATCCGCGATCCGGACGATTCGAGTGAAGACGTGCAACTTCTCACCGCGGATCTCATTCGGATAACCGCTGCCGTCGAGATTCTCATGATGGGTCCGAACGACCATTCTGGCCAGTCCCGGAAAGTCTTCGGGCAAGAGTCCGGCTCCGGTTTCGGGATGCGCGCGGATCTGTGCCCAAGCCTCGGGCGTGAGCGGATCGTTTGACGTGTACAGGTGCTGCAGGGGAAGCATGCCCAGGTCGATGAGCGTGGCGCCCATTCCGAGGGGGATGAGGTTGTTCATCGTGCCGACGTCGACTTCATGGACGTTACACTGACGTCGGCGCTCGGCGATGATGTAATCGTGTGCGGCGATTCCCAGAAGCATGGTCAGGTAAAACACGTTTCCTGCACGTTCGCTCAGATAGCCTTGACCGATCATGAGGTTGCTGATCAACGCAGCAGATACGGGGTTCTCCTGGAGGTACCGTAAGACCTCGAGTACAACCGAATGCACCATGGCGGCCATGCCGCCGTCGATTGCGGTGTTGGAGTTCAGTCGCGTTTCTACCTTCGCAATGCACTCCGAGATCTTCCGTTGGGCCGTTTGGGCGACCTGACGTTCGCGGGAGTCATCTTCGAAGGCGATCGCTTCGTCCAATACAGGATCGAATACCCGGAACCTCTCGTTTGGGAATCGCGCCCTCAGCGACTGCACCTCCTCTGCGGTCAGTGGGATCTCGGCGCGTACCATCATCATGTCTTTCCAGAAGAAGGACTCTGTCAGGCGCATTCCGGGTTGGAGCTGGTTACACGGTATCAGAAGTGGCATCACACACTCCCAGCGAGGTGAGGCTTCACCCGGGCCTCGGCGACGGATGGCCGCGAGTCAATACAGTCCATCGTCTCTCTATATCGAATGAACCAGATTCCACCGTGAGATAGGACTTTCTTAGATAACGTCAGCCAGGAAAGTTAGCAACCACTAATAGTCCAAATGCTCGTCTCGTGGCAGTCCATCACGGATTTTGGAGTGGGAGAGGGAAAGCCAAGAACGTGCCGCTGCCCCCAAGGTCCGATTGTAGGATCGACTGGGACACTGCTGGATCAGTCACCACTCACACATCGACCTCGGCGTAGTCGCGAAGGTTGGGGACTTCCTGGCCGTCGCGCCAAACGCGGCAGACGCGAAGGCGATTGTCCCACAAGACTAGATCCGCCGCGCCACCCGGCGATAGCCGCCCTATCTTGTCCTGGACCCCCAGGGATGCCGCGGGATTACCCGTGACGGTACGGATCGCCTCTGACGGTGGAAGGGAAGTGAATCTGACGAAGCTGCGAAAGTGGTCGGGCAAGAGGAGAGCGCTGCCGCTGAGCCATCCGCTGTCGGTTCGGCCGACTCCACCGGACTTGACGAATTTGCGGCCATCGTCCCATTCATACGGGCCGTCGGGGCAGCCGGCACGGACGATGGCGTCGGTGACCAGGCAAATCGATTCCACACCACGGCATCGGAGGATCAGTCGAATCATGATCGGATGAACGTGTGTGCCGTCGCAGATGAGGTGGATCGCGCGGATGCGCTCGTCGGTTAGGGCGACGTGCTCCAGCGTCGGCTGCTGAACGCCGGAATCACCGATCCGTCCGCTGTTGTTGTCCCACACGTGGCCGAGAACGGTCGTGCCGGCCTCGATGCAGGCGAGAACACGGTCGGCCCCGGCGTTGGAGTGCGCCATCGAAACAACCTTGCCCGCTCGGCGAAATCGCTTGACGGCGGCGTCATCGCCGTCGACACCGGGTGCGACGTTGACCATCGTGAGCGTCGGACCGAAAGCATCGAGAATGCGCTCCACGTTCTCAGATGACGGGGAAAGGACGTATTGGGCCATACTCGCCCCGGTCAGATCCGGTTGCTGAAACGGGCCTTCCAGGTAGAGACCCAGCACGCGACTCGTATCCGCGCGGTTGCAGGCCATTGCCCGACCTACGTTTCGTGCAACTTGAACGAACGATTCCCAGGGGAGCGTGCCCGTGCAGAACTGGCAGCTCGTTACGCCCAACCGGAGATACTCACGGGCAATGTCGAGCGGATCGTCGCGAAGGATGCTCTTGTCGAACCCGCCCAAGACCATCAAGTCAATCATCCCGGGCGACAGCGCCGCGCCGTTAAGATCTTCCGTCGGCAGATGGCCCCGGTATCGTCCCCCCGCCACATCGAGGATCGTCGCACCGTCAAGCACGAGGTGCCCCGCCATCGATGTGCCGTCTCCCATCCACAGTTCGGCATTGTCAAGCACGCGCCGGCTCATTCACTATGCTCCGAAATTACGTCCTCGTGACCTGGCGATGTGTCACCGGGCGGTCAGCTTCTCCTGAACGCTCCGATTCTTCACATCGCCGCGGCCATCACGCGCTCCTGCGTGGCCTCAGATCGAGTAAGCTCGGCAGTGATCCGACCCCGGCTCATGACGACGATTCGATCGCTCATCGCCAGCAGTTCGGGTAATTCGCTCGTGATCAACACGATGCCCATGCCGGCGGCCGCCAGCTTGTTCATCAGTTCGTAAACGTCGTGCTTGGCACCAACGTCGATACCGCGCGTTGGCTCGTCCAGCAGCAGGACCTTCGGTTGAGTCATGAGCCACTTGGCCAGTACGACCTTCTGCTGATTGCCGCCGCTCAGTGTGCCGATGTTGTCCGCCAGTGATCTAAACCGCAGACTCAGTTGATCGACGAACGGCTGGGCGAGTTGTCGTTCGAGACTGCCTCTGAGCCATTCGCCCGGGGCGGCCCGCTTCAGGGCGGCGAGCGTCATGTTGTGAAGGATCGACATGGGCAGCACAAGCCCGCTGATCTTGCGGTCGTTGGTGAGCAGGGCCATGCCCGCACGAATCGCCGAGGAGGGCGAGCCGATGGTCACCTCACGACCTTCAATCCACACACGCCCCGTCGGCAGACGGCCGGAACGGCCGAAGATGGCTCCCAAGAGTTCGGTATGGCCGCACCCCATGAGCCCGCCGAGGCCGACGATCTCACCGCGACGCACGACAAACGAGGCATTGTCAACCAACAGCTTGCCGGTGGCCGGTTGACGCAGCGACAACTGTTCGACCCGGAGCACCTCATCGCCGACCGCGGCCGGTACCTTGGGGAAGAACTGGTCGATCTTACGCCCGACCATCCAGGTAATCATTTGTTCTTGCGACAGGCTGGATGCGGAAGCCGTGCCGATCAAATCGCCGTCACGGAGTACGGTGATCCGATCGGCCAGTCGGTAGATCTCCTCCATCTTGTGAGAGATGTAGACGATACCCACGCCTTCGGCCTTGAGTTGCGCGATGATCTCAAAAAGTCGTTCGGCCTCGGTGTCCGCCAAGGCACTGGTGGGTTCATCCATGATCAGAATCCGGGCACGACGCGACAAGGCCTTGGCGACCTCGGTGAGTTGCTGAATGGCGATGGACAGTTCACCCATGGGGCGGTTGACGTCGATTCGCAGGCCCAGTCGGTCGCCCAGCAGTCGCTCGGCCTCGCGGCGCATCCGACGGTGATCCACAGTCCGGAAGCGGTTGATCGGCTCGCAGCCCAGAAAGATGTTCTCGGCCACGGTCATGTCGGGCACGAGCGACAATTCCTGGTGGATAATGGCGATGCCGGCGGCCTCGGCACCGCGAGGCGAGCCGAACCGAATCGGTCGGCCGTCGAGGAGAATCTGGCCGTCATACGTGTCGTGGACGCCGCAGAGGATCTTCATCAGCGTGCTCTTGCCGGCGCCGTTTTCTCCGACAAGGGCATGTACCTCTCCCGATCGGAGCTCGAAATCCACACCGTGCAGCACTTCCACACCGCTGAAGGCCTTGCGGACGGCCTTCATTTGGAGCAGCGGCGGATGTTGGCTCTGATCGCTGACGAGCGACACGGTCGTACTCCAAAGGGCGACTCGATCGCCATGATAGGCGAATGGCGTTTGGCGGCAAGGCGGGCCAGACAAGGAATCAGTCCGATCGCCACCCGCTCGTCAATGTCCGTGGGACCATGGACGAAGTACCGCACCCCCCTGTCCCTGGCTGTTGTACTCAACCTCCTTGTTCTGACCCGGCGAGAGGTAATACCAGACGGCACCTTGCGACGGCACCCCCGTCGCCTTGCCCCGTCGGCCCAAGGCATCATACCCGAACGACGCCCATTGGGCGGGCGAGAAAGAGGCGATCCCAGACGACCAACGAGATGAAAGGTCGGCGTTACGCACGGCGGACGGGACGCCCATGCTCCAAACGCCCGTCGGCTTGTTGTCGTGGTCGTGCGTGCAACTCAAGACCTAACCTTCCCGTAGCGTCAATTGCACCCGCCGGTCGGCCTGGTCGTACTGGGAGCTGGCCGTCCTGATCAGCCCGCAGATGCCTGTCGTTTTGCCCGTCATGCGCCCCGCCATGTTTGCGGTGGGTCGCCCGTTGCGCATCGGGACGAGCAGTGTTCGGTGCCTACCGAAGCCCAGGTCCGGCGATCCGTTCACCGCGCAGTTGGCGGGCCTGGTCGGCCGGATCAAACGTCCCGTAGAACAGGGCGTTGGCGTCCATCCACGTGACCAAGCGGTCCATTTCCTCCGCGGTGAGGCGGACACCGTAGTGTTCCTTCGCCAGCAGCCTCGTCAGCGGCGAACCCTTGGCGCCGAAGAAGCCGGGAGCACTGATCGGCTCGCTGTTGACCTTCCTGAAGTCGCCGTCCCGACCACCCCAGGTCGAGAAAGAGACGCGCGGGGCCAGCGCGTTGTATGAGTACGTGTAGCGGCCTTGGGGTGCCCCGGTCAGCGTGATTCCGCCGTCCGGTTTGGCGCCGCCGTGGCACTTCACGCAGTGCTTGTCGAGGACCGGCTGTACGAGGATCGGATAGCTCAACGGACACGAGCCGTCCGGCGCAGGTTGAATGGTCGACGGTTCCCGCGACGTCGCCTTAGCGACCGCCTGTCCGGGCGGCGCGGTCAGGCGTGACTCGTGGCAGCCGACGCACGATGCGTTCTCGCCGGGCTGAAGGTACGTAATGCTTCGCATGACCTGAACGGCCATTCCGTTCTCGTCCAGCGCCTGGAACGAAAGCGGCGTTGCCGCTGGGGCCCGGAAGTAGGCGGAACCGTCCGGCTCGACCGGCACGGTTCCCAACACCTGCTTGCCGGGCGATGCGTTGGGCAGTCCGACCGTCGGATTGTTTGCGCCCGGCGTTGACTTGGGTACCACCTGGATGATCCGAAGCCGTTTGACGCTTTCCTTGGGGATCGTCGGGTCGCTGGCGTACACGTTCTGGAGGAAGAACGTTCCGTCCCTCGCCACCATCGTCTCAGCCGGTGAGGCGAGCACCGGTGGCCGCGTGCGGGCTCGGATCGGTGCCGGCCACAGGCTCGAGATGTTCAGGTCGCGATACAGAAGTTCCTTGTTGCCGAAGCCGTCCACCAGATACAGGCCGAACATGTTCGCCGGATTGCCTTTCGGCTCGCCGATGAGCGAATCGAAACTGTAGGCGGCAATGAAATACTTCTCGGACAAGGGAAGGGGGCTCCGGTAACAGTGTCCCGGCCATCGCTGCTCGTCGACGGGGACGGCGGGTGGCGTCGCCACACCCGCCGGTGCGTACCACCCTCCGGGCGCAACCTTGTTCTCACTCTCCGGAAACAGGGCATCGGGCGTCAGGCGGGTGATCGGGTCGGGCCCGTCCACACCCCGCGCCACGTTGACCAGAATGATTGACCCTGCCGTCATCGCATGGTGCGCGCCGGCAGTGGCCATCACCTGCCGCGAGCCCGGTACCTGGCGGGCTTCCCAGATTCCGACCGGATTGAACGTCTTATTCCCATAGAAGATCGTCGGGCCGGTGCCGTCGGGACGCACACTCCAAAGTTGTTCGTAGTAGACCGCATGCCGATCGACGTAGTCCCATCGGGTGTAGACGATTCGGCCATCGTCGAGGACCGCGGGGTCCCACTCCTGCGTCTCGTGGTAAGAGACAGTCCTCGGATTCGCCCCGTCGCCTTCGGCCAGCGCCAGCGTATAGTTCTCGCAACCGGGGTTGCCGCAGCGGTGCCACCCGCCTCGACGGGTGGAGACGAACACGATCTTTCCGTTCGGCAGGTAGCGCGGAGCGAAATCGTCGTATGGCCCGTCGGTCAGTTGCCTGAGGTCCGAGCCTTTGGAGCTCATCTCGTAGAGGTGATAGTACGGCCCGCCCTGGGGGCGCCGCTTGCCGTCCGGAACCGCCTCCACCTTGCAGAACGCAAACAGCAACCGGTCGCCGTCATACGAAACATCAAGGTTCTGATAGCTGCCCGTGGGCAAGGCCTCCGCCCCAAGCTGCCGGCAGCGCATCTCTTGGCCGGGGCGATCGAGCACGAAGATGCCGCCACCGGGTCTGGCGTAGCGGCCGTAGACCTGTGTGAGTTGGTGGCTAAACACGCCCGGTGCCTGCTTGACGAATGCCAGCGGACCTACGTCGGCCAACGGATTGGCCAAGGCGATCCTGCGCCGCAGCCCGTGAAGTCGCCGCCAGAGGTCCTCCCATTTTGCGTCATCCGCGCCCGGTGCGCTTCTCAGAGATCCCCATTCGCTTCTGAGCTTTTCCCATGCAGCCATCTCCGGCTGCAGAGACACGCCTGCGGCGATCAGGTCGCGGATCAGCGCGTCGCCTCGACCAAGCGTGCGCTCGATCGCAGCCGACCAGGTACTGGGGACGCGCGGCGTACCGATGCCGTCCTGCATCCGCCAGTCCCATTCGATGAGGGCCTGTTCGATCGCCGGTCGCATCGTCGGCATTTCCGGCAGCGGGCCGTTGGTGGGCTTGGCGGCCGGTGGCACGATCGGGAGGATCGCCGACAACGGACCGGCGGTTACGTGCACGTCCTGCCATCGAACGGCCGCGTTGCCCGAGCACGCCACCGTCTTCAATCGTACGACAAGGTCGCCGTCGTTCGCCTCTCCCGATATCTCAAGACGCCCGGACTGTCCGGCAGGGACCTCAAGCTGTTGAACCTTTTCGTTAACGGCCAGTCCCACTCCGGCGTTTGCGCCCTTGACTACGGCCATGGTGGCGCGGACCGTGACAGGGCCCTTGACACCTCGAACCGGCGCCACGATCTCGACGTTTTCATTCGATTGGACCGAGACCACCGCCATCTGCGGGGAGGACATCAGGGCGACTTGGGGCCCGTTGCTGTCGGCGATCAGGGTGAATCCGCACGCAGAGGACGTTGGCGGCGGGGCGGGCTTGCCGCAAAGCACGACTTCTGCGGGCCCGGCCTGCGGTTCCGCGGTCTGGGTGGGCGCGTCGGCGCGAAGGATCGCCGAACCCAAACAAACAAACCAGAAGGTGCGCCTCGTCGTGGTGAATCCGGCACGAGACCGAAACGCCGTTGCGAACCGTCGCCGCATGGTTGACGATGCCTTTTCCATCCCACTTGTCTTCATACCCACGAATGTAGCTGCATGTGGCTATCCTTGACAACCCGCTTGCATTAGGTCGATGCAGCGATTACAGGAATCCGGCGCGAGCGGAAAACCGTTCGATTCGTCTCCGGCGAAGGTTTCCGAAAGGAACCCCCTATGAAACGGTTGAGCATTCTCGTTGGCGTCGCGGTCGTCCGGCTCGCCGCCCCGGCCTTCGGTGAAGACACGCCTGTCGTTCGGGACGTTGCCTTCACCGCCCGCTGTGACGGCACAACGCAGCGATACGTCATCATCATCCCCAAGGGTTTCCAACCGGACACCTCCCACAGCCTTCTCATCGCGCTCCATGGCCACGGGTCCGATCGCTGGCAGTTCGTCCAGAACCCGCGGGGCGAATGTCGCGCCTCAAGGGACATCGCCGCTGAGCACAACATGCTTTTTGTCGCCCCCGACTACCGGGCCAAGACCTCGTGGATGGGGCCAAAGGCCGAGGCCGACCTCTGCCAGATCATCGACGACCTCAAGCGAAAGCACCGTATCGACAAGGTCTTCCTGTGCGGCGGTTCGATGGGCGGAACATCCGCTCTCACATTCGCCGCCCTTCACCCGGACCTGATCGACGGCGTCGCCTCGATGAACGGCCACGCAAATCACCTGGAATACGAGCAGTTTCAGGACGCCATCCGCGAATCGTTCGGCGGAACGAAAGCCCAAATCCCCATGGAGTACAAGAACCGCAGCGCCGAATACTGGCCTGAGCGGTTCACCATGCCGGTCGGCTTGACGGCCGGCGGCAAGGACATTCTCGTCCCGCCGGGGAGCGTGCTCAGACTGGCGCACGTCCTTAGGCGAATGGATCGGAAGGTCCACATGATCTATCGCCCTGATGGTGGGCATGAGACGAATTACGCGGATGCCCGCGAGGCCATCGAGTTCGCTATCGGGTGCAAACCGACCACGACGAGGCCGTGAGCTCCGCACTCACATCGCTTCAATCAGATAGTGAATTGTCCTGCCTTGCGGGCCGATCTCGAATCGGACATATCCGCCCTCGCCGGAGGTGGGGACTTCGCCGAGGGCCTGTCCGCGCGGATCCAAGGGGCGAACGCGCAGACGCATCTGTGAAGTCCGAATCATCACGCAACCGCGAACCGGTTCGATCACAATGGGTCCGTGGCCGGGCTCCAGCTTCCGCGTGT
Organism: uncultured Planctomycetales bacterium; assembly: GCA_964596165.1. Classification (GTDB taxonomy): domain Bacteria; phylum Planctomycetota; class Phycisphaerae; order UBA1845; family JAFGLZ01; genus CAYUQT01. The sequence goes on along the minus strand of CAZQTW010000005.1, from coordinate 73,186 downwards.
GAAACAGGTCGTAGACCATGCCTGTGTTCTCGGCGCGGGCGACGGCCGTCAGCAGTATGCGCCGGCTCCGCGATATCGGCTCGCCTGTCAACGAGCTGACCGCGACGGTCGCAAACGGCGTGTCGATCTTCAATTCGACGTCGCCCAGCCGTACCGGTTTTCCAACCTGACCGAGAAATCCCCAAGCGGCCTGCGTTCGAGGCGTGTTCACCGTCGCGATGCCGTTCCGCCAATCGCGCGCATATTGCCCCGTGTCGCTGGAGACCGCGTGCTCGGCCCGTGGAACGACCGGCTGACTACACGCAATGCCTCGCCAACCGGTGGGGAGCTTGGTCCCAATCGCTGTGGCCACCACCGATCGCTCCGCCGCCACGTCATATGCCGGGCACCGGTACGGCGTGGCGGGCTTCTCGGCGTACACCTGCTTGTCGGCGAGCTGGACGGCCAGCCGTTCCCTCGCCGGATCGACGTCGGCGCGCCGGACTATCAGGGCGGCGTGGTAGAAGAGCCCCCACAGACAGGGATCATTCAACGTCTCGAACGGCCCGGACAGGCAGTCAACATCGGGATTGGAGCGGTGAGCGTAGGTGTAAATGAGCGCGCCGCCCCAGCCCTGCAAGGCGGCCACCGACGCAACGGCCAGCGGCATCTCCGCACGAAACTCATTGGGCCAAGGCTGTCCCCACTCGCTGCAGAAGAACGGCTTCTCCGGCACGCGCTGGAAGGCCAGGCCGTTGAAGATTGTCCATCGGCTCCGGACCATCGACCGGTTGCGGATCCGCGTGTAGTCGTCCCAGCAGTGATCCCAGTATCCGTGGCTGTCGGTGAAGTCCACCGCGCTGAGCGAGGCCACCAGGCCCGCGTCGGCCGTCCAGTTTGAGCCGGTGATCGGCGCCCGCACGCCCAGCTCCCTCAAAAATCGCATCATTCGCTTGTTGTAGGCCCGCTGGACTTCGACCTTGAACCGCATGAGATCGGGCGTCATGTGCCGCAAGTCGATCTTTCCGGCCGGTAGTGAAACCCTTCGGTTCAGCGCCCAGGCGCGATAGAGCAGTTCAAACCGCGTGCGGTACGGTTCGACCTCGAAATCCCTGCTGAAGACGTCATTCTCGTTGACCAGGGCGATCATCGCCACCGCCGGGTCATCCTTGTAGGCCAGTTGCGTATACGGATTCTTGTGCGTCAGGAAGTTGTGGGCGAATTCCTCCTGCAATCGTATGAGGTGTTCGTCGACGCCGGCATACGGCTTGCCCCCCAGGTCGAGCAGCGGGGCAGACGCCACGCCGTCCGATTCATCAAACGTCCTCGTGCTCAACAGGTCGAAGTACACGTAGATGCCGCGTTGCTTGAGCCGGCTTACCAGGTAGTCCAGTCGGTCCATCATCCCGGCGTGCAGCTCTCGCGTGCCGCGCCGCTGCCACTTCTCGCGAAAGAGGTTGTTGCCCCCGTAGCCCGCGTCGGCCTGGTGGATGCGGACCAGGTTCACGCCGTGCCGAGCGAGACGTTCGGCGATGATCTCCGAGTCGCGATGGGGCGGCAGGTTCTGTTCGGACGTAAAACACGTTCCCCAGAACCGCCCGGGTGTGCCGTCGGCGAAGACAAATCGGCTACCGGTGGCTTGCAGAAATCCGTGGCGGCCGGCCGGCGCGTCGTTGAGGAACGACAGATCCACCGCGGACGTGTCCCAGGGCAAGGTGTAGGGGGCCCAGTCGGCCGTGTCCGTACGATGGGCGTACGTGGTGTCGTCGAGAACGATCTGACACGGTCTGTTCGGGCGCACGTGAATTGCTCGTCGAACCTTGGTACCCGCGGGGATCGTCGTTCCCTTGTCGGATCGGGCAAATTGCAGTCGGAGCTCGTAGACCTGGCTGTCCTCGGCGCGACGGTCCTCAATCCGCAAATCGGTCGGCTCGTCCAATTCCAGCGTGAACCCGAATGCCTCATCCGGTGCGACCCGCACCTGCGTGACGGTGAAGGTGCCGACCTCGGCCTTCGCCGGCGGTTCAAGCGGGATCGTCAGCGTGTTGCGCGATGTGGACGCACGGCCGGACGTGGTCGTGGTGCTCGCGTCGCTCCCCGTCGGTGTCGCCTTCTCCGGGCCGATCAGGTCGATGTGACGGCCGGCGAACTCGTCCGTCCTGAGCGACCACGTTATCGCATACGAGTTCAATCGGGTCGTGCGCGGGAAGTCGATGACGTAGCTCAAGTCGATCCCGTCGGGGGCCGTCCGAACGCTCTGATCGAACCGCAGGCCGGTTCCGCCGGGTCCGGAAATCTGGAACGTGCCGGCGATCGTGCGACGATTGTCGTCGCCCTCGGTCCAGCCCACCATGTCGTCCTGCGAAGACGACTTCCAGGCGGTGTCCTGAACGATGATTGCGGCCGAGGCGCAGTCCCTCTGGCGGTCCCGCATCCATAGACGACCGTTGGCATCGAGCAGCAGGCTGGGGCGGGTCCGGTCAAAGCCGGGTTTCCAGCGCGAGGCGAGACGCCGTGCTTCCGGCATCGGTACTACCGAGATCATAAGCCGTCGCCGGCTCGTGGCGCCGGCGGCGATCTTGCCCTCTTCCACCATCCGCACACCGACGATGAAGTTGCCGCCGTGTGCTTCCCCGGCACCGGACAAGCTAAGGAGTGTCGAGCTGTTGGTCCGTACCAGCAGCGCCCGCTCGGCGTCCAGTTCGACGGCAAACGAACTGCCAAAGCGATCGGCGCCAAGTCCGAAGGCCCCCGCCGAAAGAACGATCTCGGACTCCGCCGGGAAGAAGATCAGTCTCCGCCCGGCGAAGACATGGCCCGGCAAGACCAACGCGATTCCCTGGCGCCGGATCTCGTTCTCCTCTTCGAACGTGACCTCAAAGTCGAGCCGAACGGCGCTGTCTTCTTGCTCGGCGGCTACATCGAAGGTCAGCCTTCCCTTGTTCCCTTTTGGCATGGCTATCGTGCCGCGAAATCGACCGGGCCGCGGTCGGACGACGTTGGTTGCCTGCGCCTGATGCACGGCCGACCAATTCGCGCCGTGGCAAACCAGTCCGGCTGTCAGTATCGCGCGGTTGCCCAGCCGAATCGTCCATTCGCCCGTTGGTACGGCCTCAATTCGCAGGGCTTCGCCGGACGCAGCCAGGGGGAGAGACACGAAAAACACAAACGCGCTGATCATGACACGCCTCGGGCATAGGGCCGCGCGGGCAGGATAGAAGCAGGCGTATCACCCTTTCAAGGGCGGCGGGCGCGATCTCACCAGCCCATCAGGCGGATGAGCGTCATGTTCACCAGGAGGACGATGATGGCGGCGGCCGTCATCTTGAACCAGAGGGGCCAGCGTTCGGGGTGGATGAGCGGTGTGATCGTCTCGGGACGTTGGAAGTGAATGGGGTCGAGTTGGCCGGCCTCCAACTGTGCCTCGGCGATCAGTAGGCTCGCATCGAACGGCCTGATGTCGATTTGTGCGGCGTACTGCATCAACTTACGACGGCGGCGGTACGGCAGGGGACCTCTCGCAAGTTCGTCGACCACCATGCGCTTGAAGATGTCATGGCGTTCCGACCGGGTGAACCGCGACGACGACCGCGCGCCCGGCGACACGCGCCCGGTGTCCGTCTCTGTGCGAAGCTCGGGCATCTTTCCTCTCCACCTAAGAGCATAGCGCGGTGCCGGCGATAATCCACTGCGACGTGTAGTTATGAGACGTGGAAGGAACAAACAGAGCCGTGGTGCGCGAGCACCCGGTCAGACCCGCCAATCGGAGCGGCGCCTCGCCGGCCGGATTGCGTAGGGTGCCGTCATCAGACGCACCATCCAGCAGGCGCAACGAAAAAGGGCCAATGCCGCGCGGTGTTGGCCCTTCCCTTCGTTGTTCCCGAGCACGGGTGCGTCTGATGACACGTTCCACACGCCTGAGCCGGACGGTCCTCTGCCCGGCGAACCCTAGTGGGATGGGCCGGCGCAGAATCATGGGGATGGGTCGGAACCACAATCGGACCAAGACGATTCGCGTCGGACCAAGAGAGGGGTATTAAGCTCGGCGGTCGTACCAACCCTCGCGTTTCCAGACGTCGAGGATCAGGTGGTAGCGATTGAGATCCATGCCGGTATAGATGCAGTTGCTCGTGCTGAAGACGTAACCGCCGCCGGGCATCCCGTGCCGCAGGCAATAGCGGGCTGATTCGATAACCTGTTCGTCGGTCCCCGTATCCAGCAGGCCGCAGTTGACGTTGCCAATCAGGCACAGTTGCCTGCCGTAGCGCCGCTTGATCTCGGCGATATCGACGCCGCCCTGCGGATCGAGCGAATGCAGTGCATGGGGCCGGGCGGCCACCAACTGGTCGACGATGGGCATGATGTTGCCGTCGGTGTGCTTGATGCAATAGAAGCCCATCTCGCGGTAGCCGGCGATCAGTTGTTTCAGGTAGGGCGTGACGAATTCGGCGAACATGGCCGGCGAGAGGAACGGTCCTTCATTTAGGCAGTAGTCGTCGCACATCGCAAAGCCGTCGAGCGCGGTGTTCTTGCGGAGCCACTCGGCCCGTTTCAGTGCCGTATCGACCTTTCGTTGGGCCTCATCCTTGAGGCCCTGTGGGTCATCGGCAATGCGGCCGCACCATTCCATCATGTCGGTCCCGTTGGGGATGCTGTACGTGGCGTCGCCGTGGATCATCAGGAAGTACTCACCCTTGCCCATGTGGTGCACTGTGTTGATGAGTTGCTCTTCCTCCTCCTGCCCGGTTCCACCGCCGACGCCGTGCAGGAAGATAGCCGAATGATCGTATCGCTCCGCCGTCATCAGGTAGACGCGGGCGGCGTCGTCGATCATGGCCCGCTTCTCGGAGTGGGACATCTGTCCCCATTGCTGGAACATGCGGTGCGCGGGGTGGATCTTTCCGAAGGCCTCCATCGTGAGATAGAAGACCAATTCGAAATGCGGCACGAGTCCCGGTGGCTGTTTGCACTCCAGTGCCATGATGAACCGTTCGCGATGTGTCCGTTGCGTCATGGATGGCTCCTCCGGAGGTGCGGTCTGGACTCGGCCGCCGTTCGCATCGACTAACCTGAGAGTGATCATACACTCGGGGGGTGATGCAACGCAAAGCCGGTTAATGAGATAGAGAAAAGCGGAGCCGAGTGTCGGGGATTGACATCTCGTGACCGGCGCGGTAATAAGAAAGCGCTGGAGTGGGAATGCAGGTGCTTTGTGTCGTACCCCTGGGGGTGGTCGGGTTGTGACGCCGGGGCCTGCCTTCGTCCAAGCACATTGTCGACGCACAGATCACGTCTTTGCAGAGGAGGAAAAGTGATGAGTCGTACCAGATCCGGTGCGCGGGTTTGCTGTCTGGCTGGGGCGGTTGCCGTGATTCTGGTTCTGACCGGGCCGGCCAACGCGGTGTACTACGCCGTAACGGACCTCGGGTCTCTCGACCCGGATCCGAACTACTCCGCCGTCCCATTCGCCGTGAGCAGTAGCGGGCAGGTTGTGGGCGCGGCGTCCATCTATGTGTACTACCATCTTCCACGCGCTTTTCTGTGGGAGGGCGGGACGCTGTCAGACCTGGGCACGCTGCCCGGATCGGGCCTGCTCGCTCTTAGCGCCGCACGGGGGATCAACGACGCAGGCTACGTCGTCGGAATCAACATGAGCCTCACCGACGCCACGCACAATCATGCCTTTCTTTGGCCGGGCAGCGGTACGATGACGGATCTCGGCTCGATGACCGCCGACGCGAATGATCTGAGCGGCGCTTACGCGATCAACAACGGGGGTCACATCGTGGGGAGTTGGAACTTGAAGACCGACCCGAATACTCCCCACGCATTTCTGCGATGGTCGAGCGGCACGGTGACACAACTCGGCTCGCTCGGCGGCAACTCGAGTTTCGCATGGGACATCAACGACAGCAACCACGTGGTGGGAAAAGCCAAGACCGTCGGTGGGCAGGAGCACGCCTTCTTTTGGGAGAACGGCGTCATGACCGACTTGGGCGTTCTCCCGGGGTATACGGCGGGAAGCCAGGCCATTGCCATCAACGCTTCGGGACAAATCGTCGGGACCTCGAGTGACCCCAACGGTGTGGTTCGCTCTTTTCTCTACGCAAACGGAACGATGACCGATCTCGGTACGCTTCCGGGCGGCACCAGTGCGATCGTCGGTGACATCAACAACCGCGGACTGATCGTCGGCACGGCATCGGATCCCAATGGCCAGAACCGCGCCGTACTCTGGAAGAACGGTACGATCTACGACCTGAACAGCCTCATCAATCCGGCTTCCGGATGGGTCCTCCAATCGGCACAATCCATCAATGAGAACGGCCAAATCGTTGGGACAGGGACGCTCAACGGACTGCCCAGGGGGTTCCTGGTGAGGGTTTATACGATCGTGATGACTATCGTCGGTGCCGACAAAGGATATGTGGAGTGCGATCCCAACGCCGTGTTCCTCGAGCCGAATGTCGTAGTGACGCTGACGGCGGTGCCGAACGAGAATAAGCACTTTGAGGAATGGAGCGGGGACGTTCCGGCGGGACATGAGACGGACAACCCGCTTTCGATCACGATGGACACCTGCAAGAGCATCACGGCGACGTTCAAGTGCGGGACGGGCTTGGGACCGTTCTTGCCCGCGGCGGGCTTGGCGTTGCTGGCGCTCGTTTGTGTTCGGCGGTGGGCGTAGTGTCTCACCACAACCGGAGTTCCTCACACGCCTCCGGTTCGCAAGAACCGGGGGCGTGTTGTTTGTGGCCATTGTAATTGGTCGGACGGACAGATAGGCTGTCATGGGCGGCCTGGAAGGCTACGCACCGGAAAGTGTGCAAGGGGCGGAATACCGCAAGGGGAGAGTGATTCCACGTTGCCCAACTGCTAATCGGGAGAGGTCAATGCGTAAGACGGCAAAGTGCTGTTTTCTGTGTGTGGTAGGCGCCTTTTTCACCCTTACTCTGTTTGGCTGTTCGTGGTGGGAGCCCATCGCATCTTTCGTCCTGGACTTCATCGTTCTACCCATTATGGGCAAGACCCCGTAGGTACTGTTGACGAAGCACCGATCGCTCATTTCAAGCCGCTGAGTCCTCTATAGAGACATGGGCCTGGTGTCGCGGGGCCTGGGGCGCAAAAGTGCGTTCCTGGATGCCGCAGACGCAGTCCGTGCGCCCCTCGACGAAGAGACCGTTTTCACATTCTCCGTCGGTTTGGGCAGGCTGGTTACGTCCATGGCCGATCGGGGGAGACTCAAGGGCGACTTACCCTATTGACAAGATAGGACGGCTATTCTATTCTGTCCTATTACTTGTAAATAATAGAATTCTGTCCTAAGCGAAAGACATATGCAACTTAAGGTCCGAGATGTCGCACAGCTCCTTGGGGTTTCAGACAAGACCGTCTACAGGTGGATCAAGGACGGCGCCATCCCCGCCTACAAAGTTCAAGATCAATATCGTGTCAGTCGTATGGAATTGCTGGAGTGGGTGACGGCCAAGAAGATCCCGATCTCGGAGGAGATCTATCGGGAGCCCACGGATTCGGATCATACGCAGAGCCTTGCCCGGGCGATCGAGGTAGGGGGGGTCTTCTACCGTATCGAAGGGTCAAACAAGGAAGCCGTGTTGCGGGAGGTAGTCAAGTCGATGCGGCTTCCGGAGGAGGTGGACAGGGAGTTCTTGTATCGTGTCATTCTTGCAAGGGAGCAGGCGTGTTCGACGGCGATTGGAGAGGGTGTGGCGATACCTCACCCTCGCAATCCGATTGTTCTGCACGTGACGCACCCATCGATCACGTTGTGTTTTCTCGAGCGGCCTTTGGAGTTTGGTGCCATGGACGGCAAACCGGTGCATGCGCTGTTCACACTGGTCAGCCCTACCGTGCGGGCCCACCTTCAATTGCTCTCCCGATTGAGCTTTGCCCTGCAGAATCCTGGGTTCAAGTCCGTGATCTCGAATCCGGGAACGCGCGATGTGATTCTCGGCGAGGCCCGCCGCATCGATGAGTTGCTCGATGCGCGGGTTCATGCGGGGTAGCGGAACGACCTTCCTCTGAGACCATGAGACTACTGCTCCTATCGTTGACAGTTTTGGTGGGCGGCGGTGTTTTGTCGGCTTGTCTGGCACGGCGACGCCGATTGTCCACTGTAGTGGGAGCGGGAGCGGCTCTGGTCGGCAGTGGCGTGGGTCTGATCGGGACGGTCCCTCCGTTGCTGGCAGGGAACACGCTCTCTTTCTTCATTCCGTGGTCGATTCCAGGCGGCGCTGTTCGCCTCGGCCTGGATCCGCTTTCGGGGTTCTTTCTCATTCCCGTATTCCTGGTGGGGGGGATGGCTGCACTCTACGGGGCCTCTTATTTGAAGGGTCAAGAAGCTCCCGATCAGGGTGGTGCGAGTTGGTTCCACTACAACCTGCTCGTGGCCAGCATGGTGACGGTGCTCATGGCGCGAAACGCGGTGGTGTTCCTCATTGCCTGGGAAACGATGGCCCTGGCGTCGTTCTTGCTGGTCACCCTTGAGAACCGGCGTGCAGAGGTTCGGTCCGCCGGTTGGATCTACATGGTGGCTACTCACCTGGGTACGGCGTTCCTGCTGGCCTTATTCGCCTTCCTGGGACAGAAGGTGGGATCGTTGGATTTCACGACATTGGGACGGACGGGTTCGATGTTGCCGTCGACAGGGGTATCGGTGGCCTTCGTCCTGGCGGTCGTGGGCTTCGGTGCGAAGGCGGGGTTCCTGCCGCTGCATGTATGGCTGCCTGAGGCCCATCCGGCCGCCCCCAGTCACGTCTCGGCATTGATGTCGGGCGTGATGATCAAGACCGGGATCTACGGCCTGCTTCGTTCGCTCACGTGGCTGGGTACGCCGCCATCCTGGTGGGGGTGGCTCTTGGTCGGTATCGGGTTCACGTCGGGTATCCTGGGCGTTCTGTTCGCCCTGGCTCAACATGATCTCAAGCGGCTGCTTGCGTACCATAGTGTTGAGAACATCGGTATCATCGCTTTGGGTGTTGGCCTTGGGCTTGTCGGGCAGAGCGCGGGATCGGCAGCTCTGGCGGCGCTCGGGTTTGGGGGGGCCCTACTCCACGTCCTCAACCATGCGCTGTTCAAGGGCCTGCTATTCCTTGGGGCGGGTGCGGTTCTCCATGCCACCGGGACACGGAATATGGATCACCTGGGCGGTCTGATCAGGCGGATGCCGTGGACGGCAACCACATTCCTTGTCGGTGCCGTGGCCATTTGCGGGTTGCCTCCGCTTAATGGATTCGTCAGTGAGTTCCTGATTTATCTGGGGGCCATTCGCGGGGTGACAGACGGCGGCCCGGCCGTGGTTGTGGTTTCATTGGGTGTGATTGTCGGATTGGCCTTGATCGGCGGTCTGGCGGTCGCGTGTTTCACCAAGGCGTTCGGCGTCGTCTTCCTGGGCGAACCGCGAAGCAACCATGCGGCACGTGGGCACGAGGTGGCCATGGCGATGCGAGTTCCCATGGTCCTACTGGCCTTAAGCTGTGCGGCGGTGGGTCTCTTGGCTCCGCTGGTTGTTCGCGCGTTGAAACCGACCGTGAACATTCTCGTCATGGTGCCTTCGAGCACAGGCGGTGGGCTCGACAGCGCCGCCGGGCCGGCGCGCTGGATCGTCATCGGTTCGGTCGTATTCCTGGGGATGGTGGCGGTCCTGGCGATTGTTCGAAGTCGGCTGGTGAACAGGTATCCGGTCGGGCGGACAGTGACGTGGGACTGCGGGTACGCCCGGCCAACGGCGCGGATGCAGTACACGTCATCTTCATACGCCCAACCCCTAACGTATCTGTTTCGAATGTTCTTGAGGACACGGCGCCGGTCGTTGCCGCCGGAGGGGGTCTTCCCGAGCGAGAGCTCGCTGGCCACCGAGACGCCGGACGTGTTTCAGGGAGGGTTGTACCAACCACTCTTTGAGCGAATCGCCGGCGGTTTTTCGCGCCTTCAACGCCTTCAACAGGGGCGCGTTCAACTCTACGTGCTTTACATTGCGATCACACTGATTGGCTTGTTGGTACTCAGTCTGGGGTAGACGAATGAATCGACTCGCCGTGCTGAATCTCGTAGTCGCCCTCGTCTTCGCCCCGTTTCTGCTGGGCGTCATCAACAAGACGAAGGCGTTCTATGCGGGGCGCGTGGGCCAGCCCTTGTTTCAGACGTACTTCGATCTATGGAAGCTGCTGCGGAAGGGGGCGACATACAGTCAGACGACTTCCTGGCTCTTCCGGGCGGGGCCGGTGATCGGGCTGGCGGCGACGCTGGCGGCGGCGGCGATCGTCCCCTTCGGTGGGGTGCCGAGCTTGGTGGCATTTCCGGGTGATTTCGTGCTCCTGGCGTATCTGCTTGGGCTCTTGCGATTCTTCACGGCAACGGCCGCTTTGGACACGGGATCCAGTTTCGAGGGGATGGGCGCCAGTCGCGAGGTTCAGTTTTCCACATTTGCGGAGCCGGCGCTGCTGTTGGGATTGGCGGCCTTATGTCGCTGTGCGGGAAGCTACTCCCTGTCGGGCCTGATGACGACACTGACGCTGGCAAAGTGGGTGCCGCTGTTTCCCGTCCTGGTTCTCATTGCGGCGGGCTTTGTCATCGTTCTACTGGCCGAGAACTGTCGCATCCCGGTCGACGATCCGAACACGCACCTCGAATTGACGATGATTCACGAGGTCATGGTGCTCGACCACAGCGGACCTGATTTCGCCTTCATTCTTTACGGGGCCGCCCTCAAGCTCTGGATTCTGAGTTCGATTTGCGTCGGTGTTCTTCTGCCGGTTCGGTCCGGGCTGGCGGGCGTGGATGTTCTGGTGGCGATGGGGGGCATGCTCGCGTTGGCGGTGGCGGTAGGTGTGATCGAATCCTCGATGGCACGCCTGCGACTGCTCCACGTGCCGCATCTGCTGGTGGGGGCAACGGTGTTCTGCGGGCTGGCGTTCCTGTTGATACTGAGTTCGCCGAGGTGAGGTCGTGAACGTTCAAGTCGACGGAGTCATGTTGGTGCTGATCCTCTCGAACCTGATCGTATTGGGTTCAAGCCAGCTCAGGACGTGTATTCGCTGCGTGGCGCTCCAGGGGATCGTTCTCGGTGTTCTCCCCTTTCTTGCCCAGCACAATGGTCAGGTGGTGTCCACGCTGTTTCTATGCACTGTCACAATCGGGCTGAAGGGCATCGTCTTTCCACGGCTTCTGATCCGCGCCATCCGGGATGCGGAGGTGCGTCGCGAGGTGGAGCCGTACGTCGGATACACCATCTCGATTCTGGTCGGCTTGATTGCGTTGTCGGTTTCGGCGTGGCTGTCGTCCCGCCTGCCGGTCTTCGGTCGGACCTTCTCGTCGCTGGTGGTGCCGGTGGCGTTCTTCATGATTTTTGTGGGGCTATTCATTACGGTCAGCCGCAGGAACGCCGTGAACCAGATTCTGGGGTATCTGGTGCTTGAGAACGGCACGTACATTTTCGGCGTGGTCATGTTCGGAGACATGCCGCTCCTGGTCGAACTCGGCGTGCTTCTCGATGCGTTCGTGGCGGTGTTTGTCATGGGGCTTGCGGTCTTCCACATCCAGCGCCAGTTCGACAGCCTGGACGTCGACCATCTGGATACGTTGAAAGGCTGAGGCGGTATGGAATCGTCGTGGCTGGTCTGGATGGTGTTGTGGGTTCCGCTTTTCAGCGGCGCGGCATGTCTTGCCCTCCGATCGCCTCGCCTCATCTTGGCGGCGGTCTGCACCGGAGTATTGGCATCGACGGTCCTGGTATTGGGCATCGCATGGGGTGTGCGAACGTCCGGGCCGCTGGAGGCCGCACAGTCGTGGCTCTTCATTGATTCGCTCTCGGCGTACCACCTCGTCATCATGGCACTCGTCTTCCTGCTGAGTTCGTTCTACGCTTGGGTCTACTTTCGCGAGGAGATCGGCGAGGGACACTTGACGGATGATCTGGCCCGGCGATTCGCACTGCTTTGGTTTGGCGCACTGGCGGCGATGACGTTGGTGCTCGTCTCCAACAACATCGGGATCCTGTGGGTGGGAATGGAAGCGACGACGTTGGTCACCGCTTTCCTGATTTGCATCCACCGAACGCCCGCCTCCCTGGAGGCGATGTGGAAGTACGTCATCATCTGCTCGGTCGGTATCGCGTTCGCCTTCATGGGGACGCTGTTCGTCGGAGCGGCGGCCGATCGGCTCAACCTTCCGGCGTCGCAGGCACTTCTGTGGACGACCCTCAGTCGGCAGGCCGCCGGGCTTGATCCCAAGCTGATCAAGTTGGCGTTTCTTTTCCTGCTGGTGGGTTACGGGACCAAGGTGGGGCTGGCTCCCATGCACAGTTGGCTGCCGGACGCTCACAGTCAATCCCCGGCGCCCGTTTCCGCGTTGTTCTCCGGGTTCATGTTGAATGCCGCCCTCTACTGCATCATGCGATATGTTCCGCTGGTGGAGGGCGCCACGGGGCATGGCCACTGGGCCATGCGGTTGTTGCTTACGTTCGGAATCCTCTCCGTTTTGCTGGCCGGAGCGTTCATCGTGTTCCAGCGAGACCTGAAACGTCTGTTCGCGTATAGCAGCGTCGAACATCTGGGGATCATCGCCATCGGACTTGGGCTCGGGGGCCTCGGCACGTTCGCCGCGCTGTTGCACGCATTGAACCACTCGTTGGGCAAATCCTTGGCTTTCTTCTCCGCCGGCCGAATCGGGCAGGTATATGGCACGTATGACATGAGGCGCATTTCGGGCGGTCTGCGAGCGGCCCCCGTGTGGGGTAAGGGGTTGCTCGGCAGCCTTCTAACTCTCGTTGGAGCTGCACCATTCGCCATCTTCATGAGCGAGTTCTTGATCGTTCGTGCGGCGGTTGAACAGAAGGCGTTTTGGACACTGGGGCTGTTCCTCCTGGGGGCTGGAATTGTGTTTGTGGGGGCTCTGCGGCATCTGACCGGCGTCGTTTGGGGGCTGCCGGCCTCGACGGCTCGGCAGGAGGATGCGGGGCTGCTCGATCGGGCGATCGTCGGGATCTTGCTGGTGGTGCTGGTGGTGCTGGGCCTTTGGATTCCGGACCTGTTGGTGCAAGGGCTCGAACAGGCGGCTGCGATCATTGAAGGCAAGCCATGATTTCGAATTCGGTTCTACATACCTACAACGAACACGTCACGGACGCGGATCATGTGCCGGTCGTGCCGGTCGTCGACTTCCGAGAGGCCGTCCTTCAATTGACCGAGCGGCCTGGGGGAAGATTAGTAACGCTGTTTGGCCGTTCGGTGGGCGAGCCGGCACACGTTCGACTGACGGCGATTCTGGCGGGCTCGGAACCGGGCACGCTCCTTGCGGTGGCTACCGACGTGAGCGACAGCTACCCGGCACTGACCCCGGACTGTACCCAGGCCCATTGGTTCGAGCGGGAAATCGCGGAGCAGTGGGGCGTTCGGCCCGAAGGGCACCCGTGGTTGAAGCCGATCCGGTTTCACAGGTCTTACCGGCCGGGGCATGACGCGTGGGGGCGGGGTCCCAAGGACGAGATTCTCCCGTGCGTGACCGATTTCTACCGAGTCGAAGGGGAGGAAGTGCACGAGGTTGCGGTCGGGCCCGTGCACGCGGGGATCATCGAGCCCGGTCACTTTCGCTTCCAGTGTCACGGCGAGGACGTGATGCACCTGGAGATTTCGTTGGGGTATCAGCATCGCGGCGTCGAACGGGCGATGGTGGGGGGGCCGAACCGGCGGACGATTCACTACGCGGAAACGCTGGCCGGCGATACGACAGTGGGGCATGCACTGGCCTACTGCCAGGCGATCGAAGCGCTTACGGGAACGACCATTTCACCTCGCGCCGAGGCAGTGCGCGGTATTGCGCTCGAACTCGAACGGCTGGCCAACCATACCGGTGATCTGGGTGCGCTGGCGGGCGACGTCGGCTATCTGCCGACGGCTTCCTACTGTGGTCGTCTACGCGGTGACTTCCTTAACATGACCGCTCGGGCGTGCGGCAGCCGATTCGGGAGAGGGTGGATTCGCCCCGGGGGCGTTGCGTTTGATCTGGACGAGATGCGATCCGTTGACTTGCTCGATCGACTGACCCGCACGTTCAAGAGCGTGTCGGGGGCAGTCGCACTCTTGTGGGACACCCCTTCGGTTTTTGCGAGGTTTGAAGACACTGGCACCGTATCCCGACCGATGTGCGACGAACTGGGACTGGTAGGCGTGGCGGCCCGCGCGTGTGGTGTCGAGCGCGACGTTCGATTCGAACACCCTTTCGGCATCTTCCGGTTCTCGCACATTCCGGTATCGACATGGCATACGGGCGACGTCTTTGCCCGAGCCCAGGTCCGGTGGCTTGAGATCAATCGATCGGTGGCGTTCATCCGCGAGCAACTCGAGACCCTGCCGGATGGACCGCCGCGAGTTGATGTCGGCGCACTTCGTCCGAGTTCCATGGTGGTGTCGCTTGTGGAAGGCTGGCGAGGTGAGATCTGCCATGTGGCCGTCACGGACGGACAGGGTCGCCTCGAATGCTACAAGGTCGTGGATCCCTCGTTCCACAACTGGATGGGATTGGCGATGGCGCTGCGCGAGCAGCAGATATCCGACTTCCCGCTCTGCAACAAGAGCTTCAACCTGTCCTACTGCGGACATGATCTGTAAGGATGTGTGAGCATGAGGGCCTTGTTCGAACGTCTGAGACAGGGGCATCGGACGTATCCGTTTCCGAAGAAGGCCCCTCCGCTTCCGGATCGCTACCGCGGCTGCCCGAAGATCGCGCGGGACAAGTGCCGTAACGGATGTGCGGGGTGCTCGGCTGTATGCCCGACCGATGCGATCAGGACCGCGAACGGTTCCTGCACGGTCGATCTGGGCCGCTGCCTCTTCTGCGCCGAGTGTACCGCTGCCTGTCCGGCGGGGGCGATTCAGTTTACGCAGGACTATCGGATGGCCACTCGTGCACGGGAAGACCTGGTCCTGGGCTGTGAGCCGCTGAAGTTGGCGGCCAGGTTCGAACAGAAGCTCCACAAGCTCTTTGCCCGTTCCTTGAAGCTGCGCCAGGTGAGTGCCGGTGGATGCAATGCGTGCGAGGCGGATACGAACGTACTGGGCACGCTGGTTTTCGATCTAGGCCGGTTCGGCATTCAATTCGTGGCGAGCCCGCGTCATGCCGACGGGCTGCTGATCACCGGGCCGGTTTCGGAGAATATGCGGCTTGCGTTGAAGAAGACGTACGAGGCCCTGCCGCAGCCGAAGATCGTCATCGCCGTCGGCGCTTGCGCAATCTCCGGCGGGCCTTACGTCGACCATCCCGAGGTTCACAACGGGGCCGGCTCCGTTGTCCCCGTGGATCTGTATGTCCCCGGCTGCCCGCCGCATCCCTACACGATCTTGGACGGGCTGTTGCGAGTGCTTGGGCGGATCGAATAGTAGACTGACCGGAGAATGCGGAAGAGGATTCTTGGACCGACAGCCGCCGGGCCGGCGCAGCCCGGCTACTTGGTCTGCCGAAGTTGCGGCAACGAGTCGGCGTTGGGGACAGCCCGGTTCGCCTGCGGGCGGCATTTTCCTCCCAACTGCGACACTGGCGATGTGTGACGGCCCCCCGCCCATCTAACAAGGCTGGAACGCGTGGATAACATGCGCATGGAACAGCCCATTATAGGTCTGAATTATTGCCTTTTAGTCGATCTCGATAAGTGATTTCTAATCAATGGATTACGTCTACATCGGTGTCACGATTCTTTCGGTCCGCTGGCGTCGAATTCCCTTTCAAGTCTGCTCCGGCAGCGACCGATAACCTTCAGGAGGGAGTACCCCTGCGCTGAAGGGGTTCGAGATCGACGGGTGGCCACTTTGGAACATAGCAGCCCCAAGATTCTTGATTTGCCCGACCTGGTTCGTCAGGTGCAGGCCGCCCGAGCGGCCGGCAAAGTCATCGTGCAATGCCATGGGTGTTTCGACATCGTTCACCCGGGCCACATCCGCTACCTGAAGTTTGCCAAGCGGCAAGGAGACGTCCTGGTCGTCAGCCTGACGGGCGACTCCTCCATCGGCAAAGGGGTGATGCGGCCCTACATCCCGCAGGAACTCAGGGCGGAGAGCCTGGCGGCGTTGGAGTTCGTGGACTACGTCTACATCGATCCCAATCCAACGGCCGGCGAGATCTTGGAGCACGTCAAGCCCGACCTTTATGTGAAGGGGCGCGAATATCAGTTCAGCGCGTCGCCGGGGTTTCTGGCGGAACGCGAGATCGTCGAACGCAACGGCGGGCGTGTGCTCTTCTCCAGCGGGGATGTGGTCCTCAGCAGCACCCAGCTCATCAGCGAGATCGGGCATCAACCGGATCTCGAATGGCATCGCCTTCGAACGTTCTGCCGGCGGCATGCGCTCGATCCCGCGTCGACGGAGCGATTACTCAACGGAATGGCGGGCAAGCGCATCGTGGTCGTCGGCGACATCGTTCTCGATCGTTACGTGCTCTGCGACGCCCTCGATGTGGCCAGCGAATCGCCGATGATGTCGCTGCGAAAGCTGGACGAACAGTGTTATGTCGGCGGGGCGGCGATCGTTGCCCGTCACGTCGCCGGGTTGGGGGGCAAGCCTATCATCGTCAGCGCGATCGGTCCGGACGAGACGAGTGAGCACGTTCGCAAGGTGCTTCTCGACGAGGGTGTCAAGCCGATTCTGTTGAACAACCATCACGGCATCATCGAGAAGACTCGTTACCTCGTCGAGGACAGCAAGCTATTCAAGGTCGAACAGGGGCAGGCCGAGCCCCTCGATTCGGTCACGCTTCATCATGCGGTCGATTCAATCGTCGAACATGGTCGGACCGCGGATGGCGTGATCTTCTGCGATTTCGGTTACGGGACGATCAGCCCGGCGCTGACCGGGGCCGTATTGCCTGAATTGCGGCGCGGCCACGCGGTGATTACCGGCGACGTCAGCGGCCGAAAGGGCAACCTGCTCGGTCTGGGGGCAATCGATCTGATGTGTCCCACCGAGCGGGAACTCAGGGCGTCGGTTCACGACTTCGATAGCGGCCTGGCGGACGTGGCCTACACCGTCCTGCAGAAGACGCAGGCGTGCCGATTGTGTGTGACCTTGGGAAAAGACGGTCTCGTCGTTTTCGACCGGCCGAGCCAGAATCGCACCTCACCGCAGTGGTCGGGCCGGCTTCGCAGCGACCATCTGCCCAGCCTGGCCCACCGAGTCATCGACCGGTTGGGTTGTGGCGATGCGCTGCTGGCAACGATCACCATGGGTCTGGCGGCCGGCGCCCATGTCATGCAGGCGGTCTACCTGGCGAGCGGTGCGGCGGCGATTGAACTGGCCAGCCTGGGGAACGTGCCGGTCAAGCAAGAGGCACTTCGTCGGTGGCTGACGACGCGCACGGAGCTCACCGGACAGCCGCGCATGGAGTTTGATCTCGTCTCCAGCCTGTAGGGCGTTTCTCTCGCATCCTCCGCGACATCCTGTCCTCGATACTCAGGGGATCTTTACACGATGGGACGGTTGACTACACTCTTCACAGTGGATTTCGAGCGGCCGGTCGGCCCGAACGGGTTCGAAATCGGGCTCCAACTTCCGCGACCGCTGCTATCGGAGGTATCTTCTATGAACGGGCGTTCAAACGAGTTGACGCGTCGTGGTTTCATTCGTGTGGCGGCGGCGACGGCCGCCGCGGCGACGACGGCGAAGATCTCACGGGTTTCCGCCGCCCAGGCGAATGAGAAGCTCGGCGTCGGGTTCATTGCGGTCGGTGGGCGCGGGGCCTCGCACGTTCATGCGGTTCAGGAACTGATCAAGCAGGGTGAGAAGCTGGAAATCGTGGCCGTCTGTGACGCCTACGCCCCCCGGATGAACAAGATCGCGGCGGAGACGAAGGCCAAGGCCTACAGGAAACATCGCGATCTCCTGGCCGACAAAAACGTCGATGTGGTGTGTGTGTCCTCGCCCGACCGTTTGCACATCCCGCATGCGCTTGATGCGGTTCGTGCGGGCAAGGATGTGTACTGCGAGAAGCCGCTGGGACACTGGCTGCAGATTGCCGAGGCGAAACAGCTTCGAGATGAGACGCTGAAGCTGAACCGCATAATTCAGGTTGGGACGCAGGGGACGTCGAGCGCGATCTGGGCGGAGGTGGGTGAGTTGATTAAGAAGGGCATGATCGGCAAGCCCCGGCTCATCCAGGCGGGCTACTACCGGAACGGTGATTGGGGCGAGCGGATGCATATCCCCGATCCGAACGCCAAGCCCGGCCCGGATCTCGACTGGGAAGCGTTCCTGGGCGATGCCCCCAAGGTGCCGTTCACGGTCGACCGATTCTTCAGTTGGCGGAAGTATCTGGACTATGCGGGCGGTCCGAGCACGGACCTGCTGCCGCACGTCTTCACGCCTTTTGTCTACATGCTCGGTCTTGGCTGCCCCTCAATGACGGCCGCGTCGGGCGGGATCTTCGAGTACACGACGTACGATCGCGAGGTCCCGGATTCGTTCAACTGCTGCATCGACTATCCCGAGAAGCTCTCGGTCGTGTTGGTTTGCACGTTGGCGAACGATTTCAACACCGGCCCGTCCATTCGTGGTGACGAGGGCGCCCTGACGTTCGACGCGACGAGCTGGGAAGAAGGCTGCAAGAACGTCCAGTTCCATCCGCAACAGGGCGGCAAGGGCAAGGGCAAGAAGGCCGAGAGAGTCGAACTCAAGAGCACCAAGCTCGGCAGTACGATCGAACACTGGAAGGACTTCCTGAATTGCGTTCGTACCCGCCAGAAGCCGAAGAGTCATATCGAATTCGGCTACTGCGTCCATACGGCGCTTGCGATGGCGATGCAGGGCATGGTGAAGGGGAAGATCGCCAGGTACGACGTTGCGAAGGATGAGGTGACCTTCTCTTAGCGAATAATCTCTGTCGGGGGCGGATCACGTCGGCCCGCCCCTAGACAGGCGTTCAGTCCCACCTACGGGTTGGCACTGTCTGCAAATGCAGGCTAGGTTCCGGCCTGTCTGTGATAGAATAGGCACCGAAGGCACGGGTTGTCGGTGAGAGCTCGTGATGAACGCATGAGACAAGGTGCGATCATGAGTACGAAGACACGCAGGAAAGCGAGTGTTCCACGAAGTCGAACGGTGAAAGCCGCCCGTGCTCACGTGCATGTGGAGACCTATTCCGATGAGCGAGTCGCGGAGTTCCTGCTTTTCAACTCCGTAGATTCGAATGATTAGGCGCGAGCCGTGAAGCTGGTGCGGAAAATGGGGTTGGATCTTGAGAAGACTGACCACGACAAACCGGTTGGAGCGCCGTAGTGGATCGAGTCTTCCTGGACGCGAACATTCTCTTCTCTGTAGCGCATGACCCGACGTGCCGGCTTTCGATGTTGTCGAGATTGTCCGACACCGAGTAGATTACGTCTTCTTATGCGGCGGCAGAAGCTTACCACAACGTTGCCCTGAAGTGTCCTCACCGTACCGAAGCTCTCGCGGGGTTTCTTCGTCCGTTCCGTTTGGTGACCCGGGTGCCCGCAATCGATCTACCCCAAGGCGTTGAACTCCCTCAAAAGGACCGTCCGATTGTCTTGGCCGCCATCGCATGTGGGGCGAGCCATTTGCTCACCGGCGACAAGCACTTCAGACCATGTTTTGGCAGGACTATCGGTGGGACGCTGATTCTACGCCCCGGCGACTACCAGCGATTGCGGTTAGACTAGCCTTTCGTTTTCGCTCAGTCAGTCGCGCTTGTACGTTGGAGCGCAGGAGCGTAACATCCTGGCTTTTCGGAATCTATGCAGTCCCACTCGTAGGCAAGGTCTGGAATTATGAGTGCTGAACAACCCGCTGGAAGCTATGACTTCGCGGCCATTGAGGCCAAGTGGCAGGCGTACTGGGAGAAGAACAAGACCTTCAAGACGCTAGGCCCGGGGGATCCGGGGTTCGATCCGAAGAAGCCCAAGTACTACGTTCTCGACATGTTTCCCTATCCGAGCGGGGCGGGGCTTCACGTCGGCCATCCCGAAGGCTACACGGCCACCGACATCATTGCACGCTACAAGCGGATGAAAGGGTTCAACGTCCTGCATCCGATGGGGTGGGACAGCTTCGGCCTGCCGGCCGAGCAGTATGCGATCGAGCACGGCGTTCATCCGGCCGTCACGACGCAGCAGAACATCGACAACATTCGTCGACAGATCAAATCACTCGGTTTCAGCTACGACTGGGACCGCGAGCTGGCGACCTCGGATCCGAAGTACTACAAATGGACGCAGTGGATCTTCCTTCAGATGTTCAACGCCTGGTACGACGACGCGGCAGACCGTGCGAGGCCCATTTCCGTCTTAATGCAGGAGTTGCAGCAGGGGCGTCGCCTCGTGGATCCCTCGGGCAACATCGTGATCAATCCGACGCCCGACGGCGGGGTCATCGATGCATGGACGGGCGGTCCACCCGGGCTGCGCCACTTCAACGAGCTGTCAGTTGAAGAGCAGAGGGAAGTGATCGATGACCACCGGTTGGCCTACGAGGCCGAGGTGCCGGTGAACTGGTGTCCCGCCCTGGGGACTGTTCTGGCGAACGAGGAAGTGACCAATGAGGGGCTGAGCGATCGGGGCAATCATCCCGTCTACCGCCGCCCCCTGAAGCAATGGATGCTCCGCATTACGAAGTACGCGGAACGGCTGATTCGCGACCTCGACGGCCTGGACTGGCCCGAGCCGATCAAGCTGATGCAGCGCAACTGGATCGGAAGAAGCGAAGGGGCCGATGTGGATTTCCCGCTTGCCGACGAGGCCGTCCACGCCGCGCGGCGGGCCGGGTTGAGCGAGGTCATCCGCGTCTTTACGACGCGTCCCGACACGTTGTTCGGCGCGACGTACATGGTGCTTGCTCCGGAACACCCGTTGGTCGAGGCCATCACGACAGCGGATCAGAAGGCCCAAGTCGAGGCCTATTGTCAGGAGGCGTCGCGAAAGAGCGATTTGAGCCGAACCGATCTGGCCAAGGAGAAGACGGGTGTCTTCACGGGTGCCTACGCGCTGGATCCGGTCTATCCGGAGGACGATCCGCGGGCGCGGATTCCGATCTGGGTCGCCGACTACGTGCTGATGACTTACGGCACCGGGGCGATCATGGCCGTTCCGGCGCACGACGAACGTGACTACGAGTTTGCCAAGGCCTTCAAGCTACCGATCGTGGACGTGGTGCATCCATGGCCACTTCAGGCCGCGCGCTATTTCACCGAACATGGCGGTCGTCTGCACGACGTCGAGCAGAACTGGCGGATGTATCTGGCCTGCTTGTGGGCGATGAAGGCCGCCGATCCGCAGCAAGGCTATGGGGATATTCTCAATCTCCTGCAAAAGACAAAGCCGGAGGACCTCAAGGTTCCTCGACCGGACGAGGGAGTCGCCGGCTGGGGAAGCGGACCGGCCGAGCCGGTACCGGCGAAGGCGTCCAACCTTGACTTGTGGCGTTCCGCGATAGATCGCTGGTTCCCTGGCGCGTTGATCAAGGATCCGGGCACATTGCGATCGCTCTTGGAGGGGGGGCGCTACTTTGAAATCGTCGGCGCCGCTTTTTCCGGCGATGGTTTTGCCGTCAACTCCGGTCGATTCAACGGTCTGCCGACGGCCGAGTTCAAAGAGAAGATTGTGAAGTGGCTCGAAGAGCAGGAGTGCGGCGGATTTGCCGTCAACTACAAGCTCCGCGACTGGATCTTCTCACGACAAAAGTATTGGGGCGAACCGTTCCCGATTCTCCACGGTGACGACGGTAGCACGGTGGCGGTGGGCGAAGGCGAATTGCCGGTGGAACTGCCGCCGATGCAAGATTTCAAGCCGACGCCGTCGACGGGAGAAAGCGATGTGCTGCCGGATCCGCCGTTAGGACGGGCGAAGGAATGGGTTACGGTTCGGCGCGACGGCCGGACCTATCGTCGCGATCTGAACACCATGCCCCAGTGGGCCGGAAGCTGCTGGTATTTCACGCGATTCATCGATTCGCTGAACGAGAGTCGGATGGTCGATCCGGCGAAAGAGAAGTACTGGATGCCGATCGACCTCTACGTCGGTGGCGCCGAGCACGCCGTTCTTCACCTGCTCTACTCTCGGTTCTGGCATAAGGTACTGTTTGACCTGGGCCATGTATCGACACCCGAGCCGTTCACGAAACTGTTCAACCAAGGCATGATTCGCAGCTTTGCCTATCGGGACAGCCGCGACATCTATGTCGGGTACGATCAGATCGACTTCCGCGAGGACGGCGCCTACCACAAGCAGACGGGGGAGAAACTGAAGGAAGCCGTCGAGAAGATGAGTAAGAGCCTCAAGAACGTGATCAACCCCGACGACCAGGTCAGAGAGTATGGGGCCGACACGTTCCGGCTCTACGAGATGTACATGGGGCCTCTCGATGCGGCCAAGCCGTGGAACACTCGGGACGTCCCGGGTGTCCATCGTTTTCTGCAGCGGGCTTGGCGACTGGTGGTTGATCCGGACACGGGGGACCTTGTGGCCGCCGTCAAGGACGTCGAGCCGGATCAGGACGCCTTGCGGGTGCTTCATCAGACGATTCGCAAGGTCGGGGACGACATCGAGCGGATGCGTTTCAATACGGCCATTGCACAGATGATCGTGTTCGTGAACGAGATGACGAGCCGTGAGATCCGTCCCAGGAAGGTTCTTGCGGATTTTGTCAAGGTACTTGCGCCGTTCGCGCCTCATATCGCCGAGGAACTCTGGCAACGGCTGGAGGGTAACGGATGGTCCCGGTCGATTGCCTTCGAAACTTGGCCGCTCTATGACGAAAATCTGGCCCGGGAACCCGAGATTGAGGTCGCAGTTCAGATCGGGAAAAAGGTGCGGGCTCGCTTCACCGTTCCGGCCGACGCGACCGACGAAGCGATTCAGGCCAAGGCATTGGCTGACGAGGTTGTCAAACAGGCTATTGCGGGTAAGACTATTCGAAACATCCGTGTGGCAGGCAGCCCGAAAGGCAAGCTGGTGAATATCGTGGCCACCTAAGCCTGGGCATTTAGGTTGAGGACGCTTGCTCAACTGAGGAATTGGGTTCCGGCCGACGGCAGCGGGCGAAGGACTACAATCTTGTATGGCCAGTCCGACGGCCATAGAATGTACCCACCATGAGTGACGAGCGAGAACATCCGGCGGGAAAGCCGGATTCCATCTTGGTTGTGTTGCCCAATTGGGTTGGTGATGTCGTTCTGGCGACTCCGACGCTTCAGGCGTTGCGCCAAGGGTTTCCGGATGCGCGGATCACCTTCTTGATGAAGCCCTATGTTCGAGACTTGATCGCCGGAAGTGACTGGACAGATGAGGTGGCCTTGTGGCCCGGCGGCAAGAATCGTCGTGATCGCCAGCGGAGTTTCCTGGGGTTGGCGGCCGATCTGAGGAGTCGCAGGTTCGATTTGGCCGTTTTGTTGAGCAACTCGTTCCGGTCGGCGCTGTTGACGACGTTGGTGGGTGCAAAGCGTCGCGTCGGTTATGACCGCGACGGAAGGGGGCTGTTGCTGACCGATCGGCTGGTGGCCCATCGTGTGAAGGGCAAATACGTACCGGTCAGCATGGTGAGGTATTACGGCGCCGTTGCCGACTACCTGGGCTGCAAACCGGTGGATACCATTCGGCTCTTCACTCAGCCGGCCGACGAGCGTGCCGTCGATGAGCTGTTTGTGCGGCACGGGCTTCGCACGGATCATCCGATCGTGGTCGTCAACTCGGGGGCGGCGTTCGGTTCGGTCAAGTGTTGGCCGCCGGAGCGGTTCGCGGCGACGGCGGACCGCCTTGTCGCCGAATTGGGGGCCCAGATCGTGGTGCCGTGCGGTCCCGATGAGCGCGAGATTCTGCAGGCCATTCGGCACGAGATGACTCAGCCGGCCGTCTTCCTCGACGATCCGATCATTCCGTTGGGTCAACTGAAGGCGCTGATTCGTCGCGCCGATCTTCTGCTCACGAACGACACGGGTCCGCGCCATTTCGCTTGTGCGTTTGGCGTGCCGGTGGTCACGGTTTTCGGTCCGACGGATCCGGCATGGACCGAGTGTAAGTATCCGTTGGAGAGGAAGATCTTCGTGCGGGTGGATTGCGGTCCATGCATGAAACGCCGATGCTCGACGGATCATCGGTGTATGACGCGGATCAGCGTGGAGGATGTTTTCGCGGCGTGTTCGGAGTTGTTGCGCAACCGACTTGGAGTCGGGGAGCCGGCCGGTCGATGACCGTTGCTCACCCATCTCGACTTGGCCGACAGGTGGAACGGTTGGCCGGCGCGCGCGTGGGGGTCGTGGGGGATCTCGTCGCGGACATCTACATTTCCGGTTTGACCGAACGAATCAGTCGAGAAGCACCGGTTCCGGTGGTTCGGTTTGAGCATCAATGGTTGGTTCCCGGGTGCGGCGCCAACGTGGCGGTCAATGCGGCGTCCTTGGGGGCAATTGTGCATGTCGTCGGCCTCGTCGGGGAAGACGAAGCGGGTCACGACCTGGCGTCGACACTTGCGGCCAAAGGGGTGGCGACCGAGGGGATCGTGTTCCGTTCGGATCGCCCCACGACCAGCAAGACACGCTTGCTGGCGGGCGCCCGGCATACGATCCGGCAACAACTGGCGAGGCTGGATCGCGAGCCTTCGGCCCCGTCCGAGTCGATGCGAGCCGCATTGATGGAGCAGGTGCGGCGACTTGACGATCGGGTCGGCGCGTGGGTGATCAGCGACTACGGCTACCAGTGTTTCGGTCCGGAGTTGAAGGATGTGATGCGGTCGATTGCCCGGCGGAAACCGGTCTTGGCGGACAGCCGTTTTGACACGTTGGGTTTCCATGGAGTGACCGTGATCAAACCCAACGAAGAGGAGGCGATTCAGGCGACCTCGATCTCGAACGGCGGCATTGAGCAGATGAAGTCGGCCGCTCGCGAGTTGAGTCGTCGCTTGGACGTCGCGGCCGTCCTGATCACCTTGGGCAACCAGGGGATGCTCCTGTACGAACGAGATCAATCGCCGCAGCACATTCCGGCCGTCGGTACGGATGAGATTGTCGATCTTACAGGCGCGGGCGACACCGTGGCGGCCGTGCTCACCACCGGACTGGCGGCGGGGGTGGGGATGCTTGACGCCGCCCGACTGGCGAACTGCGCGGCAAGCGTTGTCGTGATGAAAGAGGGGGCGGCCGCCGTGACGCCGGCGGAATTGAAGAATGTTGTCTTCAGCCTCGACACCTAGCGTGTGTGTGTCGGTCCGGGACGAAAATGCGAGAGTACTCTGCCGTCATTGTGAAAGATCACCATCGTTTGGCCGAGTTGGTTGCCGCAGATCGGTCGGCGGGCAAGACGGTCGTCTTTACGAATGGCGGCTTCGACCTGCTGCACGTGGGGCACCTTCGGTATCTGAAAGCGGCCGCGGCGGAGGGGGACGTGCTTGTCGTTGCGATCAACAGCGACGAGTCGATTCGTCGGAGTCGAGGGCCGGGCAGGCCGGTTCTTCCTCTGGCGGAGCGGATGGAGCTTGTGGCCGCCTTGCGGTGTGTGAACTACGTGACCGGCTTCTACACTCCGACGGTGGATGAGCTACTCGAATTGGTGCGGCCGCACGTTCACGCCAAGGGAACGGATTGGAGTCTGGAGAGGCTGCCGGAACGGGAGACGGTGAAGCGATTGGGGATTCGTTTTGCCGCGGTCGGCGATCCGAAGGATCATTCGACCACGTTGATATGGGAAAAGATTCGCGCCAAGGAATGCTGAGGTACCGCGGGTGGGCCACCGGGATTTCATGTATGTCGAACCGGCTTACGCCGAGGCGCTGAGTCAGGCGGGGTTGAATACCGTCGAGGCCGTGCTGAACTGCACCGGGGACCGCCTCTCGGCATGGAGCCGAACCACCGACACGATTCAGATCCAGCTCACGCCCGGACTGAGGGTCTTTGTCAAGCGGTACCACTATCCTCGTTGGCAAAACCGAATCAAGGCGATGTTTCGTGGAACGTTCTTTGGTCTGAGTCGGGTGCGAGCGGAGTTTCATTCGCTTTCCACGATGCGTGGCCTGGGCATTCATGCCGTCCGTCCGATCGCTTATGGAGAGCGGCGAAGCCTGCACTTCCTCCACGATTGTTTCCTGATTACCGAGGCCGTTCCGGGGGCCGTCTCTTTGGTGACCTATGCGCAGCAACATGTCGGGAACAACCATTCACCCGCGGCCTTTCGCCGTCGCCGCGAGATGGTAAACATGCTCGCGCGACAGGTTCGCCACATGCACGACCAGGGGATCGTTCATGGAGAACTCTTCTGGCGGAACGTTCTGGTGCGCATTCTGGGCGAAGGCGGTTGCGAATTCTACTTCGTCGATGCGGTGTTCGGTCGCCGAATCTGGCGTAAGAGCCGTCGTCGTCGGCGCATCATGGAGGATCTGGCTGAGTTGACGGCGATTGCGCCCACCTTCTGTTCGCGCGCCGACATGGCCCGCTTCGCGCGAACCTACTTGCTGAAGGAGCGATTCGACGGTACGGAACGCTCCTGGATGGCCGGGGTGATCGGTCGGTCGAAAGCATTCCGCAAGCACGAGATGAGACGGCTTCAGCTCAATGAGCTGTTCAGTCGGCACATCTGCGACGTGGAGCGTCTGGACCGGATGGGCAACTGATCGGGGGAGGGGCGACGGCCGATGGGACGATCAGTGACGTGGCACGATCGACGGTATCAGCGAGTCCTGGAGGCGTGCGGATTGAGGCAGTACGAGGACTTCATCCGGTACCAGACGGACGATCTTGTATGGCAACGGCTCAGCACACAGACCTATCGGCTGGATGTCGCCGAATCGAACGGGCAGCCGACCACGACCTTTTACCTCAAGAAGTACGTGTATCGACGTCGTCGATGGCGGTTCCTATTGCGGCGCGACAAGCCGGCCGTCGAATACCGTAACTACGAGTTTCTTCGCCGATGGGTCGGGCCTTGCGTGCCGGACGTGGTGGCCACCGGTCGGCGACGCAAGTGGCTGATGTTGCATGACGCATTCATTCTGACGTTGGGTCTGCCGAATACCGCTCAGTTGGACGAATATGCCCGGCGTCATTGGAAGGACAACATCAGTCGTGACGAGCGGATCCGCCAGGAGGCTCTCATCCGGAACACGGCGGATCTGGTCCGTCGGATGCACGCCGTCCATTTCTTCCACATCGACCTTCAATGGCGGAACATCCTGATTCGAACGGGCACGGTTCCCTCGAACCCCGAGGTGTTCCTGATCGACGCACCGCGCGGCGGACCTCGATACCTTCGGCTCCGGCGCGAGCACGGAAGGCTTCGCGATCTTTCCAACCTGGACAAGCTTGCCCGGGCCTATCTCAGCCGAACGCAGCGATTGCGTTGGTATGTCGGTTACGCAGGCCACCGAAGGCTCAATCGCGAAGACCGTCGCCTGATCACGGCCGTTCTGGCGGATCGAACGCGATACGAACGGGCCAAAATGCGGCTTCTGTCATTGGACGAGTAGGGAGCGTCATGGGCTCAACCGTCTATGTCCAGCCCGGTCATCGGGAGCTGTTCGGCCGACTCGATCTGAGCGATTTCGATTCGGTGATGACCTTGCGTTCGGGGATGGTTGTCGGGCGGCACAAACATCGAGACACCTCCCTGATCCTGCTCGGTGAAGGACCGTCGAGCACCCGGCTCTTTCTGAAGCGGGTCTACCGTTCGCCGATCAAGCATGTTCTTGAGGATCTCCTGGCGGGTCGGCGGCCCCACGCTCAGCCGTTGAAGGAATGGAAGGCGATCGAGCGATGTCAGGATCGCGGCATCGAGGTCATGCGGCCGGTGGCGTGGGGGCAACGGTCGGTTCTTGGCATTCCGAGGCAGGCCTTCCTGTTAATTCTCGCGGTGCCGGCGCCGGAGAGTCTGGATGAAGCCGTTCGACGCCTGACTCAGTCTTCGACTGAGCCGCGAATCGGCTATGAGCGGCGTCGGCTGGCGCAAGAGCTCGGCGCGTTTGTCGGGAGGATACACCGCGCCCGGCTGATCTGGCCGGACATGGTGGCCAAGCATATCTTCGTATCGGCCATGTCGACCACCGATACGTCGAACCGATGGTCGTTCTTTCTGATCGACGTCGAGCGAATGGACTCCGGCGGTTCCCCGCGGGCTCGGGGGAAGGACCTGCGGGCGCTCTTGCGCTCGCTACGGACCCATCCGTTGAGGGCCACGGATTTGCTTCGTTTCGCCCACGGTTACGTCAACTCCATGGGCGTGCGCGGAGGTTGGCACGCCGTTCGACCGCTGATGGAGCGGGAATTCGCATGGGCGGGCCGCCTCATTTCGGAGAGTTGGGTTTCGCGGCGGCAGGGCGTGCCCATGCCCGACGACGCCGTTCCCTATCATCGACAGCGTTTCATTCGGGTGGGCCGGATCACCGTCAACGAAGCCTTCATTCCCATTCTTCAGGACAGCGGGTTGGTCAACTTCGGTTCCGTGTTTCGCCCGGACGTTGGCGAGAGGCTGGACAAGGCCAACATCGGATCGTGGCGACAGCGATTGCGCGTGGAACTCACCGAACTCGGCGGCAAGCAGCGAACGCTGTATGTCAAGCGATACGAGACTCCCCCGCTCGGCGAGCAATTGCGTCGGATGTTTCTGTGTAGGCCGGTCCACAGCGCGGCGTGGTGGGAGTGGCGGAACATCGGTCGCGTCGCCGCCGCGGGTGTGCCCACGCTGACTCCGGTGGCTCTTGGCGAGAAGATGCGGGGGATCTTCGAGCGGCGCAGTTTCGTCGTGACCGAGGCGATTCCGGGCGAGTCTCTCGAGCGGTGGGTGCCCGCTCACCTGGGTCCCGGCGGCGACGTCGACTGGCGTGAGAGACGGCGACTGGTCGAGGGGTTGGCCTTCTTGGTGCGCACCCTTCACGGGGCTCGACTGATTCACCGGGATCTGTATCTCTCGCACATCTTCATTTCGCACAATCGGGACGGGCGGGCCGTATTTCGGTTGATCGACTTGCAGAGAGTATTTCGCCCCGTGTTGCGGTGGCGCCGATGGCAAGTCAAGGACCTGTCGGCATTGGACTATTCAACGCCGATCCGATGCGTGCCGACCACCGAACGCATTCGCTTCATGCGGCATTATCTGGGGGTGTCGCGACTACGCCCGCAGGATCGCAGTCTGATCCGTCGGATTGTCGCCAGAACGCGTCGAATCACTCGGCGCGACCGCAAGCGGTAGGAGGGGACTCGGGCGGGCGACGCCGGTTGGCGGAGTGTGCGGGGGCGCCTCGGCTTCTTCTACGGCGATCCAAACCCAGACGGATCACCAGCGAGCCACACAGCACCACGCTCGTAACCACGACGAATGTTTGAAACGCCTTTCCGGGTATGCCCAACGCGACGGCGGCCTCGTAGGGTTCGGCGTAGAGCGTTCCGCGCACGATCGAACGGGGGATGCCCCAGCTTGGAAGTGTGTACGTCAGGAGGTCGATCCACCAGATGCTGAACCAATACAGGACCACGCGGACCCCGGCAGGCCAATGTGGCACCCACAAGAGGACGGCGGCGACGACCGCCACGCACCAGGTACTGAGGGAACCGGCCAGACTCATCACGTTGTTTCCGGTATCCGAAGGGATCCCTTGCACGTCACAGTAGCCGTAGTACGCCGGCCAACCTTGCCAGCACAATCTCGGCCAGATCCGAACCCCCAAGATCTCCACGTACTCGACATGACCCCCGCAGACGATTCCGACAAGGCCATGGCCCATGATTTCGTGCCAGGCCGTTCCGACCAGGAAGGACAGCCAGAGCGGAACGACGTACTTCAGGAATGCGCGGATGAGCCACCGGAGTCTCATGGATAAGAAACCATGTCCAAGAAGCCTGATGGGAACGTCTCCTCACTCGCCGTATTTGCCGCGATACGCGGTCTTCATCTTGGTAACATCCCCTCGAACCGTCTTCACGGCGTCCTTGAAGCGGTTCGGGAATGAGTGGTCCAATCGGTTCGCCACGTCCTCGACGTGACGAACATAGATTTCGGCCAGGTAGCGGGAGTGAGGCGTCCCCGTGATCTGGGCGAACCGGTTGAGGACCGGGTTCCAGTTTGTCCCCTTGCTCACCAGGAGCGTACCCGGGTAAAGCTCAACCAAGTCTTTCAGGGCACGCCGCTGTTCGGGCGTGTCGGTCAGATGAACGATTGCCTGCCCAATCGATCGAGCCGGATCGTACGCGGCGGGGTTGTATGCATAGTCGGCGATCGTCAGCAGCGGAATGCGATTGATCTCATTTTGCGGGCAAAGTGGGTTGGCCATAAAGCCGTCGGCCACTCGGCACAGCTCCGGATCTCGCCCGGTCACGGGACCCAGATGCAGGGTCGGATTGTTGTCGTTCACCGGGTAGTTGTCCCAGACGATCAATCGGTGTCCGACATATTCCTTGTACTTCTCGGCCGCCGAACGGGGGATCCGTGGAGAGACCACCTGTGGCCCCGTCCAGAAGACGTAGACGTCCTTGTGCAGTTCCCGGGCCAGGGTCCGAAGGTATTCCCTCGCTTTCGGGTCTTCACCGACGCCCCAGTAGTACGTCGGACAGAAGATCATGTTTGCTGTGGGATCTTTGGACCGCAGCCGGCCAAACAGTTCGTTCACGGCCTTGGCCTGGCCGCTCGCATGGATTCCTTCGGAGATGTCGTCCAAACATACGCTGAACCACCTAACGCCCAGCGTCTGCATCCATTCGTAGTGCTGCCAGAGGGCGTCCAGGTCCTGGGAGTCGTCGTACTTGAGGATCCGAGGTGAAAGTAGGTTTGGGTTCATGCAGAAGCAGAACTGGATACCCTCTTGCTGACAGGCGCGGACCACCCGTTCGTAGGCGTTCTTCTTCTCATTGGGGAGCGCTTCCCACCATCGGTTGGCCTTGCCCGAGGTCCAGGGCTGGTGCTCAATGTCGCACATCGACGTGTAGCAGTTCATCAGGAAATTCATCTTGTACTTGGCCAGCACCGGGATTTCCGCCAGATACTGTTTCGGATACCAGCACCATCCCTTGGTGCCGCGGATCTTGAATCCCGGCTCGGTGCGTCCTTGGAGAAGCGGTTCCGGTAGGGGACGGACCTGGTCGGGGAGTCGAATGAAGAAGTCCTTTTCGATGTTGGCCGCAGCGGACGGCACGCTGTTCTCGCCGCCGACGGCGACGACCGCCCACAAAATCATGGCGACAAGGGCGCTGGTGACCACGAGTGTTCTGGGGACATCGGACATAACGGAGCCTCCTCGCGTCGACAACGGTCGGAAAGATCACAACCATATGACGGCGCACATCGCGCCGATGATCAGCCACACCATACCCACACAGAATGCGATTCGCGCCATGGACATTTCCCGAGAGAACCCGACAATCGCCACGATCGTTCCCGAGGCCGGAAAGATCCAGAAGGTAAGGGGGGATCGACTCACGGCCAGTGACAGTCCCGCTCCGCCCGAAACGATGGCCAGACACCATTCCAGTAGACCGAACCAGGGGAAACGATCCGCAAGCGGGTATCGTTCGTAGGCGGGCGGCCTACGGAGCAACTCGCGGACACTGAACGGCGTACCGCATTCCGGGCAACGGCGTGCCGTCAGGCCGGTCAATTCGTAGTTGCACTTCAAACAATGCAGATCCAGGTCGGGCGGAATGGGAAGATGGAACGGTCGGCCGCATTGGGGACACGTTCGTTTCTCCAGCCAGGTGAGATCCTCGCCGCATCCCTCGCAGGTCAGGTGAAGCTCCGGCGGTACCGGGATCCGCTCGTCCCAACTCGACCAGCGAAAGCCGCTGAGCCTCAGGGGACTCTGCGAGGGATCGTCGGCGGGTTGTTGGCGTCTACTCTGACTCATGATCCGAGCCCGGAGACTCCCGTTCCGTCGCGGCGTTCAGCGGGAAGTCCGCCATTGTGAACTCGATTTGTTCGTTGGCTTGCGACAGGCGTACGAGGCGGAACGCGACGTAGTCCTGCCCGTCCATTCGAAAGAAAGCCGCCACTTTGACCGGATCCCGGACGTCGTGGCCAACGAAATCGTCTGACTGAAACACAAAGCGGTGCGTTCGCGTCGGGTTGCGACGTTCCAAACGGCGGACCTTCTGAGTGCCGAAGAGTGGAACGGTGACGTCCAAGGCCAGGGACGGGGTGGTCATGGGCAACGCCGAGAGATCGGCGTGGACGAGGACAACGAGGTTGGACTTGCTCTGTCTCGCCGGGCGATTGGACAGTTCGTGATACGACAGGAGATCCTCCTCCAGCCGGATGTTGTCCAGCCAGATGTGAGCGGCATCTCTGCTCACCAGTTCGAGCGTCTTGATGCTGCGGAGCTGAAGGCCGGCTCCAAAGTAACCGAGGGGCAACGCTACGTCGTTGGTCCCCGGTCGCAGGAAGAACCATATCGTGCGCGTGCGTCCGGCGGCATCATGCAAGACCGCGGCAAGAGGGGCGCTGCCGTCTCCCTCCAAGAAAAGGTCGAACTTGAGTGTGTGCCATCCGCTGAAGTTCGTTTGTTGGAATCCTCGTCCGATCCGGCCGCCGCCGGGCTGGAAGCGCACCTCCAACGATCGTCTTCCGCTGAACACGTGGCTTTCGCTCAAGACGTGCAACGCACCGGAGGCTTGCCATGCATCGGCCGAGTCTTCCATGTCGGCCAGCCGGACAAAGCGAACGGGCAACGGCATCGTGAGGAACGGCTTGGCGGGTACGGGCCACGTGAGCAAGGCGTTGGGACAGGAGGTGCCGACGGGCGCCGCACTGGTCGGCATGAACGTGGGTACGAGCGTGCTCCTCTCCTCTGCCAAGGCGTCATGTCGGATGACGTTGATTCTCCAGGGCTTGTCGGGAATGCCCAGTTGCTGGAGGGGGACCATGAGTTCGGCTTCCCAGATGCCTCGGCCCACGGTTGCCGCCGCTCGCGTCGGGCCGTTCCAAGCGGCAGAGGATATGGGAAACCCCCCGTGTCGGCGGGCATCACAAACGACGCCCTGCGGGTTGATCGTGAATTCGTAGTGAACGTTCTCCTGATTGGGCTCCGGCCAAAGGAGGACTCGACAGCTTTCGTCCTCGTCGATGGCTTCGTCGTCCTCTTGCCAATGTCGGATTTTCGGCGGTCCGATGCTGGTGTCGGTTGGGCAGCTTAGGGCGAGGTACACGTTTGCCGCATCGTACGCGACACGAAAGACAGTCTGTCGGCGGGCAGGACGGTCGGGTTGTCCCTGCACAAGAAAGCCGGAGTAGCCGGAGGGCTGCTGCCAGATGCCCTCATCGAGTCTGCCGTCGATTATCGGCGGCAGGATCACGGGAATCGCCTGTACCTGTTCTCGGCCTGGGATGGGGCGGTCCTGCGACGGAGGAGTCCCGGCGGGTCCTGAACGCAAGTTGCCGCAACCGGAAAGCCCCGTGGCCAGCAGGAGCAAGCAGAGTGTGCATCGGTCATAGCGCAATCGATGAGGTCTCATGCCCGAATCCCAGTGTTTTGGCGCCGTCAGATTAGCGGAATGGGGGCAAAAAAAAAGCCTGGCCGCTGAGATGGGCTAGGGGGGGATAACCCATCCGTGTGGAGCGCGACCAGGCCTAAATCACAGCATATTGCAGCACCAGCAACGCGATATTGTACCGCTTGAAGCAAAGAAAGGAATATCGTCCCGCTACATTATTGTTACACAAATCTCAGGAATGTCAACCCCATTTGTGGGCAAGCTATTGGGGCATTAGGGCGTGGCTCCGGCGGGCGGCCACCGGCCGTCTGTTGGGGTCGTGCCCCCACCGCTTGACCGCCGTCCTGCATCCGCCCCATAGGAAGTGGTTCTCAGGCTTCCGTGGTAGCCTCTTCATTCTTGACTCGTCACTTCGGCGCCACGGGGTTGCCGCGGGGCGCGTTTGGCGTATCATATCGCCGTTCTGCAAGAAGGAGGCCATTCCATGCAAATTCGACGACGTGACTTCCTGACTTCCGCCGCCGCCGCGGTAGGCGTCGGGGCGATCAGCGACAAGGCCCGTGCGGCTGAGTGCGAACAGTCCAAGTGTCCGATTGCTCCAAAGCAGCCGGCGGTGCTCAAGCTTTCCATTCAGGAAGGGATTGTTCCCGGCGGCTCGCTGAAGGAGAAGCTCGACAAGATGGAAAAGTGGGGTTATGTCGGGTTGGAGACCGGTGGTCGTGGTCTGCCCAGACGCGTCAACGAGTTGAAGGAGGCCCTGAAGGGGCGCCCCATCAAGATGAGTGCGATCTGCGCCGGATTCGAAGGCGTGCTCGTATCCGAAAGGCCGGACGTCCGCAAGAAGGCAGTCGAGACCATGAAGGACATCTTAACGGCCGCGGCCGAGCTGGAATCGACCGGTTTGATCATTGTCCCGGCGTTCAATGGCCAGACGAAGCTGCATCATAAGGAATGCCGTGACCTACTGGTCCCCTTCACGCGGTGGGATAAGCGCGGACCCGACTGGAAGCCCGATACGACGCTGCTCATGGAACTCGGCGAACACGCGACGAAGGTCGGCTCGCGGATCCTGCTGGAGCCGCTCAATCGCGAGGAGTGCTACGTGCTCCGCCAGTTGGCCGACGCGGCCGCGATCTGCAAGGACTCGAACAGCCCCGGCATCCGGATGATGGGCGACTTCTGGCATATGACGTGGGAAGAGACGAGCGATCTGGGCGCGTTCATCTCGGCGGGCGAATACCTCCGCCACGTGCACATCGCCAGCCGCAAGACGCGCAGGGCGCCGGGCGAGGACGAGGGCGACAATTATGTGCTGGGCTTCCGAGGTCTCAAGTGCATCGGCTATCAGGATTACGTCAGCCTCGAATGCGGTGTGAAGGGCGACCGGGAAGTGGTCCTGCCCAATGTCGTCAAGTTCCTCAAGGAGCAGTGGGCGCAGGCGTGACAGCCGGGTCTGCAATCACTCAGTGTGGCCTGGGATGTCTCGGCAGACGGAACCGCTGTCGTAGGAGGGTGCTTCGGTCTTCAGGGAAGCGGTCTGTCGTGGCCAGGTTTCATTTGGACACCTGATGGGGGCATGAGGAACCTCCAGGACGTCCTCGTCAACGACTACCAACTGGACCTGACGGGCTGGACGTTGGGATGGGCAACGGGCATCTCGGACGACGGCAAGACGATTGTCGGCTGGGGCACGAATCCAAGCGGTTTCAACGAATCATGGATTGCCCATATCCCCGAGCCAGCAAGCGTCGGCATTCTCCTTATTGGCGGCGCGGCACTGCTGCGACGGCGGCATTCTCCCTTCCAAGCCGGGGCACGTTCGTCCCGGTCACCCAGACAAGGGATGGTCCGGCTTGGAGATGGGTTCCGCTCCTGATCTGCGGGACAGCGTGCCAGCGTTTCCTACCGAGCTGGCTGTGATCGGAGCCATACGTACTGCCAGCCTAGCGAGGCGAGCGGGACGCTGACCACCTTGCCCTCCGAGCGTATGGGCTTTCCGTTCAAAGCGTCTGTGACTGATAACGGTGTATGAGCCAGACCAAGCCTCTCAAGATTGAATGAGATGGCGGCTTGGGCCTCCGCTTTCCCGAGGTTTGAGACGATCGCCAAGACGCCGTTCTTCGGGTGGTGATAAAGGCTGGCGTGGCAGTGCGAAGGCGTGACGGTGACGTACTCACCATTGTTCCAGTAGGGCAGGAATCGCGCCTCCGTGCGGCCGAAGTCGTCGGCGAGCTTCCAGATCTTCGCGGACAGATCGACTTCCTCAGTCAGATAGGGCCGGATCAGGATGTCATGCAGCAGGGAAATCGCGTGGGCTTTCTCGAAGTCGCCCAGCGTGTAGTGCAGGAAGTCGGCTGGCACACCCCAGTTCACCCCCATCATCTCTGTTCGGAACCGATCGAGAGGTAGCCCTTCGGCGAGATTCTCGTTCCGAGTGAGTTGCTCGCCGTTCCAGTAGCTGGTTGAGAAGGCCAGCGATGCACTGTTCATGCAGTCGAAGACGTGCGAATCCACAATGCCGTCCGGCTTCTTCGCCCTGATCACGGTATACAGGCGTCTGAACGTCTCTCGAACGGCGAAGACCGGATAGGTCGGTGCGATGGTGCCGTCGGGCCTGGCGTATC
Organism: uncultured Planctomycetales bacterium; assembly: GCA_964596165.1. Taxonomy (GTDB): domain Bacteria; phylum Planctomycetota; class Phycisphaerae; order UBA1845; family JAFGLZ01; genus CAYUQT01. The sequence continues at coordinate 37,178 of CAZQTW010000005.1, read as the reverse complement.
CGCAGCCGTGCAGCGTGTTCGTGCAGCCGAACGGCATGTTGGTGCTATCGAGATAGACGCCATCGATGTCGTATTCGTCCACCATTTGGGCGACTTGGTCCACGAGGCAGTCGCGCCAGGGGCCGCGCAGGCATACGGTGCTGACCATCTGCGGCTCCATGCCGGGGTACTTGTCGGGGTTGGTCAGAAGCGGCGATCGCACCGCGTCGTCCTTGAAGTCGTTGTATTCAGGCGCATATTCGGAGATCTGGTAACCCAGGTAGGGGATGATCCTTATTCCGTGCGTGTGGCAGGCCTCGACGAGGGCCTTGAACTCGCGTTCTCGACGGACCGGCCAGGGATACGTCATGACGGGGGTCCAGTTCGTGGCGATGAACGTCCGGCTACCCTTGTCCTGAAGCCACTGAAGGGCCGGCTTGCCCTGGATCTTCTTGGTGAGCAGATCGTAGTCGTAGCCGTACCACGGCGCTCGCGTGAATCGCAGCTTCCAGCCGTCCTGTGCGATGGGCTTTACCGGCGTTGCCTGGAAGGCGAACGTGTAAGTCAATTCGGCGTTGGCCTTGAGCTCGATCGGCTTGTCGATGAAATTCAGTCTGAGCACGACGGCCCCGTTCTGTCGCACGACCTCGATAGCCTTGCCGGGATCGGCGTTGGACCAGTATTGATCGGATTCGCAGAACCATGACAGGCCCCGCTGCTCATCGCCGAGCCAGACGATTGGTTTGAATGCGGAGGAGCAGTCGCCCTTGAAAGACCCCGAGTATCCGGCCGCCCCCCATGATGTTGGCCACGTGTAGAGATATCGAGCCAGCTCCTGTTTGAGTGGGATTTCCAGGGTGAGCGTTTGCAGCACCAGCGATTGCGTCGGCTTCAACCGCCAGCAAACGGTGGCGAGGCCGTCGTATTCGATCGTGGTGGTGAGCGTAGTGGCCAACGGTCCACTATTGGACGACTGTTGAATGGTTGCCTTCGCCGCGGCTTTCTCGGTGAGTAACGGATCGGCCCCTTGCCATTCGATAGTGGACGTGTCGGTCCGCATGCCTACTCGCATTGGCGCGGCAAGCAGTGTTGCATCACCGCTACGGATCCCACGTAGCAACGGTGTGCGTCCGAACTCGTATCGCCTGCCCCAGCAACCCACCGCGCAATGACCCTCTGTGGCCGGATCGGAGTCGACGGTCAGCGACGAATAGGGAGGCAGAACCGTATCGGTCAGTCCACGGGTCGAACCCAGCCACGATGGCTTGGCCGGGATAGCCAGGGGGCTAATTGTGGTTCCCAAGGTGTGGCCCAGCGTGTCTTTTACCAGCAGGCGCGTTTCGTATTGTCCGGGCGAAAGGCAATTCATCGCGAGCTGGGTTCGAAGCCCGGCTCGTTCTGATCCGGGACGTGTCGTTTGAAGCTCGGATTGATGTGTCCAAAAGGCTTGGCCTGTGTTCGGTGTGACAATGGCCAGCTCAGCCCTGGCTTGTGGGTCCGACAGGTTTCGGCATGTGACTTCCAGGTAGATGATCCCCTGTGAGAAGCCCAGACGGTGGCTGATTGAAGCGGTGAGGGGAGGGCTGACGACCTTTCCATGGTAGTGGCTCAAGACTTCGCGTTCGGACAGTGCCCGCCTGTAGAGGCGGATCTCGTCGATTTCGCCCTTGAAATGGCCGGCCCACCAGCCGCCGATGAACCAGTTGCCGCCCTGGGTTTGGGTCAGCGGGATAGTCATTGTCCCGGTGTTGACCAACTTGCCGTCGACATAGGTGTAGTGATGGGGGTATTCGCACACAAAGGCGACGTGTCTCCACTGGCCGTCGAATCGCACGTTGGGGCAGATGGCCTCGTTCTCACGACCGTTGGCGTGTTCGATCGACAAGACACCCCGGTCGATGTTGACGAGCAGGCTGCGATTCACGGCCAGAGAGGCGCCATCGCCGAAGAGCAGGCGGTCGCGTCCGTCATCGGAGGTCGTTCGCAACCAGGCTTCAAAGGTGGCATCGCCGGTCAGGTCGAACGACGGGTTTCTGCGGATCTCAACGAGGCTGTCAAAGCCGTTAAACGAGAGGGCGTGGCCACGGGGCGACTTGACCCACGTGGCCTGGCGGATGACGCCGTCGTTTCCGTTTCTGCTGCAGTCCTTCAGAACCGAGCCGGCGGCTTCGTCAAAGGTGTAGTGGGCGATCAGACCCGGAGTGTCCGCCTGTTGGGCGGCGAAACATGTGGCGACCGCAAGCATGTGGCTGAATGCTGAGGTGAGCATCGTATGACTCCGTACGAGATTTCATGTGGGGCGGTGCGCGGTGCTCCGGCCTGGCCATTATGGGCAGCGTTCATCTTCCGAAAAGCAAGCCGACGCTCTGCATGACCAGGTACGAGATGGCGCGAAAATCGCCGGCGGGTTGCCAGGGAACGCGCAGTTCTTCAAGGGTTGCGCCGACGAGTTCGATCCTGTCCTCTTTCATCTGGCCCATGCCCCGGTTGTAGGCGTCAACGATGTGTCTGATGTCCTCCGCCGAGTGGCTCATGATGCGAGCGGCCGTCGCATCCGCGGCGACGAGGTCGTTGCTGGCCAGGACGAGCCAATCGCCCAACCGATCCCTCATGTCCACAGTGGCGCCGATGATGCCGGGAACGATGTCAGGCCCATTGCCCTCGCCGCAGATGGAGCCGTCGATGACCGTGAAGTCGGGTTTCAAGCCGTCGACGATGTCCAGAAAGCACCGTTCGATTCCGCCCTTGGCGTTGTGGAGCTTAATTCGCGAGGGGGTTCCGTACCCGTATTCACGGGTGGGCGCCACGCCGACGAAGTTCTTCATCGAGGCGGTGATCTGCGTCATCATGTGAGTCTTGAGGACCGGGATCGAGATGATACGGTCGGCTCGGGACACAAAGCTTGATACCTTGATTTCGCCCAGTCCCGTATTGGGCGAGGGAACGGCATCCCACTCAGGCGTATCCGAGTTCAGACACGCCAGAACGACGCCGCCGGGGTATGTGGCGTTGAGGCGAGCGGCCTCCGCGGCCAGATCCGTCGAGCCGTCGAGCGTCTTGAGGCTCTCCCAGGAGAAGACCGGCACTTGTGCGCCGTCGCCGATGATGATCTTGGCGGCGCCGGCCTTCAGGCACGCTTCGGCAACGGCGACGACGATTTCGGGCTTGGTGCATGAGCCGGTCGCGATCGTGTCCAGGTCGATCATGTCCACGGCGCCGTAATTGGGCTTGATAAAGACGGTCTCACCCGGATTGACGATCGCCTCGGCTCCGCCGAACGCCGCCAGTGCGTCACGGGTCATTGCGTAGAGGTCCGTGCCCCGTATGGCCGCCACACGGGCCGTCTTGTCCGTCGGGGTGAGGGGAGGGGTGAATGATTCGCATCCCGGGTTGAGATGCACCGCCCCTCCCATCGCCGCACTTGCACCGAACTTGATGAGCTCCCGCCGTGTCAGCTTCGCCACTCGTTCACCTCCTGGAAACGACGCGGCTATTTGAGCGGAAGGGCCCGTCCTTTGGAAGGTTTGGCGCGGATGAATCATGCGGCGATCAACTAGGCGATGGCCTCCAGTTCCAGGCCGTCGATGTGGCCGCGAAGAAGCCGGTGATAACCCAGGCCGGCGACCATGGCCGCATTGTCGGTACACAGGGGCAAGGGGGGAAGATAAAGGGGGATCTGCGTCGCCCGGCAAGCCCGGTTCATCTTGTCTCTGAGGGCACTGTTGGCCGCCACGCCGCCGCCGAGGAGGACCGTTCTGATGCCCGTCTGGTTGACGGCAAGCAAGGTCTTGGCTACCAGGACGTCGGTGACAGCCTCCTGAAAACCGGCGGCGATGTCGGCGATGTCCTGGGGTGCGAGTCGCTCCAGTCCTCCGCTGGTCTTGCCCGGTCCGTGAACGTGGTAAAGCACGGCGGTCTTGATGCCGCTGAAGGAGAAGTCCAGGGAGTCGGCCGCGAGCATCGTCCTCGGGAAACGGACAGCCGCTGGGTTGCCGCTTTGGGCGGTTCGATCGATCACCGGCCCGCCGGGGTAGCCGAGGTTCAGAATACTGGCGACCTTGTCGTAGGCCTCGCCGGCCGCGTCGTCGGTGGTGCATCCAAGCAGTTCGATCCGGTCGAAATCATCCACACGGTAGAGGGCGGTGTGGCCGCCGCTGACGACCAGTCCGATGGCCGGCCAGGGTGACTGTGGCAGAGGCATGGCCGCCGCGCACAGATGTGCCTGAACGTGATCGACGCCGATCAGGGGCTTGCCCCAGGCCCAGGACAGGCTCTTGGCCGCCGTGACGCCGATGAGGAGACAGCCGATGAGTCCCGGCGTGTGGGCGACGGCGACCGCATCGATCTGTCTTCCCTGAACATTTGCCTTGGACAGGGCCTCATTGATGATGTTGTTTAGGCACTCGATGTGGGCGCGGCTGGCGATTTCCGGCACGACGCCGCCGAACTTGCGGTGCAAGTCAACCTGGCTGGCAACCACATTACTAAGGATGTCGCGCCCGTCGACGACCACGGCGGCAGACGTTTCATCGCACGAAGTCTCGATGCCTAGCACCAGAGTCATGAAGAGTCGTGAGGTTCCTCAGGCGTCAGCCTGCTTTACGGGCCGCGTCGACGGTTCGGGGCGAGTTCAGTTCGTCCCTGAGGCTCTTCAGGGCCCGATCGAGCTGCCGGTCGATTACCAATCCCGACTTGGCCCGCGTCGCCGTTGAGGTCGTCGAGGACAGACTTGTCGGACGGATGATGTCCGCCTCGCGACGTGAGTTGATGACCTCCAGGAGTTCTTCTTCGGTCAGCTTGATGTCGACCGACGGCTCGACGCCCCACTTGCCGCTTGCCTCGGCCTGCTTGGTCTTGTGGATGCATTCGCCGTTGGGCAAGTAGTAATAAGCGGTCGTCAACTTGATCGCGCCCTGGTTGTCTTCAAGTCGGATGACGTTCTGGACGCTCCCCTTTCCGAATGTCCTCTCGCCAATCACCGTGGCGCGTTTGTGGTCTCTGAGCGCACCGGCGACGATCTCGGCCGCGCTGGCCGTGTAACGGTTGACCAAGACGGCCATCGGGAACTTCGGATAGGTTCCCTCCTTCTTGGCCATCGAGTCCTTCTTCTGAGACCAACGTCCCTTGGTGGACAGAATTACGCCGCCGTCCAGAAAGAGGTCGGACACCTCGATGGCCGACTCGAGGAGACCGCCGGGGTTCAGGCGAAGATCGAGGATCAGGGCCTTAAGACCTTCAGCTTGGAGTCTCTTGATGGCTTCGTCGATTGCCTTGGCCGTGTCCGGCATGAACTTGGACACACGGACGTAGCCTATCTTCAGTTCAGGATCAATCATGTAGTCCCAATCGGAACCATTGCGCCGCTGCCAGCCCTTGACGGAGATGATCTTGATATTGTCGCGAGTCAGCGTAACGGTGACCTGCTCATTCTTGAGTTCGTGCCGGACCGTGATGGAGACCTTCGTCCCGGGCTTGCCGGTGAGCTTGTTGACGGCATCGCTCATGGTCATGCCCTTGGTGCTTTCACCGTCGATCTCGAGCAGGCGATCTCCGGCAAGTACGCCGGCGCGGAACGCCGGACTGTCCTCGATGGGGCTCATGATCGTGAGCCAACCATCCTTCATGTCGATCAATACCCCGATTCCGCCGAAGCTGCCGGTAGTATCCCTCTGCAGATCGGCCATCTGCTCCGGTCCGAAGAAGCTGCTGTAGGGGTCGAGTCTCTGAAGCATCCCCTCGATCGCGCCCCGAATCAGATCCTTTTCGTCGACCTCCTCGACGTAGTTCTTGAGGATCTCCGCCCGGATGTCCACCAGGGGCTCGAATGTGCGATAGACGGTGTCCCGTCGGGCCACCGTACTGGGCAGTTGCCAGAAGAGCAGGGCGATGAGAATGATCACCAGCATCCAGGCCAGATTGCGCTTCGGCATCAAAGGGGCTCCCAAGGGATCGGCCGCTTCCTATCGGCCGCGGGCTAGTATACTCACTTGACTCTACTGGGGCCGCCCGGGTATGTCAACGCACGGTCGAGTACGGCGAGACAATTCCGTAGCCCTCGGCGCCCCTTTCCATTATAATAAATGGTTCCGACCGGGCGGAATTGCCGGACACCGCACCCAGAGTGGCGAAGCGGTCGCTCGGACTCGGCTGAGGGGGAGAAGGTGCTGGGTGATGGCCCGGCCGAGGCGTGTGGATTCTCTCTCGATATCCGGTGTTACGTTGCGAGGAAGGAGAGGACAGAGATCATGAGGCGTCCGTTTGTAGCCGGCAATTGGAAGATGTACAAGACGTTAAAGGCCGCTCGCGAACTCGCCGAGGAACTCGGTCGGCTAGTGGCGAAGTCGGTTCCGACGGATGTGGCCGTTTGTCCCCCTTTCCCGTATCTGATTGCCGTGAAGGCGGCCACAGAGGGCACGATCATACGCCTCGGCGCTCAGAATATGTGGTACGAGGCGGAAGGGGCGTTCACCGGCGAGGTCTCTCCGCGGATGTTGACCGATTGTGGTTGTACGTACGTCATTCTGGGTCACAGCGAGAGGCGCCACACGATCGGCAAGGGCGAGGACGACGCGCTGATCAACAAGAAGGTCCATGCGGCGATTGAAGCCGGCCTGACACCGATCCTGTGCATAGGCGAGAAGCTTGAACAGCGCGATGCGGGACAGACGAAAGCGGTTCTGACGACCCAGACCGAGGGCGGGCTCGCCAATGTCACGGCCGACAAGGCCGCCGGCGTTGTCATCGCCTATGAGCCTGTGTGGGCGATCGGCACAGGTCGAAACGCGACTCCGGAACAGGCACAGGAGGCGCACAGACATGTCCGGGATGTCCTGGCACGCCTGTACAATGCCTCGACGGCCGACGCGATTCGAATACAGTATGGCGGTAGCGTCAAGCCGAGCAACGCGATGGAACTGATGGCCCAGCCGGATGTGGACGGTGCCTTGGTGGGCGGCGCAAGCCTGAAGGCCGCGGACTTCTTCGAGATCATTAAGGCCACCCTCAGCGCGAAGAAGCTCTGAGACGGCAATGGGATAGCCCCCGGACGGACCGGGATTTGATGGCGATGGTCGCCATGGGTTCAACACAATGGTCGGTGGTATGAGGGTTCTGTGATGCTTCTCGGTGTGGCGGTCTTCTGGAAGGTGTTTGCGTCCATCCTGCTTCTGCTCGTTTGCTTCCTCCTGATCGTGGTTGTTCTGCTCCAGAAGGGGCGAGGCGGCGGCCTGGCAGGCGCGTTCGGAGGTGCGGGCGGACACAGTGCCTTCGGGGCGAAGACAGGCGACTTCTTCACGTGGTTGACCGTTTGTCTGGCCGGGCTCTTTCTTCTCTTGGCCGTCATGAACAACTTCATTTTCCGCAAGGTTACCGTGAGTACGCCCGCGATCGCGCAACCGACTTCGGCGTCGCCGGGTGAGGGGGCTCGTCCCATGCCCGAATCAGATGCGGGTGAAGGGGCTCCGTCGCCTGCCGGGGCGCCCGTCGAGGCCAAACCGCCGACGGCGGCGCCCGCCGTTCCCGCGGCGCCGGTGGTCCCTCCGTCCGGCCAGGCTCCGCAGGTGCCTCAGCCGCCGAAGTAGCCGTTTGCGGGTGGATGGGGGATACGAGTCCGCGTATCTTCAGCAGAGGGAACGAGTATGATCCTGTCCATGACGGGTTACGGGGAGGCTCACCTGGATGAAAACGGCGTGAGTTATGCGCTCGAGATCCGCAGCCTCAACAACCGGTACCTGAAGCTCACGATCAAATTGCCCGAGCACTTGCAGTTTCTCGAGACGGAGGTGGAGCGGCTGATTCGTGATCGACTCGGACGAGGAAGCGTGACGTACGTGGTTCGCGTGCGCGACACGAGCGCCGAAGCGGCGTATGAGATCAATACGGCGGCTATTCGGAGCTACGTGGAACAGCTCCGGTCGATCGGCAACGGACCAGGGGAATCCATCGATCTGGGAACGCTGCTCGACCTTCCGGGCGTGTGTCAGCATCGCGAGGTCGACGAGGCGGCCAAGGAGCACTGGTGGGAGATCGTTCGCCGTCTGACCGATCAGGCGATCGATCGGCTGGTGACGATGCGTCGGAACGAAGGGCTTGCCTTGCGAGAAGACCTGCTCAAACACGTTGCACGCGTTCGCGAGCACGTGGAGGTCATTCGACGTCGTGCCCCCGAGGTCGTGAAGACCTACCAGGCAAGACTGCGCCAGCGGGTCGGTGTCCTGCTCGCGGACGTTCAGATCGAGTTGGACAAGGAGGACTTGGTCAAAGAGGTGGCCATCTTCGCCGAGCGGTGCGACGTGAGTGAGGAGATCGCTCGGTTGACCAGCCATTTGGATCAGTTCTCCACCTTGTGCGACAGCAAGGAACTGGCCGGCAGAAAACTGGATTTCCTGGCTCAAGAGATGCTCCGCGAGGCGAACACGATCGGCAGCAAGGCGAACGACAGCGAGGTGTCCCGACAGATCGTGGAAATCAAGGCGATGATCGATCGGATCAAGGAACAGGTGCAGAACGTCGAATGAGTGGCGGTGGACGGGGTGTTCTGGTGGTGATCAGCGGGCCCAGCGGGGTGGGCAAGAGCACGATCTGCGCCCGGCTGACGGAACGTCTGGGAGCGAAGCTTAGCGTCTCGGCGACCACGAGGCCCAAGAGCAGGAATGAAGTCGAAGGTCAACACTACTACTTCATCACGCGCGACGAGTTTCAGCGAAGACTCGCAAAGGGCGAGTTCCTGGAGCATGCGGAATATCTTGGTAATCTCTACGGGACACCGGCCACACCGGTAAAAGAGGCCTTGGCCCGCGGGCAAGACGTCTTGCTGGAGATTGAGGTGCAGGGCGGCGTTCAAGTGGCCAAGCAGTTTCCATCCGCCGTGATGGTATACGTCTTGCCCAGCGATCCGCAGGTGTTGGTGGATCGCATTCAAGGAAGGGGTCGGGACAAGCAGGAAGTCATTGCCGAACGATTGGCGAATGCCAATGGTGAGATCGCGTTTGCGCGAGAATCGGGCGTGTATCGTTACTTCGTGGTCAACGATCTGCTGGATGAGGCCGTGGCGGAGATTGCAGGGATCGTTGAAAATGAGCGGAATCGGCCTAGGTATGATAGAGCGGCGGCCGGGAACGGTTGCCCAGGGGAGGTCAATAAACTCACATGATCGAACACCTGAAAAGCGACGTGTTGGCGAAGAAGGTTGGGGGAAGATTTCGTTTGACGGCGTTGATGCAGAAGCGGTGGTTGGAGCTGATGCGGGGGGAACGACCTATGGTGGACCCCGGCGGCAAGCCGCCGCTCGAGATTGTCGTGCAAGAGATCCTGGAAGGGAAGATCGGCATCGACTATGAAGCCAGCGGGTTGACCGAGCCCAAGGCCTGAATCGCTTCCGGACACGTGGCCCGCCATGGGCGGGCGGATGGGGTGGTGAATCGCGATCGCGGGTGCAGGTGGAAGCCATGAGCAGTGCGTCCGGCCAACAACCGTCGGAATCGCCCAACCTTGAAGGCTATGAGGTAGTCGTGGCCGTCTGTGGCGGCATTGCCGTCTACAAGGTCTGCCAGGTTGTCTCCAAGTTGGTGCAGCAGCGGTGCGGTGTTACGGCGGTCATGACGGAGGCGGCGACACACTTCGTCGGGCCTCTGACATTCCAGGCATTGACCGGACGGCGGGTCTTCACGACTCTCTGGCATGCGGGCGAACAATTGGATCACTCGCATATCCGTCTGACGGACCTGGCCGACCTGCTCATCGTCGCGCCCGCGACGGCGAACATTATCGCGAAGACCGCCGCGGGCCTGGCCGACAATCTCGTCAGCACGCTGATCGTGAGCGCCGACTCGCCGGTGTTGATGGCGCCGGCGATGAACGCTCGGATGTGGTCCAATCCGATCGTGCAACGGAACGTTCAGTTGCTTCGCGGGTTGGGATATCACTTTGTCGGTCCGGAAGCCGGCTGGCTGTCGTGCAAGACGGTCGGTTTGGGCCGAATGGCCGAGCCGGAGGCGATTCTGGACGCGAGCATTAACCTGCTCAAGGCCGGCCCGCCCAAGTCACAGGCGTCTTGAACGACACGTCTTGCCGCCTACGTTCGTGGGCGGCCGATTCGAATCCGGACGGAATTCGCGTGTGCATCCAATCCTTCCGCTTCAGCCAGTGCGATAACCGCGGCAGCATCTCGCCGAAGCGCCCGAGGCGTATATCGGATCAGACTGGTGCGTCGCAGGAAGTCGACGCAACTCAAGCCGCTGAAGAACTTTGCGCTCCCTCCGGTGGGTAGGACGTGGCTCGGGCCGGCGACATAATCGCCCAGCGCCTCGGGACTGTGGTGTCCGATGAAGATCGCCCCGGCCGAGTCGATCCGATCGGCCAGGACCTCCGCATCGGCCGTCTCGATTTCGAGGTGCTCGGGCGCGAATTCCTCGGCCAACTCCACGGCCTGATTCATGTCGCCCACCAGAACGATCGCGCTATACTGTTTCAGGCATCGGGCGGTCTGTTCTCGGCGGGCAAGGCTCGCGAGCTGCTGCTGCAAACATTGTTCGACGCGCTCGGCGAGCGAGCGATCGGGCGTAAGCAGGATGGCGCTGCCGGGGTCGTGTTCCGCCTGGGCGAGCATATCGGCGGCGACAGAGTCCGGCTTGGCCGACGCGTCCGCGATGATGACCACCTCGCTGGGCCCGGCAAAGCTATCCACGTTGATCAGTCCGAAAAGCTGCTTCTTCGCCAGTTGCGTATACACGTTGCCCGGTCCGACGATCATTTGGACCGGCCGGATCGTCTGCGTGCCGAGAGCCAAAGCGGCGACCGCCTGCGCGCCGCCGAGGCGATACACCTCGCTCAGCCCCAATTCCGCCGCGACGGCCAACGTGACCGGGTGGATCGAACCCTCACACCGTGGCGGGGACATCATGACGATCTCGGGCACTCCCGCCACCTGCGCGGGGACGATCGTATGGATGGCGGTCGAGGGGAGCGGGGCCGACGCGCCCGGCACACAGACGGCGGCTCGGCGGACGGGTCGGTATCGTGCCCGAAGACCGGCGCCGTCGACATGCAACGCCTTGCCCGTTCGTTGAAGGATGTGCTCTTGGAATGCCCGCACGTTGGCGATGGCGGTCTGAACTGCCTTGCGGAGTGACGGGTCGAGTTGCTGGTGGGCGCGGGCCAACTCCTCGTGTCCTATTCGAAACTGGTCGGGCGTCAGACGAACGTGGTCGAACCGTTCAGTCAGATCCGCCACGGCACGATCGCCGTCTTTTCGAACGGAATCGATAATATGCTGAACGGATTCCAACTCCGGCGAACGGCCGACAAGCTTGTCGGTCAACGTCAGTGTCGCTCGCAGGCGCTTCAGCACCTCGCGTCCCGCCGGATTGTTTGCGTCGAGTGTGTCGATCAGGGTCACTGCATGTTTCCTTTGTCCCATGTCCGCCCTGTGCTGGTCCCGCACTACCCCAGTTCGGGAACCCACCGGACGGAGCCGGCATGTGCCTCTCCGAAGCAAGGGGGACTCGGAGCGGGCCCATTCTACGCGGGATTCAGGCAATCACATAGGGGTCCCGCCCGGTTCGACGCAACAGGAACCGCGCTGGAAGAACGAACCTGAGGACGGCACGCCGGCCGCAGGTGCCGGCCGCGATGCGCATAGATGCTTTCCCGTCGTCGCTGTTTGGGTTGCATGCTGTTCGCCCCGTGAGCGGCAGCCTGTGCAATGGGTCGGCCGGTTTGTCGGGCGGGGCGGCCCCTCCCCGATCGTCTTCCACTCGGCATCGGCGGCCGTCGCCGAGAGGGACGTCCGTCAGCGGTACTGTCCATACTCCTGATAGGCCTCGAACAGCGCGACGATGTTTTCAGTCGGCACGTCGGGCAAGAGATTGTGGGCGGTACCGAAGATGTAACCGCCGCCGGGCGCCATAATGCGGGCACGATCGGCGACGTGCGTCCGCACGTCCGACGGTGTCCCTTTGGGCAGGACTTCCTGGATATCGATTCCGCCCTGAAAACACAGATCGCGACCGAACTCCCGCTTGAGCCGGGCCAAGTCCATGCCCGCACGAGGCTGCAGCGATTGGAGGATATCGAGGCTGGCATCGATGAAATCGGGGATGAGATCGGTCACGTTTCCGCACGTGTGGTACATAGTCCGGACGCCATGGCGATGAGCCAACGCGTTGAATCGGGCGAAATTCGTCTTGAAGAATCGCCGGTACATCTCCGGGGAGACCCAGGGGCCGTTCTGCGTGCCCATGTCGTCGCCCATGAAGAAGATGTCGATCTGGCCGTTCGAGGCCTCCAGGATCTTTTCGTAATGGGCCAAATAGTAGCCGACGATATGTTCCAGAAGACATTCGCCGACGGCCGGCTCCGTCATCAAGTCGACGAGGAACTGCTCTGCCCCGCGGAGATACATGGCCGGCTTCAGTTGGGCCGCCCGGTCAAGCCTGTCCGCGCCGATGACCACCGCGTAGCCCGCCCGGCGAATGGCGGCGCAGTCGGAGGCGATTCCCGAATAATCCCACATGTCGATCGACGGCCAGAATGGATAGGCTTCAATCTCGGCGACGGTGGTCATCCCGGCCAGCGGCGGTGTGGAAACGTGCTTATATCGCCAGGACCAGGGTTGACCGTCCCGGCGAACGCCGTCGACCGTCATCGTGGCCCTGGGCACGCCCCAGTGGTCTTCGATCGTTCCATCCGCTGAGGTCCGCAGGGGGCGTCCGACATACGTTGGTCCGAAGTGATAGCGTAGATCAACGCCGAGATGGCGCAGAAGCCCGTCCCGATCGGCCAGGTGCAGCTCGGTAATCAGGCGCTCGGTGACGGACTCGGCGGCCCAGTAGTCAATCGGCACACGATCGGCCTCACGATGGGCCAGCGCCGTCAATACTCGCTCGCGGGGCGACATGTCTCCGTACACCTCGATCAGGTCGGCAGGGCGACTTTCGTCCACCCACCGCTGTTCACCTTCTGATGCTCAGCACCGGAGGTGCCAGCAGTCCGCAGGGATAGAGGTTATACGCCTCCTGCCATTGAGTCCCTTCCGTGATGAAATTCTCCGGCCCAAACCATACCGGTTCCGGTCTCGCCTGGTGAAGCGGGCCGAACGCATTATGTCGGTGGCCAATGACCTCGATTGCCAAGTCGAACGTGTCTCCGGTGACGGCTTCGGTGACATCCAGTTCATAGGGTGGCCATTTGATGTAGCCCACGGAGCGTCCCGCGATGAGAATGCGCACCAATCCACCCGCCCACTTGGGCAGGGTGACGAAGACTCGCTCATCCGGCTGTCTTTGGATCTGCACGGGGCGTCGATAGGCGACCGAACCGGCATAGAAAGGCAGATGTTGCTTGCACCAGTCACCCGCTCGGAGTTTGGCGGGCAGGGCCTCCATCGTCGCCCGTTCGCCCGCGGGATCAAGCCGGACACCGAATGATCCGAGCAGGAACGATGCCTCGAGGTTGTCGTTTTCGACGAAGTCAATGGACAGGAGGACTTCGTTGGCGCCCAACCTGAGCACGGCCGGGTCAACGGCCAGACGGCGAATGGCCTTGTCCGTCCACCACCCTTCGTCGGCGTCCGATGAAATCGGATGGCCGTTGACGGCGATGGAAAATCGTTCGGGTGTCTCGACGGCAAGCCAGAGCGGACCCCGGGGCAATTGCTCGATCATGACCTCGTACCGGAGCGTGACAGGCGTGGGTTTTAGGGTTCGCGCCGGTCGTGCCCAGGGCTGGACCATTGCTCCGCCTCGCCGGGGCATCTTCAAGGCATCTCGAACAGCCTGATCGGTCTTGAGGATCTCACGCGGCCCTTGCCACTCGCCGTTGCGAATGCGGACGGCGGGCTTATCCAGCACGAGGACATTCGGCTCGTCCAGGTGGTAAGACCAGGCGCCGTCGAGAGGGACTCTCGCGACTTCCAGGTAGTCACGACGCGGCGCCGGCGGGGGCGAACCGTTGATCTCCGTCTCCGACCTGATGGCGAACAGGCGACTGCCCGAGGCCGGCAACGACGTGATCAGCGTAATGGCGTTTCCGTCGCGCGAACTCTCAACTCCGAATCGTTGGCCGGTGGTCGGATCCCACTCCTCGGCCATCACCCCTTTGATCTTGATGTGGACGGGATTGTGATCGGATTTGCGATCGCGGTTGACCAAGAACAGCCACTGGATGTTGCCCTCACGACGAAGCATGTAGACCATGGAGTCGAGATTCACGCCGGTCCCATCGGTTACGCTGAGGGTTCGACCCAGGGGTTCGACAGCCGGAAGAAGCGACTTGGCCGAAAACGCGACCGCCTGGCAGTCCTTGGCCAGGTCGGCAGCGGTCTTGCTCTTGACGGCATCGACGTATCGTGCCGGCGGACCCGCGAAGATGACGGTCCCGCCGGTGTCGCGAAACTGGCGGAGCAGGTTCACCGTTGAGGAGCGGATCGTCAACATCGGCGGCACGACGACGACGCGATAGGTGGCCTTGCCGACCTTTAGCGTCGGCGGTCCCTCGTCGTCCGGGACGACCTTCGCCAATCGGGAGAGCATGTCTTCGTCGCCGTAGTCGAAGTCGATCTGCGAATCGAGCAACCAGTCACGGAGTTTCGCGAGGTTGTCATCGAGTCTTTTCACATCGTCGGCCTGAAGCCATCCCGCTCGGCAGCGGACCCAGGTGCTTTCAATGGGGTGAATGACCAGCACCTCTCGAACCGGCCGGCCGCGAGTCATCAGTACGTGAATGCGAGCGAAGTAATCCTCCACCTCGGCGTAGTGGGTCCACCAGGGCGACTGATAAGAGATGGATGCCGGATAATCCCGCTTGGCCTCGCCGCCCATCGTATACCAGGACAGATGCTGGCACCGGAGGTTGACGCCCAAGGCGGCCTGCCAGTCGCCGACGGCCTTGTGGCCCTCGAAGTTGAATTGCCAACCCGTGCAGCCGTAGGTCTCGCTGAGAATCCACTTGCGCCCCATCTGTCGCAGCACCGAGGCCGTCTGCTTGACCGTATCGAATTCGGCATTCGGCTCGCACAGGATGTCGATGCCCGGCGCTTGCATATGTTCGTAAAACCGCATGGCTGCTCCGACGACACGGGTCTGTGAACTGGGAGTGGCTTCCTCCAGAACATGCCCGGTGAAGAGGAGCTTGTTTTTCCGGCACCATTCACCAATTTGCCGGGCATAGGCATCAACGAACAGAAAGGTCGCGCAATCGTGATAATGCCACCGGGCGCGGCTGATCTGCTCTTCACCCACGTCAAAGAAAAGCTCGGGCAGGAAGTCGACGATGCCGTATCCGTATCTCTTCTGGAAAACGGCGGGCAGCTTGGCCGTCCAGGGGATGTCCAGAGAGTCTCCGGGCGCCTTGGGCATGGTGTCCAGGTCCATGGTTCCGTAATTGGGTTCGTCGGTGAATATGCCGGGGATCGTCCGGCCGAAGTGCTTGCCGTTGGCCTTGCGGTAGGCTTCGTGGGTTACTTGGATGAAGCGGCGGACCGCCTCGTGGCTCATTGTATCCAGGTACGTGTAACCGTTGTACCATGACGTGCAGGGCCGCAAAACCACATGGAAGATCATCGCGAGTTCGCCGTCGGCGAGTTTCTTCACGTCAGCGGGCTTGATACGGCGCACGGCCCGGACCTTCTCGCCGTCGAAACGACCGGCATACAAAGCCAGGACGTCCTTGCCTCGCAGACGGAAGGTCTTGGCGTCGGCCAATTCGCATCGCAGCGTTCGCGAGCGGTACTTCGGGTCCTTCGTCACGAGACCGCCGGCGGCGCCGCTGGGCCAGCGATCCTCGTCATAGAGCCATGCCTGCATGCCATACTTGGCGCATTCGTCCACACAGGCATCGATCAGCCGGAACCATTCATCGGACAGGTAAGGCGTCGCCAGCCCGACCCGCGAGTGCATGAAGGCCCCGCCGAGCCCCATTTGATGCAGAATCCGGATCTGACGCCGCAACTCGGCCTCGTCGAGCCTGCCGTTCCACGCCCAAAAAGGCTTGCCACGAAACGTGGCGCCGGGTTTCTGAAACTCACGAACCAATGCCTTCTCACGCGACATCGTCATTTCTCCGAGGAGCAATCGGTAATGCAAGTTGTGTCTCCCTGCGATGTTTGACCAGATGCGCTCCCGAAATTCAAGTGGCCGAATCGTCGGTCTGTGTGCTCGTGTGGTGAACCGCCCGGCTCTGAGATAGACTGTTCGCGCCATGCAGCAGGGCGATTCCATGTCCGGTGCCGTCAACACAAGGATGCGACAGACTCTCGCCGGCTCACGGCCGACAAGTAGGGCAATCGGTCTGCCGCTCCTCGTGTTCCTGATTGCGTGTGTTGCCTTCTGGCCGGCGATGTCAAACGGCTTCGTAAATCTTGATGACACGAGCAACTTCCGGCTGAACTACAACTACCGCGGTCTGGGTCCGGCGAACATCCGGTGGGCGTTCACCACCTTTCATTTTGGCGCGTGGCAGCCGTTGAGTTGGATCTTGCTGAGCGCGCAGTACGTGCTCTGGGGACTGGATCCGAAGGGCTATCACGCCGTCGGGGTGCTGGTTCACGGCGCCAACGCCGTGCTGTTCTATCGGGTCGCCCTGCGGTTGCTGACGCTGGCCGTGCCGGTACTCGCGACGCGTTGTCCCACGGGTGCAGGGTATTCTGCCGGTTTGGCCGCACTTCTCTTTGCCGTGCATCCGTTGCGAACCGAAGCGGTTGCCTGGGTATCCTGCCAGCCCTACGTATGGGTAGGCTTCTTCTACCTCCTTTCGATACTCGCTTACCTTCGGATGGCTCAGGAGGGGCGAACGGCCGCAAGGCGAGTGATGTGGTTGTCTTTGTCGTGGCTCTGTTGCGGCCTTTCGCTTTTGTCCAAAGGTGTGGGGGTGGGGCTGGCGGGCGTGCTGTTGCTCCTTGACATCTATCCGCTTCGTCGCCTGTGGCCGGGGCGTGCTCGAGGTCAAGATGGGCCCTCGGTCGGCGTCCTCTTGGCGGAGAAGGTACCGTTCTTCTTGCTTGCCGGCGGATCGGTCCTAATGGCGATGCGAAGCAAGGCGGCGGCGATGGTTCCGACGACGGGTTACGACCTTCCGCATCGGCTGGTGCAAGCGGCGTGGGGCGCCGTCTTCTACCTGGAGAAGACGCTCTTGCCGATCGGCCTCTCACCCTGGTACCAGTCTCCGCCGGGCTTCAGCTTTCGCGAACCGCAGTTCATCTTGAGCAGCGTCCTCGTTGTTGGGCTCACCGTAGCCGCGCTGGCGCTCGTGAAATATTGGCCTGCCGGCTCGGTCCTCTGGGCGTACTACTGGGTGATGCTGGCGCCGGTGAGCCATGTCTCTCGGCTCGGTTGGCAAGTTGCGGCCGATCGCTACACCTACCTATCCTGCATGGGTTGGGCCGTCCTAGGGGGGTATGGGCTGTTGAAAGTCTGGAATCTCCACGCCCTCGGCAGGCTGAGACGATCGAGTTTCGAGGGCATTGTCGCGACAGCCGCGACGGCGTGTGCCCTTCTTATGATGCTGAGCTGGCGGCAAATCTCATTCTGGCGCGACGACGTGGCGCTGTGGAGCCGCGCAATCGATGTCTCGCCGAAACTGGCCATGCCCCATGGCAACCTGGGGGTCATTCTTCGCTTGCGAAACAACCCGGCCGGATCGCTACCGCATCTGGCCAAGGCGGTAGAGTGCGACCCGAATCTGGCTGTTGCTCGGTCGAATCTGGCATTGACGCTGCTTGACCTCGGTCGGTACGCACAGGTCATTGAGCAGTGCCGGGCCTTGCTGGCGATCGAGCCCCATTCGGCGGATGCGTATTGCTTGTGGGGAATGGCGCTTGCGGGCCAAGGCGATCTGGACGGTGCCGCCGACAGGTACCGAATGTCGTTGGGAACCGATCCGAACTACGCTCCCGCCAGAATTGCTCTTGCCCGCTTGCTGGAAAAGCAGGGAAAGCTCGACCAGTCGATTGCGTTGCTCCTCGCCGGAACAAAGCTGCCGACACCCGATCCGAAGGTCTTGTCCGTGCTGGCCCGCACGCTGCTCGGTTCGTCGAAGCAGCGGAGTCCTTCCGATGCACTTCGGTGGGCCGAACAGGCCAGCCGTCTTGCGCACGATGAGAATCCGGAGATTCTGGAAACCCTTGCGGCCGCTTTGGCGGCCAATGGACGCGCTGGGGAGGCGGTCTCAGTCTGCATGAAGGCGCTGGGGTTGGCCAGGCAAGCCGGGCAGGCCGACACGGCCGGCCGCCTATCGCGCAGCCTGGAAGGATACCGCAGGCAGGCCCAGCCCGCTCGTTGAGGGTCGTGATTCCGATGCCGCGTCGAGAGCGATTCGGCACGCGCCTCTTGCTCCTCGGTCCTTTCGCCAGTAGGCTTCGGAATAGAAGATGGGAGTATGTGTGTGGCGACCATTCTGGACGAGAAGGGCATCGCGGCCAAGCTGGCCGAACTGGCCGAGCGCATCGGTCGCAGTGTGCCGTCGGGAGGCAAGCTGGCGGTGATCGGTATCCGCAGCCGGGGAGAGATCCTGGCGGATCGACTCATCCCGCTGCTCACGGATCGCGGATTCAAACAGATCGACAGGGGTGTCCTCGATATCACACTCTATCGCGATGATCTGGCGGAAAAGGGCGCGACAGCCGTGGTGCGGTCCACGGAGATCGATTTCGACATCAACGACTGTTATGTGATTCTGGTGGACGACGTATTGTGGACGGGACGGAGCGCCCGGGCAGCCTTGGATGCGCTGATGGATCTGGGACGACCGCGGGCGATTCGGCTGGCTGTCCTGGTTGATCGTCCGGGTAGAGAACTCCCCATTCAGGCCGACTTCGTGGCCGTCAAGACGACACAGGCGGATCAGCACGTCGTGGTATCGCTACGGGAATCCGATGGTCAGGATCGGGTTGAAGTCGGATGAGCAAGACGGGTACGACATCGTCAACGGGTCGGTCGGGTCGGCGCGAAGGATTCACCTGGACCCGCAAGCACCTCCTCGGATTGGAGGACCTATCCGCGGAGGAGATCACCCACATCCTTGACACGGCGGAAGGGTTCAAGGATGTCAGCACCCGCAGCGTGAAGAAGGTCCCGGCCTTGCGGGGCAGGGTGGTCGTCAACTTGTTCTTCGAGGATTCGACGCGGACCCGGATGAGTTTCACGCTGGCGGCTCAGCGGCTGAGCGCGGACGTGCTCGAGTTCTCGGCCAAGTCGTCGTCGATCAGCAAGGGTGAAACGCTTCGAGACACGGCGCGCAACATCGAGGCGATGGGGGTGGACTTCTTTGTCATTCGCCATTCGGCCGCCGGCGCACCGCACTATCTCACGCGGTGTGTGAACTGCCCGGTCATCAATGCCGGCGACGGTCAACACGAACACCCGACCCAGGGATTGCTGGATGTGTTTACAATGAGGGAGTATCTGGGAAAGATCGCCGGGATTCGCGTGGCGATCGTCGGTGACATCGTTCACTCTCGCGTCGCTCGGTCGAATCTCTGGGCCCTTCGGAAACTGGGGGCCGAGGTCATCTTTGTCGGACCGACCACATTGGTGCCCAAGGCCTTCGAGGAGTTGGGCGCCAAGATCTCACACGACTTCGACGAGATCATTGGCGAAGTGGATGTGATCAACATGCTTCGCGTGCAACAGGAACGGATCAGTTCGAGCGTTTTTCCCAGCGTCGAAGAGTACTCTCGGTTGTTCGGCCTGACCGCCGAGCGCCTTGCCCGCGCCAGGCGCAATGTGTTGGTGATGCATCCGGGTCCGATCAATCGCGGCATCGAACTCGCCAGCGACGTGGCCGATGGGCCCAACAGCACGATCCTGCGACAGGTCAGCAATGGTCTGGCCGTCCGAATGGCCGTTCTGTTTCTGGTCAATCAGGCGGCGGTCGGATCGCCATGACGAAAGGGCTGAAGACCGAGGCGGATCGTCTACCGCCGGAAAACGGAACGGAATTCCCTGAAATCCCTGCCCCGATCCCGATCGATGGGCGGGTGGACGAAAGACGATATGGCAGCACTCACCACTCTTATCAAAAACGGCCGGTTGATCGACCCATCACAGGGATTGGACGAGGCGGCCGACCTGTTGCTTGAGGGACAAAAGGTCAAACAGATCGGCCACATCGGCGACACGACCGTCGATCGCGTCATTGACGCGACCGGGCTCATCGTGTGTCCGGGTCTGATCGACATGCACGTCCATTTTCGCGAGCCGGGCCACGAGGAGGAGGAAACGATCGCTTCCGGCTCCGCCGCGGCTGTCAGGGGAGGTTTCACCTCCGTCGCCAACATGCCGAATACGCATCCGCCCTTGGACAATGAAACCAGCATCGAGTTCGTCTATCGACAAGCGGCAAGGGCGGGACTCTGCAACGTCTATCCGATCGGCTGCATCACCAAAGGCCGGCAGGGGAAGGAATTGGCCGAGATGGGACAGATGGTTCGCGCCGGCGCGGTCGCCTTCAGCGACGACGGGGACGGCGTGGCCGATGCGGGCGTGTGCCGGCGAGGCATGCAGTATGCCGCCATGTTCAATCGGGCTCTCATCCAACATTGCGAGGACCGAACACTCTCCGGCGGCGTCATGAACGGCGGCGCAACGGCGCTGCGATTGGGGCTGCCCGGCATCGGCACGGCCTCCGAAGTGATCATGCTGCAGCGCGATCTGGTGCTGGCCGAGAGCACCGGCGTCCGTTATCACGTGGCCCATGTGTCGACCGCCGCCGCCGTGGATCTGATCCGCGCCGCCAAGGCGCGCGGCGTCCGCGTGACGGCCGAGGTAACGCCGCATCACCTGACGTTGACGGAGGAGGCGTGCTGCGACTACGACCCGAACTTCAAGATGAGCCCGCCGCTGAGGACACGCGCCGATGTCGAAGCGTGTCTCAAAGGGCTTTGTGACGGGACGATCGATTGTCTCGCGAGCGACCATGCCCCCCACAGCGCCGAAGAGAAGGAACTGGAGTTTCTGTACGCCCCCTTCGGGGTCATCGGCCTGGAATCGGCCTTGGCGGTGTACGTCAAGGCATTGATTGAACCGGGGTTGATGGACTGGCCCGCACTGATCGAGCGGATGACGGTGAACCCCGCGCGAATCCTTGGCCTGTCCAAGGGTACACTCGCCATGGGGGCCGATGCGGATGTAACCGTCGTGGATCCCAAGGCCCGTTGGACCCTCAAGGCGGACCGCTTCGCCTCGCGCTCGCGCAATTGTCCGTTTGACGGGTGGGACGTTCTCGGGCGTGCGGTGGTCACGATTGTCGGCGGTCGGATTCGGCATGCCCTCAGCGAGCTGGCGAAGGTCGACCCGTCCGCAGACGGTTGAGCGCCGAAAGACCCTCCGCGTCGTTTCCCCGCCAATCGGCATGATGTAACGGGGCCGGGTTCACCCCATGATAGGCACGCGGTCATGGACGTCTTGATCGATGGCGACAACCTGTTGCATGCGGCCCGTGGCGATTGGGAGGCCGCCGAACGTGCCAATCGCGCATGGCTGTGCCGGATGCTCGCCCGTTGGGCAAGGCGGACAAGCAGGGATGTGACCATTGTCTTCGATGGGGTCCGGCCGGCAAACCCGGGCGACGGGCCGGTTGCCGAAGACCCTCTGGTAATCCGCTACAGTGGTTCTCAGACCGCAGATGATATTCTTGTTGAAATCCTTGAGTCATTGGGTACGCCACGATGCGCGACCGTGGTCAGTAGTGACCGCATGATTCGACAGGCGGCGCGCCGCTGTCGAGCGAAGTCGTTGGACTCCGCCGCGTTCATCACCTCCGTGAGCAATGACCTCGAACGATATGATCGTGCCCATCCGTCGGAGCCTCGCGAGAAGTACGACGGGCTCAATCCGAAGAATCGGGACTACTGGCTCGAGCAATTTGGAATTGCAAACCTGCCGGAAGACTGACGTGGTCGATCGCAGGCTTCATTAGGGATGGGTCCGCCTGTCGTCCTCCTGTTGCCGTTCACGAGGCGCTAGGGTATCCGACGCTGCTTGCCTTAAGGGGCCGGCACGCCGTACATTAGTTGCTTCGAGTCGATGTTCAGGAAGCCGGAAGGATCAAACGTCATGGCGGCGATTGGGGTCGGACTCATCGGGTGCGGGACGGTTGGGCAGGGGGTAGCTGCCTTGCTGCTCAGTCAACGAGATTGTTGGTCGGCCAAGGTATGCGCGCCGATCGAGCTCAGGCACATAGTAGACACGGACTTGCGGCCGCGCCAGGGTGTGAGCATTCCCGATGGGATGATGACTGACAATCTGGATCGGTTACTGTCTGATCCCAATACGCAGATCGCCGTCGAATTGGTGGGCGGAACGACAACCGCACGCCAGATCGTCCACAGGTGTTTGCAGGCCGGGAAGGACGTCGTAACGGCCAACAAGGCACTGCTGGCACACCATGGGCAGGAGCTCTATTCGGCGGCTCGGAAGTCCGGTCGCTGCATTGCATTTGAGGCGAGTTGCGGCGGCGGTATTCCGCTGATTGAGAGCGTTCGGCGAGGGTTGATCGCCAATCGGATCGACGCCCTCTACGGGATCGTCAACGGCACGTGTAATTATATCCTGACGGAAATGGTGAAGGAGGGTAAGCCTTACGCCCAGGCGCTGGCTGAGGCCAAGGCGGCCGGCTACGCCGAGGCGGATGAGACGCTCGATGTCAGCGGCGCCGATTCAGCGCACAAGCTCGCCATCCTGGCGGGTCTGGCTTTCGGCGTTGGAGTGGACTACGACCGGATAGCGGTCGAGGGCATCAACGCGTTGGACTTGACGGATTTGCGGGCCGGCGAGGAGTTGGGATATGTCTGCAAGCTGCTCGCGATCGGGCAGCGGTGCAAGGACAACACGGTCAGTCTTCGCGTTCATCCGGCGTTCATCCACCGGCGCCATCCGCTGGCCAACGTGAACGGGACATTCAACGCGGTGAGCATCTACGGACATGCCGTGGGTCACACCCTCTTCTATGGGCGAGGCGCCGGTCGCATGCCGACGGCCAGCGCGGTTGTGGCGGACGTCGTGGATGTGGCAATCGGCAACGCCCGACGAACGTTCGAGCAATTGCGGTTGCTGGGCGACGTCTGTCCGGCCGCCGGATACATGCCCATGGAGGATATTGAGACACGCTACTACTTTCGAATAATGGTCGCGGATCGGCCGGGCGTTTTTGCGAAAATCGCCCGCGTGTTCGGGGATCATGGGATCAGTCTTTCGGCTGTTGTCCAGCACGAGTTGCCCAAGGGGCAAGGCGACGGTGAATCGGTTCCGATCGTCGTCACGACCCATTGGGCTCGTGAAGGGGATGTTCGCCGGGCCCTTCATGAGGTTGGCTCGTTGGACGTCGTTGTCACGGAGCCGGTGTGCATTCGTGTGGTCGAGGAGCATGAGGAGTTCTAGGCCTTTGCGGGGCGCGGAGCCGTGGGGTCTGGCGATTCAAGGACGCATCGATGAAGTACGCGTTGATACTCCCGGATGGAGCGGCGGACACGCCGGTGGAGTCGTTGGGCGGTAAGACGCCGCTGGAGGCGGCGAAGAAACCGAACATGGATTGGGTGGCCATGAACGGCCGTCAGGGCACGATGGTGACCATTCCAAAGGGGCTGCCGATCGACAGCGGCGTGGCTACCCTAAGCGTCATCGGCTACGACCCGGCGGAGTGGTATCCCGGTCGCGCTCCGATCGAGGCGGCCGCCCGCAAGATTCGGTTGGGCGATGACGACCTGGTTTTCCGCTGCAATCTCGTGACGATCGTCGATGGGCGAATGGAGGATTTCACCGCGGGACACATCCGACAGGGCGAGGCCGAACGCCTCATTGCCGAACTTAACAACCAACTGGGCGACGACACCGTCCGCTTTCATGCCGGGATTTCGTATCGACATCTGTGCGTGATCAAGAATGCGGGGGGGTGGAGGATTCAATGCACGCAACCGCACGACATCCCGGGTGAGAAGGTCGGCGGGCACCTGCCGCGCGGCCGTGGGAGCAAGACGCTCAAGCAGTTGATGCAGCGCGCTCAAGAAATCCTTGCCGCTCACGAGGTCAACAGCATTCGTCGCGACTTGGGCGAAAACCCGGCCACCAACATCTGGCTTTGGGGGCAGGGGGGACGGCCGCGAATCAAGCGGTTTGTCGACGTCTACGGGATACGTGCCGCAGCCATCGGGGCGGTCGACATCTTCCGGGGGCTGGCCAATCTGATGGCGTGGAAGCTCATTCCCGTCGAGGGCGCCACGGGATACATCGACACCAACTACGCGGGCAAGGGCGATGCGGCGGTGGCGGCGTTGGATCAGCACGAAATGGTCATTGTACATGTTGAGGCGCCCGACGAGGCCGGTCACAGCCGCGACGTCGCGGCGAAGATCGAGGCGATTGAGAAGATTGACAAGCACATTGTGGGGCCGGTTCTCGACAGGCTTCGTCGCGACGGATCGGAATGGCGAATCATGATCGCGCCGGACCATCCGACGCCTGTGGCAACGGGCACGCATTCCGACGAACCGACGCCTTTCTGCCTGGCCGGCGTGAACATCTTCAGTGTGAGGCAGGGTCCGTTTGGTGAGACGAACGCGGCGGCGAGCGATTTTCACGCCCCCCGCGGGCACGAACTCATGGAGTACTTCCTGAAAGTGTCCTAAGTCTTGTCGCCGGCGGCCTGCAAAACCGCCGGGTTTCACGCAACATGCGATCGGAACCGCACAGTCCTTTGGAAAACCAGACGAGGAGACGCCCGTGAAGCTGGTGCTCTTTACCAAGATGTTCTCCCGCTTGGATGTTCAGCGTCTCGGCCGAATGGCTGTCGACCTTGGCTTCGGTGGCCTGGACCTGGCGATCCGACCGGGTAATCCGGTCAACCCGGGAAACGTGACCAAGGCCCTTCCGGAGGCCGTCAAGATCTGGGCCGACATGGGGCTGGCCGTACCCATGGTTACCACCGAGACCGGCTTCGTCGATCCCGAGAGCCCGGTTGCCGAGAAGGTCATCGCGGCGTGCGGTCAGGCCGGCGTTCGGCTGCTCAAACTCGGGTATTGGTTCTGGAAGTCGGGCGACAACTACTGGGAGAAGATCGCGTTCATACGGCAGCGCCTGGAGACCTTTGCACGTCTGGGCGCCAAGCACGGCGTGGTTCCGGCCTATCACACGCACTCCGGAGACTTCTACGGGGTGAATGCTTCGGCCCTCATGCACTTGCTTCAAGGTTTGGACCCGGCCCGTATGGGCGCCTACCTCGACGCCGGGCACCTGAAGATCAACGGCGAGCCGTTCGGAATGGCGGTGAGAATCGTCGGGCCCCACCTGAAGATGGTGGCCGTCAAGGATGTCAAGTACGTCGGCAAGGAACGTAAGATCGTCCCGCTAGGGGAAGGCTTGGTGGATTGGGTAGGTGTCTGCCGTGATCTGAAGGCGGTCGGGTTCGACGGCCCGATCTCACTGCACAGCGAGTACGATATGAGCATCGAGTCCCTGATTGAAACCGTTCGTCACGACGTTCAACGGTTCAAGGGGTGGCTGGCCGAAGCGGGCTGGTCATCCACGTCGACTCAGGGCACATCATCGTGATCGCGAGGGTGCGTTGAGCTGACCGGCAAGATCCGGATGCAGGATTTCGGCGAATCGCTTGGCCAGGAGCGGTACGCGCGGGCCCGGGATCATCACGTAGTCATCGGTAATAAAGTGGATGCGATTGTTCGCCACGGCGGGAATCGGCCCCAATTCGGCCCATTGGGCGATCATGCGGGTTCGCTGGGACGGCGAAATGGTCGTTCCCGGCTCCAGTTCGATGATGGCTTCCGGCTGTCGGCGGAGGATTTCGCCCGTGTTGATGCTTGGGTACCGCATCGCACTATCGGCGAAAATGTTCACCCCGCCGGCCGCTTCGAGCATTTCTGAGACGAATCCACGACTATTTGTGGTCATCAGTCCCTTGAGATGGTCGGGCGATCGCGACAGCGACAGATAGGTTCTGACAGGCGGTCGTCCCCTGACGGCCAGGCGGACCCGTTCGAGGTCCGCCTTCATCCTTGCCACGAGAAGCTCGGACTGATCCCGGCATCCCAGTTTCTCTCCTACGCTCAGAATGGCCTCATAGAGTTGCGCCATGTCGTTCGGTGCGATACGATGGCAGACGATCCTGTTTTGTTCGCAGAAGCGAATCACGTTGTCCTGCTGCCCGTGAATGATGACGAAGTCGGGACGGAGCGTGAGAATTCTCTCCAGATCGGTATCCATCGGACCGCCGCAGCGAGGCAGGCGGTTTGCCTCAGCCGGCCAGTTGCAGTAGCTGCTAACACCCACAACGCGGTGTCCTTGACCGAGCGCAAAAACGATTTCGGTGACATTGGGAGATAGGGAGACGATCCGCCGGAACGCGGACGAGGCGGCGGCGGAGGCGGTCGCGCCGGCCGAGGGCGAGGCGGTCGTGTTCGCTCGACTCGGTTCCTGTCCCTGGCGACCACAAGCCGAAAGCGCAACCGATAACGAAATCCCCGCCAATACGGTCAACGGCAATCGGTACGTACGCCCTCGCATGACTCTGCAGGACTCCGGAGGTCCGCACGTGAGGGTAACGGATGACGGCTTTCCTGTACACCGGACTCGATCCGCGAGATCCGCCCGCGATGACGCCCTTCGCTTTCGACGTGGTTGACATCGGGCGGAAACACGTCGACAGGATCGAAAGCCTCGCCTCTGAGCAACCGGCTTTGCCCGATCCCGCTATGGGCATGAGGCACCTGATTCTTCGGCAGATCGTCAGGCGGCGGAAACAAAGAACCGGTTCAGTTGGTGGCCTCCTTCCGTATTTCCTCGGTCGACAATGGTCGCAGGTAGATTCGGACCTCGTCGATGAGACCCTTCGTCTGGAACTCGCCGGCGATGTCGGCATACTGTCCGATCCGCAACGGCATGCGATATACGACGGCCTTGACATTGACCGTGGCCAGCACGCCGAACTCGCTCCGGCTCGACAGCAGGCTCGGATAGGTGGCGATTGCATCGCCGAAGCCCGATGTTCGGACAAGCTCCCACGCCCACGAGGCGTGCCTCACGGCCTCTTCGGGGCGGTTCTGCTCGCGAGCACGAGTCGCCTCCTGGAGGGCCTTCTCGACAAGGCCGTCCGGTAAGAATCGCCGGATGGCCCGGTCCTACCGCGTCAGCCAACGGATCGTGTTCAACAGGTGCTCGAGCCGCTCCAAATGAACGAGCGAGGCGCGAGAAGCTCGATGCGATCCTGCCCGTTCATCGCCGATGATTTCATTGCGCATGAAGGCGAGTCGCTGGGCGATCTCGTCCAGCCAGACCAGCTTGCTGGGGTCCGGTCGCTTGCCGTCGCTGGCCCACTCGAAGCCGCCGCACTCCACCTGGCTGGAGGTGCCGGACCATCGCGAGCCCATGGACTCGAGTTTACGGAGGATCGCTCCCATCTCCTTACCGTACCTCTTGCCGAAGCATTTCTCGGCGAAGCGATCGTAGAAGGCCTCGTAGCTCAGGTCGGGTTCCCAGGCGAACTGGGCCAGATAGGCGGCCACCTCCTCGACCCCTCGCGTTCGCCAATGGATGCCGAGCACACCCTCGCAGCCTTTTTTGACGGCGTCGCGAAGGAGATAGGTGAAGGGCTTGACGTTGGGCTGCGGTCCCCACTGATCGCGGCGCGATCCGCCGCCGTCGGACTCGAACCACGGGATCGGCCATCGCCGACGTTCGGATGAGAGCTCCCCGTAAGCGTGGCTGACCTGCTGCGATGCGCTGGGGTCGATATTGTCGAGTGCGGCAAAGATGACGTCCGCGGGCAAGATCTTGTCGAACCCGACGTAGAAATCGCTGAACCGCATCCACTGATCGCCGCCCCAACCCGAGACGATCAGCGACTTGTCGGGGGCCAACTGCCTTCAAGATGCCATACGCCAGCAGGATGTAATCAGTCATCCGCGCGGCCTCGCCGATCCGCTTCTCCTCCTTCAGATAGGCGAATGTTGGCCGGAGGTCCTCCATCCGCGCGCGGGCCGGGGTTCCGGGGGCAAAGACGTCCGCGCCGCCGCCGAGCCCTTCGGACTGCCAGACCCATACGTAGTCGATCATCGGGTAGTCGCTCAGCATGTCGGCGAATCGCATGCGAAAGCGCTTCTGAGTGGCCGCATCGTAGGGATCGCCCACCAATTCGAATCCCACGCAGACATGCATGCCCCGCAACCGCGCGTAGGCCAGCCCCTCGCGGAGATCCCGCTCGGCCCGCAGAACGGCGTCCTCATCGCTCCTGGCGTCCGTCGTTGCGCGCGAGCCGAAAACCTCGCGATCGAAGTACCGGCCCGTGCCCCAGCCGAAGTCTTCGGTCTTGAGCGGACCCATCATGCCCCAGTTGTAGTTGAGCGTCGTCTTGAGCGGCTCGCCCATGATCAGCTTGCCGGTCTCGTCGCGATAGGCGCCGAAAGGTTCGTAGTCGTAGGTGTGAAAGCCCACGAAATTCATCTTCATCTTGCTCATCTGGTCGAAGAAAGCCTTGAAATCCTCGCGATTCCACGTGGTGGGACTGTTCAGGAAGTTGTACCAGGGCAGGCTGCCACGGATTTTCCATGCCGGCTTGTACGCTTGTGGCCAGTCATCGGATACCTGGAGTCGAACCGGGGTTTCCGGATAGGCGTCGCCGCCGAGATAGCCAACAGGATGATCGACTGCATCTCAAGTCCTCGATTGACATGACGAGGGTCTCATTCCAGACCCAACGTTTCCGCCTTACCGATGCCGTCGGTGTCAGTCCTTCGTCTTTGCCTTCTTGATCCTGACCATCATCGCTCGAGCACGGGGGATCTCCTTGCCGTCCAAGCCGGTGCACGAGGGGTAGAGTCTCAGGGCCTGTTCGAGGCTGGCGATGGCCTCATCGTCTTGGCCTTGGTCGTGCAGGATCAGGGCCTGTTGGTACAGGGCATTGGGTACCATCGGTTCCTTGGGTAACTCATCTTTTTGTCCGATGATCCGGCGAAGGAGTTCCAGGGCCTCGGCCGGCCGGTGGGCATCGACACAGAACCTGGTCAGATTATACTGACGAGCCAGTCGATCCAAGGGCTTCAGTGAAGCATCCTCGAGATCCTTCTTGTATTCGGCGATGGCTTGATCGGGAAGCATCTCCCGTCGCCAGGTGTCAATGCCGAATCGGGTTCGACGGACCTGTACGTCGAACTTCGAGCCGAACAGCGGTATTGAGGTCAGGAAAAAGTTGTCGGGGTATTCAACCTCCGCGAAAGCGCACAACCCTTCGCGCTCGGCTTGATGAAGCACTAGGCCCAATTCGTAGCAATTGTGCTCCACCGTGTTCATGACCGCCTTGTGGAAGGTGTATGAGCCGTCGAGGCTCCAGCAGAGCAGAACCCGCACGATCGGGGCTGATGCGTCGGGCTCGGCGCGGAAGAGGACGGTGTTCTCCTTTCCCACACTGAACGTTAGCTTGGGCATCTCCGGCATCGGGGGGGCGCCATTCGCGCCGGCGGGGCTGCTGAGATGTCTCTTCAGCCAACCCTGTGCCGTGCCAAACACGCGTCGTCCCCACTGTTCGCGGTTGTCATACATCTTGAAGTCGATGTCGGGACGGGTGAAGCCGCCGTGGTTGGCGTCGTAAACGACGGTCAACCGGCAGGAGCGCGGCATCTTCTCGATGGTGCGGGTCAGGCACGTGATGGGGAAGGGTTCATCCTGGGCCCCGCATACCATCAGACATGGGCCATGCTGGGTGGGCGCATAGAGGATCGGATCGAAGTGGTGGAGGAAGGCTTGCACGCCCGGATGGTCCGCGTCGATCCTCAGGGCATCGAGCAACAGCCTGCTGAACCACGTCTTGCCCGCTCGCATTTCGGGTTCGTAGGAACCGCATCCCGAAACCGGTACGGCGGCCGTCACACGAGAATCGATTCCGTTAACGATGATCGTGCACATGGCGCCCATCGATGCGCCGATGACACCGATCCGTTTGGGGTCCACCTCCTTGAGCGAGGTCAAGTAGGTGATCGCGCGCATGGCGGCGTACGGATATTGGTACATGAACGAATTCCGCGGATTCTCCACCGCATCTATCCAATGGGCGGTGCAGTCGCGACGACCGGTGGACTTGCCTTGCCCGGGCCCGCTGATCGACATGCCCACCGCCTTGAACTGCCTGGCCTGATTCTTCGCGTCATCCATGGAGCCGGCGCCACCGTGCCCGTGGAGCGAGAGGACTGCCGGAACGGGGTTTTCCTGCTTCGTGGGGATCACTACGAACGCCTCAATTCGTACGTCCTGGTCCTTCCATCGCTGCGACAGGTACGTCAGGTGGATGGCGCGATGGGGAAAGTGGATGTCCAAACCGGGCGTCTCCTCCAAGACTCTGACGTCGAGGGGGTCCGATCGGATTGCATTCAGGTCCCAGAGGTCGAGAACGTTTGCTGCTCCGGATTCGGCATATGGGAGCAGGATCGATAAGACGAACGACCAGACCATCCTGACCGGGTTCATTCGACAGACTCCTCTGCCATAAAGGTGCATTTGTGGTCTTGGGGGGCGCGTGCCTTCCGGTGGCGTCGCGGTCGCCGGTTTTCCCGGGCGGGTGTTGCCTCCCGCGGCAGCGTCCGACAAGGCAAGACCTTCCACCTCTGACCAAGACGCCCGATATTCGCTTCGCAGGTCACGCTGTTCCTCCGGAAACCGGGAGGGCATCCGGATCTATTGGCCGCCTCGCATTTCATCATGGCCCAATCCACGTCATTGCGGTTTCAAGGCCATGCGTGCCGGCATTCTAGACACCACTTCAAAAGCAGACAACTCTTGTTCTGACAATGAGGTACGTCTTGAGATCGAGAGGACCCGAGGATATACTACTGCGTTTGAGCGCCGGTCGCTCCCTTCGCACTGCCTTCGACGCATGGTAGGCCGACGCTTGCCTCTTGGTGAACGGAATTAGCAGGGGTAAGGCAGTCAAGTTCTTGTACAGATTCTCTTATGGACCCATTGCTTGATTCAATCAACAGTCCTGCGGATTTGCGTCGCCTTGCGGTGAGTCAGTTGCCGCAACTGGGCCAGGAAATACGCCGGGAGATAGTGGAGTCGGTCGGGCGGAACGGGGGGCACTTGGCCAGCAACTTGGGTGTGGTTGAGCTGACCTTGGCCCTCCATTATGTCTTTGATTTTTCGAGCGACAGGCTTCTGTGGGACGTTGGGCACCAATGCTATACGCACAAGTTGATCACCGGTCGACGCGAAGGGTTTTCTCGCCTCCGCAAGCGCGATGGGGTCAGCGGTTTTCCGAATACCCACGAAAGTGAGTACGACCAGTTCACTGTCGGACACGCGGGAACGGCGATTGCGACGGCGTTGGGCCTTGCCTACGGCGAAAAGAGTCTCGGCAGCGGTCGGCGGGTTGTAGCTCTGGTAGGCGACGCCAGCATCGTGAACGGGCTGTCCTTCGAAGGGTTGAACCTGGCCGGTGCGCTGGATCGGCAGTTGCTGGTCGTTCTCAACGACAATTCGATGAGCATTGCCCCGACACAGGGGGCGCTTGCGGATTATCTGGCCCGGTTCCGAACCAGCGAGCTGTATGAAGAGGTCAAACGTCGTCTGAAGCGTCTGTTGCCCAGACTGCCGGTCGTCGGCCGCGGAGTCTACGATGCCCTGGACCATCTCAAGGAGGGGCTAAAGGCGACCGTCTCTCCACACCAGATCTTTGAGCCTCTGGGGTTCACCTACGTGGGCCCCGTTGACGGGCACGATACGGAGCACTTGATTCAACTGTTGCGGGCATTCAAAGACGTGCAACACCCCGTCCTGCTCCATGTTCATACGGAGAAGGGCCGGGGCTGCACGTTCGCCTCGGCCGATCCCACTCGGTTCCACAGCACGAGTCCGTTCAAAATCGAGGGTGAACAGGTCCTGGTCAGCAGCGGTGGGAGAAGTTACACGCAGGCGTTCTCTGATGCCTTGGTTCGGCTTGCCGCGGACAATCATCGCGTGTTTGCCATTACGGCCGCCATGCCCGACGGGACGGGCCTGAGCCAGTTCGCCCGGCGCTTTCCGGACCGATTCCGAGATTGTGGAATCGCCGAAAGCGGCGCGGTCGCGGTGGCGGCCGGCCTTGCCAAAGCAGGCATGACGCCCGTCGTGGCGATCTACTCCACATTTCTCCAGCGGGCGTTTGATCAAATCGCTCAGGAGATCTCGCTTCAACAGTTGCCGGTCGTCTTTTGTCTCGATCGAGCGGGTCTGGTCGGCGGCGACGGGGCGGTTCATCACGGCGCCTACGATATCGCCTATCTCAGAGAACTCCCAAACATGGTATTGATGGCTCCGGCGGACGAACCGGAGATGTATGAGGCGTTGCGACTGGCCGTCTCGATTGAATGCGCAACGGTGATTCGCTATCCCCGTGATGGGGTGCCCGAACCGCTGGCGGAGACGACGCCGCCCTTCGTCCTGGGGCGGTCGCGGCGTCTGACCGAGGGCAACGACGCGACCCTGCTAGCCTACGGCTCGATGGTCGCTTCGTGCTTGGAGGCGGCCAAAGAACTGGCCGCGCACGGCATTCAGGTCGGCGTGGTCAATGCCCGGTTTGCCAAGCCGCTCGACCGGCAGATGATTGCGGCCGTATTGAGCAAGGGACACCCGGTCCTGACCGTGGAGGACCACATGTTGGAGGGCGGATTCGGATCTGCGATTCTCGAGGCGGCTCAGGAAATGAGTCTTCCGGCAGCACACGTTGTCCGGTTGGGTTTGCCGTCCGATCGTTTCATCGAACACGGCTCGCGTCGCGAGCAATTGGCGGAGGTCGGGCTTGACGTGGCCGGCATCGTGGCTGCGGTTCGTCGAGCCCTTGGCACGCGGGCCGAGGACATCGAACAGGCGGCGCGCATCGCCTCTCGCGCCGGAGTCGACCGGCGCACTTCGGTAGGCCCACCCATTCGACCGTGATGTGCAACCATGAGCGATTCCAGGAATGACACCCGGCCCCGACGCGTCGTCCTGATCGGGAATCCCGACAAACCGCATGTTGCCAAGGCGATGCAACAGGTGAAGGCGGTGATTGCCCGCCGCGCGGAGGTCGTCGGCGAAGCACTCACGCATCAGAGCCCGACGCTACTGGATGCGGCTCCCGACATCGTCGTCGTCTTGGGCGGCGACGGCATGATCTTGGGTGTCATCCGAGGAATGGGAGGTCGGCAGATCCCCGTCGTGGGCGTCAACCTCGGGAAGCTCGGTTATCTCGCCGAATTCGCGCTGAAGGATTTCGAAGAGCACATCGACCAGATCCTTGCCGACTCAACCCATGTTAGTGAAGGGATGATGCTGGACGTGTCCGTGTTCCGAAACGAACGGCGAGTCTTCTCCAGTCTGGCCATGAATGACTGTGTTGTCCAGGCCGGTCCGCCGTACCGCATGGTCGAACTGGCCGTCTTGGCGGACAGTTCCCCTTTGACCAGCGTGGCGGGCGACGGCCTGATCATCTCGACGCCGATCGGATCGACCGCTCACAACATGGCGGCAGGCGGTCCTATCGTCGAGAACGGTGTGGAGGGGATCGTGATCACCCCCATCTGTCCGCATTCGCTGGCGCATCGTCCGCTGGTGCTGAAGGCCAATCAGGTCATCGACGTCATCGCCACGCGAGCGAACGACGGCACGACCCTGACGATCGACGGACAAATATCCGTGCCCTTCCACATGGGCGACTGCCTCTCCGTGAGCGCCTCTCCGCACAAGTTCAAGCTCGTTCGCCATCCGGGGCAAGGGCGCTGGCATACCCTGGTGACCAAACTGAAGTGGGGGGTGCGACCGGAGATGTCATCCTAGCCTGCTATCGACCCGCTTCGCTTAGCCAGGCGGCCACCGGCCAGCCGTAGTCGGTCATTGCCTCGATGGCGGAACTGTAGACCTTGAAGAGTCTTCCCTCCGACCGACGGAATCTGTCGTCGCGATGCAGTGCGGCAAAGGCGGGGCGTCCGAGTGGGGCGATCAGCAAACCCAGGTCGGACGGCACAAACCCCTTGGCGGGGTCCGACTCGCCCAAGATGGCCGGATCCAGGTCGACGATCGCATCCAACCACTTCTGAGACTGGACATTCCGTGACGTGCAGGCGACGGCGCAGGCCACGCAGCTCGACATCCATGGCGGATTGTCCAGCAATCCGTCGAGGCGCCTGATTGCGTCGGTGAGCGATCGTTCGCGCCAATGAGCCGCCACTTGCAGGACGACCAGTCGGGCCGGCACGCTCAGATCCCGCGGGTCGCGCTGCAACAGCTCACGGACCACCGGGGCGGCGTCGGCGGGCAAGGGGAATAGCTTCTGCCGACATGCTCGAGCCTGCGACCAATCGGCACGGGGAAGATCCGGGACGATGTTACGGGCCATGGCCCTCGCCGGATGATACTGGCGACGCAAGACCGGATCGTGCGCCGGGTGCTCCGCCAGTAGGGATGGGGCGATGTGAATGACCTGGCCGGTGCGTCGCTGCATCCATTCGGCGATCTCCTTCAACGATGCCGCCGTCACATCGCAGGGCAGTTGGGACGGTACGAAGCCTCCGAACTTTCGATCGGTCAGGCAGGCCACGACCCAGACGGTCTTCTGGCGGATCTCCAATCGCGAATCCGTGAGCAGGTCCTTCAGGGTTTCCGCCCATTTCTCGGCCTCGGGGTGCCCGGCGCCTTGCCGTCTTCTCAAGAGCATTGCCGCCGCGAGTCTGACCTCCGACGGTCCGCCGGCGAGGAGTTTTTCTAGTTCGGTATCCTTCCCACCCTCGATACTCATCCGACCCAGAACGCGGTCGACCTGGTCCAGCCAGTCCTGGCCCCGATCGCGAATCGGCCAGTCCCAAGCCGACCAGTAGACAGCCAGCAGATCCGGGAGAATCGTTGCACCCAACGCTCCCGCGGGGCGATGAAGTCGGGTCGCACTCTCCGCCCATTGCCGTTGGACAAACGTCGGATCGGACGCGGCCGGTATCAGCGAGCGCTTCATCAAGGCGTTTCCCAATGAAGCGTGCCGAACGGCTTCGGTGAAGAGCCGGACCAGACCCTCGGCTGCACGTCGATCGCCGACCATGGCCAAACTGATCAGCGCCGTTCGGTGGAACCGCTCCTCCTTCATGGCCTCGGCCAATGCGTCGGCGGCACGAGGGTCCCCGATTTCTCCCAGGGCGTTCAAGATGCCCCTGCGGGTCTCCTCGGGCAGATCGGACCGTTCGAGAGCCTTGAGAGCCAAGGGGACTGCGGCCGGTCCGATTCGTCCCAAGGCTTCGCTCAGTCTCGTCCGCTCGCGGTCGTCGGTGGAATGCAGAAGCTGATCCAGTATCTTCTTGGCCGCGAGCTCCTCAGGGACTGTTACCTTGGAGACGGGACGGGACCGAGGCGGAGTGGGATGCCTTACCCACGTGACAATGACGTTGACGATTACGATGATCGAGACAAGAAAAGCCAATCCTCCGCAGAGGACGGCCATCTTCTTGCCCATCGGCACAAGCGCCAGCCGATCGCGAAGAGGCAGCATCTCTCCCGTGATGATCTGCCTGTGGCACGACAGACACGTGTCGCCTCCGAGAGCCAACTGTGTCCCGCAGAACGGGCACTGGGTCGCTCGATGCGGCTTCCGCTTGCCCTGTCTCTTCGGGGCAATGTCCATCCATCGCCCACAGGCCGGACACATGCAAAAAGGGTTTCCCGGCTCATTGTGTGAGAGGAAGAAGTGACCGCAATGCGGGCATAGGACGGACTTGGACATCACGAAGTGGCCTTTCTCCGTTCAACCTCACCTTCGCTTCATCGTATCCGCGAGGAACACCCCGTCAACTCGCCAATGATGATTGCTGCTCACTTGTCTGCCCTCGTCGGGCGTGCTAGGCTGCGCCTCCGGTATGGGGTTGCACGCGTCGACGGGGTGTTCCGTTCGTAGCTTGGCTCCCGGAAATGCACTCGGGGCGGAACAGGCCGCGTTCCCGGAGAGCCCTGTATTCGACGCGGGCACGCCATCGACCGTCGGGGAGAGGTAGTGTTCGGCGACCCCCGTTGCCGAGGAGGCGGTTGCCGTTTCGCGCCGGAAACGAGTGTCTCCGGCTGGGGTAGGCAACGGTCCGGCGTTTCAGGACGATTGGTTGTGGGCAAGCGACACGGTTTGATTGAGCCGGAAGGAGACCAACCATGGCGAAGACGATGAAAGCGCAGGTGTTCTACGAGCCGAACAACATGCGATTGGAACAGGTACCCGTGCCGCAGCCGGCGGATGATCAAGTCCTCTTCGCCGTGAAGGCGTGCAGCATCTGTGGGTCCGATGTGGCCTACTACTACGGCGCCAGTTCGTTGGAGACCCCCACGGGCAAAGGTCCGCTGATCCTCGGGCATGAGTTTGCCGGCGAAGTCGTCGAGGTCGGCAAGATTCCGGCGAAGCTGGGACTGTTCAAACCGGGCGATCGCGTCGTGGCCGATCCGGTCCAGTACTGCAATGCGTGTCCGGTCTGCAAGAAGGGACAGCCCAACCTCTGCGAGTACAAAGCCGTCCTGGGCGTGAGCGCGAACGGCGGCTTCGCCGAGTATTGCGTGAGTCACTACACCGGCCTGCACAAGGTGCCTGACGGAATTAGCTGGGAGCACGCCGCACTGACCGAGCCGCTCGCTGACGCCCTCTACGCCGTCAACAACATGCAGATCGAAACCGGAGATTGTGCCGTCGTGATCGGCCCCGGGGCGATCGGGTTGATGATGGTTCAGCTTGCCAAGGCGGCCGGCGCCGGCAAGGTCGTGCTCGTCGGCACGCGTGACTACCGACTGGAGATCGGCAAGAAGGTCGGCGCCGACGTCGTCATCAATACTCAGGACAAGAAGTCGCCCCACTATGCCGCGGATTTGAAGAAGCGGATCGGCGAGCTCACCGGCGGCATGTTTGCCGATGCCGTCGTGACGCCAACGGGGGCGGTCGAAGCGATGGAAGAGGCGTTGGCCATCAGCGGTCGCCGATCGCGGGTGGTGTTCTTTGGGCTGCCGGCCGACACCGCCGTGATAAAGGTCCCGGCGCTGCAATCCATCCTATGGGACAAGACAATTCGTTTCAGTTGGCTGGCCCCGTTGACCTGGCCCGGTGCCGTCAAGGCCATTGCGAGTGGACAGGTTGATCTGAGCATGATCTGCACGCATCGCTACCCACTGGATCAACTCAAGGAGGCACTGGCCGATGTGAAGGATCGCAAGGGCGATCCGATTAAGGCCGTCGTCCAGTTCTAG
>CAZQTW010000004.1:0-156686 GCA_964596165.1 uncultured Planctomycetales bacterium | reverse complement strand
GATCAGAGCCCGGCTATGCTATGGATCGGGCTTGAAAGTGCCAAACTCCAGGGGCGGGTTCCACCCGCCTTTCAATTAATGCGATTGTCCAACGTCAGCCCGGCCGGCATAGCCCGCCCTACATCTCCCCCCTACTCCGTCCAGAAGGCGTACAGGCGGGCCTGTTTGAGGTGAATCTTTAATCGCACGGTCTTGCCGACCAGGCCGCTCAGGTCGGCACCGGATTGCCACCGCACCGGAAGTCGAACCGCGTTGCCGCGCACGGGAACGACCGCCTCGCCCGACAGGCCCGCGATCGGGGTGCCCTTTTCGTCCAACACGTCCACCCTCGCCTCGCCGTCCGGGGCGTCGAGATTCAGGAAGAGGGTACGCCCGGCAAAGATCACCGGCCGAGTGACCATGCAACCGCCCGATCTGTCGGCATCCAGCGAGATGAACCCGTCGCGGCGCAAGACCGCCACGCAGGCCGCCCCCCAGCCGTCTTTCCGATCCGCCAGTTCCTCCTCGCTGAGCGTCTTGCGATCGCGCGGCGTGCCGTCGACGTTCAGCTCATACACCGGATCACGCCACTTCAGCCCGGCGTAGTAGAACCACAACTCGTCGCCGCGTTCGACGGGTCGATTCGTCACGCACAACTCGATGCGGTCGTAGACGCCCACCCGCCCCTTGTCGATCCGTGACGGTCCGATGAACGGCTGCCGGTCGCCCAGTCGCGTCCAGTTCACCAGGTCCCGCGTCATGGCCAACTGGATCAGGTGAAAGCCGTCCGTGTTGTTCCGTGCCGGCAGAGACGTCCCCGTCGGGTAATACATCATGGGCATGCCGATATAGAGCCCCTCGTACGGGAAGACACCCAGGTTGTAGCACTCGGCCCGCCAGGTCGGCTGGCTGCCCTTGGGCGGTTTCCGGCCGGTGGCCGGATCGGGGTCGACGAACAAGGGCTTGGCCAGACCGGGATCCGCGATGTACGTCCGTATGACATCCGGCGCGAGTCGCTGATCCTCGGCATCGGCTCCGAAGAGGAACCGCGGCCTCGTCCACCGCTTGAAGTCCTCGCTGAAGGCAATTGAGGAAGCGCGACCATACTGGTTCCAGGTCTTCAGCACGGCCATGAACCGTCGCTTTTCGCGATCGTACGTCAACGTCGATTCGTCGCCCGAGGGCATGGAGGTCGTGTCGACCCTGCGCCAGTGAATGCAGTCCGGGCTGACCACCGGGATCCGCCATTCCGCGCCGATCAGGCCCTTGTACCGGCGCGATGGGTCCGGGTCGTCCGGATCGTATTCGATGTTTTCGAAGTAGTTGTGGGGCCACCGGATACCGGCGTCGACGACGATGCGGTTGTTCTGTCGGGTGCCGCGGATGCGCATTTGCGCAAGCAGCGGCTTCTCCCAGCGGAGGCCGTCCTTGGAGATCGCCAGTGCCGGACCGATCTGGCTGTGATCGTCCATCGTGTAGGCGGTGTAGATGATCTTGTACACCTGCTCATCGGGCACCCACACCGGCGCACAACGGATCTGGACGAGCGTGCCGTCGGACGGGAGGTCGGGCCTGATCACGGCGCCGCGCTTCTCCGGTTGGTGCATTGTCCGGCGGAGGTTGGACGTCTCCCGGACCACGTGGTTGTCGAGGAAGAGTTGCTTGCGACCGGGTATCAACCGGATGGGTCCGCTCGGCGAGGTGATCTGAGCCGCATGGATGTCGCTCATGCAAAACGCGAGCAGTGGGAGCAAGACACGTCGGTCCGGCATTGTGTTTGGTTCCCCCTGCCGGGAGCAGGTTCCGCAAGGGTGACTCGTGCCCGTGCTTCGGGTCTATTTCAATCGCCCCGCCGCCCACAGGACGCTGTTGGCGATCTGTTTCTGGAAATCGACCCCCTTGAATGAATCGGGGAAATGTCCCGCGAGAAGCGTCACCACACGGCCCTTGCCGTACATCCGCGTCCACACCGAGGGAAATTCGTGGTCCGTGCCTTTCTCCTTGGCCGTCGCCAGGACATGGCAATCCTTTTCCAGCGGCGTCGATTGGTAAAGCTCGGTGACCACCTCGAAGGAGTCGACGAGGTCCTTCGTGATCGGGTGCTTCTTGTCCACCGTTCGCACGACGACGACGGCATTGGCGCTGCCGTGCTTGGTAAACCGGGCGCCGAAGAACTCGTGGTATTCGCCCCACTTGACGAACGAGTAGTACGACGCGTGGATCGCCACCACGCCGACGCCGCCTTTCACCAGATCGAGCAGCGTCTGCTTCTGCTTCTCGGTCAGAACGCCCTTGTCGTCCTCGTAGCAGTGATTCATGAAGATGACATTGAGGTTCTTCGCATCGGGTGCATCGAGGAAGTTCGCGTCCTTGGTCACCGTGATGTCGGCCCGGATCAGCTTGGCCACCGGCCCGACCAGAACCGCCGTAATCGCGTCATAGTCGTGGGCGACGCCGCCGGTCCAGTAGACGACCTTGAGCTCTGTGGCCGGAGCGTCCTCGGCGAGCGCCACCCCCGTCATCGTCACCAGGATCGCCAAGCCTGCTATCAACGATGTTCCGCGCATTTTGTGCTCCTCCCGTGCAGGGATCAGAATTTCTTGTGGAGTTTTTCGCGAAGCTTCTCGACGACCGTCGGCGGAACGATGCGTTGCAGCCGCGACGGATCGCCTCCGCCCATCTCGACGATCTGCTTGATGAGCGTGCTGCTCGTAAGGGCATGCTCCGTGGATGTGAGAAGAAAGACCGTTTCGATACCGCCGACGATCAGGTTTGTGTTCGCCTGTTGGAGTTCGTTTCGAAGGTCGACGAAATCCCGAACGCCCCTCAGGATGACGTTGGCGCCGACCGATCGAACGAAATCCGCCGTCAGGCCGTCGTAGTGCTCCACGGTGACGTTCGGCATGTTCGCCGTCAACGAACGGATCATGGCCACGCGTTCCTCGGGCGTGAACAGCATGGTCTTCTCGGGGTTGTGTCCGACACCGACGATGAGTCTGGGAAAGAGTCGCCGGCCTCGCTCGATGATATCGAGATGGCCGCAGGTCACCGGATCGAACGCCCCGGGGAAGACCGCCAAAGTCGAAGAGGTCTTGGGCATATGCTTGTTTCCGTGGGCCGGATGAGCTCCGCCGAATCTCTCCCGCAAGCGACGATCGCCTGCGGGCGGGATGTGTTCGACGAGATTTGGTCTACGAGCCGCGAGCGAAGAGGCTCTCTCGCAGTTCCACGTGCAGGTCGCCCAGAATCTCATCGAGGGACGCCGGCCGATCGCTCGGATTCTCGGCCAGACACTTCATCACGATATCGCTCATCGTCTGACTGACGCGTGTGTTGACGACATGGGGCGGCGTGATTTTCCGCCACCCGGGCTTCTTGCCGCCCTTGGCCTCGACCATCGGCAGGCCGATGGTCTGCCCGGTCAGGGCCCAATACAGGGTCGCCCCGAAGTTGAAGATATCCGTCCGGACATCAAGCATTCCCTTCAAGGCCTGTTCCGGTGCGAGGAATTCGAGGGTACCCTGGACCCGCTTCTTGACCGTCCCTACTTGGCAACTCTGCCCGTAGTCGATGAGTTTGACGGTCCCGTCGTCGGCCACCATGACGTTTTTGGGGTTGAAATCGGCGTGGATGAACCGGAGGCGGTGGATCGCCTGGAGCCCCGCGCCGGCCTTCAGCAAGGCCAGGACCGGCCGGCTGAAGTCCTCGCTCTTGCGTGACAAGGGCCGCCCCTGAACGAGTTCCATCCAGAGATACATCTCCTGTACCGCCAGAATGCCCTTCTTGCGCAACTGAAACGTCTTGCGGAGGTTGGGATGGTTGACCTTCTGGCCCAGGCGGTGCTCCGCCTCCACCTGCTCGAAGAACCGGGCGCCCTTTTCCATCTGGCGGCTGACGAACTTGAGCGCGGAGATCTTGCCCGTCTTGGTCTCTTTGATTTCGTAGATGATGCTGCCGCCGCCGCGCCCGATCTGTTGCGTCACTTCATAACCGGGTATCTTCGGCGGTGCTATGTGGTCCATGTCCATGCTGACGTCACCCTCGGCACACCCCCCTGGAACACC
Source organism: uncultured Planctomycetales bacterium (assembly GCA_964596165.1). Lineage (GTDB taxonomy): Bacteria > Planctomycetota > Phycisphaerae > UBA1845 > JAFGLZ01 > CAYUQT01. The sequence continues at coordinate 152,643 of CAZQTW010000004.1, read as the reverse complement.
TTGACGGGCACTCAGGGATCGCGTGGGTGATCATCATAGCCCCCTTGGCAAGGCGCCTGCAAGACCGGTTCGGATTGCTTTCGAGTCTGACACTCGAAATGCCCGGCGAACCCGACGCGGACGGGGGTGAAACACGTTTGCCCGCAGGAGAAGAAACAGATCTCTTTCGCCGCTACAATACGGGGGCTTCCGAAGATGGTGCCGACGAACCTGTGGAGACGTCACTATGTGTGGTAAGTGGACAAGATGCGTGGTTTGGGCCGGAACCCTGGCGGGCCTCTTCTGTACGGCAACGCGTGCCGAGAGTTCCGGTCGGATCAAGGTCATGACGTTCAACGTGCTCTGCTCGTTCTGCAACAAGCAGGAATACGATCCGTGGACGGAACGATTGGGCTACTTTGCCGACATCTTCAAGCGGCATGATCCCGACATCCTGGGCATTCAAGAACTGACAAACGCCTCCGAGGCCGAACAGATCCGCAACTTGCTGCCCGACTACGGCGTGTTCTATTACGAGAAAGGCAAGCTTTCGTACCCCGACGCGGCCATCTATTACCGTAAGGCCAGGTTCGAACTTGTCGAGTCGGGCCTCTACTGGCTGAGCCCCACTCCCGATCTTCCCATGACTACCGGATTCCGTGGCGAGAAGAAGTACCAACTCGCCCGCCTGGTTGTTTGGACCGTCCTGCGCGAGAAGATCAGCGGCGCGAAGCTACTCTTTGTCTGCACGCACTACGACCCCAACTCGCCCAGTCAGGAGCTTAGCTCGCCGCTGGTTCTCAAACGGACCGCGGCGCTCGCCGCCCAGATGCCGGTGATTTTCGTCGGCGATCTCAATTCGCGGCCGGGGTCGAAGGCGTACACGATTCTGACGACCGGCCAGGATGGGCTGAAATTCACGGATGCCCGCGAGATCTCTGCGAAGAAGCAGGTCGTCACAAATCTGTCCCCCGCCCCGGACTACAAGGCCGAGTCGCGGATCGACCACATTTTCGTCGGTGGCGCGGGCAAATGGTCCGTTTATGACTGGGCCGTGGACATGACCGTCTATGGCGACAAGAAACGGTATCCTTCCGATCACTGGCCAATCGTGGCCGAGCTGGGGTTGTGACTGGGAACCCGCGCCGGATTGAGGCGAAATTGAAGTCTTCTCCCAGTGGACTCTCATTCTCATCCGTAATGAGGCATTAGATCGCGCGCGCCGTCGATACCGTAGCGCCCCAACCTACAAATCAGTTGTTCGTGGTCCCCGGCGCGGACGGCAACAGCCCCAGAGGCTCGGCGACCGTCTGCAATGCGGCGATGACGTGGGCGATGTGATCGTCCAGCGGTATGCCGAGCAACTCGGCCCCCTTCTCGATGTCCGTGCGCGAGACGGCCGCCGCAAACGACGCGGTCTTCATCTTTTTGCGGACGCTCTTCGGCGTCATCCCGTTCAACCGTTCGGGTCGGACCAGGGCACAGGCCGTCACGAAACCGCAGAGCTCGTCGACGGCCCAGAGCGTCTTGCGAAGCGGCGTATCCCGCGGACATTGCTGCTGATTCCAGTCGGCGTGGCTCATCATGGCCGTGACGATGACCTCATCCCCGCCCCGCCGGCGGAGGACCTCGGCCCCCTTCCGCGTGTGCTCCGGCGGGGTTGGCCACTGTTCGTAGTCGAAATCATGAATCAGTCCGACGACGCCCCAGAGCTCCTCGTCCTGGCCGAAGTGGCGGGCGTAGTGTCGCATCGCCGCCTCGACGGCCAACGCGTGCTTGATCAACGACTCGTTCTTCGTGAACTCGGTCAGGAGTTGCCAGGCTTGCTCGCGGTTCATGGTTAGCGTATCTCCGGGATTTTTGGCCTCGCCAGCCGATCGACAATACGCCATAATGTCGCCCGACTTCCCCGAGGGCAAGATCGTGTCAGATTCGCCGACCATTTCCGAAATGGGCAGGAGTTACCTTCGACTGCATCTCGCCGATGGGGTTGGCCCCATCACACTCAGGAGACTCCTGGAGTGTTTTGGCAGTCCGACGGCCGTTTTGAAGGCATCAACGCGTGAACTCCGGCAAGTTGAGAGAATCGGGCCGACGATTTCAGAGAGTATTCGCCGTATGGCCGATTCTAATGACGCCGATCGCGAGATCGCCCTGGCGGCCGAGAACGACGTCCGAATCATCTGCCCCGAGGACGACGAGTACCCGCCGCTGCTCAAGCACACGCCCGACGGGCCGATCTGCCTCTACATCAAAGGCCGCCTGCAGCGACAGGACGGCGTGGCGCTGGCCATCGTCGGCAGTCGCAAGCCAAGCTACTACGGCCAGGAGCAGGCGAGGGGCTTCGCCGAAGCGCTGGCGCAGGCCGGGCTGACGATCGTGTCGGGCCTTGCCTACGGCGTTGATGCGGCCGCGCATCAGGGCGCGATCGCCGCCGGTGGTCGCACGGTCGCCGTGCTGGGTAATGGCCTGTGCGACACTTATCCGCCCGAGCATCGCCAACTGGCGGATCGGATCCAACAGGCCGGAGCGGTCGTCAGCGAGTTGCCTATGCAGACCGCGCCCGATGCCGGCAACTTCCCGCGACGCAATCGCATCATCGTCGGTATGTCGCTCGGGGCGCTGATCGTCGAGGGCAGCGAACGCAGCGGGGCCATGATCACCGCCCGATACGCCAGCGAATACAATCGCGAAGTCTTTGCCCTGCCCGGACGGATCGACTGCGCCACCAGCCGTGGACCCAATTCGCTGATCCGCGAGGGCGCCGCCCGCTTGGTCACCTGCGTGGCGGACATCCTGGATGAACTAGGCGAAGTGGGCAAGGCGCTCCGTGGCGATCCGGCTTCACCTCAGGCAGCCGGGCAAACCGAACTCCCGTTCCCAATGCCCACATTGACGCCGAACGAGGAACGTATCTTGAGCGTGCTCGACACCGACCCGCTGCCGATCGAGATGATCGTCGATTCATCGGGCCTCTCGGCCGCCGCCACCGCCGCCGCCTTGACCACGCTCCAACTCAAGCGATTGGTCAAGCAATTGCCCGGCGGGAGATTCATTGTTCTTACTCGGTAGTCTTATTGCCGACAGAGGGCCCTTTAGGTGGAACATCGGGTACTGATCATCGGATGGCGCTGCCCTCCTTTCTGCACGCGAGTTGGGCGAGCATGTAACTCATCTTCTTTCTCGCTCTCTTGAGGAGTCGGTTGGATGCGTAGAGCATGGCAGTCCCCAGAATGGCGTAAGCCAGTCCATATCCCACGGTTGCCGGTGCGTCCCCCCCAAGGATCCCCCCGAGAAAACCGAACCAGCAGAAGAAGAACGGGATTCCGCATACGAACAGTGGAAGAATGACGTGCAGACTTACAAGTACGTCGAACGCGCCGATGACGAGTCGGTACCGCCAGGCGTAGAAGAGAACACTCAGCAACCAAGCCAAACCTGACCCACACGCAAGATACAGCATTTCAGCCACAAAACTTCTCATCGAAACAAGCTCTATAGAAAACGCTGTTACAGCAAACGCGCAAATCCAGAAACAGATCGAACACAACGCCGGTAGTGTTTCTAATCCCCGCCTCCGCTTGATGCGAACTCTGGTTGGAATACGGAGAAGATTCGTCTTTGAAAGCCGACCACACTCGGGACATCGCACCACACCCTTCTCGCACGGCAGCCCGAATAGGTCGTACTGACACCACGGGCACATTAGGTGCTCGGCGACGCCAGTTGTGGGCGCTCTTTCTTGATCCATGGCAAAGAAACAATAGTCAGATGGCTTCCTGCGGAGACGAATCGATGTGGCTCAGTAGCTCGCCACCGGAACCTGCTCGACATGCGTGCAGGGGACGCTGCCGTTGATGACAGACTCCACTCGCTTCAGCACGGCTGCGCTGTAGTAGTGCGCGTGGCACCCGTCGCATTCGCCGATGGGAGCATTTTCGAGGATGACAACGCCCCGAGGATGGTTGAAGACCTCACGGTCCACGCGCTTCTCACGCACCGTGCCGCTGCAATACTCGCAGCCAAATCCGTAAAGCGTTTCAGCCATGATCCTTCTCAACCACGAAGGTGGTAATCACCAGTAGTTGGTTTCTTAACACGAACCTCACGACAACGGCAACTTCGGTCGTTAGGTCAGTTGCCACGCCCACCACTCGCCAACGCGTCCCGCGAGGATCTCTTGGGTATCTATGATCTATTCTACCGGTCAGGAGGACGGATTCAACGTCGGGCAACTCCAAGCCGTCGTCCCGCATTTCCCGCCATGCGTGCGGAGTAATGACATAACGATTGCTCAGCACAGCCTCGCGGATTCGCGCCAAAGTCTCTGATTCAGATCTGGCCACTCTCACTGCCCTCGAGCTTCGATCCCTAAGAGTAACTGATCGCCCTTGGCAATCATCCCTCTGACAATCAACTCGCACGCCGCCTCGCCCAGTTGCCGGGTCGCGTGAACGCGTGGGTCTTCGCCATCGACGCCGATGAGCGGCTCGTCGGCCGGTCGGCCATGGTAGACGGTCATGTCCACGCATTCCGGCCGCAATGCCATCAAGTACGATGTCTCCCACTTGGCCGCGTGGTCGCCGCCGACCTGGCCCTCGCCGAGCGCATCGACGTCGTAGTGAAACTCGATCCCGACAAACGCCCGGCAGTCTTTGTGATCGCGGTTGAACGCCTCCACCACCGGCTCGGACCAGTCGTAAAGCGGGTAGTGACCGGTCAGCGTGACAATCGCCTTGAACCCCAGCGTGCGGATCTGATCGAGGATGTGGCGCACGAGTCTCTGATAGAGCTCGATCTGCTGGGCCGCCGAGGTCCCAAAGGGATTGTCCGCGTCGTCGAGATCCTGTCCGCGGGGCTGGTCGCGATCCTGGGATTGCGTCGCGGCGAATAGGGCATGATCCAAGTTCATCTTGCCGGAGATCTTGCCCTCAGGGTCGTGGTTCGCCTCCATCAGGCCGGTAACGCGCGGTTCGCCATACCACATCGGCGGGAAACACAGCCCGCCGCCCCGCTCGGCGGCCAGTTCGCACAGTCGTTGCGCCTTTAGTGCATCGTTGCCGACGGCCATGTGCTCGCCGTGCCATTCGAGTATACCCATCGGCAGATAGGCCACCGGCTTGGCTTGCCGGGCGGCAACGATATCATGCGGCAGCATTTCCTCGTATCGAACTCGCTTCATCGATATGACCTCCGCAGATGCCGCGGAGACTGTTCTTGAGCAAGAACGCTCCGCGACAGGAACCGGCGACACGTCCGTCATGGTACCCACGATCGGATCCCCCTGTCATCGCCTGAAGAATTCCCACCGGTCGGTCAACCCCATCACTACACAAATCACACTCGCCACACCTTGCCTGCCCGCAGAACTGCGATACCCTAGTCAATTGAACAAACGAATTGGAGGCTCGGAATGGGATTGATGTATCTGTGGTGTGCGGCGGTCGCGGCGGCGGAAATGAACCCCATTGTCTTGCCGGCAGGCGAGACGCGGCTGTTGGACATCGGAACGTGCCGCGTCGGGTACGTCTACACCGACGGCCGCGCCGGCGTCATGCCCGCGGGCTGGATGGGCCACTTCCACGGTCCGACCGGCATCAGCTATACGCCCTTCGGCCAGCAGGACGGCAAGGAATGCCTCTTAATCCACTGCCCCTGGCACGCCGGCACTGGGATCACCTACGTCGAATATTCGCTGAAGCTGCCCGAGACGCACCCCATTAGGCTGGAACTGGCCATCGCGATGAAGGCCGACGTCGCCAGGCCCGACCGTAGCGACGGCTGCCAGTTTCGCGCCACGGTCAAACCGGCCGAAGGGACAGCCCAAACGCTCGTGAATGAACACTACGCACTGGCCAAATGGAAGCCCTTCGCAATGGATCTCTCGCCGTACGCGGGAAAGCCGATCACGCTGCGCCTGGAGGTCGGAGCCGGTCCGAGGAACAATCCGGGTTGGGACTATGCGTTTTTTGGCGATCCCAAGATCGTTGTGGGCGAAGGCCAAGCCGCGCCTCCGCCAGCCCCCATATGGCCCGCAACTGCAGATTTGAAGCGACTGTCTAATCGACGTGACGTCGACTGCTGCCCGAGCGGCCCAACCGCCGGGCCTGCGAGAATGAACTGGGACGAGACAACCGGGCTCGCCCGTTTCGACATTGACTGGCCGGCGGACAAGGCGCGGATTTCTTATACGATTCGGACCGGGCGCGACGGCGAGAACGCGGCCACGGAACTGATTGACGTCACGGCAATGGTCGTGGGTGTCGAAGGGAAGCCCGTCGGATCCTACCGGATCGGGGCATCGAGCGGCGTCGTGCTCACCGATGGAAAGAATCGCTGGGAACCCGACTCGCCGGCGGTCAAGGTTCGCCTCGTTTCCGTAACGAAGACCGCCGATCACCTGAGGGTCGAAACCGAGCATGCGGCCGGCGGTGTGGCGGCTCGGGTCGCCACGGAGTTCAGCATACGCGGCTCATCGCTCGTTACAGCCCTCCAAACGAAGGACCCGGTCATCAGCGAGGTCCGCTTCGGCGCAATCGCCGCCCCACTCCGGCGGACGATGACGGTCCCCTATATGGGTCTGGGACCGATTTGCTATTTGCCGGACAGTCAGTTGTTCGGCTCGATTGTGCTCGACTGGACCCGATCGCAGGCGAGCCGACACGATGCGTCGACCGCGCACTATACCGTCAAGACGGACGGCACGTTCAACGCCGTCGCGACGACGGCCTACTACACGCTGGCTCCCCGCATGGGCGAGGTGTTCTGCAATATCCCCCATCCGCCCTCGCCGTTCATGACGGATCTGGCCGGCCGCGTCATGTTCGACATCTGGGGCGGCAAGTTCCGCGGCGACGCCCAATGGTTCATCGAACTGGCGACCTACGACGTTCGCGACGCGGCGATTATCAAGCACGATTGGCAGCGTAGCGGGTACGACAACGCCCTGCCGAATCACTACCCGGCCAATCCCAACCTCGGCGGCGACAAGGACATGGCTTTCTACGTCGAGACGACACGAGGGCTGGGCTACCGGACCTCGCTGCACGAGAACTATGTCGACTTTTATCCCAACAGCGAGCTCTACGATCCGAACGACCTGGCGTTGGAGCCGGACGGCCAGCCGACGAAGGCGTGGTTCAACGGCGGCACGGGAATCCAGAGCTTCGCCGCCAAGCCGACGGCCATCATGAAGTACGCCCGGATGCAGTCGCCCGAAATCCACCGGCGATATGGGACGAACGCGGCCTATCTTGACGTGCACACGTGCGTACCCCCGTGGTTCCACGTCGACAGCCGGGCCGGCGAACCGGGCGCGGGCACGTTCGCGGCCGTTTACAAGGCGCATTCGGAGTTGTTCGCATTCGAGCGACAGACGCATGAAGGCCCGCTGTTTGGCGAAGGGAATCTGCACTTCTTCTGGGCCGGCCTGTGCGATGGGACCGAGGCGCAGGTGGACGGCGGCGAGAACGCCGCCTGGCTGCTCGACTTCGATCTGCTCAAGGTCCATCCGCAAATGGTCAATCACGGAATGGGCTATCTCGAACGCTGGCTCGTCAGCGGATATGGTACGGGCTGGTACTCCAACGTGCCGACGACGATGAACCTGGACAAGTACCGGGCGATGGAGTTGGCCTTTGGCCACGCCGGCTTCGTGGCCAATCAGATCTGGCGGCAGCTTCCCTTCGTCCTTCGGGAGTACTACCTTGTCACCCCCGTTCAGCAACGCTACGTCGACGCCAAGCCGACGGCGATTCTCTACGACGTGAACGGTCGTATGCAGCCCGCCTCGGTCGCCCTGGCCGCGGGTCCGCTCAGCAATCGAATCCATGTGGAGTACGACAGCGGCTTGAAGCTCTGGTGCAACGGCAGCGACCGGGACTGGAACTCGCCGTCGGGGTTGCTCTGTCCGTACGGCTTCCGCGCCCAGGCCGACGCGCTGCTGGTATCGACGTCCTACTGGCCAACGGCCGACGGCGGTAAGCAGATCGCCGATTATCGTGAGGCGGACGACATCATCTACGCCGACGCCCGGGCCTTTGAACCTTGTGCTCCGGTGTCGATGGCCGATGTCGCGCCGGGCCTCCGGGAGTGCCTGGCGTCCGGGCCTCGAAAGCTCAAGATGACCTACCAGTGGGTCGTTCGCGAGGATCAGACCAAGGATCGGCATTGCTTCGTGCACTTCGTCTCGCCGGCGGCCGGAACCCCCGAGCGCATTGCTTTCCAGAACGATCACCCCCTGCCGAAACCGATGTCCCAGTGGAAGGCCGGCGAGACCGTCACGGACGGCCCACATGAAGTCACGATCCCCGCCGGCGTGCCGGACGACACCTACCAGGTCCTGATCGGGTTGTTCGACGACTCCGGACGAGCAACGCTGCCCTTCGAGAGCGACGGTAGCCTGCGCTACGGCATCGGCACGGTGACGGTCCAGGGCGACCAGGTGAGCTTCGCCAAGATAGATCCCGTACCCTATCCCACCGACGACTGGCGACGGCAAATCGCGCGACACACCAATCCCAAGCGAACGATAGTCGATTTCGGCAAGGTCGCCACGAATGGGTGCGTTATCATCCAGCCGATGCACAAGTCATGGCAGGTAACCGTGTATCCGAGGGAGCAGGCCTTCAAGATCCGCCTGCGGATGAGCCGACTGGATCCGAAGGCCGGTCCGACCGGATGGAACGTGCAGAAGATCAACGTCAACAAGCGGAGTTTCGGACCGGTCCCGCTGACCGTCGAGGGCGACCAAATCGAATGGGAGACCGGCCAGCCCGGTATGTTCTATTACTGCGTCAGTCGGTAGAAGACTCGGAAAGGGTTTCGCGCGGAGCCGCGGCGACAGTCCGGCTCCGGAGGTAGGCAATGATTGAGTATGGATTGAAGATTAAACAGAAACTGGCACGCGGCGAGGTTGTCTTCGGCACGTTCCTCCAATTTCCTTGCCCGGATGTGGTCGAGGTCTTCGGGCTGGCGGGCTTCGACATGGCCATCCTCGACACCGAGCACGGCACAATGGGATTCGAGAAGGTGCAGAACATGGTCCGGGCGGCCGACGTCCGCGGGATGGCCACCGTTGTCCGAATCCCCGCCGGAGCCTATCAACGAATTCTGTCGGTGCTTGAGATCGAGAGCAGCGGGGTGGTCGTCCCACATGTGAACGATGCCCAAACCGCCAAGGTCGTGATCCGCGAGGCCAAGTACCACCCCCTCGGACGGCGTGGACTCGCCACCACCGTCCGTGCGGGGAACTATGCCACGGTGGATATGGCCGACTACTGCCGGAGGGCCAACGAGGGCACGCTGGTCATCGTGCAGATCGAGAACCTCGGCGCCGCCGAGAGGAGCAAGGAAATCGCCGCTGTCGAGGGAATCGACATGCTCCTGGTCGGCCCGCGTGACATGTCGCAATCGGCCGGTGAACCCGGCAATGTCGACCACCCGAAGGTGCGGATGGCCATGGAACAGGTGGTGGAATCGGCAAAGGCGTGCGGTAAGGTCGCTTCAACGTTCGCCGGCAGTCCGGACTTCGCCAAGCTCGCGCTGAAGATGGGATTCCAGACGATCTTCTACGGGTGTGATACGGGAATGCTTTCGAGTGCAGTCAGGGACACACTCACGATGCTCCGAAGGCTCTGAAACGGCGGCTGAATGAAGATGCCGCGAAAATATGTCATGAATTATCAAGTAGTTATCGATGAGGCCGGGATGAGCTTTTTCAGTGTCGTTGGCTCTAACCAGCCAGAAGCGCCGGACTTGACTTGATGCCGGTCTTAAGGTAGATTTTCTCCTAGGTGGGGTTGAATTGGAGGAAAAGAAGCAAGAGAATCACACTCCAAGTCAAATCTAGTAGCACAGGTTAGGCAGTGGGTCGAAGGAGAAGGGCGTGCTTCGCGTGAACTCGGCTGCATACCCCGCTGTGGTTGTGGGCGTCGTTCTTGTTTCAGCAGCACGGGGATTGGCTACAGATCGTCACGTGCCAAGCCAGTACGCCGTCATTCAGGCGGCAATAAACGCTTGCGCAAACGGCGACACGGTCATTGTCGCCCAGGGCACATACACGGGGGACGGGAACCGCAATATCGACTTTCTGGGTAAGGCGATTACGGTTCGTGGAACGGATCCCAACGACCCGAATGTGGTGTCTCGAACCGTGATAGATGCGGGCCTGGTTGCACCGGGGTTCTACTTCCACAGCGGAGAGGGGCGGGCCTCGGTTTTGGCCGGCTTGACCATCCGGCAGGGGTTTGGACCCTGCGGAGGCGGCATTTTCTGCATCGCAAGCAGCCCAACGGTAGTCAAGTGCGTCATTGTGGACTGCAAAGCCATCCTAGGTGGCGGCATGTTCAACCAGCAGAGTAGTCCTCGAGTATCCGAATGTATCTTCAGGGCGAACACGACCTTGGCGATGGGTGGCGGGGGAATAGCTAATTTCATTAACAGTTCCGCAACGATTGAGAACTGCACATTCATTGCCAATTCGGCCTCGGGCTCGAACGGGGGAGGCATTCACAACTCCTCCAATAGTAACGCGACGATCACCAACTGCACATTTGCGTCCAACTCGGCTCTCTTTGGGGGTGCCTTGGCCAACGTTACGTCTAGCCCGGCCATAGACGGCTGCATGTTCATCGGCAACACGGGCACACATGGGGGGGCGATGGACAGCATCAACGGGAGCAACGCGACGATCACGCGATGTAGTTTCATGGGCAACAACTCCCATTGGGGCGGCGCGATTGACGATTGGAACTGCAGCGCGACCATCCGAGACTGTGTCTTCGTCGGCAACGTGACCACCGGCGAGGGCGGCGGCGGGGGCGCCTTGGTCAATTTTGGCGGCAGCAACCTGGAGATGAGCAATTGCCTGTTCAGCGGCAACCGCGCCTTTGATGGGCAGAGCGGCGCGATCGGCATCAATGAAAGCAACGCAACGATCAGCGACTGCACGTTCGTCGGAAATGCGTCCGACTCCAGCGGAGGCGCCATTGCCTGCGCCGTGGGCGATGTGACGATCCGGAACTGCACGTTCGCCGGGAACGCCTCCGCGGCGTCCGGCGGCGCGATCGCCAACCTTGGCGCCACGAACCTCAAAATCGTCAACTGCAGTATTGCGTCAAACAACGCCGCGGCCTTGGGCGGGGGGATTCTCAGCGTCCTCAGCGACTCCTTCGTCCGCAATTCCATCGTCTGGGGGAACGCGGCACCGGCCGGGCCGGAAATCGGCATCGAATGGATGACGCCCCCCTTCTCCCTCAGCGTGTCTTATTCCGACATCCATGGGGGACCTCATGACATTCAAACCGACCCTAACGACACGCTGATTTGGGGAACCGGGAATATCGACGCGAATCCGTGTTTCGTCGCGGGACCTTCGGGGGCCTGGACGTCCGCCGGCGCTTATGATCCCAACACGTATCAGATCCGACTCACCGATGCGAACGCCGATTGGGGCCAGGAAAGCCTGGTGGGCAAGCTGGTCAATCCCGACACCTCCCGCCCTGGGGGGCTTCAGTTCGTCGTCGTGGCCAACACCGCGAACACCCTTACGATCTGGGCCGACGCGAACACGGTCAAGGCGGGGGTTTCCTGGGTGGCCAGTGGGGCGAGTTATCAGATTCACGACTATCACCTGACGATCAACTCTCCTTGCATCAGCGCCGGGGATCCTAACGACACTTACACGGGTCAGGTGGACATCGACGGTGAACCTCGTGTGGCTCATCTCCTGGTGGACATGGGGTCGGATGAGTTCGCGGACCCACTTCCGTATTACGCCCTTGATCTGACGGTTGTGAATGAGACTCTAGGCACCGTACGAGTGGAGCCGAATCTGACGGCCTATCCGCAAGGGGCGTGCATCCGCCTGACGGCCGAGCCGAACCAAGGCAAGGCCTTTGGGCAGTGGGACATTTATGATTCCAACCACCCCGGCGATGCGAACTATGCCGTGAGCGACCCGAACATTTCAATTCAGATCGTGATGGACTCCGAGAGAGAGATCACAGCGGTCTTCAGGTGCAGTAACGGTGTGGGCACGTTGCTGGCGCCCCTGTTGGGCATGCTCGGTCTGGGTGTCCTGACAAGACGCGGGTCTTGAGTTCTGGGCGCCCGGACGACCCATGGTCGCCCGACCACCGCACGCACGCCTCCCTGACGCATCCATGAACCGTTTTCCGCAGCGCATCGGACTGTGAGGATACGTGAGCATGCGGTCAGTCATCCGACTCGGTTCTCCATACTCCGGCCGGCGGGATTGACGACCGTTGGGGCGCACCCACCGGTTTTCATCTTATTGAGCTCGGCGCGGACGATCCCTGGGTGAAAGGTGGAGCACGGTCTTGCGGTCGCATCATACGTTCAAGCCAGAACTTGGCACTTTCGCAGGTGGGATCCAGTTGAAGGATCTGTTGATACTGCCTGATTTCGAGAGCGAGGACATCACCAGGCGACCGCAGAGTCGTGGGTTTGCTAGCGGAAGCGGTCCGGAGGCTGCCAAGCACCTCGCGGAGCAAGAAGTCACAGATGGCCTGAGCGGCGATCTGGTGGGCCGCGGGTGTGGGATGGTCATCCACTGACGACAGACACATCTCCTCCGGCCGGCGCCCCCGAAAGACCTCCAGCAGATCAAGATAGGCTACGCCAAGCCGTGACGCCAGTTCCGCCGTCCTGCGGTGCACATCCTCCAGGGGGTAGTCCTTTATTCGGCTCACCCAACGCAGACAGGGGAAACGAACCAGCACGTAGGTACCGCCCCCTTCATCGACCAGCCGTTTAGTCGCGCGAATTTGGTGGGACGCGATTTGCCACGCTCGATCACGTTGTTCGGGTGTCGCCCCACCCCGAAGGTTATCAACGATTCGCGGCGAGACCCTCGACCAGCGAAGGGCGGTTTCGGCCAGGTTGAGGAGACGGGAATGCCTCGCCGGCCATGTGCGCTCGGCAACATAGCGTTCGATCGCGCGGCCCTCTCTATAGAGGTCGACATCCAGGTCGTCCTGTGACACCACGTGGACCACGACATGCGGCATTACATCGTCCCGGACTCGGTTCAAGATGGCCCAGGCGCTGATCAGATCAACCCCGGGGCGACCCAGGTTCACGGTCGCGCAGCCGCCGGGCCATTGATCTTTGAGCAACACACCCGTCCGACGGACGAAGGTCTGGTCTGCTCGAACGCCCAGGCCGTAGGTGAACGAATCACCCAGAAAGGCGATCCGCAATACGCCGGAATGTTGAGGAAGGGTGTCCCATCGATCGCGCAGACCGAGGGGGTTGGTGATACTTTCAGCCGCAACCGGCTCGACCTTTATGGGTTCAGATCGTATCTCGATGATCCGTAGAGCCGCCTCGGCGGCTCCGAGCGACAAGATTGACGCTGTGAAAGCCACCACCACTTTGTAGCGCAACGAACGTGTCTTTCGCGTCATACGCGGTGCTTGTTGAGAATGTGAGGCGTTCTCGATCATGGGCGGAGCTGCCTGGCTATGACGAGCGGTGCCGACACGAGGGCCCCGAAGGCGGCCATGGGCGTCGTTGTCGGGCAACGGCCGGCGTTCTGCAGATCAAAGGCATTTGCCTCATTATAGACCGCCTCCCCACGGAAACGTAGGCTTTCGGACGCACCCGTTCCGCCCGTGCGCCGCCGTGCTTGCCTGTCCAAGTGGGCGATTGGTAGTATGAAGTTGATCCCGGGATCCAGAATCCATGCCAAGTGATACGTTCTCCGCGGAACCCAACCAGCCATCAGCCGACAGTCCGACGCGCTGCGGGCTTGGCCCTCGTCTCGCGTGGCTCCGAAGTGGTCTGTCCGTCGGTCTGGCCGGAGGGATTCTTGCCACCCTCATTGAATCCGTACTCCTGAGAAGAGATGACCTCGGATCCACGACTCCGGGCCTGTGGGCGGACCTATTCAGCTATTTCCTTGTCACCCATTCGGTTCTCGGAGTGGTGTTGTGCACGACTGCCTGCGCGGTGAATGCCGTCCTGGGGCGGTGGCTGAAGCGCTGGGCCACGTGGTTCCACCCTGGGGGAATTGCACTTGCAGCGTGGCTGGTTGCCGAAGGCTTTTTGGTCATCTGGCTGATTCAGGTGTTGGGAGGAGCCGTCCTTCCGGACGGCGTTCGCGGCGCGGCACTTTTCTTGGGCATATGGTTCGGTGTCCTCCTGCCGTTCGCGTTGCTCTTCTCGCTGATCCGGCGGACAATCGTCGGTCGCGGTGTGGCGGCGATCTGTAGGCCGATTGCCTGGCTGGCGTTCGTAATGCTGGCCGCCTCGGTTTTCGTGCAATGGCGCGGCCGCTCCGAGATTCGCTCGCCCACCGGCTTTTGGCCGATGAACAGGATTGAGTCGTCCGCGCCCGCGCCGTCCAGCCCCCCCAACATAGTCCTGATTGTTTTTGACGCCCTCCGGGCCGATAGGCTGGGCTGCTACGGTTACCGTCGGCCGACCAGTCCGCACATCGACGCCATCGCCGCCGATGCCCTCGTTTTCGACAAGGTCATCTCGCCGGGCGCCTGGACGGTCCCGTCCCATGCCTCGATCTTCACCGGCCTATACCCTTCGCAGCATGGGGCTTGCTTCGGCTTTGATCGACTGTGGCTCGATGATCGCTTCGTGACCCTGGCCGAGGCGTTGCGCGATCGGGGCTACCAGACCATGGCCTTGGCAAACAACCCCATTGTTTCGCCCGTAACGAACCTGGCTCAGGGTTTCGAGCGATTCGCGATACCGAGGGATTTGGGGTATTCATCGCGAATGATCATGACCCCCTTCTTCATACGGTTTCTTGGACGGTTCGAATTCCTGGCACCGATCCTGGGTCGGTGGTTTATCGAAGACGCCGGTGGCCACGCGACTACAGAACTGGCGGCCCGATGGCTCAAGAGCCGCGACCGCTCGCGACCTTTCTTCCTGTTCGTCAACTACATGGAGACTCACGACCCCTACCAACCCCGCATAGCCTACCGGCGGGAATTCGTTCGTCCGAACGATCTGCCGCGGTCCTTTTGGAGCGGCTTCAACGATGATTCGCTGACCTGGCAGTACGCCCTGGCCGGCAATCCCATCTACAGCAAGGACGACATCGCGATCCTCTCCGGTTTGTATGATGCGCGTGTCCGAGAGGCCGACGATCATCTGGCCGACCTGATGCGGCTTCTGGCGGCAGAAGCCGATCTTGACCAGACCATCCTCATCTTGACATCGGATCATGGCGAGGGACTCGGAGAACACGGCCTGTTGGGACACCAGTTCTCCGTCTTCAATACGATCGCTCACGTTCCCTTGATCGTCCGTTGGCCGAAGGCGCTTCGACCCGGCCGCGTGAGCCGACTGGTTCAGACCTTGGACATCTTCCCGACGGTGCTTTCCTGGGCGGGGGCGGAATGCAGACAATCGGGCAAGTTGATGGCGCAGCACCTTGGGCTCGCGATCGAACCGGCGACGCGGCCTGCGGAGCGGCAAGCCCATATCGAGTACCTTGGCTGGGCGGCGTCGTCACTGGACATGGTCGCGCGGCTTAACCCCGGCTTCGACCCGTCTCCCTGGCAGGCGAGGCTCCATGCGGTTTTCGACGATCGCTGGAAACTGATCGTGCGATTCCGCCGATCCGGTAAGGACCTGGAGCTCTTTGACTTGTTGAAGGATGCCGGCGAGCAACGCAATCTGGCGGAGGACGCGCCACTCGCAAGGGACCAACTCATGCAGCACTTCATGTCGTGGCGAAGCTCGTTCAGGCCTTTCGATCCGAACGAGTTCGCTTCGCCTCGGGACCGGCGCGTCGAGGATGAGCAGCACCGGCGACTCCGTGACCTGGGCTACGTGCAATGACGGCACCGTCTCTGCTGCGTCCGCTTATTCGGAAACGGCACACGTGACCGTATAGGAGGCGGGTCGGCGCTGTGGCTTACTGAGACCGAAGCCGTATCGGATTGTTGCGGCCCCGGAGAGAAGGCTTTGAAGGCGTGTTTTGCCTGGTTCAAGAACCCGACGTTGGCGTCCGAACAAGGTGTTGGGCCGCGGTACCGACCACGCCGCGGCAGGGGCATTGAGATGCCTCGTCTTCCACATCGCCTCGTCTTGACATGTCGGTGCCAGGGGGTCTAGCATAGCAAGTGTATCTTCATTGACGTGCGGTGTGGGCAGAGACTCAGGTCTGCGCAAGCCAAGGGCAAGGTTGGTGCGCGGCCTTACGTAGGGAGCTGTCCGCCAGATGAAACGATTGCGCTTGTTCCTGGCGAACATCGGGCGCCGGACATTCACCTACTATTTGGCCACACCGCCGATGGGTATCCTCTATTTAGCGGCCTACCTCCGTTCCAAGTTCGACATAGACATTCAACTGGTGAACCAGCGAGCGGACGACTGCACGGTTGACCAACTGGCTCGTCGGGCGATCGAATTCGAAGCGGACATCGTCGGGTTGGGGTGTATCAGCACCGGCGCTCATTCGCTGGGCGAGCTCACTCGAAAGGTCCGTCATGGGTTGCCGAGCGCCCTCATTGTGCTGGGCGGACCGCACACATCCGCCGTTCGGGAGGCGGTCATGGAGGGCACGACTGCCGACGCGGCGGTCGTGGGTGAGGGAGAACTGGCGTTCGAGCAGGTCATTCGCGCGTGGTTTGACAGCAGAGACCTGAGTCAGGTTCCCGGTCTGATTTGGCGCGATCGTGACGGGCAAGTCGTCACCAATCCGGGACACACCCCCGTGGTCGAGGATCTTGATACGCTGCCTCCCCCGGCCTACGACCTCATTGATCTGCGGAAATACTGGAGTCTGCAGTCGATGACACCGCTGCCCAAGCGACGGTATGTGTGTCTGGTGAGCAGTCGTGGGTGCCCCTACCAATGCATGTGGTGCCACAACATCTTCGGCAAACGTTTCCGCGCCCACTCGCCGGAGCGTATGGTGGCGGAAATCGAATACGCCGTGCGTCGGTGGGGGATAAAGGAAGTCGAATTCCTGGACGACATCTTCAATCTCGACAAGAAGCGTGTTTTCGAGTTCAGTCAACAGGTCCACCGTCGCAATTTGCGGTTCAAGATGACGTTTCCCAACGCCGTTCGCGCGGACATCCTCGATCAGGATGTCGTCGACGCGATGGTGGACACGGGGATGCATTTTTGCAGCTTTGCCCTCGAAGCAGGATCTCCGCGAATTCAGCAGTACACGGGCAAGCGCCTTGACATTCCGCGGTTTTTGAAGGGCATCGAGATGGCCGTGGATCGGGGCGTCTTCGCGAACGGCTTCATGATGCTCGGGTTCCCCACGGAGACGGAGGAGGAGCTGCGCCAGACCGTGGACGTCGCGTGCGGATCGCGGCTGCACACGGCTTCCTTCTTCACGGTCATGCCGTTCCCGCACACGCGCCTGTATGACGAGGTCATGAGGACACACCCGGAACGACTGGTCAACGTCCGTTATGACGACGTGAATTATGCGACCGTACGGGTGAATTGCTCCGAGGTTCCGGACGACGTCTTCTTTGCGTACCAGCGTCTGGCCAACCGGCGGTTCTACTTGAACCCGAAGCGGATCATCCGAATCGTGCGAGACTATCCACAACCGCAGTGGCTGCCGTTCTACCTGCCCATCTTCCTGAACCGAATCACCAAGGGGATTCTTGGGCGTCACGGCGAGGGTTAGCGGGATTTTCCAAGGCTCGTTGACAGCCAACGGTGTGTGCGGAGACGCCAGGGGCACGGACAAGAAGAAGAGGGTTTTCGTTGCGGCGATGGATGTATTCGGCGGCCCGGCATCGCCGGTCGCGGAAGGCCGGCCTGATTGTTCTTCAGAAGCGCCGACAGCAGAAACTCCGAGGGCATGTAGAGGGTGCGGTCGTTCTCAATGAGACGAGGTTTGGTCTCCTCATTGAAACGTCGGTGATGTTTGGGCGGGCGGGCAAGATCAGAAACATGAACGCGAGCGAAAGGATCGTTCGCTTCATGGTCGTTCGCTTGGACGCCTTTCAACTGACTCGACAGGTTCAACCTATCATTCCCCGTCGAGTGACCGATGCATCTCAAGACCCGGGTTCGCCCCCTTCGACCGAATGAATCCTTGGCCGTTAGCTTCATTCACGGTTTGACCGTCGAAGGTGATTGACGTGTTGCGGCCCTCGGCGGTCCGTCCGTATGCCCATAGAACTTGCGTTGATGCTCCAGTGCTTGTTCCCTCAACTGGGTCGCGACCCGCGGGTACCTGTCTGCCACATTGGTCGTTTCGTACGGATCTTTTTTCAGATCGAACAGTGACAACTCGATTCGCTTGTTTTCATACGTGCCGGGTTTGCCGTCCCTTCCGGCCACGACCAGCGTTCGGTAGGCATGCGGCAGGTGGAGCTTCCACCGCCCGTCGCCGCTGATGATTCCCTCAACGTTCTGGCCCGTCGTGAATGAGTAGTAGGCGTTCGGATTGCGAGCGCCCGGCTTATCGACGATCAGGTCCCACACGTTCTTGCCGTCGACCGGGTTGGCCGGCAGAGCCGCCCCCGCCAGGGACGCCAGCGTCGGAAGGATGTCAATCGAACAGAACGTTTTCTCCGACACCGAACCCGGTTTGATGTGCCCCGGGAACTTGATGATACACGCGCTGCGCGTTCCGCCGTCGAAGCTGGTGGCCTTTGCCTCGCGAAACGGCGTTTTTCCCGCATGGTTCCCGTAAGAGATCCACGGGCCGTTGTCGGACGACATCATCACCAGCGTGTTGTCCTCAAGGCCGTTGTCCTTCAGTGCCTTGTTGATTTCGCCCACCGACCAGTCGATCTCCAGCATGACGTCGCCGTACAACCCCGCCCCGGATTTGCCTTCGAACCTCGTGCTGCAAGCAATGGGAACATGCGGCATGGAGTGCGGCACGTAGAGGAAGAACGGCTCGTTCCTGTGACGCCTGATGAAATCGACGGCATGCTCGGTGTACCAGGTGGTGAGCATCTTCTGGTGTTCTTTCGTGACCCGTTCGATGGTGACCTTGCCGTTCTCCCAGAACTGAAGCGGATGTTGGCTCCAGAATTCGCGGTTCTCCGGATGGTGTTCCCACATGTCGTTGGAGTACATCAGGCCGCAGGACTCGTCGAACCCCCTTGCCGGCGGGCGTGTCTCCGGCTGGTCCCCGATGTGCCACTTGCCGAAAACCGCCGTGGCATAACCTCTGGTCTTGAGGACCGATCCGATGGTGGCATATTTCGGGTCGAGCCCCCGGGCACGCGGCGGGTGTGCGCCGAAAACCTTGGTCCTCTCCGGATAACAGCCCGTTAGGAGAGCCGCCCGGGAAGCCGAGCAGATCGCCTGTGGCACGTAGAAGTTGCGATAGCAGCAACCTTCTTGGGCCAACCGCTCGACATTGGGCGTCGCATAGGGCGGCTTGCCAAAGGGGTGGAAGTCCGCATAGCCGGAGTCGTCAAGGAAGATGATGACGAAGTTCGGCGGCCGGTTCGTATCCGCAGCCAAACCGACACCGGGCCCCGCCGTTGCCATGACCCCAGGTAGAGCGACCACCAGGAGCGTTCTGTGTATTGTGCGCATCCGCTTGCGACTCCTTGTCGGTATCCCGTGGGTCTTTCAGGAACCCCGTCAATGCCTGCTGTCTTCAGTCCTTCGTGATTATCGGGAAATTGTCCGTCCGCAACGGCGTGGCCGTCAATTCCTCCTTGTTGAACGGGCTCACCTCGGGATTGTTCGCCCATCCGTACCGGACGGCCACGGGCTCAGGGACCTGCGGACGGCTCACGACGCCTTCGTCGCCGCGGATCTCCCCCTTCTGCGATATGACCATTCGTGGCCGCGCTTTTTCTTCGAACCGTCGGTCGCGACTTACCCGCGGTGAACTCCAAGGGAGTCTACCGGATCAACGCTTTTGCCGACAACTCCCTGCCAACAGCGACGCATTCGGCGGCCGCGGCGATCCATTGGCTCGTGTTCTTGTTTGGAAATAATCGACAACTCCACACGTTGGAACAGATGTCAGTCCGAACGTGGACGGCGGCGGAAGCGCGACGCCCTGACGTTTTCATCTTCGTGATGCCTCCGAGGAGTTGCCCTGAGAATCCAACTGGGCGATCATAGAGACGATCGCGGCAGGCAATTCTTGAAAGGGTCCAACCCATGGGTACGGCCCGGTCGTTTGATGCCGAATGGTCGCGTGTTGAGTCGTTGAATCGGCGGGACTTCCTTAGCTGGGCTGCGTCGGGTACGGCGGCGATGGCGCTTGGGCGATGCCTGCCCGTCGAGGCGGCATCCTCGAGACCTCGGCCCCCCAACATTCTCCTCATTGTCTCCGACGATCAGGGTTACGCCGAGCTGGGCGTACAAGGTTGCAGGGACATTCCGACTCCGGCACTTGACTCGATTGCGAGGAACGGCATCCGTTTCACCCACGGCTACGTTTCGTGTCCGGTGTGCAGCCCCACGCGGGCGGGGCTGATGACCGGCCGTTATCAACAGCGCTTCGGGCATGAGTTCAACCCGGGTCCGGCCGAGCAGGCTGATTCCAGCTTTGGTCTACCGCTGACGGAAGTGACGATTGCCGACCGGCTGAAGTCGCTCGGGTACGCCACGGGGATGTTCGGGAAGTGGCACCTGGGGTACAAGCCCGAGTTCCACCCGATGAAACGGGGTTTTGACGAGTTCTTTGGCTTTCTGGCCGGTTCGCATCCGTATCTTTCGACCCCTAGTGACAAGGGCGGGCTGATCCTTCGAGGTACCGAGCCGGTCGATGAACGGACATACCTCACGGAAGCCTTTGCTCGCGAGGCCGTCTCCTTCATCCGGCGTCATCAGAACGAGCCCTTCTTCGCCTACCTGCCGTTCAACGCCGTCCATTCCCCGTTGCAGTCGACCGACAAGTACCTGTCGCGGTTCGGTGCGATCGGCGATCCGAAGCGTCGCACCTTTGCCGCAATGCTTTCGGCCATGGATGACGCCGTCGGAGAGGTACTGGCCAAGCTTCGTGAAGCCAGACTGGAAGAGGACACCCTGATCTTCTTCATCAGCGACAACGGAGGGCCTACGCAGCAAACGACCTCTTGTAATGACCCGCTGCGTGGCTTCAAGGGCCAGGTGCTCGAAGGGGGCATCCGTGTGCCGTTCATGGTGCAGTGGAAAGGGCGTCTACCGGCAGGAGCGGTCTATGAGCAACCGGTCATCTCGCTGGATATCCTCCCGACGGCCGTTGCGGCAGCGGGCGGGAAGATCGGTGCCGAATCGAAGCTGGATGGCGTGAATCTCATTCCCTATCTGACGGGCCCGAGCAAGAACCCGCCTCATGATCGGCTTTTCTGGCGATTCGGCCAACAATGGGCGATCCGGATGGGCGAGTGGAAGTTGGAGGGACTGGCTCCGGGCGCACCGGAACTATTCCATTTGGCCAAGGACATCAGCGAAAAGGACAATGTGGCTTCCAGTCAACCGGACAGGGTTAAGGAACTACGGGCGGCCTACGACGTGTGGAATTCGCAGTTGGCTCGGCCCCGTTGGCGGCAAGGCGCCGGCCGCCGGGGTGGCGGAGCCGGTGGCGGAGGACAACGTCGAGGGTCGCGGAGACCACGCGCATAGGCAGGGTGTTTCTCAGGATCAGTCGGATACGCGATGGCACGGACCTTTCTCATTGTTTCGACGGTCGCGGTTGTGTTGTATGGACGGGGTGACAGGAGTGCGATTGCCGCCGGCGATCAGACGTCGGCCGTGGCGAGAAAGCCCAACGTCGTCCTCATCATGGCCGACGACCTCGGTTACGAGTGTATCGGGGCGAACGGCGGCACGTTGTACAAGACGCCTGTTCTCGACAACCTTGCGGCGGGCGGCGTACGATTCTCTCACTGTTACGTACAGCCGCTGTTTACGCCCACTCGTTCGCAGCTCATGACCGGCATCTACAATATAAGGAACTACGTTCAGTTCGGTTACATGGACCCCTCGACCACGACGTTCGGCAACCTCTTCAAGAACGCCGGCTACGCCACGTGCATGGCAGGTAAGTGGCAACTGGGGCGAGAGTTGGATCAGCCGAAGAGGTTCGGCTTTGACGAGTACTGCCTCTGGCAGCACCTCCGCCGTCCCGGCCGATACAAGAACCCGGGCTTGGAGATCAACGGCAAGCCCGTGGACTACACGAACGGCGAATACGGTCCCGACATCGTCAACGCCTATGCCCTCGATTTTATCCGGCGCAACAGGGACAAGCCGTTCTTTCTCTATTACCCCATGATACTCGCGCACGCGCCGTACGATCCGACCCCCGACAGCCCGGAATACACGGGAGGCGAAAAACCCCAGCCCAACCGGGCGTCCAACGTCAATCCTCGATTTGCCGGAATGGTCGCATACATGGACAAGCTCATCGGCAAGCTGGTGGCATACCTGGAAGAGAACGGTTTGCGCGAGAAGACGCTGATCCTCTTCACCGGCGACAACGGTACGGGCGCGGGCACGCGGTCGATGATGGGCGACAAGGTGGTCGTCGGCGGCAAGGGAAGGACCACCGTCACCGGCATGCACGTGCCACTGATCGCCAGTTGGCCGGGCACGATTGCCTCCGGCAAGGTCTGCCAGGACCTGGTAGACAGTACCGATTTCCTGCCGACGATCTGCGAAGCCGCCGGCGTAAAGGTACCCGCCGAACTGAAGATCGACGGGTGCAGCTTCCTGCCCCAGCTTCGCGGCGAAAAGGGTACGCCGCGCCAGTGGTACTACTGCTGGTTCTGGCATCAGGAACAACTGAGAGGAGAGTTTGCGGCCAACCAACGATACAAGCTGTACCGCGACGGGAGATTCCATGATCTCGACAGAGACCCCGATGAACAACGCCCTTTGAAGGTGGAATCGCTTGACGGCGAGGCGGCTGCCGCCGCCAAGGTGCTTCAGGCCGCCCTGGACAAGTACAAGGATGCGCGTCCGGCGGACCTGGCACCCGGGGGAACAACCAGGCGAGCGGCGAGGAGGGCAGGAGACGCGGATCAATACACCCCCCGAGCGGACAGGAAGGCCAGGAGAAAGGCAAAGGCGTCCAATGCCGACTAGCATGGGAAGGGCTTTCATTTCACTCGGCCACGTTGTCGGCGCCCTCGCGCTAATCGGCACGTCGGGGTTCGCCGCCGAAACGGGCGTCACGAAACCCAACCTCATCTTCGTTCTCGTTGACGACATGGGTTGGACCGACCTTGGCTGCATGGGATCGACGTTCTATGAAACACCCCATATCGACCGGCTGGCGTCGCAGGGAATGCGGTTTACCCAAGCCTACTCGGCCTGCACGGTCTGCTCGCCCACCCGTGCGGCCGTCCTGACCGGGAAGTACCCGGCTCGGCTGCACATCACGGACTGGATCACGGGGCATGTGCGGCCACACGCCAAGCTCCGGGTGCCGGATTGGACCATGTATCTTTCCCCGGAGGAGACAACCATCGCCGACGCGCTCAGGAAGGCCGGTTACGCCACGGCGAGCATTGGCAAATGGCATCTGGGTGGTGAGAAGTTTTACCCCGACAGACACGGCTTCGATCTGAACATCGGCGGCACCGACAAAGGTTCTCCGCTCAGCTACTTCGCGCCGTATCGGATTCCGACGTTGCCGGAGGGACCCGCGGGCGAGTTCCTCAGCGACCGCCTGACGACGGAGGCCTTGACGTTCATCGAACGAAACCAGGACCGCCCCTTCTTCCTTTATCTGCCCCACTACGCCGTTCACACCCCCCTCATGGCCAAACCGGAAGTGATCGAGAAGTACAAGAAGAAGATCCGGCCGGACGCACCGCATCAGCACCCTGTGTACGCCGGGCTCGTGGAGAGTGTGGACGACAGCGTGGGGCGCATCATGAAGAAGCTCGAGGCACTGAAGCTGAGCGAGAACACGATCCTCTTCTTCACCTCCGACAACGGCGGATTGCTCCGCTCGACGTCGAACGTGCCGTTACGAGCCGGAAAGGGATCCGCCTACGAAGGCGGCGTGCGCGTCCCGCTCATCATCCGGTGGCCCGGCGTCACGCGGCCGGGCAGCACGTGTGATGTTCCCGTCATTAGCACGGACTTCTTCCCGACCCTGTTGGCGATGGCCGGCGCGAAGGACGACTCGCAGCGCGCGGTTGACGGTGAGAGCCTGGTACCGTTGCTCAGGCAGTCAGGATCGCTTCGTCGCGACGCGATCTACTGGCACTACCCCCACTATCACCCCGGCGGCGCGACCCCCTATAGTGCGATTCGCCGGGGCGATTTCCGGCTAATCGAGTTTTTCGAGGACAATCACATCGAGCTCTATGACCTCAAGAACGACATCGGCGAGAAGGAGGACCTTGCCGCGAAGATGCCCGAGAAGGCCGAGCAGCTCCGTTCCCGACTGGCCGCCTGGCGCAACGAGGTCGGCGCACAACTGCCTTCGTCGAATCCTGATTACGATCCGGCTAGGATGGATGACGGTCCCGCACGACCCAGGAAGCAGAACGAACAGGACCGCAAGTAGCAGGATATGGACAACTGAAAAGGAACCCATTTATGAGCGACAGCCCGCGTCGGAATCTTCTCACGAGCATCACGATCGGTGCCGCACTGTTGGCTCCGGCAGCTATCGACGTATCGGCGGCCGAGCTGCGAATCGGAACCGCCACCATCAGCATCACGCCGGACAAGCCGGTCGCGCTGGACGGACAGTTCGGCTTACGAGTGTCCCGCGGCGTGGACAATCCGATCACGGCCACCGCCGTGGCATTGGAGGCTTGGTCGGACGGCCGCGCCGTGGACCAGGCGATACTGGTCTCCTGCGATCTGGTAGCGATCCGACCGCCGGTCCAACAGCCTCTGCGCGAGCGTCTTCGGGCAACGCTGCCGGAGATCGACCCGCGTAAGGTGATTCTGACGGCCACGCACACGCATACGGCGCCGGTCACGGAAGAAGGCAAGTATGCCGTTCCCAAGGAAGGCGTGATGCAGCCGAGCGAGTATGTGGCGTTCCTGCTGGGTCGCCTGGAGGAGCTTATCGGTAAGGCGTGGCACGATCGCCGGCCGGGGGGCGTCAGTTGGGGTTTGGGACACGCGGTCGTGGGGCTTAATCGGCGCGCGACTTACGCCGACGGATCGGCGAAGATGTACGGATCCACCAGTGACCCCAGTTTCCGCGGGCTGGAGGGCGGCAGCGACCACGGCGTGGATATGCTCTTCTTTTGGGACCAAGCCGGCAAGGCGATCGCCGTCGGCATCAATGTCGCCTGTCCGTCCCAGGAGGTTGAGGGGCTCTCGACCCTTAACGCCGATTTCTGGCACGACGTGCGGGAGCAGTTGCACGCCGTCGTCTCGAAGGACCTGTTCGTACTGGGCTGGCCCGGCGCCGCCGGCGATCAGTCGCCGCATCGGATGTACAACAAGGCCGCCGAAGAGCGAATGGTCAAGCTGCGGGGACTGACCTATACGCAGGATATCGCGCGCCGCATCGTCCGCGAGGTCAACGATGTCCGTGAGTTGGCCCGCCGCGAGATTCACACCGACGTCCCCTTCAAGCACACGGTCGAGGACCTTGACCTGCCCGTGCGCAAGGTAACGGAGAAGGAGGCGGCGGAGGCGCAGGCGGAGATCGCCACGTTGAGCAAGACGCCGGGCGACGCCGTCGCGAACCAGCGGCGGAGGCTGTGGTTCCAGGAGACGCTCAATCGTTACCGCGACCAGGACAGCAAACCCACCATCCCCGCGGAAGTGCACGTTCTGCGGATCGGCGATGTCGCCATCGCCACGAATCCGTTTGAACTGTTCACCGACTACGGTGTGCAGATGAAGGGCCTCAGCAAGGCCCTGCAAACGTTCGTCATTCAGTTGACCGGCGGCTCGGGCGGCTACCTTCCGACCCGACGGGCGGTCGAAGGTGGGGGTTACAGCGCGGTGGTCCAGAGCAACCCGATCGGTCCCGAGGGCGGACAAGCACTGGTCAGTCGCACCGTCGAGCTGATCAACGCCATGTGGGCCGCACCGAAAGCGGGAAAGTAAAGGGCCCCGGGACAATCCGTGAAGTCGGCCACAGAAGAAGACGAGCTGAGAAAGGACAAGCCATGCAGATCGAGAAGACGGCCGGCGAATCAGGCGCGAACGACGACGGTACGGCCGGTGGGCGCCGCGCATTCCTCGCGCAACTGACGGGACTGGCCGCGGCCTCCGTGGTGGGAACCCCTCGGGCCGTCGGCGCCGCGGAATCGTCGCCCACGGCGGCAGCGCTGCCTTCGCTCCAACTCGGAGGACACCGCATCAGCCGACTGGTGGCGGGTTCGAATCCGATCCTCGGTTATTCATACAGTGGCCCGCACGCCGACCGCCATTTGCGAGAGTACTTCACCACGGAGCGAACCGTGACGTTTCTTCACGACTGCGAGCGGGCGGGGATCACGGCCCACCAATTCGCGGACCCCGAGCGGGCCCTGCCCTACATCCGCTCGCTGCGTGAGCGCGGAAGCACGATGAAATTCATCTGTTTGCATGCGCAGCGTGAGACGATTCGTGAAGCGATTGACAAGACCGGGCCCATCGCCCTGGTTCACCATGGGGGCGTGACGGACCGCCTGTTCGCCGAAGGCAAGGCGAGTTCGGTACACGACTACGTCAAGGCGGTTCACGATGCCGGCGTGCTGGCCGGCATCTCCGCCCACAATCCGGACTGCATCCAGCGCGTCGCCGACGAAGGCTGGGAAGTGGATTTCTTCATGACCTGCTTCTACTTCCTCACGCGCCAGTCGGTGAAGAAGGACGAGGTGATTCCGACGCTCGATTTCGGCCTCCCGTTCTTCAAGGATGATCCGAAGGTGATGACGCAGGTGATCCGCCAGGTGAAGCAGCCCTGCCTGGGTTTCAAGATCCTCGGCTCCGGCCGCCTGTGCTCCAACCAGCAGTCCGTGCGAGCGGCATTCACGTTCGCCTTCGAAAACATCAAGCCGACGGACGGGGTCATCGTGGGTATGTTCCCCTGGTTCTTCGACGAGGTCAGCGCCAATACGCAGTACACACGCGAACTCGGGAAGGTGTCGTAGAATCGCGCGGCCAGGCAGAGGAAGGACCTCAGGCCATGAGCTTTCGCCGAACAATCGCCTTCCACGGCTTTGCGGACGAGTCGATCCCCCTACAGACCGCGAAGGACTTCGAAGCGGCGATGACGAAAGCCGGCGTCCGTTGCAAACCGCACATCTACGGAGGCCAGCCTCACGGATTCATCAACTATGGCAGGCGGAACAGATGTGTCTTTGAGGAACTCTTCGCCTTGGACACCCCTTTTGAATCCTTGTGCCGGCTCAAGGGCTCGCCGAGGCTCACGATGGCTACCATGGCACCCTGAACCTGGAGGATTTGACATGGATTTCAGAACAGGATTCACTGCCGCGTTTCTGTCCTTCATGCTGCCCCAAGCCTCGGGCGCAGAAACGTCGAAGCCGGCCGACACTCGCAAAATGAACGTACTGTTCATCGCCATAGACGATTTGCGCGACTGGGTGGGGTACCTCGGCAAAAACACCCAGGTGAAAACGCCGAACCTCGCCCGACTCGCCATGCGTGGGGTTCGCTTCACACACAGCTACTGTGCGGCACCCGTCTGCAATGCCTCTCGCGCAGCCTTGCTTTCGGGGCTGAGGCCAAACGTGGCGGGTGTATACGAAAACAGCGTGGATTGGCGCAAGGTGATTCCCGCCGACAAGACCACGCTCCCGCTGTATTTCAAGAACAACGGCTACTACGTCGCCGGCGCCGGCAAGATCTACCATGAGGCCTATCGCCGCGAGAGCGATTGGAATGAGTATCTGCCCGCTAATGGTGTCGAGGAGGACATGCTGTTCGGGCCCGGTAAAGGCCAAGCCAGAGGCCGACGGAAGAACATCACCAGCGACGCGCCGAACGACGGCGTCGGCGGCATCAGATTCAAACCGCTCAACTGCGATGACGCGGACATGGAAGACTACCAGTCGGTCAGCTATGTATTGAAGAGGCTGAACCAGCCCCACGACCGGCCGTTCTTCCTCGCCTGCGGATTGCACAAGCCCCACATGCCGTGGGATGTGCCGAAAAAGTACTACGCGATGTATCCTTTGGACAAGATTATCCTGCCCAAGGTACTCGAAAACGATCTCGATGACGTCCCGCCGGCCGGCGTGGCGATGGCCAAGCCTCAGGGCGACCACGCCGACATTCTGAAATCGGGGCGATGGAAGGAAGCCGTCCAGGCGTATCTCGCGACGATCACATTCACCGATGCGATGGTCGGTCGTTTGATCGACGGATTTGACAAGTCCCCCCACAAGGACAACACCATCATCTGTCTCTGGAGCGATCACGGCTGGCACCTCGGGGAGAAAGAGCACTGGCGGAAGTTCGCGCTGTGGGAGGAGGCCACGCGTTCGCCGCTTATCTGGGTCGTGCCGGGCCTGACCAGGCCGGATTCCGTCTGCGAGCGTAGCGTCGATTTCATGCACATCTACCCGACATTGTGCGACCTGTGCGGTCTGGCCACGCCGCCGCATGTCCAGGGCAGGAGCATTCGTTCGTTGTTGAAAGACCCCGTCGCCCCATGGACCGAGCCCGCCTTGATAACCTATACGTTCGATAACCATGCCGTCCGCAACGAGGGCTGGCGTTACATCCGCTATGCGAATGGTGACGAGGAGCTTTACGACGAAACCAAGGACCCGTACGAGTGGACCAACCTTGCCAAGCAGCCTCAATATGACTCGATCAAGGCCGAGTTGGCAAAGACACTACCGAAGACCAATGCACCTTGGCCTGATAAAGAGAAGAAGGCCACGCGAAGAGGGGAAAGACGTGGAGCGAAGAGTTTGCAGGGAGGGAAGCCATGACCCTTCACCAAGTGATGATCGCTTGCGTTGCCGCCGTGCTCGCCGCAAAGTCCGGACCGGACGCCCAGCCGGCAGGTAAGGCCCATGTTTACAAAAAGGTGGGAGAACGCGAGCTGAAGCTATGGGTCCTTACGCCCCCGGATTGGAAGGCGGCCGACCGTAGGCCGGCGATCGTCTTCTTCCACGGCGGTGGCTGGGTTGCCGGCTCACCGGCACAGTTCAACGAACAGAGCAAGTATCTGGCATCGCGCGGCATGGTGGCAATCCAGGTTGAGTACCGGTTGCTTGCAGGACGATCCGCAGGACCTCCCACGATCTGCGTCCAAGACGCCAGATCGGCCATGCGGTGGGTTCGCGCTCATTCGGCCGCACTCGGCGTCGACCCGGAGCGCATCGCCTCGGCCGGCGGTTCGGCCGGCGGACATCTTGCCGCGTGTGTCGGCATGATTGACGGGCTGGACGACCCGCAGGACGATCGGACTGTCTCGCCGAAATCGAATGCGATGGTGCTGTTCAATCCGGTGTTCGATGCAGGCCCCGGGAATCTGGCCCACGTGCGATTCGGGAATCGCTACAGGGAGTTCTCGCCGATACACCATGTCAGCCCTCAAGCCCCGCCGGCGATCGCCTTCCTCGGCTCGGCGGACAGACTGATTCCTGTCAAGAGTGCAAAGGATTTCGAAGCATCGATGAAGAAGGCCGGCGTCCGCTGCGAACTGCACGTCTACGAAGGCCAGCCCCACGGATTCTTCAATTACGGCAGGGGTGGAAACAAATACTACCTCCAAACACTTGAGGCAACGGACAGGTTTCTGGAATCCATGGGCTGGCTCAAAGGCCCACCGACGCTCAAGACCCCTACGACCTCGTCTCCCCCATGAGGAGGGCTTCAACCGACGATTCATGACAGGGATTCGATGCCAGGGGTGGGCCGACAAGTAGAGTCTGATGTCTTGACATCATCCTATGTGATGCTATGATGACAACATGAGAACAACGCTCACCATAGACGACGATGTTCTGGAGAAGGCGAAGGCGGTTGCGACAAAGCTCGGCATTCCCTTTCGCCGTGTGGTCAATGAGGCACTCCGCGCCGGATTGCAGACGATCAAGGAGCCCCCGCCAAAACGGTCCTATCGCACCCGTCCCCACAAGATGGGCCTGAAGACCGGGAGGAATCTGGACAACATCCAGGAACTTTTGGCGCAGATCGAGGGAGAAGACCACCGGTGATCCTCGTGGATGCCAACCTTTTGTTGTACGCTGAAGATCAACTCAGCCCCCGCCATGCGGCGGCGCGTGAATGGTGGGACGCTCAACTGTCTGGTTCCCTGCCGGTGTGCCTTTGCTGGACTGTTCTGGGCGCGTTCATCCGCATCGGCACGAATCCGCGAGTCTTCGAGCATCCCCTGTCTCTCGATGAGGCGGCCCGGCGCGTGCAGAGCTGGTTAGACCAGCCCTGCACGCGCATCGTTCATGCGACCGAGCGGCACTGGATCGTCTTCCGAAGAATGCTGGTCAAAGGACAGGCCGTTGCGAACCTGGTGACTGACGCGCACCTGGCAGCCCTGGCTATTGAACATGGTTGTGAGTTGCTCTCCACGGACAGCGACTTCTCTCGCTTCCCAGGCGTCAAGTGGAGAAATCCCCTGACATGAGGACCTGAGATGAACACGGTCACGAGACTCCTCGTAGGAGTCGCCGTTGTATGTCTTGCGCTCACGGCCAGTGCCGAGACACTTACGCCATCCGATGCTCGCAAGATGAACGTCCTTTTCATCGCCGTGGACGACCTGCGCCCGCAGTTGGGCTGCTACGGTGTAACGGACATTCGTACGCCGAGCATCGATAAGCTGGCCAGTGAGGGATTGCTCTTCAACCGCGCCTATTGCCAGCAGGCCGTATGCTCACCGTCGCGGACGTCCCTGCTGACCGGACGACGGCCGGACACTACGAAGGTCTACGATCTGGTCAAGCACTTCCGCGATACGATCCCGGACGTGGTTACGCTGCCGCAGCATTTCAAGGAGAACGGCTGGTTCTGTCAGTCGTTCGGCAAGATCTATCACGGTGGCCTCGACGATCCGAAGTCGTGGAGCGCACCCTCCCTGTTCTCCGGCGCCGTGGTCCGCGTGGGCCAGCCGGACGGTAGAGCCCAACTGGCCATGGTGGACCTTGATTTCTTCACGGAGGGCGGGGCGATGCAGCCCGTCTCGGATGCGACGTCCTCTCGCGTACTCCTTGCCGCGGCCGCTCAAAGCAGGCCTCGCAGTAAACCTCCCCGCGCAGACCGCCCAAACAAACCCCCATGGTCTTCGCCGGACGTCCCGGATAATGCACTGGGCGACGGCCAGGTTGCCGACGCCGCTATCGGGGTGATGAACCGTGTCAAAGACAAGCCCTTCTTCCTGGCCGTTGGTTTTCGAAAACCACACCTGGCGTTCGACGCACCGAAACGCTACTACGACTGGTACGACGTCGAGAAGATGCGACTGGCCACGAATCCGTTTCCACCGAAAGACGTCTTTCTCCCGGCCATGAGTTCCTGGGGCGAGTTGCGCTCATACAAAGACATGCCAAAGAGTGGGCCGGTTTCCGATCAGGTCGCGCGCGAACTGATCCGCGGCTACTATGCGGCCACAAGTTACACCGATGCGCAGATCGGACGCGTCCTGGCCGAATTGAACAAGCTCGGCTTGCGCGACCGGACCATTGTCATCCTCTGGGGCGATCACGGCTGGCAGTTGGGCGAGCACGGCATGTGGTGCAAGCACACCAACTTTGAGACCTCTACTCGCTCGCTGCTGATGATCTGCGTGCCTGGCCAGCAGGCGCGCGGTCAGAAGACAGACGCCTTGGTCGAGTTTGTGGACATCTATCCGACGCTGTGCCAATTGGCGGGTATCCCACTGACACCGGGGCTCGAAGGTTCCAGCTTCGCATCCCTGCTCCAAGACCCCAAGCGCCCCTGGAAGAAGGCCGCGTTCAGCCAGTATCCCCGTGGAAAGCTCATGGGGTACGCGATGCGGACCGACCGCTATCGCTACGTGGAGTGGATTGACACACCCAGCCGGAAGGTTGAAGGCCGCGAGTTGTACGATCATCAGAATGATCCGGACGAGAACGTGAACCTCGCCGGCCGCCCGGAGCAGGCCGCCACGGTGAAACAGCTAACCACGATGCTCGAAGCGGGATGGAAAGCGGCGCAGCCAACATCCTATTGAAGGGACGGCCCAGGGTAGATCCGGCTGAAGAGCTTATGGTTCTCTTTCTGAGCATCACCGTATCCCTTTTGCCAAGGCGATTCTTCACTTCTTCTGCCCGGCGGCCATCTTGTCCAGCTCTTCGAGCTTGACCCTCACGCTGAGGATGTAAGGCATCTCGCCCTTGTCCCAGTGACCGTAGGTCGTCGCTACGAAGGTTCCGTCGGGCAGTACCTCAACGCCCGGGTAAGCACAGTCCGCTCCCTTGTGGTTCTTCTTGAGTCGAACCTGGTATTGGCCAAGCCTTCCCTGGGCAAGGTCGTCGTACGTGCCCACCCAAGCAACCCAGTCGCCCTGCGTCGGCGACGGCTTGCCCTTGGGAGATACACTACGAAATGAGATGAAGAGCCGGCCGTCCGGCGCGTACTTGCCCGTGTGACGATCTCCGTTCAACGAATCCGGCATGGCTCGCGGTTGCGACCACGTTTTGCCCTCATCGTTCGAGAAGATGATTTGCGAGTTGGATCGCCTGCGGTTCTCCCGCAGCAAGACGGCCAGTTGCTTGCCGTCCGGCGAACGAATGATGCCCGGCTCGCAGATATGGATCTCGGCCGACTTGTAGATCGCCTCCGGAAACGACCAGGTCAGACCGCCGTCTTTCGAGAACGTCTTGTAGAGCGTCATCACTTCCGGATTCTCGCGACGGCCTTTGCTCGTGAAGAACCGCCCGTCGTCGTGGAACATGGCCATATAATGGCCCTTGCCCGTCCGCAACGGTTCGACGCACCCCATCGTCACGATGCCGCCCCAATCGCCAACGGGCTTCAGCTCGGACCATGTCTTCCCGTCGTCCTGGGTGACGGCCATTCGAACCGGGTACAGCCCTGAGAACATGATGATCCGCTTCTTGCCCTCGGCGTCTACCACGCGATGTAGCGTCGGGACCTCCATCGACGAAGCCCACGACGCCGGGGTCGGCAGGCGATCGCTCCACGTCAGCCCTGCGTCGGTGCTCCGCTTGTACACAATTGCCCCCCGGCCATGCCCCTTGGGATAGACGCAGAGCATGGTCTTGTTGTCTTCCAGCAGCACGGTCGTGGGGTGGCCCAGGTACTGGCCCTTTTCCCGGTCGACGACGACCTGGCGATGCTTCTGATCGGACAGATCGATCAGCGGTATTCCCTGCCCGGGCGCGGCCGACGGCTCGGTCGCAAATGAGGCATTCACGAGGCACGTCAGCAGGCTTAGAACCACAGAGAATGTACATCGGAGCGGCTTCATAGGTATGTCCCTTTCCGATCGAAGAGGGGTAGTGGCGGTCGTCCTTTAGTAGTTCGTGTACGAGCCGTCCGGGCGATGGAAATGCGGAGGTTCCGTCATTTCACCGGGATATCCCTTTGCCGCTTCCGCATTGAACTTGACGCCAAGGCCGGGGCCCGCGGGAACGGTCAAGCGCGTGCCCTGAAGCTCAAACGTGCATGTGAAGACATCCGGCAGCATCGTCGCCGGGGGAAACACGACCTCCTGCGGTCCCGCGTTGGTACAGGCCAGGTCGAGGTGTAGCGCCGCCGCGGTGCAGACCGGTCCCAGGGGGTTGTGCGGAAGAATCTTGATGTGGTGCGCCTCGGCCATTGCGGCCATCTTTTTGGCCTCGGTAAGTCCGCCGGCAATACAGATGTCAATGCGTGCGTAGTCGATCAGTTCTTCCTCGATCGCCTGGCGAAACTCCCACTTGTTGGCCCACTGTTCGCCGGCGGCGAGCGGCACATTGACGTGCCGGCGGATATGTCGATATGCGGCCACATTCTCCGAACGAATGGGGTCCTCGACGAGGAAGAGTTGGAGGGGCTCCGCCTCGCGGCAGAACCAGATCGCCTCCGGTGGGTCGAGGCGGGCGTGTGCGTCGACCATCAGCTCCATCTTGTCGCCCACTGCTTCACGTACCGCCCTCAGTTGGGCCAGCAATTGTCGCACGGCCTTACGGGCGTCGAAAAGGTCACCTTCCGCGAGCGGACCAAGGCGGAAGTACTTGTGGTCGTTTGCCAAACAGAGCCTCGCCAGTTCGGCCGTAGCGGCCGGGTCACCCACCGCAACCGCCCTGTTCAGGACGTCATCCGGCGACGTTGAGGCGCCCGATTTCAGGTAGCCCGGCTGCAGAAAGCACTGCACGTAGTCGCGGCAACGCCCGCCGAGCAGCTCATAGACCGGAACACCCAGTGCCTGTGCCTTGATGTCCCACAAGGCGATGTCGATCCCCGCGATCGCCGAGCCGATCAGACGATCGCCCGGGTAGAATCCGCCTCTGAACATTCGTTGCCAAAGATGCTCAATTCGCATTGCGTCTTCGCCGATCAGCCAGCGGCGGAGATGCTCGACTGCACCGGCAATGGCGTGCGTGCGCCGCTGCAATCCGGCCTCGCCGATGCCCGTGATCCCCTTGTCCGTCTCCACCGTAATAACGACCAGCGTTCGACCGGGCGCCTGAACAATGTGTGTCTGAATGTCCGTGATCTTCATGTCAATCGCCTCACTGTGCGGGCCGGAAAGCCCGCAGCGCCCCGTCATAGACCTGGGGGTTAAGCACATGCTCCGGCCGACGGCCTTCGATCACCGCGACGGCATTTTCGATCGCACACCGGAATACCGCATCGGCGCCCTCAATCGCCCGATTGCCCAGGTGCGGCGTACACACGAAGTTGGGCAGGCCCAACAGGGGGCTGTCCTTTGCCGTTGGCGGATCGTCTACGGCCGCGCCTGCAATCTGCCCGGACATAATGGCTTCCTGCAATGCCGCCTCATCGACCAGCCCCGTCCTGGCCGTGTTGATCAGGAAGGCCGTAGCTTTCATCATCGCGAGTTCTCTGCGACCGATGATACCGTGCGTTTTGTCGTTGATCCGCAGGTGAAGCGAGACGAAATCAGCCCGCCGCAACAGCTCCTCCAGCGGAACGAGCTCCACATCGTACTTTCGGACAAACGTCAGATCGGGGCTGATCTCTGTCGCCAGGATTCTCATATCGAAGGCGTGCGCCCGACGTGCGACCGCCCGGCCGATGTTTCCAAGGCCGACGATACCTAATGTCTTCCCCCATACCGCCACGCCCATCCCTCGTTCGTATCGGCCTGCCTGCAGCAACCGGTTGTGGTAGGGTATCTGTCGAGCGACCGCGAGCATGAGACCCCACGTCAGATCGGCGACCACCTCCGCCCCTTCTCGAACCGGGGCATAGGTCACCACGATCCCGTATCGCGTCGCCGTCTCGATGTCCACAGACTCATAGCCGCTGGCGGCAATGGACACTACCTGCAGCGACGGATTCGCCTCCATATGGACGGGTAGGATGGGTGCTGACGCCGGCAGGATGACGCCACTCATGCCTGCCAAGACCTCGTTGAGACGATCAGGACCAATCTTTCGATATGAAGCGTCGGCCAGGATCTCCACGGGCTGGGCGGCCAGCCAATCACTGAGTGCCTCGACCAGATCCAGGCAGGTCTCGTTCAGGATCGCTATGCGCGGGCGCGTCATTACCCCATCACCACCGTTTGAGGCTCACAGAACTCCGCCAGCCCCTCGATTCCCCCCTCACGACCGAAACCGGAGTGCTTCATCCCCCCAAAAGGCGCTTCAGGCGTCGGACCGGTGCCGGTATTGACCCCGACATGGCCAAAGCTGAGCTGCTCCGCACATCGCCGGGCCCTACCGGCGTCGGCCGTAAAGACGTATGCGGCCAGGCCGTAGTGTGTCTCGTTGGCCCGTCGCATGACCTCGTCCTCCGACGTGAAACCGGCCACGGCGATGACCGGCCCAAATGTCTCTTCCTGGAACACCCGCATGTCCTCTGTGACGTTCGAGATCAACGTCGGTGGGTAGAAACACCCCCAATCATTCGCCGGACGGACGGGATCACGTCCGACGATCCGGCGAGCACCTTTGTTCAATGCGTCGGCCACGTGGCCGGCCACTTTGTCGAACGCGGCCCGGTTGATCAGGGGTCCGATGTCCGTGTCGGATGCCAAGCCGTCGCCGACCTTTAGCTTCCGCACTCGCGGTGCCAGTCTTTCGAGGAATGCATCGAGAACGGCTTGATGCACGAACACCCGATTGGCGCACACGCACGTCTGACCGCCGCAGCGAAACTTGTTGGCCATCAGGGCGTCGGCCGCCCCGTTCAGGTCCGCGTCGTCGAAGACGATGAATGGGGCGTTGCCGCCCAGCTCCATCGCCACTCGCTTGACGCGTGTGGAGGCCTGACCCGCCAGTATCTGCCCGATCTCCGTCGAGCCCGTAAAGCTGATGACGCGGACGGCGGGGTGCTCACACAAGGCCTTGGCAATGGTTCTTGAGTCACCGACGACGAGATTGACCCAACCTGGCGGGATTCCCACCTGCTCAACCACATGGCAGAACGCGACGGCAGACAGCGGTGTGGGCGATGCCGGCCTCATGACGACGGCACAACCCGCGCCCAAAGCCGCGGAGAGTTTTTTTGAGAACATGGCCAAGGGAAAATTCCAAGGCGTGATCAGGCCGGCGACGCCCGCCGGCCGATGGTGAACCGTCCACTGACAATTGCGTATGCGCTGCGGCAAAGATCGTGGGCCGACCTGATCGAGCACCCCGGCGAAATGGGTGTAGAACGCGGCGGCATACTCAACCTCGCCCGCCGCTTCGCGTAGGGGTTTGCCCTGCTCCAATGTGATAACCCGGGCTAAGGCATCCCGGTGTTCGAGCAAGCCTGCTGCAATCGATTCGAGCCATCGCTTGCGGTCATGTATCGATGCAAACGGGCGCATCGCCCCGGCGGCAG
The DNA here is from genome assembly GCA_964596165.1 of uncultured Planctomycetales bacterium. Lineage (GTDB taxonomy): Bacteria > Planctomycetota > Phycisphaerae > UBA1845 > JAFGLZ01 > CAYUQT01. Next base: position 115,845 of record CAZQTW010000004.1, on the reverse strand, counting down.
CCCGAATCGCATCCACCGTCTCCGCCTCGCCCATTTTGGGAACGTCGGCCAGATGCTCACCCGTCGCGGGATTGTGAACGGCCGAGGTCTGTCCCGAAGCGGCGCCCACCCAGCGTCCATTGATGTAACCCAGACACGGCTTCAGCAGCGGTGAATCGATCATCTCATCAGCCCTTCAGTGCGCGAAGGATCTCGTCGGTCATCCGCACGGTGCTCAACGTACCGCCGATGTCGGGTGTGCCAATCCCGCGGGCGAGCACAGCCTCAACGGCCTTGCGCACCCGGCCGGCCGCCTCGTCGAGCCCTAGCCATTCGAGCATCATTGCCGCGCTGAGGATGGTGGCCACCGGATTGGCGATCCCCTTGCCGACGATGTCCGGCGCCGAACCGTGAACGGGCTCGAAGAGCGACGGGAACCGTCGCTCGGGATTGATGTTCGCGCTGGGAGCCAGGCCCAGCCCGCCGCCGATCAGGCCGCCGAGGTCGGTCAGGATGTCGCCGAAAAGGTTGGACGCGACCACAACGTCGAACTTCTCCGGCCATCGAACGAAGTTCATGATTGCCGCGTCAATATGTTGCTTGTCCGTTGAGACGTCGGAGTACTGAGTCTTCAACAGCTCCAACACCTCGTCCCAGAGCACGAATCCATATCGTTGCGCATTCGATTTGGTGATCATGGTCAGATGCTTTCGCCGTTTGCGGGCCAAGTCGAAGCCGTAACGCAAGATTCGTTCCACGCCCTTTCGCGTATGAATCGCCGTCTGGATCGCGATCTCGTCGGGTTCACCCACCTTGAATCGGCCGCCGTTGTTGACGTACTCCCCTTCCGAGTTCTCGCGAATCACAACCAGGTCGACTTTGGATGCGCCCGCAACCGCCAGCGGCGATCGGACGCCCGCCGGCAGCCGCGCGGGACGAACGCAAGCGTACTGATCGAATGACTGGCGAATTCGGATCAACGGCTCCAGCGTCATGTGGTCCGGAAATCGTGCGGACAATCCGACCGCGCCGAGAAGAATGGCGTCAAATCCTCGAAGGACATCGAGGAAATCCGTCGGGACCACCCTGCCGGTCTGTTCACAATAGTTCACCCCCCACGGAAAGCGGGTCATTTTGAGTGAAAAGCCCTTGATCAGCTCCTCAGCCGCCTGCAACACGCGCACGGCTTGATCCACCACTTCCGGCCCGATGCCGTCACCGGGGTACAATGCAATCGTGAAGTTCTTCATGACTTGGTCTCACTTCCCTGAATACCGGCCAGAAGGGCACGCCACGCCTTCGTGAGCGTACCCAGGTCGCCGCCGCAGAAGATCAGGTCGGCGCCAGCCGACATGGCCGCGTCGAACATGGGCCCCGGCTCCACCAGGATACCCGCGTGCTTGCCCCACATCCTCGCTCGCCTGATGCAATCCGCAACCGTGGCAATCAGTTCCGGATCCGCAAGCTTGCCGACCCGTCCGTAACTGACCGAAAGATCGCCCGGGCCGATGAGGATGCCCGCCAATCCGTCCACCGCACAGATCGCCTCGAGGTTTTCAACGGCCTTTCGGGTCTCCACCTGGGCAAACAGGAAGGTTCGCTCATTGGCCTGCTGAAATGCCGTTTCGGGATCCGTCAATCCGTAGCCGACGCCGCGGCTCCGCGTGTTGTAGCCCCGCGAGCCCAGCGGTGGAAACTTGCCGTGCTCGACGATCTGCCGGGCCGTTGCGGCGTCATTGATCATCGGGACAATCAGAATTCGCGCCCCCACCTCCAGCGCCCGCAGCACATGGTGACGTTGAGCGTCAGGTATGCGCACGCTCGGGATCGCCCCAGCGGCCTCGGCGGCCACACAGAGGGTCTCCACCTCGGCGAAACCCGCCGGACCGTGTTCGACCTCGATCCATACCGTATCGAAGCCGATCCGCCCGGCCAGTTCGGCCAGACGCGGCGCCCCACTGATCAGCGTCACTCCGCGAAGCACACGCGGTTGACCTTGTTCGTTCTTGAAAACGTCATTCATTGCCTGTCCTCAGATTGCGACTCGCCCTGTGTGCTCACCACGACGGCCCATGTTAGTCGCCGGACATCTTGACAAGCCTTCGACGAGCCGAAGAAGCTCAAACCGTATCCAACACCGAGTGTGGCCGCCAGCCCAAACGCCGAGGGCCACAGGAAGCTCAAGTCCGTCAAAAACGCCACATAACACGCTGCCAGTGTGCCGACGGCGCCGCCGATCACCACACCCGTGCCCCGTGCCCGTCGCGAGAACATCCCCAGGATGAAGATCCCGAAGATGGGACCGGTGAAGCTCTGAATCACCTTGTTGCCTATCTCCAGGAGCATTCCCAGCCGACTGACGTTCGCCGCAAGGACCATTGCCAGCATCCCGAAAAACACGGTTGCCACTCTCGACACGCGAAGTTGTGCCCGCTGTTCATCGGCGTTGAGGACTTGCCCCAGATCCCGGCGACGGAGGATAAGGCGGTTGTAGAAGTCCACAATGACCGCCGTTGTGCACGAGTTGATCGCGGAGTCGATGCTGGAAAGCGAGGCCGCAAAGATGGCCGCGATCACCAATCCCGTGGCGCCGACGGGAAACGCCTTGGACATGAAATAGGGAAGGACCTTGTCCGTGGAAAACCCCTCCGGCAGGGGGTGATGTTTTGTATAGGCCAACAGGGCCAACCCCACGAAGGCCAGCACGAGCATCCAGACGACATCCGCCACTGCGTTGATGATGAACGCCTGTCGCGAGTCGCGGACTGATCGGGTCGTCGCAAGTCGCTGGATCATCACCTGATCGCTCGTATAGAGGGCCATTCGCCCCACCAGAGCCGCCACAATGAGGCCGATCAGCGTCACATCCTCCTTAAAGAACAGATGGACTCTTTCCAGGAAGTCGGCCTGTGCCATCCCTGGAATCGTTGCGGTGAACGAGGTCTTCCCCGCCGCCTGAACGGTATCCCAGATCGCCGACAGACCGCCCGGGACGTTCCCAACCGCGATCCACACGGTGGCCGCCAACCCGGTGAACATGATGCAGAACTGAATCACATCGGTCCACACCACCGCCTTGATCCCGCCGAGAGCCGTATACAGCGTGACCACGCAGCCGAGCACGATGATCATGGGCAGCAGCAGCCGGTCTCCGGCGACCGCGCTGACCGCCAGGCAGGGCACATAGAGCGCGGTGGCCATCCATCCCACGCGCCACAGGATGAAGATGATCGCACCCAGCGTTCTCACCCGAACATCGAAACGGCGCTCGAGGTACTCGTATGCCGAGTAGACCTTCAGTCGTCGGTAGAAAGGAAGTGTGACACGGCTTACATAGGGGTACACAAAGATCCACGACCCATTCGTGACGATCAGAACAAGACCGAATTTGATGATGGCCGACGGCTGGGTCAGGTAGTCGATGCCGCTGTTCAGGGCGGCCATCAGCGACAGGCCGACCGGCAACCACCTCATGCCTCGCCGCGCCAGGAAGAAGTCTTCCAGATTCGACTGTCGCTTCGAGAAGTAGACACCGATGCCGGCGAGCGTCGCCAGATAGGCCACGACGATCAAAGCATCGGCCCAGTGAAAGCCCGTACCCACGTGATTACCCCTCTGAAGAACCGGCCTCAGGCCCCGACCGGGACTTCGACGAACTGGAACGAGTACAGTTTTGTGCCGCGCATCTCGAATCGCAGTCGCATGGGCCGCCCGGCCAAGGCTGAAAGATCATCCGGACCTTTCCACGCCACCCGCTTGGCGAGATAGTCGCCATTGATGATGCGACAGTCTTCGATGCCATAGCCGGGGAACGGCTTGCCGCCCTCGTCGAGCACCGCAACCCGTGCCTCACCCGCCGCCGAGGTGTTCACGTTGAGCGTCAGGAATCTGCCCCTGAAGGTAAACGGAGCGGTAATTAGGGTTCCGCCGCCATAGGCGAAGTCCGCCGACATGAACCCATCAATCCGCTGCTGCAGGCGTACGTATCCGCCGAGCGCACGCCCTTCGAGCCTGACGCGAGCCTGGGTGTCGCCGTGGGTGAATGCATAGGCGCCGAGGAAGTGATCGATCCGATCGGCATGGTACAGCAGACCCGGAAAGACCATGCAGACCTTGAAATCGAGCCCTTCGTGCCGAAAGAGCGGCACGTACGGTACCCGATGGCGAATCCAGGCCTTGCCGTCTCGGCTGGTAGCGAGTTGCGTGTCGAGCGTGCCGTCGTTTGACTTGCCGCCCAGTCTGAGCGTCGGCTCGTTGAGGTACTTTCGTTGCCCGGCGTCGTAGTGATAATACGGCGTGGGAAAGGCCACATACGCATTCGGCGCCAGGGCATATTTCTCCGCCGCATTCGTGTACAGGTCGGTATCCGGCGGGTCGAGATCGTCGGCGGACATGACCATCGGAATCTGCGACGGCCAAGGCTCGTCCAAACGAGAGGTCTCCACCCGCCCGATCGCTCGGCCACGGTGCCCGACGCGGGGATAGTGGACGTATTTCTTGAGTTGATCGTCCCAGAACGTTGATATCTGGCTGTCGGAGTGGTGAGGCGAGATCAGATCCGAATGCATCTTCCAGTGAATGCCGTCCGGAGACGTAAAGAGCCGCGTTTTCAGCCCTGCCTCGCTGGAAAGAAAGGCGTATTGCTTCTCGCGGGGCGCGTTCGGGTCCATGAAGACTGTGCCTTCGCGCTGGCCCTCGATGACGATGTTGTTCTTTTTCGATCCCTTCCATTCCACGGCGTCCAGATCCGGCTTGGTCCATCGAATCCCATCTTTCGAAACGGCCAGGGCCAGACGAAAGATCGGACTCGACTCTAGGTCCACCGGCACGTAGTAGAGGCGATACTCCTTGGCGATGGGATCGTGGAAGGCATTGGCGTAGCACGTCAGGCCGCCTCGCTCCCACGGTTTGTCGGCGATCAGTGCAAGCTCCTTCCGTTCGGCCGGGTTGACGCGGAGCGAGACATTCCGCTTTTCGGCGATGAGAAACTCGTCGAGAAACACATGCCGATTGTCGCCTAGATCATGAACGCCAACGGGCGACCCGGCCACATTGCCTTGAGTTGCCCCCAGAAGCGCAGCGCCTGGAATGGCCGCAGCTGCCGTTTGCAGAAACTCACGACGACTCCCACACGACCCGATCCTAGTCATGTACTCCTCCGACGAATTCAAACGCGTAGAGGTCCACAGATCGCAACACGAACTTGAGACGAATCACCTTACCGGCAAGGTCGGCCACGTCGGACTTGCCTTTCCACGTCACACGGTGGGCGACCTCCTTGCCTTTGATCGGATCGCAATCCGCCAGCACGAAGCCCGGTAGGGGCCGGCCACGATCGTCCTGAATCTCCACGCGGAGTTCGCCCCCACCGGCAACCTCCGCATTCACGCAGAGCGTCCCGCCGACAAAGGTCAGGGTTCGCGTGAGCAGCGATCCCGGCTTATCGCCCGCACGGAGCGAGAGGTAGCCGTCCTTACGAAGTTTGGCCAAACCGATCTGGCGTTCGCGCCGAGGTTCGATTTTGTGACCCCGTGCGTAGCCGCCGTAGTAAAGGTACACCTCGTCGCCCACAGGGACGATCGCGCTGATCCACGTCATCGCATGGTCCCAACTGCCGCGTCGAGGGTTGCGGTCCAGGAACGGCTCGCGGAACCGCTGCCAGTTCTCAGCGTCGCGGCTGATGGCCAGTGTGGCGTAGCCGATTCCATCTTTCGGTCCGCCTTCATCGCACGGCAGATCGTCGCGAAGGGCGCGAACGAATCCGATGTACAGCGATCCGCGAAGGTGAACGCCGGCCATCCCGTAGAACTCGAGAAGCCCCTCGTCCTTCCCGTCGGGCAGGAAGATCCGCCAAGGGCGAGACCAGCCGACGAAGTCCGTGCTCCAGCTCATGCCGACCAGCCGACGAAACATCCCTCCTGCCTTCGGGGCCGGGGCGAATCCGTCGTCGGGAACGCAGGGAAGTTTCAGCGCGGCGGCATAGCGTTTGTGAATCGGGTCGTAGAAGGCGTCGACAATGTCGCCTACCAAGTGTCGCCGGATTCCGGCCGGATCGTCCGGGTAGCCGCGTAGAACGGGATTGCCCGGGTGCTCCGTCCAGGTCAGCCCATCGGGCGAGAAGGCGGCGAACAGGCCGCGCGGTGGTCCCGGATCCTGTTGCCAATACAACATCTTGAACCGGCGGGAGGGATCACGCTCCCGTCCTTCGTCGTCCACGAGGCTACAGCAATACCGCGGCGCGATGTTGAGGTCGCGGAACTCCTCCCAATGAATCCCATCCGACGATTCGCAATACCGGAGTGCCGGACGGCCGTTGTACCACAGCCGAAACCGTTTCGTCCGGGCGTCGTGCAGCACGGTAAGGTAGGGTTGCCAGGTCCCGAACTTCTCGCTGTCCAGGATGGGCTGATCGAGCCGGACCGGATGGTGGATCGTCTTGACCAGGCCCTCGGTCTTTTCGATCACGACGTCGTCGAGGAACAACTGCGGTTCCGACCCGATCCATCGGGGTCCGTCGCAGATCGCCGGGTCCACGGATCCCCCTCCCGAAGCATTCAGGGCGACAAGTACAACAGCCGCGGAAAGGACGGGCATCGCAACCTCCTTCTTCGCTCAAGGGCACACCCCCCCCTGTCACACGCTCACTGCACAAACTGAAACGCGTAGAGCTTTGCCGATCGCATGACGACGCGTAGCCGAACAGGCCGCCCGGCCAGCGAGGAGACATCGCCCTTCCCCCGCCACTTCACCGCATAAGCCACGTCATTAAATAGAATCCGATCGCATTGGTCGGCCTGATAGATCGGAATGGGCTTGCCGTCGGCATCCTGTATCTCGACCCGGGCCTCGCCCATCGCCGCCACGTTGATGTTCAACTCCAGCCGGTTGCCCGTGAAGACAATGGGCGGTGTTTGCAGCCAGCCCCCGGAGTAGGGCGCATCCGCGGAGACAAACCCGTCCAGACGTTGCACCGCGGCGCCGACGAACTCCCGCCCCCAGTTCTCCCGGTTCCGGCGCTGTTCGGGCGTCAACCGTCTGAAGCCCCCGTGCGTCCACGGCCAGGCCATGTAGTAGTGGTACAGGTAGTTCCCGACCCGAACGTGCCAGCCCAACGGCTGCGCCGCGCCGAAGTCGGGCTCGCCGGGCAGACCTCGCTGAAGGTACGGCTTGCGGTCGTATCGCATCCAATGGATCCCATCGCGACTGGCGCAGAACTGCCCGTCGTTGACACCGTCGTTGCGGACGTCTGTCTCGTTCGAGCGGAAGTGTTGGTAGGTCATCGGAAACAGGAAGTAGGCGTCCGCCGCGTAGGGATAAGCATAGGGCGAATGCGTGTAGATGTCCGAATCCGGCGGGTCCAGCTCGTCCGCCGCCAGGACCGTGCGCGTTTTGTCCGTGGGCCACGGCGCCGCGATGTCGTCCATCTCCAACCGGCCGATTGCCCGGCCCGGTCGCATGACCTTCGGTGCAACGACCGGCGGCGTGCTCTGAATCGGCTTTACAAACGGAAACGGTGGTGTACCGTCGTCGGCGATGTTCACGCGGAAGAAAACGACGTACTTCTTTATTCGTGCGTCCCAAAACGCCGCATGCTGGGTATCCGCATTGATGCTCGCGACTGACTTGCCCGGCATGCGCCAGCGAATGCCGTCGGACGACGTGATCAGGCGGACATCGTTCCATTTGCCGTCGGTATGGACCGTGTAGATCAGCTTGTATCGCTGATCGGGCGCGCCGTGCGGATCGATGAACACCGTCGAGTTGACGATGTTGTCGATGATGATGTTGTTGTCCTTTGACCCCTTGAACTCAACGATGCCCAGATTCGGCTTGGTCCACTCGAGCCCGTCCTTCGACACGGCATAGCACAACCGCGATCGGCCGCCGGCCCACTGGTCGTTGTCGAATGCCTGGTACCACATCTTGAAGCTGTCGCGGTCTTCGGCCACCGTGTACCAGATGATGCGGAACGCATCCCATGGCCTATCGCTCCGAATGACCGGATCCCGTCGCTTCACCGGCGGATTCACCACCAGCGTGACGTCCTCGCAGGCCTCGATGAAACGATGATCGAGGAACAGTTGCTTGGCGGAGCCAACCGAGATCGGCGACGCACCCGAGGCCTTTTCTTCTCCGCACACGGACGAGGACCCGAGGGAGGCGAACAACAGAGACACGTATCCGATCAGGGATTGGATGGGCGGAAATGATCTCACGTTGTTTCTCCCGGTTTACGTCTGCCTGCTCCGTGTCGTTTGCCCGGGTCCGTTGTCTCCTTCACCCACTTCGGGACAAAGGCTCCCCTGGCCACTTGCTTTGCGATAACCTTCTCCGCGGCCCTGATGTGCTCGCGCATCCGCCTCTCGGCCTCGTCGGGCCTGTCCGCCTCGATCGCTTTGAGGATCGCCAGATGTTCGTCTCGAACGGTTTTGGCGTTGCGATCGACTCGGAGGATCTTGCCGAGGACGCGGTAGCTCTCCGTCAACTGCTCCAACATTTCGTTCCGGGAGATCCGAATCAGCCGGTGATGGAATTCCCTATCCAGCCCCGCCATGGAGTCTTTCTCGCCCTTGACCGCCAGGTCATACATGCGCCGGGCCATCGTCTTCAGTTCCTCGATGTCCGCACGGGCGGCTCGGCGACAGCACAACCGGGCGGCCATTCCTTCGAGAACCTCGCGGATCTGGTAGGCCTCGATCACGCGGCTCGCGTCGAGGTTGCTCACGAAGACCCCGAGGTTGTCCACGGCCTCAACAAGCCCGCAGGACTTCAATTCGAGAAGCGATTCCCGGATAACGCTCTGTGACACTCCGAAGTGCCTGGCCAGTTGAATCTGCGGCAGCTTTGCCCCAGGCGGATAGGTCCCCCCGAGAATCAACTCGCGCAGGCCGTCCCGAATACGGTGTCGCGACGTCTTGCCTTCCGGAGAGTTGTGCCGCTTTCTTGCCATGCGGTCCTCACATCGCTGCGAGATGCGTGCCGAGACGCATCACACCCGGATCTTTATCGATAGCTATCGATAGTATGCAGCGCTCGTGTACCGGTGTCAAGAGCCGTGCAGTACTCTTCTCGAGGGACACCCTCCCCTGCACCGTCGGAGAATGAGGCCGGTGGGTGGTGAGTCCCGCTCGGAAATCGCCGACCGTTCCGTTGGTCCGCAGGTATCGATTGTGGACGCGCAACGACCGAACCGCCCTGTTCATTCTCCGGAGCGACGGATCTCCGTGGTTGTGGAACCAGTAGAGGAACCTCCCGTTCGAACACCGTCAGTCGCAGTTGGCCGCGCGGGTGCTTGATGCGTCGGCCGCCGGGCGTGTGGCTCGCGTAGGCAGGTGGGGTTTGCACATAACCGTCGTCCCGGCGGTAAGCACAGGCGGGGCATCCCTCGACCGTGCGATAGATGCAATGGAACGACCCGTCGCTCAAGGAGACCAGGCTCTGCCCTTCGGACATCCGCCTTCCGCCGGCGGCTGTTCGCAAGCCGATGTCTCCATCCGGCAGCGTCTCGAAGGCAATCCGCTCCCCATCTCGTTCCGTCAGGGTATTCCCACTCCGAAGGAAAGCGCCCTCCGACTCCGCGAGGAGCCCATCACTCAGGACGCCGGCCTTGTGGAGCACGAGGATCGACGCATTGCCCACGCCCTGCCGCCGATCGTCGGGGAGGGTGGTTCCGATTGGGCCTACAGTTGCGTCGCGGTCGTGTCCCCGGTGGTCGGCGGTGTTTGGGACACGGTGTGCTACCGCCTCGTTGCATCCTGAACCTCCGGGGCACGTTCCACCCATTGATCGGATTCGCGTCGCGCACGCCTTCCGGTAATGGGGACCCACCGTTTCGACCTCCAAGCCCAGATAGCCCGTTGCTTCACTGCTTCGTCGGTTTTAGAATCGCCACTCAATGCATGACCTCATCGAACGGATTGAAGCGTTCGGCTCGCCGCGAATCGCCCTCATCGGCGACTTCATGCTCGATCGCTATGTCTACGGCGATACCGAGCGAATCAGCCCCGAGGCGCCTGTTCCCGTTTTGAACACGGTTCGACAGGAGAGCCGCGCCGGCGGCGCGGGCAACGTGGCGGCCAACATCCTCAGCCTCGGCGGGACGGTAGCGACGATCGGGGTGGTCGGACAAGACCCCCCCGGCGAAGAGCTCATGCGGCTGTTGGCAGCGGCCGGCGCGGAGACGTCGAACATGCTGCGCTTCGCCGGCCGTCCAACGACGGTGAAGACTCGCTTCGTCGGCCTGGCGCAACATCGCCATGCGCAACAGATGTTCCGCGTCGATACCGAGGTGAACACGCCGGCGCCCGAGAGTGTCTTAGGATCGCTGCACGGCGCGGTTCGATCGCAGCTCAACCAAGGGGCCAGTGTTCTGGTCCTCCAGGACTACAACAAGGGTTTGCTGACCGACGCCGGTACCCCGCAAATCATCGCGGACGCGCGTCAGGCCGGTCGGCTTGTCCTGGTGGACCCCGCGCGAATCGGCGACTACCGGCGATACCGTGGGGCGACGCTCTTGACACCGAACCGGTACGAAGCCGAACTGGCCAGCGGCGTGAAGATCACCGACGACGCCGCCCTGGAACACGCTGCTCGACGAATCATCGCGATCGCCCATGTCAACGCTGTCGTTATCACGCTGGACAAGGAAGGGGCTTACCTACGCGAAGAGAGTGGCAAGGGTCGGCGGATCCCCACCCGTCCGCGTGCCGTCTATGACGTTACCGGCGCGGGCGACGCCGTACTGGCGATGCTCGCGGTTGCCCTCGGCGAAGGGTGTCCGTATGACCAAGCCGTCGCTCTAGCGAATGTAATGGGTGGGCTCGAGGTTGAGCGCCCGGGCGTCGTGGCCATCAGCAAGGAGGAGGTCCTCGACGAACTCCGTCGAATGATCGGCCTGCGCGGCGGCAAGGTTATGAACCGCAAGCGGCTGGCCGAGGAGGTTGCACGGCGCAGGCAGCGGGGCGAGACGATTGTCTTTACGAACGGCTGCTTCGACCTGCTTCACATGGGCCACATTCGGCACCTGCGCCAGGCGCGAGAGCTGGGCTCATGCCTGATCGTCGCGGTCAACTCGGACGAAAGCGTCCGGCGTCTCAAGGGCCCCCAACGCCCGGTGATTGGCCAGGCCGAGCGGGCCGAGATGCTCGGCGCTCTGGAATGTGTCGATTACGTCACCGTGTTTGACGAAGATACGCCTGAACCGCTATTGGATATTCTTAAGCCGGACATTCTCGTCAAGGGAGGAACCACCGCATCGGTCGTCGGTAAGAAGCTTGTCGAAGGCTACGGCGGGCGCGTCCTGACGCTGGAACTGGTCGACGGACTCAGCACGACCACGATCATCAATCGGATTCTCGGGGCCAACGATCAGCCCTGAACCGGACGGACGGCAGGAGTCGCGACATGGCCAACAGGGCCGTTTTCGTCGATCGCGATGGCACACTGATCGAAGATCCCGGCTACCTGAGCGATCCGGCCGGGGTGCGGCTGTTGCCGGGCGCGGCGGAAGCGATCGCGTCGCTCAAACAGGCAGGATACAAGATCGTCGTGGTCACCAATCAATCCGGAGTTGCCAGGGGATTGTTTACCGAACGGACACTGGAGGAGATCCATATGGAGCTCCGGCGCCTGCTGGCCGAACAGAACGCGGCCCTGGATGGGATCTACTACTGTCCACACCATCCCGAGGGGATCGTCCGGGGCTACATCCGCGAGTCGGAGGAACGCAAGCCCTCGCCGGGCATGTTGCTGAGGGCCGCACGCGAACTGGACATCGATCTGTCGGCCAGCTGGATGGTCGGCGACAGCGAGGCGGACGTCGAAGCGGGTCGCCGGGCGGGTTGCAGGACGATTCGGCTGCGAGAGTCGGTGGCTGCGCCGGCGCGCCGCGATGCCGCCGGTGAGAGGACGAAGGCGGACTTCACGGCGGCCGATCTGCGTCAGGCGGCTCGCACGATCTTGGGCGACCGAAAGTGAGGGTCTTCTGAAGAATCCTGGGGCCGGCGAGGCCATCGAGATCGTCGCAGCCGGGGACTTGGAAGGCATACCCAGGGACCCATGGGTCCACTGAAGCCGCCCACCCCCTCGTCGAAGACGCTATAATTCCTTGTTTCGGCAGAAGACGTGCGTCCGTGCGATCGGCGCCGCCGCTGCGAACACTTTCCATGTGAGGTGCTCGATGAAGACACGGTTCCATTCGGCTTTTCTGGGCTTCGTCTTGATCATGCCGGTTCAGGCGTCCGAACAACCCGCCAAGGTCAAGCTGGTCCGCGTTCTGTTGATCACGGGTCGCGATGTCCCCGCCCATCCGTGGCGCGAGACGACACCTGTGTTGCGCGAGCACTTGGAGAACACCCGGAAGTTCGAGGTCGTGGTAAGCGAAGAGCCGATGGTCCTGGAGTCCTCCGCTGCCCTCGATACGTATGACGTCATTCTGCTGAACTACTACAATTGGCAGTGCCCCGGCATCAGTCGGAAGGCCCGGGAGAACTTGCTGAACTTCGTCAAAGGGGGCAAAGGACTGGTTTCGTTCCACTTCTCCTGTCGAGCCTGGGAGGATTGGCCCGAATATCGCGACCTCATCGGGCGGATCTGGACGAAAGGCTCGGGGCACGGCCCGCGCGGCACGTTTACCTCGAAGGTTGTCAAGCCCGACCATCCGATCACGGCCGGCGTTCCCGCGGAGTTTGAGGCCGACGACGAGCTTTACGCCAGACTGGTCGGCGATGCCCCGATCGAGGTTTTGGTCGAGGCCTACTCAGATTGGAGCAAGAAGGTCGAACCGCTTGCGTGGACGCTCACCTGTGGTAAGGGTCGTGTGTTCAACATCGTCTACGGCCATGACGCCAAGGCCTGTCGCAACCCAAGCTTCGCGAAGCTGTTTGTTCAGGGGACGGCGTGGGTCATCAGCAGGTAGACGAGGCCGTTTTTGCGAACCTCATGGCCGAGACGGGCATGATTCGGTTCAAGTGAAGATCCTATGGAAGACAGAAGCGTAATCCATTTTGACTCCGTAGCCGCCGAGTGGGACAGCGAGCCCCGCCGGATCGAACTGATGAAGGCCGTGGGCGAACAAGTCATCCGCCGGGTTCATCCGACGCGTGAGATGGACGTGCTGGATTATGGGTGTGGCACAGGCCTGCTTGGACTCTACCTCCTTCCTCATGTCCGCAGCATCACGGGCGCCGACAATTCCGAGGGGATGCTCAGTGTCCTCCGCCAGAAGGTCGCCCAGCTCGGCGTCGACAATATCCGGACCCTTCGGCTCAATCTCGAGCAAGACGCCATACCCGCGGATCGTTACGATCTGATTACGGTCGGCATGGCACTTCACCACATCGCCGACGTGCAGAGAGTGCTTCGCGCCTTTTTCAGCATGCTGCGGCCCGGCGGATGTCTCTGCGTCGCGGACCTCGACACGGAGCCGGGAACGTTCCACGGACCCAATCCCCAGGACTTGGGTGTCCGCCACTTCGGTTTCGACCGCGAACAGTTCAAGACGCTGTTACTCAAGATCGGATTCCGCGACCCGAAGGACGTGACTGCTCATACCTTTCGCAGGACGACCGAGGATGGCCGGGAGCGAGAGTTTCCGATCTTCCTGATCACGGCCGTGAGATGATCCTGTGTCCGCCGGCCGCCTCGCTCGGGGCTCGACAGCAACGCGGCGGCGAAGCAGGGGCATTTCTCGCTTGAATGTCGGCCGGCGACGAACGGCTACATCCCTCGCCTCCACCGCTCTGTGGAAGCGCTCATGATGAACAGACCCATCACGAGCAACGGGAGGATTTGCTCGATGCCGCTGGAACACTTAAAGACAGCGGCGACGCTCTTGTCATCGTCCATGACGAGGACCAAGGGATTGTTCGCGTCGAAGACAGCGTAGTTGGCATCGTCGGGATAGTTGGGGTCGTAGATCTCCCAGTGCCTGAACGCCTTGCCCTCATTGGGAACGGCCGTCAAGGTCACGGTCGTACCGAGCAGATACGTTGGTGCGTTGGCATCAGCAGGCACGGGGTCCAGCGTCACCGTACCCCAATTGCCGTTGATCGTGGTGAGGACGAGCGTGTGTCGCTGCACAACCCCGTAGTATTCCAGGTAATCGGCCAGCACGTACTGAGCCAGTTTCATCCCATTCATCATCCCCTCCTCGGCGTACGGAGAGATCTGCCAGTAGTCGGGATCCGCCTTGTAGCGAAGCGCCAAGTCGATCTGCTCCGTGTGGAACTGCGCCATGACGTCGGAGTAGCTGCCCGCGTACAGATCCACGAGGGACGGTGGAATCCCCGCATTGAGTTCCAACCAGTTCTGCCGAATCGGTATCAACTCGTTGTAGACCTCACCCGCCGGCGAGTGGTCGACCGGAACGCCGCAGTCACAACACACGTGGATGATGTATCCGATCATCGTATTGTTTAGGCCCCAGCCGATGTGTCCGCGTGACTGAATTGTTGCCCAGCCGGGATGATGATAGGTACTGGGAGGTTCCGTGTTCGCCACTTGGGCAATCGCATCCTTATCCAAGCCGAAGTCGGCCAATCGAACAACATAGGGTTGCATTGCAGGATGATCGAGGACACGATAGGCCATGTGCTCGTGAGTCGTGCCGGGAAGACTGCTCGCCCAACCGAATAGGACAGGCGTTAGCGCGGAAACATGCACAAGGGCGGAAATGATCAGACAATACGCCAGTTGCTTTGGGGATGTGGTTTCCCGCATCTCGACGCCCTCCGACCCAGAAGTGCCGTCGTATGAGTAGTCTAAGAGTCCGGCGGAAACTGGTCAATGCCCCATGCCTTCAGAGAGGATTTCGCGGATAATCCCGTCCAAGGGCGACGGTTGAGATCGTCGTGGGTTGTGCAACGGCAATGTCACCCCACCGTCGCAACCGGCACGCGCCAACACTGGCAGGCCGAACAGGAGCCTTTGAAACCGATTCACAAAGCCGGGGTGCACCGCCCCGGTGAAGCGTTGAGGAACCGGAGCATGACCTCGAAGCGACACATCACCGTCGGTACGTTGATGACGATAGCGGTGTCCGCTCACGGAGCGGAAGTCCGCACGAAAGATAGACCGTCACTGAACGTGGACACCGTGCGGGGCGCGCCCTCTAGAGTCATTCTGGCCGATGGAAGGGAGGCACCTCCGACCGTCAGGCTCCTGCGTGAATGGACTGAGACTCGCTGTTCGTCGCGGTTGGTCAACACGAGCAAGGAACCGGTCCGAGTGAGGGAGGTTGTCCTCTTGGCCCTCTCCCACACGCTTCCGCCTGAGACTCGCTTCTACGGTGAAGGGTTCACAATGCTTTCTCAGACAGCCGGGACGCTCGGCAAGATGGTCGATCTTGAAGCTCTGACCGACCGAGGCCACTACAAGATACCGGAACCGCCGGGGGCGCGTGCGGTTTATGGGATGATGACACTCTCTCCCCCGGGCGCCGATCACATCCTGCTGGGCTTCACCTCGTGCAAGCGGTTCAGCGGCAAGTTCCATGTCCGACCCGACTTGATCGAGGTCGTTGTCGACACCGAAGGGCTGACCCTGGCGCCCGACGAGACGTGGACGATGGAGGAATTGCTGTTTCTCGAAGGCAAACCGCGTCCCTTGCTCCTGAGCCGGTTCGCCGAACGGGTCGGTGTTCATCACCCGCCGTTGCGGTTCAAGAGGGTGCCGACCGGCTGGTGTTCGTGGTATTGCTTCGGGCCGGGCGTGACGGCCAAGCAGGTGCTGGACAACCTTGATTTCATCGCGAAGAACGTGCCCGAACTGAAATACGTGCAGATTGACGACGGCTATCAGCCGGCGATGGGAGACTGGCTCGAAACGGGCAAGGCCTTTGGCGGCGACATACGGGGCGTGCTCAAACAGATCCGTCAGAGAGGATTCGAGCCTGCGATCTGGGTGGGTCCGTTCATCGCCGAGGAGCAGTCGAATCTATTCAAACAGCATCCCGACTGGTTTATCAAGGACGCCGAGGGCAAGCCGCTGCGATCGGATCGCGTGACGTTCGGCGGCTGGCGGAACGGGCCGTGGTACGGACTGGACGGTACGCATCCCGAGGCCCAGAAACACTTGGAGCATGTGTTCCGGACCCTGCGGAATGAATGGGGCTGCACCTATTTCAAGCTCGACGCGAACTTTTGGGGCGCCATGCACGGGGGGCGGTTCCACGACCCGAAGGCAACGCGGGTCGAGGCGTATCGGCGCGGAATGGCAGCGGTGCTGCGCGGGGTTGGGGACGGTTTCGTCCTCGGCTGCAATCACCCGATGTGGCCGTCGCTGGGGGTCATCCATGGTTCGCGGAGTTCGATGGACATCGAGCGATCGTGGGGAAGCATCAGGAACATTGCCATTCAGAACTTCAGCCGCAACTGGCAGAACGGCCGGTTCTGGTGGAACGATCCGGATTGTGTCCTCTTGACCGGCGGACTGCCGAAGAACGAGATCGACCTGCACGCAACGGCCGTCTACGCGACGGGCGGGATGCTGCTGTCGGGCGACGATTTGACAAGAATGCCCGCGGACCGATTGGCCATGTTGAAGAAGCTCGTCCCACCGACCGGCGTGCCCGCCCGGTTCGATGACGATTCGTTCGAGGTGGGTACGATCGCGCTGGATGATCGATACGTGATCGCCCTGTTCAACTGGAACGATCAGCCGAAGACCCTGTCGGTGAAGCTGCCCCGCTCTTGCCGGATTAACGACTACTGGACCGGACAGGACCTCGGCCGGCACGAAGGCATGTTCCAACTCAAGGACATGCCCAAACACTCGGCCAGGCTGCTTGTGGTTAGGCCGGAATAGCAGAGAAGCGGGCGAGGATTGACTCCAGGACATCGCAGACTTCAAGGGGATATTCGGGGCGTGATAAGGACCGTTCGTAGCCGTTGTGCGGGGACGGGGTGTGGATTACTCTCTGTCAGGCCGTCGCCACGGGGGATAGCAACAGCCAGGAGACGGGTGAGTCATGGGCAACGACGGGATGAAGAGGCGCGAGTTCATCGAATCTCTGGTGGCCGGGTTCTCCATCGGCATCCTTGATTGGAGCGCCATGCCGGTTGCCGCCGCGGAGGGCGCGAGCGACGACGCGTTCGACGCGATTATCATCGGCTCGGGGCTGGGCGGGCTGAGTTGTGCGGCGGCGCTCGCCCGGCAGGGATTTCGGGCGCTGGTTCTGGAGCAACACGACAAGCCCGGCGGATACGCCACGACCTTCAAGCGACAGGGTTTTGTTTTTGATGTCTCACTGCACTCCACGACGATCGGCGAGCGAAACGGCCTGCACAATCTCATCCCCGGCTTTCCCGAGATAGCCGACGTGGAGTTCGTACCTCACCCTCATCTGTATCGAGCGGTCTTCCCGGACCACGACATTCGCCTGCCGCAGAAGGGGCTCGGCAAGTATGTCGCGATGCTGATCGAACGGTTTCCGGCCGAAAAGGCCGGGATCGAGGGGCTCTTCGCGGACATGCAGACGATGGCCGGCGAGGTCGAGAAGATCTCGAAGGCCAAAAGCCCGATCGACATGAGCCGACTGCCGGTCAACTATCCGCTCCTGTTCAAGGGCACCGTGATGAGCTGGGGCAAGATGGTGGACGCTCGGGTGAAGGATGCCAAGTGTAAGGCGATCATCTCGTCGCTGTGGCCTTACTACGGCCTTCCGCCGGCCACCCTGTCGCCGTTCTACTATGCCCTCCCCACGTTGAGCTATCTGCAGGGCGGCGGCCACTATCCGAAGGGCAGATCGCAGAAGATAAGCAACGCGCTGGCGACGTTCATCGAGCACCACGGCGGCCGCGTCAAGGCCAACACGCGGGTCGAAAGGATCCTGGTGAAAGACGGCGCCGCTGTCGGGGTACGAACGGCCAAGGGAGACGAATACAAGGCACGGGTTGTCGTCTCCAATGCCAACGCACACGACACGTTCAACAAGCTATTGAGTGAAGGCGATCGGCCGAAGGCCTACGTTCAGCGTCTGGACAAGCTCAGCGTAAGCCTTTCGAGCTTCCACGTTTTCCTGGGCCTGAAGAAGGATCTGATCAAGGAAGTCGGCATCAAGGACACCGAGATTTTCCAGTACGCCGGATACGACCATGAGGCGGCATACGAGGCGATGGTCAAGGCCGACGTGGCCACGTGCGGATTCTCGCTCACGCTGTACGACAATCTCTACGAGGGCTACTCGCCCCCGGGAAAGAACACGGTGGACCTCCTTACGCTCCAGGGATACGACTTCTGGAAGCCCTTCGCGGAGGACTACTTTGACGGAGAGAAGGACGCCTACCGCGCAAAGAAGGAGGAGATGGCGGACATTCTGATCGATCGCGCCGAGAAAGCACACCTGCCCGGCCTTCGAGCGGCGATTGAGGTCAGAGAGGTCGGTACGCCGCTGACCAACATCCGCTACACGAGCAACCATCGCGGCGCGATCTACGGGTTCGATCAGACAATGGACAACGCCGGCCAGATGCGCCTGGCACACAAGACGCCCATCAAGAACCTGTTTCTTTCAGGGGCTTGGACACGGCCGGGGCACGGCTACGGCGGCGTGATTCCGAGCGGGCTCGAGTGCGCCGGCGAGATCATGCAGGGATGGAAGGCAGAGAAAAAGGCTTAGCAGTCGCCCAAGGGATGTGCTTGTCCCGTGCACCGGCACATCCCGAGACGATTCGCACGGGGTCAAACAAGCTCAGGGGGCCTCGGCTGGTTCGCCGTCTGTGAAGCCATAATTGCTTTCCCGCCGCCGCGGCAGTGATCGCGGAAGCGGCCAGGGCGCAAAGAGGATGAGATTTCATTTAAGGAACAACCCATGATCCGAACGAAGATGATCGTCACCGTTGGGTGCCTTCTTGCTGCATGCCTTCTCCATTGCCGTGTGGTGGCGGAGGAGGCCGCGGGTCCGACCGGGGGTGACGCTTCCTCCAAGGCCAAGTCGTACGGTCTGGAGTGGTGGCGAGCGGCGCGGTTTGGGATGTTCATTCATTGGGGACCGGTAAGCATCAAGGGGACCGAGATCGGTTGGTCGCGCGGGGCGCAGATCCCGATCGAGGAGTACGACAACCTGTACAAGCAGTTCAACCCGACCCAGTTCAACGCCGACGAGTGGGTCAGCATCGCCAAAGCGGCCGGCATGAAGTACATGGTCTTCACGACGAAGCATCACGACGGGTTCTGCATGTTCGACACGAAGCAGACCGACTACAACATCATGAACTCGCCCTTCGGTCGCGACGTGGTGAAAGAGCTGGCCGAGGCCTGTCGCAAAGGGGGCATCGCCTTCGGCACGTATCATTCAGTCTGCGACTGGCACCACCCCGATTTCCCGCATGGCAGCCCCGGCGGCAAACCGCTCAAGCCCACTCACAACATCGACCGCTATGAGCAGTACCTGAAGAACCAGGTCAAGGAGCTGATCCAGAACTACGGACCGCTTCTGGTGCTCTGGTTCGACGTGTCGCAGGACTTCGACGCCGCGCGCGGCAAGCGGGTCGTCGACTTCACCCGTTCGCTTCAGCCGGGCATCATCATCAACAACCGCTGCGCCAACCCCGGGGATTACGACACGCCGGAGCAGACGGTCGGCGGGTTCCTGAACACCCGGCCGTGGGAAAGCTGCATCACGATCTGCAACCAGTGGGCGTGGAAGCCCAATGACCACATGAAGTCCTTGAAGGAATGCCTTCGCACGCTCGTGAGCTGCGCGGGCGGCGACGGGAATCTGCTGTTCAACGTCGGGCCCATGCCGACGGGCGAGATCGAGCCGCGCCAAGTGAAGCGGCTTAAGGAGATGGGCGAGTGGTTGGGCCAATACGGCCAGAGCGTCTACGCCACGCGCGGCGGGCCGTTCAAGCCGGGCCCGTGGGGCGCCAGCACGCACAAGGGCGACACGATCTACGTCCACATCTATCCGCAGGGCGACAAGGACCAACTCGTCAAGCTGCCGCCCGTACCCAGGAAGATCGTCGCCAGCGAGCTGCTCACAGGCGGCAAGTGCGAGGTGAAGCAAGATGACAAGGGCATCGAAATCGCGATACCGGCCGCCGATGTCAAAGAGATCGATACACTCGTTGCGCTGAAGCTCGACGGTCCGGCCGCTGATATCAAGCCGGTGAAGGTGTCGTCACAGTTGGACGCGGTGTCCTCGGACAAGCCGGCCAAGGCATCCAACGTTTACCAGAAGATGTCGGAGTACAGTCCTGAAAAGGCCTTCGATGACGACTCCGGTACCCGCTGGGCCACCGACGGCGGGACGCACTCGGCCTGGATCGAGGTGGACCTGGGCAAGGAAGTGACCATCGATCGTGCGATGATCAGCGAGGCCTGCGGCGACCGCATCCGAAAGTTCGAGCTGCAATCCAAAGAGGGCGACGACTACAAGACGTTCTTCACAGGCACCACGATCGGCGAGAAGAAGCAGCTCAAGTTCGACCCGGTCACAGTACGGGTCGTCCGCCTGAACATCCTGGAGGCCACCGAGGGTCCGACGATCTGGGAGTTCCAGCTCTTCGGGCCAAAGCCGTAACCTGAGAGACTGGCATTGGGGGCCAGGGTTCGTCGGCGGACATTACGGTAAGACGGTCGCCCGTGCTCCGGCGTCTTGTGAAAGGGGCTGCCGACAGTGCGCTGTAGAACCTGCGGCTATTCGCTGTTGAATCTCACGCAGCCCCGATGTCCGGAGTGCAACACGTCGTTTGACGTAACGGACTACACGTTTGAGCCGGGCAAGGTCCGGTTTGGCTGTCCCCACTGCGACCAAGTGTACGAAGGCGATGGCGAGCGTGGATTGCCCGCATTTGATCATCGTGAGTGCGAGGGCTGTCACCGAACGATCTACGTCTCCACGATGCGAGTAATCCCTGCCGACCCCTCCGTAATTGAGGTGGAGGCAACGGGGATCGGCCTGCCATGGGAACGTGACGAAGACGGTGTCTTCCGGCGATGGTGGGAGACGTGCAAGCTGGGGATCCGTCATCCCACCTGCTATTACCGTCGCATTCGTCACAGTGGAGAAAGCGACAGAGCTTGGGGCTTCGCGATAGCATCGACGTTCTATCCCGTTTGTCTGCTTACCTCGATCTTCGTGTTTCTGTTCCTGTTCGTCTTTGGTCTGTCCGCGACGACAACAGAAAGGACAATGCAGCCTGGGGACATGATGGCGAGCCTGGGAAGTATTCTGCTGGTGGCGGTTGCAACACTACTTATTTCTGTCGTGGCGATTCCTGTTCTTGCCACTCTACTGCATCTGGGTGTCATCGCTCTGGTCAGGAGCCACGGGGGGCTCGCCGAGACAATGAATGCAGCTTGTTACGCAACATGCCCCAGCATCGTCATCCTGGTTCCCGGCGCCGGCCCCTGGATCTTCTGGGTGTGGAGCTTCGTGCTTACGGTTCACGGCGTCGAGATCCTCCATCGGACTTCGCGGAGTCGCGCGCTGATTGCCTGCGGCATCACGGCCGCAATACTCTCCGTGCCATTCTTCCTCATCGCGATCTATGCCACCTATCTGACACTGGGACCGATCTTGTATGCCATTTCACCTGCACTCTTCTGAGCGGTCTCCCAGAATCGATGATTCGGCAACTCCGTCCTTCGCGACGGACCAGGCGACAGGCGGGGTCGCCCAGACCCCTTGTGTCGGTCATGGTAGGGCGATCTGTGAGGGCTTCCGCATCGATGCGGTCTTCGCCGGTCAGCCCACGTCGTTGCCCGGCCGATCCGGCTGATGACGGCTGCCGTAGCCGGTGCCATGAAGGACGAACCGGTCGTGGAGGTCCATGGATGTCGGCCGCCGGCGGCGATCTCAGACCGAGTCGAGGAGAATGACATGAACCACACCCGGGCCGTGCATGCCGGTCACGAGCGTCAGTTCGATATCGGCGGTTTTGCTGGGGCCTGAGATGATCGTCTGATTGGCCGGCTGCGGCCTGTCTTGACACCACGTGGCCCAATCGAGCAGATCGGCCACGATTCGGTCCTTCGGCAAGATCACGATATGCGTCGGCGGCGCGAGGCCCACCAGCCGACGGCGAGGCCCGCCGCTCTGGAGGACGACCGACGCCGTTTCCGCGATGCCCAACTCGGCTGCCGTGATGCCGACGTCGGCATCAAAGCTCGGCCCCAGACCGGCATTCTCGCGAACGACGGTCAGGGCACATCCCACGGTATTCAGTGTCTCGGCAACGTGGTCGGGATCGAGTAGTCCCTCGTCGGCCATGACCGCTTGAGACACCTTTGACTCGCGAATAATGTCTGCCACGACGGTTACAGCGGTCGAGGCATTGGCCGCCTCGTGCAGATGAATATGGAGTTCGGCGGCCTTCTCCTTGAACCGCTCAACCACATTCACCTTAGGACCGACCAGCCGCGCACGGTGAGGGTCCGGACGAGGACGCTTTCGATCCACCGCCCGAAGCGCCTGCCGCACTCGTCCGATGAAGGCTTCTTGCGTGCATTCCTCGGACGTTCCGGTCGAGGACGGCAACTCCCTCTTGGCGGACGGCCACGGATCGGCCGATACCGGTTCGCGGTAGGGTCGGCGTGCCGCATGGTCCTCAGGCGCTCGATCAGGGCGCTCGGCAACGGGATGGACGGGCGTGTGAATCGGTGCGTATCTGAGTTCCTCTTTCCATATCCGACGAAAAGGCCGATCGGCGGGGATCGGCAGGTCACGATAGTCCGTCCACGGATTGCCCGCCGGCGGGATCCGCTCGACCCAGCCGTCCTTGGCCTCCAGTCTCAACCCCAGCCGGGCGAGCCGACTTGCCAGGTCGTACAGGAATGGGCTCTTCATCACCCTCGACCAAACGGCAAATCCCAATCGTTGCACCAGGGGGACCATTTTCAATCGGCGAAGGTCATTCCGCATCAGGATCAGCATCTCGGGCAGTTCGATGCGGACGGAACAGGCGTCGCGGCACGCGTCGCAGAGGGCGCTGGCCTGCGGCAGATCAGCCCGGTCCACCAGATTCTCGAGCAACGGCGTCAGCAGTTTGCCGATGGGGCCGGGATAGACACTGCCGTAGGCATGCCCGCCGATCTTGCGGTAAACCGGGCAGGCGTTCAAGCAGGCTCCGCATCGGATGCATCGAAGCAACT
Organism: uncultured Planctomycetales bacterium; assembly: GCA_964596165.1. Lineage (GTDB taxonomy): Bacteria > Planctomycetota > Phycisphaerae > UBA1845 > JAFGLZ01 > CAYUQT01. Next base: position 92,772 of record CAZQTW010000004.1, on the reverse strand, counting down.
GGCGGTATCGGCCGGCAAGGATTCGTGAGCGCCCGTTGTCGACGACGATCAGGTGGAACTCGTCCGGGCCATCCACATCGCCCGAACGGCGCGGGCCGGTCGTCAGATTGGTATAGACACTGATCCGCTGCCCCGTCGCGCTGCGGGCCAAGACCTTGAGCAGCACGGCCAAGTCGGCCATGTTGTCGACGACCTTCTCCATGCCCATGATCGCGACCAGGACCTTCGGGCGCGAGGCAACAAAGCGGCCGTTGCCCTCGTTCGTCACGGTGACCAGCGTCCCGGTCTCGGCGACGGCGAAGTTGGCCCCCATGATTCCCATATCCGCCCGGTAAAACTTGTCTCGAAGGATAGTGCGAGCCGACCTCGCCAGTGTTTCGGCGTCCTCGGTATAGGGTACGCCCAGTTTCCGGTTGAATAGTCGGGCGACCTGGCCGGCGGATTTGTGGCAGGCGGGACCGATGATGTGCGACGGCGGTTCCTCGGCCAGTTGCACGATGTATTCGCCCAAGTCGGTCTCGACCACCTCGAAACCCGCCCGCTGAAGGTGGGGATTCAGCTCGATCTCCTCGCACATCATGCTCTTGGTCTTGATGATCGTCTTGGACCTGCTACGACGGGCGATCTGCTCGACGACGCGACACACCGTCTCCCCGTCCACGGCGTAGTGGACTTGTCCGCCCTGGGCACGAACGTTGTCGGCCAACCGGATGAGACGATCGTCCAGGCGATCCAGGGCATAATCCTTACACTCCCCGGCGAGCTCGCGAATGGCCCACGAATCACCCAGTTCAGTGATGTTGACCTTCCGCGCGTCGTCCTGTCGGCGGGTGGCCCGATCGATCGCGCGGGTCAACTCGGGGTTGTTCACGGCCTGCTCGGTTCTGGTCTTGAATCGCTCGTCCAAAATGGCGAACTCCCGTTAACGATGATTCATGGCTTCATCGAGGATCTGCGCCACATGCATGATCCGAACCGGGCTGCCGCGCCGGTGCAGAACCCCCGCAATGTTCAGTGAGCAGCCTCCGTCGTTCACCACAAGGACCTTGGCGCCGCTCCGTTCGACGCAGTCGGCTTTGTCCTGGGCTATCGCGCCGCTGATGTGGCCATACTTTACGGCGAATGTCCCACCGAAGCCGCAGCACTGGTCGAACTTCTCCAACGGCAGCAGTTCCAAGCCCTCGATCTTTCCCAAAAGCCGCGGGACCTCATCTGTCATGCCGATACCGCGGAGGTGGCAACTGTAGTGATACGTGGCCACGGCCGGATAGCGAAGCCCCCACGGCCGCCAGTCGACCCGCAGCACCTTCTCGAGAAACTCCACAAATTCGAACAGCTTGGCGGCGAGGGCCCGGGCCCGCTCCAGCTCGGCCGGATAGTCGGCAAAAAGCATCGGGTAGTAGTGACGAACCATGGCGCAGCACGAACCGGACGGCGTCACGACGGTCTCAGACTGCTCGAACACATCCAGCATATGGGCGGCCACGGCCCGGGCGTCATCCAGGAGTCCGCTGTTGAAGGCGGGCTGGCCGCAGCAGGTTTGTCCGACAGGAACATCCACGATGATCCCCAATCGCCGCAGAACGTTCACGACCGAAACGGCCACTTGCGGGAAGAAACTGTCGGTCAAACACGTGGTGAAGATGTCGACATTCACGAGGACGCTCCCTGCGTCTGCCGGGCACGGGGTTCCCGTGTAATCCAATCTCCCTCGGGGGGACTGATCACGTGACGATGGCAAGCCCGAAGATGCGGAAGAAGACGAACAGGACGATGGTGAGAGAGACAGTGAATGCACCGATCAGGAGCCCAAGCCAGGACTCGCGCTGCCGCGCGTTGCGCTTGTGCCCAAGGCTGGAGAAGCCGAATCCAAACCCCACCGCGCCCAAGAAGGCGGACAAGCCGCTGCACGCAACTATCGCCAAGTAGCGCTTGCCCTGCGGGTTATAGCCCACCGTCTTCTCGATCGGGTTGAAGTTCTCGAGCACCAGGAACGCAAGCACGAGCACGAATACCCCGGCCGCGACCGAGGAAATAAGGCCGAGTCGGGCTTGAAGTTGCGTGTCCCGCAGATTGAAGCGCGTTTTCGCCACGGCATATCCCTCTCACAACAGTGTTAATGCTCAGCCGCCAACGCAGAGATGCGATGCGACAGCGGCCGCGTTGTCGGATACAATTCCCGATAGATCTCAAGTCGTTTATTATACAGGGAAGATCGTCGCGCGTCCGGTTCAAAGGTGCGGCCCGCGCGGGCAAATCGGCTTGCCGCTTCCGACACCGAATCGACGAGGTTTGCGGCGCGCGCACCCAACAGGGCAACGCCCAGCGCGGCGGATTCGGTCGTTTCCAATACGGCGACCGGCCGCCCAAGCACATCGGCCTTGAGCTGCATCCACCACGCACTCTTGGCCGCTCCGCCGATCGCCTTGTAGAGCCTGATGTCGATTCCGGCCTCGGCGAGCAGCGATTGGTTCAGCGCGATCTCATACTCAACGCCTTCCAAGAGCGCTTTCACAATCTCCCCGCGGCGCGTTGTGAGACGGAGTCCCAAGATCGCCCCCAACGCACGGGTATCCAGCCACGGCGTCCCGGTCGTGGTGAAATGCGGCAGCACGAAAAGGTCCGTCGGATCGGACGGCAGGCCGTCGAGAATCAGATCGTAGGGGTCCACGCCTCGCCGCCCGGCTTCGGCGACTTCTTGAGCGGCGAAGTTGTCGCGATACCACTTGAGGAGGCTACCCCCCGTGAAGTTCCAGGCCAACGATACGTTTCGGCCTTTGCCGTATGTCGGATAGCAGCAGAGGTTGCATCGACACATGACCTCCGGATCGGGTTTGGCGGTGATGAGTACGCCGATGCACACGACCGTCCCCGTCGCATACATCGATTCCCCCGGCTGGACCGCCGCGCCGAGGATGCCCGCAGGTTGATCGTGGAGTCCGGCGGCCACCACGCAGCCGACGGGCAGGCCGAAGCGTTCGTGACCCGCCGTGCTCACGGTGCCGATCGGCGTGCCCGGAGCGACGGGACGGGCAAACATGTCGGACGACATTCCGGCAAGCCCCAGCATTCGATCACACCACGTCAGCGTGTTGGTGTTGAGCAGAAGCGTTCGCGCAGCGGCCGAATAGTCCACGGCAGCCTCGGCCCCCAACGATACGGCAACCAATTCCTGAAAACCCAGCCATTTCACCGCTCGAGCGTAGACCTCGGGCTCATGCTTCCGCCGGTGCATCAGCTTGAAGACGGTATGGAAGCTGTTGATCGGATGCCCCGTCAGACGGAAGACGTCGACATTGGAGATCTGTCCCCGAAGCTCGTCACACTCGAGTGCGCCGCGAGCATCGAACCCAATGATGGCATTGCCCAGGGGCCGGTTCCGGGCGTCCACCGGCGTAATCGCCTCCCCCAGAACACTGCACGCCACGGACCGAACGGGATCGTTCTTTGTGGCCGATGCAATCTGCCGGCAGACCGTCGCAACGGCGTCAAGCACCTCGTTCGGATTGAGTTCGAGATATCCGGGGCGTGGCGAGTGCATGTTGTACTCGCGGTAGGCCGTCGCCACGGGACGGCCATCCACGTCGAACGCAACTCCTTTCGCACCCGTCGTTCCAATGTCGAGTCCGAGGATTGACATGGCTATCCTTGTGGTAACCCCCGTCGATACAGGTCTGCAACCTGCTGTTCCGCCGCTTTCCTGTCTTCGGTCCGGCTCAGAATCCGGCAAGCCTTCACGTACAGGTCGACATCTGCAATCAATTCACCCAGGGTCTCATTGCCAAGACACGATCCAGTCCTTGGAACCTGGGGACTATCGTAGCCGGGGGCTGTGAATGCGCCAATTCCGGCCACCGTCAGTTCGCATATGACGGTCGAAAGGACACGGGGCATGGCTGTCGCGTAAGGACCCGGCAGTGACTCCCGTTTTCGAGAATCCAGGAACAGAGACACCAACTCGGGCGTCGCGAGGCAGCGACCTCTTGGGCAATACGTGTGGGGAGCGCGAATGGCTGCTATCGAGCGCGGTAGGTGATCCGCCCTCGAGTCAGATCGTAAGGACTCAATTCCACGGTCACGACGTCGCCGGGAAGGATCCGGATGAAGTTCTTTCGCATCCGGCCTGAAACCACGCACAGGGCTTCGTGAGTCTGCCCTCCCATTTCGATGGCTACTTTGAACATCGCGTTCGGCAACGCGGTAACCACTCGCCCTTCGGCCGTTATTGCTTGTGAATCCGACATAGGCTCCCAGATCCAGACCTCAGATCCCCTCAGGGTCCCCTTGAACCAGCGTGATTTCGTCCTTATACCAGTGCCATTCGCATATCGCAAGCGGCAAGACCAAGCCGATTGCACGTGAGCCCCCTTTTCCGGTGTCACGTTGCCGCGTTCCGGCGGAGTCTCGCATAGCCGCCTCCGGGCCTGCCGCGGGCCTCTCGGAGGCAGGGGACCCGTCTTGGCCTTCTCGTTGGTCCGATCTCAGGGCAAGATTCCAGCGATCTCGTTTGGCTACCGGGCCTTTCGCTTCTTGGCCGGACCGGACTTTGGGGTTTTCTTGGCCCTGACGGCTTTCTCCACCTTGGCCTTGGGTCGGACCTTCGTCTTGGCGACCTTCGCCGGCTTGGCCTTGGAAGGCTTCTTCGCGGCCGGGGCAACCGCCTTCAGGGGTAGTTCGACTGTCTTACCCGTCTGGGCACTCCGGTAGATCGCTAGGATGGTCTCGACGCTTCTTCGCGATTCCGGCCCGTCGACGAGCGGCGGGCGTCCGTCGTCAATGGCTTGCAGGAAGTCCGCGAAGTTCGGCTCGTGCAGCTTTCCCGTCACGCCGGCCGCCGGATCACTCGCCCCGATTCCCACACCCGGAAACGAGAGATAATTCTTGCGGATCTCCTCGTCTTCGGCGGTCTCTTCCGCAAACTGCCAGAAGAAGAACTTGGTGTCGGCCATGGCGACCGTGCCCTTGTCGCCGGCCACTTCGATGATGCGGAAATGCCCCGGATACATGCTCGTCGTGCAGGCCATCACGCCCAGGGCGCCGTTTTGGAACCGAACGACCGCCGCGCCGGTGTCCTCGACTTCGATATTCGTGTGAGCGAGTATCGATGTCTTGGCCGTCACGCTGGCCACGTCGCCCATCAGCCATTGGAGCATGTCGATCGTGTGGATACCCTGGTTCATGTAGGCCCCGCCGCCGTCGAGCTTGATCGTGCCCTTCCAACCGCCCTCGTCATAGTACTTCTGGGTGCGCCACCAAGGTCCGTAGGCCATCCCGAACGTCATCCGGCCAAATCGCCCCTGGTCGACGGCCTTCTTGAACAACCGGGCCGTGGGATAGAATCGTCCATTGAAGATGCCGCCGACGGTCGTACCGGCCTTGTCGTGAGCTTCGAGGATTCGGTCAATTCGATCGAGCGTGATATCGAGCGGTTTTTCGATGATCGCATGCTTGCCTGCTTGAGCGGCGGCAACCGCCGGTTCCATGTGCAAGCCCGAGGGCGTGGCGATGCTGATCACATCGAGATCGTCGCGGCGGAGCATCTCGTTCAGATCGGTGTACCAGGCGCAGCCGAACTTCTCGGCGAATGCCTTGGCCGCCGACTCCCGCGTGTCGCAACAGGCCACGAGCTTCGCGTTAGGCAGGCCCTGAATGGCCTCTCCATGGACGCCGCCGATGAATCCCACACCCACCACGCCAAATCCATATGTCTTCGCCATGACTTAGCCCGTCTCCTGTTCGTCGTTCGCCGGATGGAATCGTACCCATCGCCTTCGCCAGGCGTCGCGCAGCCGCTCCGTGAACCGGATGCCCATTCGCCGTGTGTTGTCCGTCCAAACGTATCGTCGAACCTCATCCGGTGTCGGCCGACGGCGGCCACGAATGGAAATGATGGCATCCAAAGCCGCCAGGATCAACCGTTGTCTGCCGCCTCCAGGTCGCCGAACGGGGGCTTCCCCCTCGTCTGTCTGAGCCAGACGGAACGTGGCGTCGTCGGTCTCATGGGGTTGCTTGATCATCTAATCCGACTTTCGAGAACGCGCCTCTCTCCGGTCCGACCGGGAAGGCACGTGATTGCCCCGTCTCATCGCTGGACAGCCACATGGGTGGTCGCCAAGATTTCTTCGCGACTACGGGACGTTCGATCCAAGGTGCCCCACATCTGGTGTTCGTCAAGCCGCGACACCGACGAACTGTAATAGTCGGTGACTTGGCTGATGCCGCCCTCAACCAAATCGCCGCCCTCGTAGCCGATGACGCCAAGCCAGGCACTCATCTCGTCGGCGTACTCGGCCGGGTAGATGAGGGCCACAACATCGGGGATCGAAGCCCCTCTAATGCGGGCAAGGTGAAGCTTGCACCGACACGGCGGCAGGGTCGCACCCGCTCGCCGCTTTAGATCGTCGAAGTCATGCCGAGCCGCCGCTGGGTCCCGGCGATAGAAGAAGAACCCATCCTCCGCGCGAAACCGGGTCGTGGGGATACCCCTGAGCTCCAACCCGCCGTCCGGGTAGGCCCGCTGAATCTTGTAGACCTTGCCGTCGGCATACTTCTCACTCTCCAGCAAGACGGCAATCTCGTCGGCAGTATAGCCGACGGCGACGCTCTCGCCGAAGTCGAAGACGTATAAGCCCGCATATCGAACCGGTTCGGTCAGTCTCGGCAATGGTCGCATGACACACCTCGCTAGGTCAACTTCACCACGGCGACTCGCCGCTTGCCGACACGGACGATCATACCATTCTCGGGAGAAACCTTCGCCTGGGGATCCGTCAGCCTTCGATCGTTGATCGTCACTCCGCCCTGTTTCACCAGCCGCCCGCCTTCGCTGGCGGAATCGGCCAGGCCCAACAGTTTCAGCAGTTTGCCCGGAAGGACGCCGTCGCCATCGAGTTCGGCTCGATTGAGAGTCACCTCCGGAATATCATCGCGCAGTCCACCGTCACGAAAGACTCGATCAAATAACTCGGCCTCACGTTGGGCTGTTGCGGCGTCATAGAACTGGGTCACGATGTCTCGAGCGAGCGTGGCCTTGGCTTCGCGAGGATGCGTCTTGGCCGGGTTGCACAAGATCCGTATCTCGGTCTGCGGCCGGCCGGTCAGCAGTTCGAAGTAGTTCGGCATCAAGCCGTCCGGAATCCGCATCGTCTTTCCGAACATCTCGCTCGGAGGATCGGTCACCCCGATGTAGTTTCCCAACGACTTGCTCATCTTCTCCACGCCGTCGATTCCGATCAGGATCGGCATGATCATGACGACCTGGGGCGGTTGCCCCGCGTCGATCTGCAGGTCGCGACCCACCAAGTTGTTGAACGTCTGATCGGTTCCGCCCAACTCAACGTCCGACTGAATCTCGACGCTGTCCTGCCCCTGAAGGAGCGGATAGAGGAACTCGTGGATGAAGATCGGTTCGCCGGCCTTGTACCGTTTGGCGAAGCTGTCGCGTTCGAGCATACGGGCCACCGTCATCTTGCCGGCCAGCTTGAGCGCCGAAGCCATGTTCATCTTGCCCAGCCACTCGCTGTTGGGGCGGATCTCCAGCTTTGACGGCGCTGTGTCGACAATCTTGCCGGCTTGCGCAAAGTACGTCTTGGCATTGGCCTCTATCTGATCGGCGTTCAGCACCGGGCGGGTCTTCGATCGTCCGGAAGGATCGCCCACCATCGCCGTGTAGTCGCCGATGATCAGCACGGCCTTGTGACCCAAGTCTTGAAACTGCCGCATCTTCCTCAAGACCACCGTGTGACCGAGGTGAATGTCCGGTGCTGTCGGATCCAGTCCCAATTTCACCCGAAGCGGCCGCCCCGTCTTTCGAGACTCTTCGAGCTTCTTGCGAAGCTCCGCTTCGGTATAGAGGCTGTCGATACCACGGGTTAGAACAGCCATCTGCTCGTCAACACTTGCGAACGCCATCGGTTGCTTCCTGTAAACCGCCGATTCCCAAGGATCTTCATGCTATCTGGCGACTGGGTGTGAATCAAGAAACGTGGTCGTGATCTACCGTCCACGGGTCAGTTCAACAATGAGATCGAACAGGACACGCCGGTGCTTGTCCATCAGGTCACAGGGCGGCGTGAACGGCCGGGGCAGCGGAGGGAGCTCACCTTCTTCACGCGCCTCGGGTTCGTCGTCCGACGGTCGAACGGCGGCTTGCCAGGCCTCCATGAGTTCCTTCCGGGCCGTCTCAAGGGCTCGCTTGCCCCGGATCGCCAGCTCCGGTGGGGTATGGGCGCGCCCCAACAGACGGGCGAGCAACAGGGGATATGCGCAATCCACCTCCCCCTCGCGTATGGCCAACAGGCGAAGCGTGGGCGAGGATTGACCCGGATAGGGCATCAGCAGCGGGACGTCAACAGGATGGGTGTACTGAATGGGATGGTAAGGGGCCGTCGGACGGTGAACGCAACCGGTCCAGAAACCGTTCAAGTCGTCAATCCAGAGGCGAAAGCCTGCCGAGAATCGCCCGCCGGTCAGATCGAACAACTCATAGTCCAACTTGGGAAACCGTTTCCGCAGTTTTTCGATCACAAACCCGGGCGCCGCCACGCGGTCTAGCTGTCCCACCCAGCGAATGGCCGCGTCGCCCACATTGTCCGGACCGACCTCGTGTCTGTCGCCCGGTCCGTCCGGACCCAGGCGATCCAAGAGCACCCCCACGCTGGACCAGCCTCCTTCGCGCAGCATCCGGACCAAGCCGAGCAGTTCCCGTGAAGAAGGCAGTCCCGAATGCCCCGACGTGCTGAATTCCTCCAAGAGCAGCGCGGAGGCCCGTATGTTCATGCGCCGAAGCTCGTTTCGCAGTTGACCGGCTGAATGAATCAGGGGACCTGCCTTGTCTTCATCGGACTCGCGACGCCACTGACGATCCATCGTGATCTGGCTGAAGTCGACCCAACCCGGTGATCCGTGGCATAGCCCCCCGCGTAAGGCAAGATGCGCTTGCCTGGCCGCAAGGGCGGCATCCACACCGACCCCAGACTCCGAGGCGCCGGTGGAATGGACACCGCGAATGACGGTCGCCGACACGCCGAACTCGCCCAGCAATCGATAATCCTGAAGGACGTATTCGTCGGTGCGGTCTCGATGCATCTCCCGAAGCATGCCAAGAACGTAGCCGTTTTCCCACTCCCGCGGATAGAGCACGCCGCGACAGAGGTTGTCCGGCACCGAATCCACCGGGGCCATCGCGATACGCACGGCCGTGAAAGCGGCGGGCCGCTTCGATGCCGATATCTTGAGCGCCACCGTCACGTCCTTGGCTCGCATACCTCGCGACAGATGCACAGACAAGACATACCAGGCGATTCGACCCCGCTTCAGCGATTGGGGAACAACGGGAGCAAGCCAGAAAGGCAGCGAGCGGCGAACGGGCGGACGCCATTGGCATGGGAATTCACGGAGTTCCATGACCTCCGATTCCGCCTTGCCGGGCCGATTGGCCGATACGTGAAGGTTCTGGAGATCGACCAGTGCCAACGCGCCGACGACGACGCTCACGGTCTGCCCGGGCAACGCGAACGTCTCCACACCACGCCGCACGAGGTTCTTCGACGTAAGGGCTATCGGTTGAGCCGGCCACAGGCTCGGATTGGCCGTCAGAATCTGGAACCCATTTTGGTTTTCCTCTTCAGTCGGAACGTCGGGCGGCTCGACCCTCGACGGAGGCACGCAACTGTAAACCTGCTGTTCGAAGTAGGCGCGGCGGCGCGCGTCCAACGACTCCAGATACGGTCTGTAGACACGACTGAGGTTCTTGGGATAGACGACCACACCGGAAAGGAACGCCCCCTCAATACCGAAGACGATCAGGCCGTCTCTTGTGGCCACGGAAAACGGCTCCACCAGAAACGCATCATCCACCCACAGCCGTCGAACGGCCTCGGCGCTGAAGTCGCGTGCGCTTCGACCCATGAAAACGCCCTCCTCGGACAGGAGGCGTTCGGGACGAACGTCGCGATTGGCCAATTCCATCGCATTGCACCGAAGCGAATACCGGGGGCGGCGAATGCCGCACGTGGTGATCGGGGCTGCCAGAATCACTCCTTCGTAGTGTCCGGGGCGGAGCTGCAGCGACAGCCCAAAGGCGGGATCGGGGGCGTCGAGCGAGCCTTCCCCGACCATCGTCCGCGCCACAGGATCGGGGTATTCCAGTAAGGATATCTGAGGGTGTCCCTCGCTTTCCCAGTGCCACCGGTTGTTCTGGCTTCCGAACCGGTCGGGTTCGAGCGGCTCGAATCCGGGCCACATCGTCCGGGAGGACGCCGTGACATGGTATGCCCCGCCCGAATCCTCAGGCACTTTGGGCGGACGATCGCGAACCACCCTCACGGCATCGAAGTACACCGCGGACTCGCACGCCAGCGACGTCAGACGAAGGACCACTCGAAGATCCGTCGACACGGGACCCTGCGTGAGTTCGGCCAAGAGGATCTGCCCACACCAAGGCGACCTCTGAGCGACCGTAGCCGCGCGGCCGAGCGGACGCCGAGATTCCTCCTCGAACAACGTTGTCTCGATGAGTACCCCCTCCTCGGGCACCCCGATCAAATCGTATTCAAGCCAGTCGCGCTTGGAGGCCTTGTCCGAAGGAATGATAAAGCCGAGTCGGACGGCCTTGCCGTGCGGTAAGGCAACTTTGAGACACCCCTTACCGCGAGAAGCCTTCGGAGAGTCCGCCTCGATCGAGATGCCCTGATCCTGTTCGGGTTGGTCCGGATCCACCCCGTGCTCGAAGTCGGCGATAACGACCTCGTCAAAATCCCTCGCCACGGACTTGGGATTCGGCCGATCCGCAGCAAGAGAGACAGTCGAAACGAGAGCAAGCCAAAGGAACGGCCGGAACGGACCGAGCCTGTCAGGCGTTGAAGCCGGGCGGTCTGAGTATCGCTTCACAAACGGTATCATGACCGGTTCAATTGCCCAGGACCAAAGCCGATTTCAACATCGTTCCACCACATCGACACCCGGTACGGATGTCTTATGGCCGCGGCCGCGTTACACAGGCTTTCGCAGCAGCACTTGGCGAAAGTCCTCGATCGTTTGGAGAAACCCCTCGCGCCGTTCGGTCGTTGGGTGCCACTGCAGGATGCGACGGGCAAGCGTAATGTCCGGTTGACGCAGCTTTGGATCGTCCTCGGGCAGGGGACGAAACTCGACGCTCGATCGGCTAGCGGTGAGCGCGATTATCTCATCGGCCAATTGGCGGATGGAGATTTCCTGCGGATTTCCCAGGTTGACGGGCTCGGCGAAATCGGACGCAGCCAGACGAATGAGTCCGTCCACGAGATCATGCACGTAGCAAAAACTTCGCGTCTGTCGGCCTTCACCATAAATCGTGAGCGGCTCGTTGCGCAGCGCCTGTGCGATGAAGTTGGGCAAGACTCGACCGTCATTGATCCGCATACGTGGTCCGTAGGTATTGAATATCCTCGCGATCCGGGTGCGCAGCCGATGGGTCCGATGATAGGCCATCGTCATCGCTTCGGCGAACCGCTTGCCCTCGTCGTAGACGCTGCGAACGCCGGTCGTACTGACGTTGCCACGGTAAGACTCCGGCTGCGGGTTCACGTCGGGATCGCCGTAACATTCGCTGGTGCTTGCCTGGAGAAACACGGCGTTGTGCCGCCGGGCAAGTTCCAGCAGCCGGTAGACTCCTTCGCTGCACGTCCGCATGATCTCGATCGCCTTCGGCACAAAATCGGCAGGCGAGGCCGGGCAGGCCATGTTGAAGATGACGTCGATTGGATCTGCCAATTCCAGTGGCTCAATGATGTCCTGTTGTATCCAGGTGGTTCGCGGCTGGGCGCGGATCCATTCGGCATTCCGCTGCTGGCCCGTCGTCATGCTATCGACGGCGACGACGGCATGCCCCTCCGACAAGAGTCGGCATGTCAGATGAAACCCGATCAGACCCGCTGCTCCTGTTACGACCACTCGCATCATGAACTCCTCTGTTCGCCGTAGGCCCTGCTTGCCCTGTCGTCTGCCTGTCGGTCGGCTTTGCGCCGCCTCAAGAGTAACGTCAGACCGCCACCCGCGTACAGCGCCAGGAAGGGCATGATGGGACCGCGAAAGCGGTTGTTGCTTTCCGGACCGGAGGAGAGAAGCAGGAGGTAGATAACAATGAACGCGAAGCACCAGTGAATCATATTCGGACGCCTGCCTTCTCTCATGAGTCTCCATAACCCATATCCGGAACCGACATAGGTGATCAGCAGATAGACCGACTCGATACAGAACGCCACGGCGAAGGCGGGGTGAGCCAGGAGCTCCTTCAGCCGCTTCCAGACGTATCCGAAGCCGGCCTGGGCATGGAGATTCCCGCTCGTGTCCGCGCACCCCGCGTCAAGGCCGAGATAGTCGAGGAGTCCCCTGGACGCCGGCTGAAACAAGACCCAAACGGCGCCGCGAACGAGGTCTTTGGCAAAGAGGCCGGGGTGCTGACAAATGAGTGTTCCGGCATCCTGGCCCGCCGCCACCCAGCGCTCCGCCGGTGTCTCATACGTGTCTTGAATACGGTGCTTTCGCTCGAGCTTGTCTTGAGCCTCCGCGAGTGAGATCTTCTCTCGCTGGGCGATAATGCCGGCGGCGCGGTAGACGACAAGATTGACGTTGGTGATCTGGCTGAAACCCGAATGCCCGCAGACGTGGTAGTTGCGAAGCTGCCATCCCACGATCGGCATGAACGAGGGGACAGCGGTCAACAGGACCGTTGCGACGGTCTCCCTCCGAGTCCAACCGGCGAGCCAACCCCACAGCACGATCCCCGGCGGAACCAACCAGACCAGATAATACGCGATCGGACGGGTCAGTGCGGCCAGTGGAATGAGGAGTCCCAAACCGACGGTCCATGCACACCGGTACGCCCCCGTTGCGGCCGCAACAAACGTACCGGCCGATGCCACCAGGAAAAAGGTAAACAGTGTTTCTGAGAGGAGAAGCTGCGAACTCATGATCCCCACCGGGTCTAGGGCAAGGAGCGAGGCCGAGACCAGGGCAGGGACCGGCCCCCACAGGCGATGCGCCAACAACGCCGCCGTTCCGATTGTCAAGACGCTTATCATAATCTGAACGGCGATCACGGCGACGTGGCTTCGGCCGAAGATCGTATAGATCAGTGCGATGAAGGCGGGATAACCGGGGGTCCTGACGACCATGGGGACATCGGGCTGTTGAGGGCTGACGGCGAATCGCCCGGTTTCCAGCCACGCTCGGGCCGGAAGGTCGTAGCTGGCCGAATCGGGCATCAGCATTCTGCCCGGATCCTCGGCATGGGCGGAGATCAAGGCGCCGTATCGGGACAGCAGGGCTGCAAGAAGAACGAGGCCCAGTGCCGATCCATAACGCCGTGTCGGACGTCGGCCGGGATTCTCGGATGCGTCGGACATGAGCGAACGCGATGTCACGGTCGGCGAAGCGCCGATCATTGAACGAAAGGGCCGGGACGGCCCCGAAGCACCTAGTCGAAGAATCGGTATCGAATGATCGTCCAGATCGCTTGCACGGCATCCTTCCAGCCGATCTTCTTGCCCTCCGAGTAATCCCTGCCGGAATAGCTGATGCCGACTTCGTAGATTCGCCAATGGCCTTTGGCCACCTTGGCCGTGATTTCCGGTTCGAAGTCGAAGCGGTTGCTCTTGATTCGGATTTTCTGAAGGACCTCGCGACGAAAGACTTTGTAGCAGGTCTCCATGTCGGTCAGGTTGAGGTTGGTCAACGCATTGGACATCAGTGTAAGGAACCGATTACCGACCATGTGCCAGAAGAGCAGGACGCGGTGTTCATCTCCCCCCACGAAACGCGATCCATAGACGACATCCGCCCGGCCGTCGAGAATGGGTTGGAGCAGTCGGCGATAGTCTTTGGGGTCGTACTCCAGGTCGGCATCCTGAACGAGCACGATGTCTCCGTCGGCCTGGGCAAACCCGGTTCGCAGCGCGGCGCCCTTGCCCTGGTTCTTGGCATGGAGGAACACCTTGATCGTCCCCTCCGGATAGTCGGCTCGAATCTTGTCGTAGAGACCGCGGGTACCGTCGGTCGAGCCGTCGTCCACCATGATGATTTCCTTGTCCATTCCCACGTCGACCTTCATGACACGGCGGACGATCTCCTCGAGAGTGGCCACTTCGTTGTATACGGGCATGACGACAGACAGTCTCATGTTGTCCTTTCGTTGAAAAACCGTGCGACGCAAAGCCTACGAACTACGGCGCCGTTGTCAACTCCTATTGACATTCATCGACGGTCCGTCACCATATCTTGTGACAGCGGGATACCATCATGCGAATTACAGTGATTGGGACAGGTTATGTCGGACTGGTCAGTGCGACCTGTCTGGCGGATACGGGCAACCACGTGGTGGGGTTGGACATCGACGCCGCCAAGGTGAAGCAACTCTCGGCCGGAATCAGCACGATCTACGAACCCGGTCTCCAGGAAATGCTGGGCGAGAACCTTCGCGCGGGCCGGCTGAGCTTCACAACCGACTTCGCGCAGGCGGTCGCCCACGGACAAGTCATCTTCCTGGCCATCGGGACGCCGCCCCGCGCCGACGGTTCGGCCGACACATCGGCCATCGAACGGGCCTGCAAGCAGGTCGCCGAGTCGATGAGAGATCCCAAGATTGTCGTCATCAAGTCGACCGTCCCGGTGGGCACGTGTGACCGCCTCGAGCAGATGATGAGGCGGATCACAAGGCATCCTCTGCACATTGTGAGCAATCCGGAATTCCTGAAAGAAGGCACGGCCGTGGACGACTTTCTCCGTCCCGACCGGGTTGTCATCGGATCGGAGGATTCCGACGCTGCCGCTGTCATCCGCGAGCTCTACTTGCCGTTCGTCAGGAACCAGAAGCCCATTCTTCTGATGCGCCGCGCGGCGGCCGAGATGACCAAGTACGCCGCGAACTGCTACCTGGCCGCGCGAATCAGTTTCATCAACGAGATCGCCAATATCTGCGAACAGGCGGGCGTGGACGTCGACGAGGTGCGCATCGGGATGGGGACGGACGCCCGTGTCGGGTTCCATTTTCTCTATCCCGGTGCGGGCTACGGGGGAAGTTGCTTCCCGAAGGATGTCCAGGCCCTGGCCCACTTGGCCGGGCAACTGGGTACGCAAAGCCAATTGCTGCGGGCTGTTCATGAGGTCAACCAGCGTCAGAAGGAGCTTTTGTTCGATAAGATAACGCGGCGATTCGGGACGGAGTTGCGCGGGCGGACCTTTGCGATGTGGGGCGTCACATTCAAGCCGAAGACCGACGATCTCCGCGAAGCGCCGGCGATCTATCTCATCGACCGCTTGCTGGAGGCCGGCGCCCATGTGCGCGCCCATGATCCCCGCGGATTGGCAAACCTCCGCCAACAGTATGGTGATCGGCTGGGGTACTTCGAAAACGCTTATGACGCATTGGAAGGTGCCGACGCCCTGGTCATCGTGACGGAGTGGAATGAATTCCGCAGTCCGGATTTCGACCGGATGCGGGCGCTGCTCCGCAATCCGCTGATCTTCGACGGCCGAAACCTGTACGAACCCCAGGCGATGCGACGCCGCCGATTCGAATACGTGTCGATCGGCAGACCCGCGGTGGGCGAAGCCCGAGGCTAGACACGTCCGCAGGAGAACCCCGCGGTTGGCGGAGGCCGATTCGGTCATGACCCGCAGATCATGCTCTGCATCCCGACCTCGCTCGCTCCACATTTTGCTGACGTGCGTGGGGCGCCGCGTCGAACTGGTACAGGCCTTTCGGGCGGCCGGAAGCAAGCTTGGCATCGACTTGAAGATTCATGGCGCGGACACGAGTCGCCTGGCGCCGGCGATGCATCATGTCGATCGGGCGCACGTCGTGCATCCCATTGCTCATCGAGATTTCATTGCTCAGTTGCTTGAGCTGGTCAAGGCGAACCGAATCCGATTGCTCGTTCCGACTATCGATACCGAGCTGCCCACGTTGGCCGATGCACGAGACCGGTTTGATCGTCTGGGTTGCACGGTTTCCGTGTCGTCGCCGCGAGTCATCACCATCGGTCGGGACAAACTCATGACGCACCTTTTCCTCACCGCCGCCGGCATCGACACGCCCCAGACGTGGCCCGCGGTCCATCTTCTCAAGCGCAAGCAACATGCGTTTCCGTATCAGATTAAGCCCCGGTACGGCTCGGCCGGCCATGGCAACCATCGCGTGGACGACCTTGAATCACTGCGATTTCGGGCAAAGCACGTACCCGAGCCGGTGGTGCAGGAATTCGTCCCCGGCGACGAGTACACGCTGGACGTTTACGCAGGCCTCAACGGACAGGTTCGGTGCGTCGTACCGCGACAGCGTCTGGAGGTTCGCAGCGGCGAGGTGCAGAAGGCCCGCGTGGTCAAAGACCCTCGGCTCATGGAAGTCGGGCGACGCGTCGGTGAGGCTCTCGCCGAGTGTGTTGGCGTGATCAACATTCAAGTGATCCGCGAATCATCCGGCCGGATCCGGGTCATCGAGATCAACCCCCGATTCGGCGGTGGTGCCCCGTTGGCAATCCGGGCCGGCGCCGACTTCCCACGCTGGCTGATGGCGGAGGTCCTGGGACGACATCCCCGCATCGCCTTCGATGGCTTTCGAGACGGCTTGCACATGCTTCGTTACGACCAGTCAGTATTTGTCGACAGGCCGTGATCTCCCGCGGAGGACGGGGCATCTAATGGGTGGGTAGCGCGAATTGCAGTCTGGCAGCGAGGATGATGGTTATTTCGCGATTCCTGATCCCATTCCGACGGCCACGTCGTGTGCGGATCGAATATCCGATGCAGAGGAGGATGTCGCGATGGAGCTTGTGCGGAAGAAGTGCGTGCCCTGCGAGGGCGGCATGCCGGCGATGGGCACGGAGCAAGCGTGCTCGCTTATCCCCCAAGTACCAGGATGGGAACTGATCGGCTCGACATTGGAAAGGAAGTTCACGTTCAAGAATTTCCTGGGATCGATGGAGTTCGTCAACAAGGTGGCGCAGCTTGCCGAGGCCGAGGGCCACCACCCCGATATCCACATTTCCTGGAACCGCGTGACGCTGACGCTCACAACCCATGCGATCAAAGGACTCTCCGAGAACGATTTCATCATGGCCGCCAAGATCAACGCGCTGGTTTGACAGCCCATTCGACTTGACGCCGATACCCCCTGCCTCCTTTGCTCCGTGCATGTCCTGGGTCCCGTCTGTCGGCCTGCCTTTGGTGATGTCGGATCCCCTCTCCAATTCACCTGGCCGGAGATCGCCCTCACGGAGTACAATCCCCGCATCATTCCGTTTCACATCCTTGGAGAGGCAAACCCATGATCGAAGCCATGCTTGATGACGATCAGAAGCGCCTGCGCACCGAGGTTCGGAAGTTCGTCAAATCCATCCCGCGCCAGATGCTGCTGGATATGGACGCTGAGAAGATTCGATACCCCCGGGAATATCTTCAAGAGGCGGCGGCCCGAGGGCTCTTGGGATTGCGATTCACTCCCGAATACGGTGGCCGGGGGCTCGGTTGGCGTGACGAGGTGATTGCCCTCGAAGAGATCGGCACCTTGCCGCTATCACTAGGTTGCCTTTATTCGCTGGTCAGCATCTGCGGCGAAGCGCTCCACGTCTTCGGCAACGACGACCAGAAGCACGAGTACCTCGAGCCCACCCTCCGGGGCAAGCTTTGCTGCGCCGAGGCACTGACAGAGCCCCGTGGCGGATCCGACTTTTTCGGCGCGACCACCGTCGCCCGCAAGGAGGGAAACACGTATATTCTCAACGGCCAGAAGCGTTTTGTCGTCGGCGCGGAGGGCGCCGATTATTTCCTCGTATATGCAAAGACCAATCCCAAGGGCCCCAGTCATCAGTCGCTGAGCATGTTCATCGTGGAGAAGGACATGGGCGTTCAGGTCAAGCACGTCTACGGCCTGATGGGGACGCGGGGCGGCGGGGCCGGCCGGATCCTATTCCGCGACGTGGTGGTGCCCGAGCGGAACATGGTGGGCGAGGAGGGCCAAGGAGCCGAGATCTTCTATCAGATGATGATCCCGGAACGTATGACCAGCGCAGCGGGCGTTCTGGGCATTGCCCGAAGTGCCCTGGAGATCGCCGCACGCTACAGCGATCGACGAAAGGCCTTCGGACGCAAGATACGCGACTTTCAGGCGGTAAGTTTCAAGGTGGCCGACAGCCTGACACGGTTCGACGCGGCCAGTTCCCTGGTGCACGCGACGGCGGTCACCATCGACCGAGGAAACGACGCCAACCTCTCGCGCCGGCTGGTCTCCGAGGCGAAGAAGTTCGCCACACAGGTGGCGTGGGAGATCGTCAACGACGCCATGCAAATCCTCGGCGGAATCGGCTACACGAACGTCTATCCCATCGAGCGCATGCTTCGCGACACGCGACTGGCCATGATCTGGACCGGCACCAATGAGGTCATGAATCTGATCATTCAGCACGAATACTACCGCGATGTGCTTTCTCGCGGTCAGGATGTCAGGGACATTGAGGCCGACGCACCGGAGGCGGAACAAGAGGAGGAGAAGGTCTACGAATAGCGCCGGCTTTGCCGACCTTATGAGGGAACAACCCCATCGGAATTGCCCATGAAAGGTGCCAGCACATTATGTTTGCCCGATCGTCGACCGCGGAGCGGCTTGTCGCGTGCACCGGCGGTCAAGGGACGTATTCGCTCATCTTCAATCCCCTCCATCCCCGCATACCCGCCGCTCCCTCCTTCCCGGACCTGGCGTCTGGCGAATCCGCGAAGACTCACGGGAGACTCTTTCTTCCAGGGGTTTCTGAACCAGTCTACCGAGGCGATCCGCGCCTCCGCGCCGGGCGGCCCGGTGAAGACTTGACCAAGAGGATCAGCCGGCAGACGCACCGGTCCCAGACTTGCCGTGATTGACACACCCCATCGTGAGGAGTAGTGTGAGGGTGATCAGGTGGGCGGAGCCGAATGGGGCGCGATCGCCTTTCGAAGAAGTGCGTCTCGACGGTTGCGGCAAGGGATTCGTGCCAAGGGCACCGAAATGAGCCGAGCGACCCTTCCATGCTCTTCGCCTGATCGTCTATGGCACGCTTCCTCCGATCTGTCGGATCGGGTCAAGAGACTGCGCGACGAGTATTTTGCCTTCCGCGAACGGAACTACTTCCGTAACGAGGTCATGCCGTTCGGTACCGGCGCCGCATGGGACCGGGTTTGGTGCCCTCACAACTGGACCGTCGTACCGGAAATGTTCCCGTTCCTGTCGGCCTACGAGGACTCGCTGGCCGCTTGTGCGCGAACGGTCCCTTTCCCCGCGGAGCGGTATCGTGAGCCGTTGTTCTCGCGCCGCGCGGAGTTCTTTTCCGAAGTGATCGAGCACCATCTCCCGATCCGGATTCTAAACGGCGAGTTGATCGTCGGCGGACAGTTCAACACCGCGCTGTCGTTGACACTCACTCGAAAGGAGATGGCCCGTTACGATCGCCTGGAAAACGAGTTCCTCCACCGGGTTCGGCAACTGGATCGGTTGGGGGTGGGCAACTGCGGGGCCATCCCGGGACACTTGATTCCGAATTATGGCAAGGCTATCCGGATAGGACTACGTGGACTGGTCGCTGAAGTCCGGGGGTACATCGATGCCGCGCCCACAGAGCAGGAAGCCAACGCCTTTCGAAGGGCCCTCATTCGGACAGCTCAGGCCGTTCGAGGTTTCGCAGCGCGATACGCCGACGAGGCCCAACGACTGGCGGCCGAAACACATGATCCCCTTCGGACCGATGAACTCCTCGAGATCGCCCGGATCTGTCGCAAGGTCCCCTGGGAACCCGCCGAGACCCTACATGAGGCACTTCAGAGCCTGTGGTTCGTTCACATGCTCGTCATGACCGCCGAAAGCTATCCGGGCCCCGGACTCTCGCCGGGTCGCATCGACCAGTATCTCTATCCTTACTATCAGCGCGATCTGGAAACGGGGCGCCTGACCCGAGAGCAAGCGAGAGAGCTTTTCCAGTGCTGGTGGATCAAACACAATTACGCCTACGACTATCAAGGACGCGTGGGCAACAATCAGGGAATCAGCTCATCGTTCGGCCAGCTCATCACGCTCGGTGGAATTGACGCGGAGGGCAAGGACGCGTCCAATCCATTGACGCACCTTCTGCTCGAGATCATCGGGCAGATGAATCTTCTGGAGCCCAAGCCGAACGTGCGGCTCCATGCCGCAACGCCACCGGACGTGCTCAATCACGTAGTCGAGTTGATCGCCCTCGCCCAAGGATCACCGTTCCTGCTGAACTTCGACGAGCACGCAATGCGCGGGCTGGCGTGGCAAGGACTTCCCGCGGATAAGCTCTGGAACTACGCGCCGGTCGGTTGTCTGGAAAACACGCTTCAGGGCAATGACCGATCCGGCACGGTGGATGTGAACCTGAACCTGGCCAAGGCCGTCGAGCTGGCACTCTTTGACGGCCGTGACCTGGCCTCCGGACGACCAATCGGACCGCGAACCGGTCGCGCGACCGACTTCACACGTTTCGAGCAGTTCTACGCCGCGTTTCGAACGCAACTCGCCCACTTGCTCGACTGGATTGTCGACGTGAACAACCAGGCGGACGCGATTCGGGCCCGGTTTGCGCCGACGCCATACCTGTCGCTGCTCGTCGAAGGTTGCGCCAGGAACGGTAGGGACATCACGGCCGGCGGTGCGGAACACAACTACCTCACGGTCGAAGGAATCGCCCTGGCCACGGCGGTCGACTCGCTGGCGGCCGTTCAAAAACTGGTCTTCCAGGACCGCCGTGTCACGATGGCCGAACTCGTGGCGGCAATTGAACGAGACTACGAGGGCTACGAGAAGCTTCGACGATTACTCATGCAGAAGGCGCCTAAGTACGGCAACGATGACGAACAGGTCGACCAACTCGCCAGAGAGATCTCCACGTTCTGGACTGAACGCGCGGCCCACAAGGTATCGCCGGCGACCGGAAAACGGTATCGAGGAGGCTACCTCTCATGGAACTATTGGGTGGCCTATGCACCCAAGACTGCCGCCACACCCGACGGCCGAAAGCGAGGGACCTATCTGAGCAACGGGACGTGTCCGGTCACCGGCCGCGACCGCAAAGGACCGACGGCCAATGCCCGTTCAACCGGCGCTCTCGGGCTCGAAACGGCCCCGAACGGCGACAGCCACACGATTACGTTGTCGCCGTCGCTTCTCAGGGATCGGGAACACCTGGAGCGATTAGCCGCTTTCCTGCGGGCCTACGCCGTCGAGGGCGGAACCGCTCTGCAGATCAATGTTTTGGATCCGGAGACGCTTCGGCAGGCACAGGCGCACCCGGCCGAATATGGGAACCTCCTCGTTCGCGTGACGGGCTACAATGCATACTTCGTCACGTTAGGCAGGGAGGTTCAGGATGAGATCATTGCGCGTGTGACGCACGGACACTAGGCAGGGAACACCGGTCGAATGAGCGACGCGACATGTATGCTGTTCAACATTCAGCGGTTCTCGACCGAGGATGGCCCCGGAATCCGTACCACACTGTTTTTCAAGGGCTGTCCGCTCCAATGTCCCTGGTGTCACAATCCTGAGGGTATCCAACCCACACCACAAGTCGTCTGGCAGTCAACCCTTTGTATCGGTTGCGGCGATTGCGCCCGCGCGTGTAAAAACGGCGCTATTCATATCGCCGAAGGACTCGTGCGGATCGACCCTAATCTCTGCAAACGATGCGCGGCGTGCGCGGACGCGTGTTCGGCTGGTGCGGTGGAAAAGATTGGAACGGAGTATGACTCACATTCGCTGTTGAAGGAGGTGCTGCGAGACCGCACGTTCTACGCCACGTCCGGTGGCGGTATCACGCTTTCGGGCGGCGAACCGCTCGTTCAGCATGCCTTCCTGCGCGAATTCATCCTTATGTGCCGCAGAGAAGGTCTGCACATCGCCGTGGATACGTGCGGCGTCGTCCGGCCGGATTGGCTTGAACCTCTGCTGTGCCAAGTGGATCTGATTCTTTTCGACCTCAAGCTGATCGACCCGACCGAGCACAAGAGATTGACCGGTGCGCCGCTGGAAACGGTGCTCGCCACCTTGGATCGCATCGTCGCAGCCGGTCCGCCGATCTGGATTCGCACACCGATTATTCCGGGTTACACGGATGATGAGTCCAACGTGCGCGGGATCGCGAAGTACCTCAGGACGCATGTTCGCACGCTGCAGCGGTATGATCTGTTGGCCTTCTCCAATCTGTGCACGGCGAAGTACGAGATGTTGGGCCGCGCCTTCCCCTTGTCCGACACCCCCTTGCTCACACGTGGAACCCTGGAACGATTGGTGAGTATCGTGCGAGAGGAAGGTATCGACGAAGTCAGATGGTCCGGACCGACTCGAGCCGATCTGTGAGTGGGCGTCTCATGAGACAGGTATCGAACAGTCAACGGCTGTGCGCAGAACTACAGACGGCATTCCATGACGACATGGTGCCCAAGTTTTTGGCCACTCAGGATACCGCCGGAATACCGAATGTCGTGCCCATCATCAGCCTGGACGCGGCGAACGAGCGCACCCTGATCTTCGCGGAACTCTTCATCTGGAAGACGCGGAACAATCTGGCCGTCGATCCGCGTGTTTCCGTCGCGATCCTGACCAAGAATCTCCATGCCTGGACGATCCGAGGACGATTCCGGCAATTCGTAGCCGGCGGTCCGCACCTCGAGCATTTCAACCGCCAAGAGATGTTTCGCTACAACGCATACGTCGGCGTCAGTCGCGTGGGTGTCATCGACGTGGAAGCAGTGACCGCCGAGCACGCGTTTTCCAAGCTTGGCGTTGCGGCAGGCCTTCTGGCGGCCAGGATCGTCGCCCGGCTGACGCGAACGGAGAAAGCGAGCACACTCCCCTGCCGCGTCGCCGACAAGTTCGCCAGGAGCCGAGCCGTCAAGGTTCTGGCGTTTCAAGCAGGCAACGGTTATCCCGAAGCGATGCCCGTTCTCTCCCTGGTTCCTGCGCGGTCCGCCGACCTGTTCTTCCGCATCCCAACGCAACTGAATCAATTGACGGATTTGAAGGAAGGGACTCCCGTGGCCGCCTCCGTCATCACGACGGACCCCATTGCCTACCAAGTGAAAGGCCTCTATCTGGGTGCCCGCCCGACCGCGATGGGGCGCATCGGCCGCATACGTTGCGAGGAAGTCTACTCGGCAAGCCCGCCCCTACCAGGCGAGCGGATCCCGCCGGCCGGCTCCGTTGAATCACCGGATAGGTCTCCGCGCCGCAACCAATGACCCCCCTTCCGCGCCTTGCTTGCCGCATTTCGGTGTCCGCACGACGTAGAGCTCCGGCCGCCGCTGCTTCTCAGTCCGAGTGGCTTGCCAAACGGTCTCATCGCACGGACATCGCCGGCCGGCACACTCAGAGTCAGGTCCGTCTGGGCCGGCGCAGCCCACATTAATGCGTAGTCAGATTCGGGTGCTGAGGCCGGCTGAACATCTACACCCTTGCCGACGTGCCGCCGGCCACCGAGCCGACTTTCTCGACAGGAACAAGCTCGTATTGTCCTTGCTCATTGACGAATGGTGTTCCTGATCCAGGTTTTCAAACTGCCGGCGTTGCGCATCGGTCAACTTGCCTTCGATCCGTGAATCCTCCCAGGTCTTGATCACGTCGAAGCAGCTTTCGGTCCGAGGGGTTTTCTTGAGCTGTTCGAGGCTGACGGTCATCGAAAACGGACAACCCCACGCGGCGCCCCGGCTGAGGACGTATTCGAGCGCGTGGGGTGTGATGCAACTCTGTGCACTTCGGCCGAAGCCGTGCAGCCAGCCGAACTCGATCCCCAGCCCATACCGTCGATCACCAACCGTTCGGGGGACAAAAACCACCCCACGCATCCGGACCGGTCAGCCAACGATCGGCGGCCGTCGGAGTCAGAAGCCCGAACAATTCAAGGACGTCACCCAGCGTGAAACGGCTTCGGACCTTATGACCGTACAAGACGGCCTCCCGTGCCAGAATGCGGTCGTTCGTGCCTGAAGAAGCGGCCAGATCCGACTCGGCTCGCGCCTCGGCAAGCGCCTTCACGACGACTTTTGCGGGGCGCACGTAACGGTTCAACTGGTCCGCGATGTAACCGCTTCGCCATCCTTCCACAACCCGTGACCACCGTGTCAACCCGGCAGCGATGCGATCTGCCTTAAGGCCGTACTCGCGCCAAAGCTCTTGGATCATCCCGCCGTCGGCGTCGAACGGCTTGAAATGCTCCTCGATCGATCGGCGCGCCGCGCCGACGTCGAAGCGGGGCTGAATGCGCCGACAGATCGTTTCGCCGACGGAAAGCAGATCCTCAAACGCGACGGCCGCGATCAGCGTTCCGGCCCCGACCTGCGCACCGTGCAGGCCGGTGGGCCTTCCGGCAGCCATCGCCCTTAAGTCGAGGTAGTGGCTGATCACGTGTTCCCAGCCGCTGATGGGCGTGGTCTGATCGACAATCGACATGCCGATGCCCGCGAGCATCAGCGCGTCAGCCAGCGATCGAAGCCCCTCGATCTCGCGTCGACCGATGGCCGCCGCACATCCCAGCAAACGCTCCTCCGGACCGGCCAGCAGGTCAAACGGCACGGTGTTGAACGTCTCGTCGACACCGAATACGTCGCCGAGGAACCAGTCGCCATAGGCCGTACAGCGCGCCAAGAGGTCACCCACACCCGCTCGGGTCAGTTCAACCGGGGCATCGCGAATCATGAGCAGATCGACCAGGATCTGATCGGGCGACCTTGATCGGATGGTCCGCTTGACACCGTCCACCGTCAGAACGGTCATCGAGGCCGTAAAGGCCGTCACCGTGCATGCCGTCGGGCAACAGATGTGCTCGAACCTTGCGCCTCCGTCCTTCTCGATCCAGAACATGGCGTGCTTGGCCAGATCGGTGATCGTGCCCGAGCCGAATGTGACGACCAGCGACCCCGGCTCGAGCCGGGCGCTCATATCTTTCGCCACGTCAAAGTCTGCATGAGGCGGATGATCGGCCTCGCCCAGTTCGATAACCGATACGCCGCCTAACTTCGACCGAAGCCGAGCGACAACCTCCGGCTTGATGAGCACGCCGTTGCGCCACATCGGCGTACGGTCCATGATGACATAACAAGTGGAACGATTGACCATCGCCTCCGACGCCCGTTCGGCCAGCTCATCCAGGGCGTTTGGCGAGATGACGATTCGTCGGATCGTCAGCGGCACCAACCGTTCCGGCCGGGCCTTCAGCCAGCGGCGAAGCCCGTCCAGATCACACGAGTCGCTTGCATATCGAGGATCGTTCATGGTGCTCAGTTTCGCATCAGGTTGGCGGATGTGCAAGCGCTCTCGAATCCGGCTTGATCGGACGTAAGAATCACAGTACAACGCCCCGAGGGGTGTGGGGCGAGGGTTCGAATGATCGGCTGGAAGCCATCGCCACAACGTCGCGCCGCCGTCGCACTGGTCGCCATACTGACGGTCGCCGCAACGGTGCGCATCTATCTCATCGTTACCACGGGCATCGTCTCTCGGGACAGCATTACGTTCATTCGATATGCCAAGGGACTCGAGACGGACCCCCTCGGCGAGATGCGCCGACAGGCCCAGCACCCCCTCTACCCTGCGGCCATACTCGGCACTCACAAGCTGATCGGACACCTTCTGGATCCTGACCCGGTGTTCAGTTGGGTAAGGGCGGCACAGATCGCCGCCCTGCTCGGCGGTCTGCCGGTTGTCGGCGCCGCGTTCGTTCTCGGACGCGCGTTATGGAACATACGGACAGGACTCGCAACGGCCCTGTTCGCGGGCGTTCTCCCGGAACTGTGCCACGTCTCGGCAGACGCGCTGAGCGACGGACTGCACTTGAGCCTGTATTTGTGGGGACTCGTGGCCGTGATTGTCGCCCGCCAAACCTCACGTCTGCGATGGCTGGCAGTCGCGGCGCTGCTTTCCGGCCTCGCCTTCCTCACAAGACCGGAGGGCGGCAGCATCCTGGTCGTCGGATTGTCCTTCGTCGTGGCGGCCCGAGGATGGAGAGGTTGGACCTGGCGGCAACGTCTGACGGGCGTGACGATCATGGGGCTCTGTTTTGTCGTATCGGCCGGGCCTTACATGCTGGTCACCGGGCGTGTCATCAAGAAGAAGAACGTCTTTGAGATGTTTGGACTGGACGATCGACAGGCCCGCGCGCCGGAATCGAGCGGAACGGATGGACCAATGCGGGCAGCGCTCATGGACCGGACCGGTGCTGTCGTGATGAATCACTGGGTCCGAGCCTGCCGCGTGGTGTACTTCCTGCTCGCTTTGCCGGCCGTCCTAACGCGGCTCATTCCCAGACCCAGGACATGGGGTCCCATCGTGGTTGCTTTCTTGCTCCAGGTGGTCCTCCTCTTCGCCCTGCATAGGACCTATGGCTATGTCAGCCTTCGGCACGCGCTGGTTCCCGCCGTCCTAACCCTACCCTGGGCGGCCGCCACGTTCGTATGGCTGATCGACCACGTCTCGGCCTGGTACGCCTTTCACCACGATCGGCGTGTGCGACGTGTCCGGCCGGTGGCCTGCCTCGTCGGCGGGCTTATCGTCATCGGGCCGACGGTTCCGTGGCTGATCCGACCGATCGGCGGCGGCAGCCGCTTCCTCATAACGGCCGGCCGGTGGCTCCATGACCACAGCAGACCCGGAGAAGTCGTGCTGGCGGGCTGCACGCGAACCGCCTACTTCTCCGGCCTGCCGATGGTTCCGTGGGCCACATTCGACTCCGTGGACGACCTGAGGAATCAGATCAACACGCACAAGCCCAAATATGTCGTGATCGACCTGTCCCGTGTTATGTCCGAGGATCGGAATCCCCGCTTCCTTGATCAACTCCAAGCTTCCGACCTGAGGAATCGGCTGGCAGTGATTCACCGGGAGGTCAATCCGATAGAAGGTCTACGGGGGACGATACTGATCTATCGAGTAGTAGGGCCCGCCCCGTGTGAGACCGTCCGTTCAGATTTGCCGCTCCAATGATCCAATAGGTTCGGCCGACCTGGCACGTTCAACCGCCGAACCGTCTTGTTGCACACCCGATTGACACAACCGAGCTAATATGCACAACTGTTGCTGTGCGTTTTGCACCGGTGCCTGCACGCGGTATAATGGGTTTTTATCAGGCTTAATAGACGTTGGCCCATCTGAACCTGGGGTTGGGGGTATGATCATGGCCAGTACCATCCTGTCGGAGAGGCTTGGGGTACCTGTCGGGGGGGTGTGGAATCGAGAGGCTGTCGATTCGCTCCCGCAGACGGTCATGCTGCGTGCGAGGGACGGGACGCACCTCGCCTGCAATCAGGCCACCCTCGTCTACATGGGCTTGGCCAGAGACCAAGTGGTGGGCAGACGGTTTGTCGACTTGGGATTCCTTTCGGCCGACGATGTTACCCGATCCATTGAGTTGCTTGATCGTCTGGGCACCGGCCAAGCGGTCACCCCGATCACCGTTAAGGTCACCCTACCTGGGGGGCTAGAACGGTGGGGCGAGTTTTGGGGCGGACAGATCAGGAAGGACGACCAAGTCCAGGCGATTGTAGTTACGGGGCGCGATGTCACCGATCGGAAGGTGTTTGAGGAAGCCTACCGAGTGCTCGTAGACCAGTCATTGCAGGGACTGATCATTCTCCAGGACAAACGCGTTGTCTTTGCCAATCAGGCCGTGGCCGACATCACAGGGTATTCCGTCGAAGAGTTGAAGGCCATGACCACCGAGCAAGCACTCGCGACCATCCATCCGGATGATCTCGACATCGTGGCGGATCGGTATTCCGCCCGCCTAGCCGGCGAGCCGACACCCCGTCGATATACCATCCGAGGTATCCACAAGGACGGCCGCCAATACTGCGCCGAGATTCACTCTCAGTCGATCACCTATCATGGTCGTCCGGCCGTCCAGGTAACGGTACTCGACATTACGGAAAAGAGGCGTGCCGAACAGGCGCTCCAGGAAAGCGAGGCACGCTACCGAACACTCGTTCAGAACGCCAACGACATCATCTACACGGGTCAACTGGACCCACCCCGTCTGACGTCCGTGAACGCCGCAGTGGAGAGGATCCTCGGCTATTCCGCGGAAGAGGCCATCGGGGCGAATGTTGATGACTACCTGCCCCCGGAAGCGCGACGCGTTTCCGACGAGATGTTCCAACGGAAGATTCAGGGAGAACCGCATACGAGCTACGAACTGACTCTTCCGGCGAAGGACGGCCGCATGGTCCCCCTGGAGATCAACAGTTGGCTCGTGTTCAAGGACGGGCGTCCGATCGCATTCCAGGGGATCGCCAGAGACATCACAAGGCGCAAACAGGCGGAGAAGGCCCTTGAGATCGCGAATGAACAATTGGAGCGCCGGGTTGAGGAACGTACGGCGGAGCTGGCGGAATCCAACCGATCGCTCCATCACGAAATCGCCGAACGCCTGCGTGCCGAAGAGGCCCTGCGTCGCAGCGAACGGCACTTCCGGTCGCTCATTGAAAACGCGTCCGACCTGATCGTCATCCTCTCGGAGGATGACCGTGTCCGGTACGCAAGCCCCTCGCTCAAACGCCTTCTTGGCTATTCATCGGAGGAGTATGTCGGTCGAAACGTCTTCGATCTGGTTCATCCCGAGGATCTCCCCCGAGTGCTGGAGGCCGCCCGACGATCGAATGAAATGCAGGGAGGCAACGGGACGATTGAGTGCCGATACCGACACCAGGACGGTTCCTGGCGGGTCTTGGAGGTTGTAGGAACAAACCTTCTCGACGATCCCGACGTCCAAGGCACGGTTCTCAACGCTCGCGACATCACGGATCGTAGGCATGCGGAAGAGCTGCTTCGTATCCAACGAGACCTGGCAGTCGCCCTGGCGACGACGCACCGCCTCGACGAGTGCCTCGATCGTGTCCTCGATGCCGCAATGAGCATTGAGGGTCTTGATTGCGGTGGCGTGTATCTTGTCGACGCGACCACGGGTAAGCTGGAATTAAGGTCTCATCACGGGCTCTCCGATGAATTCATTCGAGGCGTGGCCCACTACAAGCCCGATGACCCCGAAACACAACTGATCCTTCGAGGCGAGCCCACCTATCTGGGCCCCGGTGAGTTCGTTTCTCGGAATGACCATGTTCGAGCGCGTGAAGGACTCCGGGCTTTGGGGGTGTTCCCGCTGAAGTGCAACGGCAGGGTCATCGCCGCCCTGAATGTGGCCTCGCACACACTGGACAGCATCCCACAGGTTACGCGCGACAATATTGAGATGATTGCCGCTCAATTGAGCGGCGTGCTGACGCGCATCGAAGCGGAGAGGGCCCTGCATGAAAGCGAGCGGCGATTCCGATCCCTCGTCGAGAATGCCACCGACGCCATCGCCATACTCAACGAGGCAGGCACGGTGGAATACGTGAGTCCGCCGCTCGAGAAGATGCTCGGCTACGTTCCGGATGATCTCCTCGGGAAGGACGCATTTGCCTTCGTTCATCCCGATGACGTCGAGACGGTCAGGGCCCGATTCGTCGCCGCCAATCGGTTGCCCGGACACGTCGAGAACGTCGAATTCCGGTATCGCCACAAGGACGGTTCGTGGCGACATCTTGAGGTCACGGGGACGAACCGCTTGCATGATCCTGCCGTTGCCGGCGCCGTGTTGAACATCCGGGACGTGACGGAACGCAGGCGAATTGAAGAACAGATCAGGCTCCTGAACGTCGCCGTCGCCCAGATGAGCGAAGGGGTCGCCGTCACGGACATGGACGGGAACCTCCGGACGCTCAACGATGCCTTCGCCAATCTGCACGGTTACTCTCGCGAGGAATTGATCGGCAGACACCTCTCCGTCTTCCACACGCCCGAACAGATGCCTTCCGTCAACGCGGCCAATGACGTGCTGAGGAGGACCGGAAGTTTCGTCGGCGAGATACAACACGCACGCCGCGATGGGTCCACGTTCCCGGCTTCCATGCACAACTCATTGTTTCGCGATGAGGCAGGCCGCTTGGCGGGCATGATCGCAACACTCACCGACATCACCGAACAGAAACGGGCCGAACAGGAACTATGGAAGTCCCAGGAACTCCTGAGGAAGACGTTTGCGGCACTGCGCGAGGGCGTCTTCATCATCGATTCCGACACGAACGTGATTCTGGACTGCAATCCCGCGGCCTCCCTGCTGTTCGGGTACGATCATCAGGAGATGGTGGGCCGGACCACCGAGACGCTGCATGTGGACGAGGCCTCACTCGAGGAATTCAGACAGTATCTGGTGTCCGCCGCGGATAGGGACGGCTATCTGTTCTTGCCCGAGTTCCGAATGAAGCGTAAGGACGGACACATCTTTCCGACCGAGCACAGTGTAACGCCCATCCTCGATGAACGGGGTTCGAGGATCGGCTGGGTCAGTGTGGTACGCGACATCACCGATCGCAAGCGAGCGGAGGAGGCTCTGCGGGAAAGCGAGGAGAAGTACAGGAATATTTTCAACAATGCGCAGGTGGGAATCTTTCGCACTCGAATCAGCGACGGTCGGATCCTCGAAAGCAACGACCGGCATGCCCGCATGTATGGCTATGACGACACGGCGGAGTTTATCAGGGAATTCGCCACCTCGGAACACTTCGTCGATCCGGAGGGACGCAGGAAGATGCTGGACAGCTTCAGGGATGGAGAGTTGAAGGATTTCGAGACTTGCCTGACCCGCCGAGACGGCTCCACCGTATGGATCAGCCTCTGCGCAAGAATGTACCCCGACAAAGACTACATTGAGGGTGCCGTCAGTGATATCACGGAGCGTAAACGAGCGGCAGAGGCACTCCAGGAAAGTGAAGAGCGATTCCGACAGATGGCCGAGAACATCCAGGAAGTCTTCTGGATGGCCGACGCAAGCCTGCACCGGATCCTCTACGTCAGTCCGGCGTACGAAAACCTGTACGGACGAACGTGTCGGAGCGTACTCGAAGCCCGCGAGTCCTGGCTCGACGCGGTCCATCCTGAGGATCGAGAATCGGCGAAGAAAGGGGTGGCGCAGAATCAACAAGGGCATTTCGCCGAGGTTGAGTACCGTGTGGTCAGACCCGACGGCTCGATACGGTGGGTGAGGGACCGGGCGTTTCCGATCCGAGACGATCGGGGCACTATCTACCGCATCGCCGGGATCGCTCAGGACATCACGGAACGAAAGGCGGTCGAAGAGGCGCTCTTGCATAGCGAAAGGTACTTCCGGTCGTTGATCGAAAACTCGTCCGACATGATTTCGATTCTCGACTCCGACGGGACGATTCGATACGAAAGCCCGTCCGTTCAGAAAGTGCTCGGCTACTCCTCCGGGGAACGTCTTGGCCGAAACGCCTTGGAGGCGCTCCACCCCGACGATGCGCCCCGCCTAAAGGCCATTCAGGCGGACCTGGTCGTCACTCCGGGCCGACGCGTCCAGACGGAGTTTCGCTACCGTCACAGAGACGGATCGTGGAGGATCCTGGAGGCCACCGCCACGAACCTACTCAATGACCCCGTGGTGGCCGGCTTGGTCATCAACAGTCGTGACGTAACGGATCGCAAACGGGCGGAAGAGGCTCGGCTGGTACTGACCCGCAGTATGGATCACAGTTCCGAGGGAATCCTCATCACCGACGCGGACATCCGGATCACATATGCAAACAAGGCGGCCCAAGATCTCATTGGATGTCCTTCGGATGAGATGATCGGCCGCCGGCCGGATGAGGTCGTCGAGACGGATCCTCACACCAAGGAGGACATCCGAGTCGGCGTTCAGCGCCACCGCAACTGGTCCGGCCTGGTCGAAGTCCGGAATCCACGGGGAGACGTCGTCGGCATCGAGCTGACCTCTCTGCTCATTTCCGACGAGCAGGACACGCCGATCGCAACGGTAAACCTGTTGCGGGATGCCCGCCAGACTCGCCGGCTGGAATCCCTCCAGCACATGGCGGAGGTCGTGGCCGGAACGGAGGCCACCGACGAGAAGACCATCGATCGCATCATGTCGCATTTGCCCGAACTGCTTTCGCTCGACATGTGGGGCATCTATCTCTACAACCCGGAACACGATGCGCTTGAAATTCGCTTCTTCAGCCAAGCCGGTCGCGAGCTCGCCGAGGCCGTTCCGACCATTCCGATCGCCGGGTCACTTCAAGGCGATGTGTTCCGCACCGGCGAAATCGTGTTCTCACACGATGTGGCCAACGACCATCGCTTTACTCGGAGTCCGCTATTTCGAAAGCTGCTGCCGATCGCCAGTCGGATTGATATGAAGGCGACCTGCCTCCTGCCCATCCGCTCCGGCGGAAGGATTCTCGGCACGCTGAATGTGTCGGATCGGCGCGTTCGAACCTTTTCCCCGGAGGAACTGACGACTCTCAAGACCCTGGCGAGTCAGATCGGTGTTCTGCTGGCGCGCCTGGAGACGGACCGGTCCGACCGTTCTCGCCCGTCGCGGACGGAGCCCACGGAAGCCGTGTCCATCGTCGCGGAAAGCGAAGCCATGCGCATGGTCCTCCGGCTGGCGGCGCGCCTGGCGGCGACGGATATGCCCCTGGTGATCCTCGGTGCCACCGGCGCGGGAAAAGGTCATCTGGCCAAGTACATTCACTCGATTAGCCCGCGGCGTCACGGACCTTTCCTCAGCGTGAACTGCGCGTGCCTCGACGGCGAATTGATCCTCAGCGAATTGTTCGGGCACGAGCGAGGAGCCTTTACCGGCGCGGTCCGCCAACAGAAGGGATGCTTTGAGCTGGCCAACGGCGGAACACTGCTGCTGGACGAGGTGGTGGAGCTCCCGTCGTCTGCTCAAGCCAAACTGCTCCAACTGGTCGAGACTCAGCAGTTCCGCAGACTGGGCGGGCAAGAGACCATCACAACCGACGTTCGGGTGATGTGCACCACGAATGCCGATGTTCGCGAGTGCGTTCGCATCGGCAAGATGCGGCAGGACCTCTACTACCGATTGAACGCCGGCGAGATCATGATTCCCCCCTTGTCGGAACGACCCGACGACATCGAACCCTTGGCACAGGCCTTTCTCAGAACCCACGCGTTGACCACGGGCGGACCGATTCGACTGTTGAGCGAACCCGCGCTGGCCCGTCTCAGGGAATACCACTGGCCGGGTAACGTGCGAGAGCTTCAAAACGTCCTGGCAATGGCTATTGCCCACGGCGGACGGATCATTGGCGTCAGGGATCTTCATTTTGCACCGGCCCACCAGGAAGCTTCCGACGCCGATGGAATTCGAACTTCGCGCAACGAACGTGAACTGATCCTCGATGCGCTGCGCCGAAATCGCTGGAACCGCTCGCTGGCGGCGGAAGAACTGGGCATTCACCGCAACACGCTTCGGCACAGGATGAGGAAGTACGGCATTGTCGAATAGCGGCGATCGGATCCCACCCTCGTGATTCGGTAGTGACCGCTTGAACGGCGTGATCCTGCTCTTATGATCACGTCTCGACAGGAGAAGCGTCGCATGTCCGTTCGTTTCGTGATCGGCCGAGCCGGCTCCGGAAAGACGGCTCACTGCATCGAACAGATCACTTCGCGTCTGCGTGAGTCGGCCGTCGAAGGTGAACACCTCTTTCTGCTGGTCCCCGAGCAAGCCGGCATGCAGATGGAGAGGGCCCTACTTCGAATTCGAGGTATCGACGGATTTGCCCGGTGCGAGGTCGTGAGTTTCCGGCGAATGGCCCAGCGGGTGCTGACCGCCTCAGGCGGCGGAACGCGCACCCTCAGCGAGATCGGACGGCTGATGGTCCTCCGGCGGCTCATCGCGGAACACGCCGACGCACTCGGAGCCTTCGGTGCGTCTCGAGGGCGCCGGGGACTGGTCAGCCGCCTGAGCCGGACGATCGACGAACTCATTCGCGAGGAAGTATCCCCGAACGACTTGGCGGAGGCCTGCCGCCGGATCGAACCCAACGACGACCTGCTCGCCGCACGCCTCCGCGACATTCAGACGGTGTACCGGGCCTATCTCGACGCGCTGGGCGACGAACTGTGCGATCCCGGTCATCACCTGGCCGTCGTCCGAGATCGACTCCCTGCATACAGACCGCTTACCGGCTCGCTCGTGTGGGTCGACGGATTCGCCGGCCTGACGCGACAAGAGCACCTCCTGTTGGTATCCCTGGCCGGTCTCGTCCAACACATGGATATCAGCCTGCTGATCGATCCCGATTCACCGGTCATCCGTGACGAGGCCGCCGTGGAGTCATTCCACCTCTTCGCCAGGACGGAAGAAACCTACGTCAGACTGCGGCGGGCCCTTCATGCCGCCGGCATTAGGGTCGAACCACCGCTTCTGTTGCGCTCGTGCGAGCGCCGGTTCAAGTCATCGCCGGAGCTGGCGCGACTGGAGCGGCAACTCTTCGCCTTGCCGTCTCGCGAACGGGCGAGCGCCGGAGGTGCTCACCCAGCGCCGTCGGCAGTCCGCTTGATCCGAGCAGCCACGCGGCGCGTGGAGATCGCCGCCGCCGTTGTCGAAATCCAGCGTCTGGTGGGCCATATCGACCGTCCCATGCGATATCGGGACATCGCCATTATCGTGCGCGACCTCGAACCCTATCACGACCTGCTCTCCGCCGCCCTCTCCGCCGCAGGGATACCGCACTTCATCGACCGACGTCGCCCCATCGCGCATCATGCCCTGGTCGAGTGGGTTCGGTCGGCCGTTGCGCTCCTTGACCGTGTGGACGTCGAATCGGTGTCCGCGTTCACCAAAACCGGCTTGACCGGACTTGACGACGACCAAGCAGATTTGCTGGAGACTTTTCTCCGGGCGCAGGGAATCGCGGGTCGAGAGCAATGGCTCAAGGGCGATTGGACGTGTCGTGCCCGCCCTAGCCGGGCCGCCGGTGAGGACGAGTTAACCGAAGTACAGCTCCAGGACCTGCGCCAAGCCAACGAGGCAAGAAGATACCTGATCCGGGCCCTCACGCCGTGGTGGCAACTGGCCGACTCGCCCACCCCCCCCACTGCTCGACAGTGGGCGGCCGGATTGTCCGATCTGCTCGCCAGATTGGACGTCGCCCATCTGATCTCGGAGTGGGCCGGTCGAGCCGATCGGGCCGGTCGAGTCGAGGAAGCCGAGGAACACCGCCAAGTATGGACGAATGTGATTGGATTACTCGACGATCTTGCCGAGACGTTCGGCGACGAACCCATGAGCGTCGCCCTGCTCGGCGAGGTGATCGACACGGCCTTGTCGGACCTGACCCTCGCCCTGGCGCCGCCCACACTGGACCAGGTGCTAATCGGTTCGATAGAGCGAAGCCGTCACCCACAGATCCGAGCCGCTCTCGTCCTGGGGTTCGGTGAGGGCATGTTTCCGTGGCGGCCCGCTGAGGACCCGATCCTGTCCGACCGCAACCGAGAAGATCTGGCCGCCGCCGGCATCGAGCTCACCCCCACGAGCCGACAACAACTCTTCGACGAGCGCCTGTTGGCCTACATTGCCCTGACCCGACCCAGTGAATGGCTGTGGATCAGTTGGCCTGCTGCGGACGAAGACGGACGCGTCTTGCGACCCTCACCGTTCGTGGAAGCGATCCGGGGCATATTCCCCGGATTGACGATCACGGAATGGGCCGACTCCTCGACGACGCGCCACACATGGGCAATCTCCTCTGTCGAGGATCTGACCGCCGGTTTGGCGACGGACATTCGGATGCGGAACAGTCGGATTCGAGCCGATACCGGGGACGTCGCGGCCGATCGACGCTGGAACGAACTCTACGAATGGGCCCGAGGCCACGACGCCTGTCGCGAACGCCTCCGCCGCGCCCTTGCTTCACTGGTATACCGCAACCACGCGGGACTCTCGGCAAGGTCGGTGGCATCCCTCTACGGCGATACGCTTCGCCTCAGCGTATCGAACGTGGAACGCTTCGCCGCCTGTCCCTTTCAGCACTTCGCGGCTCACATTCTCGGCCTCGAACCGCTTGCGGGATGGGAATTGGAGGCCATCGATCTGGGGCTTGTCTACCATCGCGTCCTGGAGGCCTACGTCCGCCGACTGATCGCCGACGGACGGCGACTCAGCGATGTCGATCCGAAGTCGCTGGAACCCGCCGTCCTTGCCCTCTTGCAGGAAGCATTGAGCGAGCTTGTGGACGAGACCCTCTTGGCGGACGCCCGCAACGCGTACCTGCTCGATCGCGGCAAACAGGACCTGGAGAGAACACTGCGTGTCCAGCGTTTCGTCGCATCGGTCGGTACGTCTCGCCCCTCCGCCGTCGAAGTGGCCTTTGGTTGTGAACCGTCGCCGCACGGACACGATGCCTCCGCGTCGGGCCACCTCGCCCTGCCGGCCCTGCAGATCACGACGCCGTCAGGCCGAACGGTTCTGCTCCGCGGCAGGATCGACCGGGTCGACCTGGCCGAGCTCGGCGATCGAGTTCTGACTACAGTGGTCGACTACAAACGATCGGTCGGCCGATGCCTCAGCCTGGATCGCGTGTTCCACGGACTTGACCTCCAACTCATGGCCTACCTTCTGGTCTTGAAAGACCATGGCCACCACATCGCCAACCGCCCCGTCGAACCCGCGGGCGCGTTCTACGCCTCGCTGCTCGACGACGTCCGGGCCCTGCACGCTCCGCCGGACAAACCGCCGGAAGAAGCTGACCGGTATCGCCCGCTTCGCCCACGCGGGGTATTCGACTGGTCGATCCTGCCCGCACTCGACAGCCAGGCCTCCAATCAGACGCCTTCGCACGCGTTGGCGGTCGAGATCAAGAAGGACGGTACGCCGGGATATGTGAACCGCACCGACGTGGCGGAGCATGCGGCATTCGTCGCAATCCTCGATTGCGCCCGACGCCGAATCGGTGAGCTATGCGATCAGATGTTGAACGGCAACATTTCCGTCGCTCCCTATCGCCTTGCCGATGAGATGCCGTGCGCCCTCTGCCTCTACCACGACGTGTGCCGCTACGAATTCGACGCACGGTCGGCCCGAACCATGAAGAGACTCGACAGGAAACAGGTACTCGACATCGTGAGCGGGCGCGATCCGGAGGCCACCCATGGCAACTGATCGCCGTCTGACACCCAACCAGGAAATAGCCGTCCGAACAACCGGCTGCAACATGCTGGTCTCGGCCGCCGCCGGTACCGGAAAAACGCACGTGCTGGCCGAACGTTGTGCCTACCTGACCTGTGACGCACACCCTCCGTGCGATGTGGATCGGATGCTGGTGGTCACCTTCACCGAGGCGGCCGCCGCTGAGATGAGGGCGCGAATCGGTCAGGTCATTCGCCGACACCTGGACGCCCAACCCCTGTCAGCCCGCCTGCAACGCCAGTTGGTACTACTTGACGCGGCCAGGATCACAACCATCCACGCGTTTTGTCTTCATATCGTTCGTCGCTGGTTTGCCCGGCTTGACCTCGATCCGAACCTGGAGGTGATGGACGAGGACGAAGCCGAGCTAACCCGCCGCGAGACAATCGAACAACTCTTCAGGGACCTCTATGGTGTCGGCGGAAAGAGCCCACTGGCCGACGGCTTCCGCCGTCTGGTCGACACGTATGGAATGGGTCGCGACGAACGCATCGCCGTAATGGTTCTGAACCTGCACGCGTTTACCCAATCGATAGCGAACCCATCCCGCTGGTTGGAGGAAGCCCGCAGACGAGTCGATCCCGGCGAATCGTCCGATGCGTTATCGGCGCATTGGGAGGCGCTGCGACGCGACTTCCTGCTCGATCGCATTCACCAAGTGGGCAATGCGGCTGTTCTTCAGGCGGCCTGTGTTCGGCAACTGTATCCGCACGCCGCCGATATAGGCGGCCACTTGGAGGAAATGGCGGAGGACTTGCGAACGTGGTACCGGAGTCTGAAATCAGCTAAGACCTCCTCCGAGGTTGATCGGACCGTCGAGGAAATCGCACAATACTCTAAGAAGCCGGCCGCCGCGCGGAGGCTCTCGGAAACGTCGAAGCAAGAGCGTGAGGCCGCACAGACCGCGCTGAGGTCCGTTCGCAGGAAGCTCGACACCGATTTGAAACGGTCCGCCGCCGTGTTCCTCCGCCGAAACATCGTCGAGGGCCTCCGCCGAATCGGCCCGCACGTGGCCACTCTTACTCACTTGGTCGATGCGTTCGAGACGCGCTATGCGCGGCTCAAACAGGCGGAGGGACGAGTCGACTTCAACGACCTGGAACGACTCGCTTTCAGACTGCTGATCGCGGATGAAAACGGACACACGCCATCGCAAACGGCCCTGCGACTCCAAGCGGAGTTCGACCACGTCCTCATCGATGAATTTCAGGATGTAAACCCGGTTCAAGACGCGATCTTGCGCCTCGTCAGCCGCCACGCCGCCCCCCATGAGCCCGGCAATCTCTTCGCGGTCGGCGACGTCAAACAAAGCATCTACCGGTTTCGCCTGGCCGAGCCGCGGATATTCGTCGAGCGGCTCATGGCCTACGACGCTTCCAACAAGCCGGAAGGTGCACCGACCTCGTCGCAACGCGGAAAGGTAGTCTGGCTTCAAGAGAACTTCCGAAGTCGAAGCGAAGTTCTTGACGCCGTCAACGCCGTGTTTGAGAGACTCATGATTCGAGAACTCGGCGGAATCACATATGACGAGCACGCACGGTTGAAGCCCTGCGCAGAGTACCCAAAGGATACCGGGAACACATTCGCCTGTCCGGCTGTGGAGATACACCTCATCGAAAAGGACATTCAACCGACGTCCGCATCACTCAGCTACGAGGTGGACGCTGAGTCGGCGGAAGGTTCACCTCGCGAAGAGGCCGAGCCCGCCGACACGGCGCTCCAGTACGAGGCGGTCGAGCGAGAGGCCATGCTGACCGGTCGGCGCATTCTCGAATTGCTCGGCCGGACTGAAGGCTGTGCGCCGATGACGGTCTTCGAGAAGAATCCGAACCCCATGGGCCCGTCGCTGGTGGGTCGGCCGATCCGACCTCGAGACATCGTGATCCTCCTGAGGGCGACTCGCGACAAGGCCAACCACTTCGAGCGCATACTTCGCGATATGGACATCCCCGTCCATGCCGACATGACGACAGGGTATTTCGCGAGTCTCGAAGTTCGGGACGTCCTTTCGCTGCTTCGCCTGATCGACAATGCCAGACAAGATATCCCGCTGGCGGCCGTTCTCCGCAGCCCACTGCTCGGCGACCCATTAAGCGAGGACCAGTTGGTCGAAATCCGCCTGTCCAACCGGCAGATGCCGTTCCATCAGGCAGTGCGCCAGTATAGGGAATCCGGCCCCGACAAGACGATCCGGCGTCGCTTGACGGATCTTTACGCTCGGCTGGACGCTTGGCGGCACGAGCTTCGCTGTGAACCCTTGCCCGATGTGTTGTGGCGAATCCTGATAGAAACCGGATACTGGGCATACGTCGGAGGCCTGCGCAATGGTCTGCAGCGCCGCGCAAACCTTCTTCGCCTCCACGACCGGGCACGGCAATTCAGCACGTTCGCCAAACAAGGACTCCGTCGATTCCTGCGATTCTTCGAACAGCTCAGCGAGGAGGGGCGTGATCCGGGTCTGGCCGCCGCCCTCAGCGAGGCGGATGACGTCGTCCGCATCATGAGCATCCACCGCAGCAAGGGCCTCGAGTTTCCCGTCGTCATCCTGCCTGATCTGGGCAAACGGTTCAACTTGGCCGACACCCAAAACACCCTTCTCTTCGAACGCGAGCGATATGTCGGCTTGCCCGTGGTCGATCTTGAGTTGGGTGTTCGGTACCCCACGCTGGCCAGTCTGATCGTGGCCGACGAGATTGGCCGACAGATTCGCGCCGAGGAAATGCGAGTGCTCTATGTCGCAATGACCCGCGCCCGCGAGCACATAATCCTTATCGGCACGATTGCTCTGAATGACGTCGAACGCCGATTGCAGACCGCTCAGGCCTATTCCGGACAGGTCCCCTTGGTTGACCTGCTCGGGGCAAAGAGCATGCTGGACTGGTTGATCTCCGCCGTAACCATGCTCCCTGCCGGCTTATCACTCTGGTCGAAGGGGCCCCGGCCGGAGCCCGATACGCGCGCCTTGTTCAGTATCCATCAGCACAATGCCGCGGCGATCGCCGAATGGCCCTCGCCGGAACAGGATATCCACGCGAATTCGGCATCCTTACGAAAGCATGCCGACCTTGCACCCGTCGCGGAGGCGGAACCGGACGACCCCGAGGTACACGAGGTCATCGCCCGGATTACGAAACCCTATGCCCATTCACACCTGACCAACATCCCCGCAGTGATGGCCGCGAGCGAGATGAAACGCAGGTTTGCGTTCGATCGAGAGGTCGGTGAGAGGCCGCCCTACAGCCCATTCTCTCGCACCACGCTCCGTTCACCACGGCTCGCCGAGGACAGATCTTCAAATCCGTTGCCTCTGACGGCCGCCGAACAAGGCACCCTGATCCACCTCATCCTCCAGCACCTGGACCTCGGCAGGCCATGCGATCTGGTCGACATCGCTCGACAGGTCGAAGAAATGGCGAACCGCGGCCTGCTCACGCATGACGAGCGCCGCTGCCTGCCGCTCGAACCACTGGCCTGGCTCTTTTCAACCGATCTTGGACGCCGCCTACTCGGCTCCGCCGATCGAATCCGACGTGAAGTCCCGTTCGTCTTGGGCGTGCCGCCGCACCGAATCGCGCCGGGACAGGTCCCAGCAACCTCCGAAGCCGATGTCGTACTCGTCCGCGGCATGATTGACTGTCTGTTGCCCGTCGACGAGGAGTTCGAAGTGGTTGACTTCAAGACCGACGCCATCGGCCAAGACACCCTGCCGGACCGCATCGCACTGTATCGTCCACAGATCGACATCTACGCCGAGGCCGTCCTCCGCATTTGGCGTCGGCCCGTCAAACATCGCTGGCTGGTGTTTCTCATGCTTCCTCAAATCGTTCAGGTGTAGTCTTCCGCCGGCGATGTCAACCGATAGGCCAAAGGTGCACCCCCCTTCCGGACCCGTTGCCGACGGCCGCGCCCATTACCGATGGAGGTGAAAGAGGCGGGCAATCGTCGACCCGGGGGGTCGACACGCAACCCGGCGCCCAACCTCACAACGGTCCCGGGAGACATCCTTGCGACACGATTCGGCAAAAATCCTCTGCGACCACTCGACACGAACCCCGTCAAGCCTCGATAATGGCTCTTCGGCGTTCCGGCATTCGAACGAGGAGACACCGAGTCCCTTGCGATTCAAGGCATACGCCAACGGCAAGCCCATGGGTGCCCTGGAGCTTGACGGCACCTACCTGGTCGGCAGCGACGGTGTACCGTTGCGCGCCGACATCAGCTTCGACAACGGCGAGATCAATTGCGTCAAACGGGCGCAGGGACCGGCCGGCCTCTCGGTACTCTGGCATGTGAACGGTTTCGGCCGGATGATGTTGGAGACGACCCGACTGCCCGACGAAGACAGGGTATACAACCTGAACGTCGAGTTGGCGCGATGCCGCCTGATGCGAATCGCCCAGAAGCGGGAAGACTGGGGCATGTTCGAACTCACCGAGGCGAATGACATCGCCGCCGAGATCGATCGCGCCCGCGACCTGTTTATCGAGTCGCTGAAGGCGGAAGATCAAGGAAAAGCCTCACTCTACGCCGATGAGGCGCTACGGATATCATGCGAAGCCGGAGAAAGGCTCAGCCTCTTCCACGCGGACGTCTTCCTCGGACGACGAAAACAGAGCAACGCCTTCGCTCGCCGCATCTTCGGCTGCTCGGTCGATCTGCTGAGCCTCAACGAACACTACTGCCGTCGTCTGATCGAGGGATTTGACTTCCTGACCGTGCCGGTCATCTGGCGACGGCTCGAACCGAAGGAACAGGAACTCAACTGGAGCCAGCTTGATACCTGGATCGAATGGCTCACCAAAAACCGTACGCCCATCAAGGCCTCTCCCCTCGTGGCATTCAACGAGGCCAACATCCCCGATTGGCTCTATATTTGGGAGCACGATTTCGAGACGGTGCGAGATCTGGTCTACGATCACATCAACCGGGTCGTGGAGCGATACGGCAACTACGTGCAGTCGTGGGACGTGATCAGCGCCATCCACGCGGACAACTGCTTCAACTTCAACTTTGAACAGTTGATGGAGCTCACGCGAATGGCCGCTACGCTCACCAAGCAGCTCTCTCCCCGCAGCACAACGATCATCGATCTGATCGCGCCATGGGGCGAGTATTACGCCCGAAACCAAAGGACGATTCCCCCCATGTTGTATGCCGACATGGCGGTTCAGAGCGGCATCAACTTCGACGCCTTTGGGTTGCAGTTCTACTTCGGCGTGGCTCGAGAAGGGATGTACCTACGAGACCTGATGCAAGTATCGTCCATGATCGACCGATTCGGAGCGCTCGGCAAGTCCATCCACATCACCGCGCTTCAGGTACCTTCGGCCACCACGCCGGATCAATGGGACGCATGGGGTGGAGCCGTCTCGGTTGAGGACGGCGGCTATTGGCACGAGCCCTGGTCCGAAGACCTCCAGGCCCGCTGGTTCAGAGACTTCACGCGAATTGCCCTCAGCAAACCCTTCGTGGAAACCATCACCTGGCGAGATCTCGCCGACTACGAAGGCCACTATCTGCCTCACGGCGGCCTGCTGAACCGGGATCTCTCTCCGAAGAAGGCGTACGCCGAACTCCTGCGCATCCGCAGGTCTTTGCCTCGGGCGGAAGACAAACGACGTCGCCGTCCACCTGACCACCCGTCGTGACCAGGGGCTAATTGCGGAGGCATGAGAAACAGCCCGCGGACATACGAAGAACTCGCCCCCTGGTTGGGCCATCGCGGAAACCACGTGTTCCTCTGT
The DNA here is from genome assembly GCA_964596165.1 of uncultured Planctomycetales bacterium. Lineage (GTDB taxonomy): Bacteria > Planctomycetota > Phycisphaerae > UBA1845 > JAFGLZ01 > CAYUQT01. The sequence continues at coordinate 49,964 of CAZQTW010000004.1, read as the reverse complement.
TGCGCAACGACAATTGCGTTTGTAGCGGTGGTCCTCGTCGAACAACGGGGAACCGTCCTCGTTGACGCGGCTACGCCGCCGCCCCCCGCGGAACGTCGCCTGAATCCCAATACCGCACAGTGGTGGGAACTGGCGGAACTGCCGGGTTTGGGGGAGTCGCTCGCCAGGCGGATAGTCGCCTATAGGCAATACAAACACTCGTCAATGTCCGACACTTGCGCCATTGTTTTCCGAAGATGGGAGGATCTCCAGAGGGTACGCGGCATTGGTCCGGCAAAGGCCGCTGCAATCGAGCCGTGGCTGGCATTCCCGGACCACGGCAAAGACTAGTGAACCATAACATGTTTACTTAAAGCAGTTTGTATCCCGAGCTACACGGCCGTGGATTTCTGCGGTTTCCAGTTGACACATCTCCATGGTTCAGATCTAATTCTGTTTTACTGGGGTGGTTCCCCCCGGCGTATCGGTTTCCCCCCCGGCCGATTCGCCACCCGCCCCAGTTTTTTTTGCGCGGGTCCGATAAAGCTACAGTGACAAGTTTCTGACGGCGCAATGATGCTTCGACGGATCTGTTGACGTGGCCTGACGCGCGGCTAGAGTGGCGTAGTCCTGCCGCCAGTCTGAAAGGACTGGGCACTGGCTTACGGAGCCCCACTCATGCCGAGTCTGGACGGCCTCGAAAACCTGTACGCACGAGCCCTCTACCGCCCCATGGGTCTGACGGACGAGGACCTCAAGCGCCCCCTGGTGGCCATTGTAAGCTCCGCAAGTGAACTGGCAGCCGGGCATGTCCACCTGGATCGTCTGATCGAACCGCTGCGATGGGGCATTCAGTCCGGCGGTTGCACACCGTTGGCCTTCCACACCGTGGCCGCATGTGACGGAATCTGTCAGGGACGGGGCATGCACTTCATCCTGCCGTCGCGCGAGGCGATTGCGGGATCGATCGAGCTGATGCTCCGCGCTCATAGTTTCGCCGGGGCGGTCTTTCTCACCTCGTGCGACAAGATCACGCCCGGTATGTTGCTCGCCGCGGCCCGTTGTGATCTGCCCAGCGTGTTTCTCACCGGCGGCTACATGCGGCGGGCGACATTCGACGACAAGCCTCGCGGCGCAAGCGACGTTAAGGAGGCGATCGGCACGTTCAAAGCCGGGCGGATCAACCAGGATCAACTGGACCAGATCGAGCGGAAGGTCTGCGGCGGCCCCGGCATCTGCAACATGATGGGCACCGCCAATACGATGGCCTGCCTCGTCGAAGCGATGGGGCTCTCGCCGGCGGGCAATACCGTCACGCCCGCCGATAGCGCCGATCTGATGTTGATGGCCGAACGGGCGGGCCGTGCAGTGGCGGAGGCGACTCTCGTCGATCGGCGGTTTTCCCGCGTCGTCACGCCCGCGTCCGTGCGAAACGCGATCCGCGTCGGCTTGGCCGTCGGCGGAAGCACGAACATGATCCTGCACATGCTCGCCCTAGCCACGGAATTGAACCTGCCGCTGGCGCTGGACGACTTCGAAGCCCTCAGCCAAGACACACCGCTACTGGCCAGGTTCAAGCCGTCGGCCGAGGTCTTCTTCGAGGACTTTCAACGGGCCGGCGGTGTGTCGGCGGTGATGAAAGAACTGCGCTGCAGGATCGATGAGCACTGTCTGTGCAGCACGGGCGAGACGATAGCCGACCGGCTCACCCAAGCGACCAACGACGATCCGTCAGTCATTCACCCGTTCGACCGGCCCCTCGCACCGACCGGCGGCATTGCCGTGCTTCGGGGTTCGCTCGCCCCGAAAGGCGCGGTGGTCAAACAGAGTGCGGTCAGCCCCAACATGCTCGTCCACGCCGGACCGGCCGTCGTGTGCGAGAGCGAGGAGGAGGTGCGGCGTCTGCTCATGGATGGCCGCGTGAGGCCCGGCGACGTCCTGGTCATTCGCTACGAAGGTCCGCGGGGTGGGCCGGGGATGCGCGAGCTGTCGATACCGGCGGCCATGCTCGTGGGCATGGGCCTGGGCGATTCGGTGGCAATGATCACCGACGGACGGTACAGTGGTGCGACGCGCGGCCCGTGTATCGGGCACGTGTGCCCTGAGGCCGCCGACGGCGGACCGATTGCCTTCATTCATGATGGCGATCGAATCGCCATCGACATCCCCGGACGGAGGCTCGATCTGCTCGTCGACGAAGCGGAGTTGAACCGCCGTCGTCACGGGTGGAAGCCGAACGAACCGAAGGTACGGGGTGGATTCATCGACATCTACCGCCGCTGCGTCAGCGGCGCGGAGAGGGGCGCTGTCATGCGGTCACAGGAGCCAACATGAGCAAGATCAAACTCGCCTTCATGGCCTCACTGGGTTATTCGAGGATGCGGCCACAAGACGTCGTCAAGTCGCTCAAGACCATCGGATATCAGGGCGTCGAGTGGACGCTGGCGCATTTCAATCCGCGATCGAAATCGCCCGCCGAGTTGAAGAAGCTGGTCGAGATCACCCGCGAAGGCGGCTTGGAGGTCAGCGAGATCGTCGTGCAGCAGGACGTCGTCTGCCTCGACGACGCCAAGCGAACCGACCGAATCGGGCTCGCCCTGGAATGCATCCAGGCGGCCGGAGAAGCGGGAATCCGCACCCTGAACTTCTTCACCGGACCGGCACCGTGGGACCCGGTTGCCCCCACCGTGGACCATACGATCAGCATGGGCCAGGCCTGGAAGCAGGTCTTCGACGCCTACGACCAATTTGTGGCGGCGGCCGAAAAGGCCGGCGTCACCATCGCCGTCGAGGGCGTTTGGGGAATGCTCTCGCACGACTACTTCACCACGCGATTTCTGATCGACCACTACCGCAAAGACTGCCTCGGCGTGAACTTCGACCCGTCACACGACACGCTCTACGGCCACACCGATACGGGCTGGCTCGTGCGTCAGTGGGGCAAGGCGATCAAGCACTGCCACCTGAAGGATGCCGTCGGCGTGCCGGGAAACGGCAAGTTCCTGTTTCCGTTCCTGGGCGAAGGCAACGTCAACTGGCCGGCGTTTTTCGGCGCCCTCGACGAGATGGGCTATGATGGATTCTGCTCGGTGGAGTTTGAGTCCTTCGGCTATCTGAGCAAGGTAATGGGGGGGGACATCGAAGCGGCGGCTCGAATGTCGTTCGATCAGATTCGTGCGCTGCGGCCCAAGAGCTAATGCTGCAGGAATGCAACGTACACTGACATTGAGATCACGCGGGGAACTTCACGATGGCCATTCAGTTTGCCTGTCCTTCATGCCGACAACCGATCGAGGTGGACAACGAACATGCCGGTAAACAGGTCAGTTGTCCGTTCTGCCGAAATGTCGTAACGTCGCCGGCGGAGTCGACGTTGCAGATCGGAACGGTGCCGACCGCCGAGGTGCCCATTCAAGTTCAATCGGGCATACCGATGCCGCCCATGACGGGCAGCTACCCCCCCCAGCAAATGCCTTCTTCTCCGCCACCGCCTTGGACCGGTGTCCCTCAGCCGACGTGGCCACCTGTCGGAGCGCCGGGTGGAGCCGGCTTTGCCGCTCAACGGCCGCGCAATACGCCCGGAGTCATCGGAATGCTCTGTAGCCTGTTGGCGGTCGGCCTGATTTTCGCTACGGCCTCAATTGCCGTGAAGCATCATCGCGACTTGGGCGTGGGCCCCGACGGTGCCGTAACCCAGATGGAAATGCAGCAGCGAATGATGGAGATGATGAAGGATGTGGAGAAGCATCCGTGGCTGACCAAGATGCTGGGAGCCTTCTTTGGGGCCATGTTTTTCTGGGTCGTCGGCCTGGTATGCTCCGTCGTGGGCATGTCCAAACGTTATCAGAGCAAGAGCGCTGCCATCGCGGGCCTGATTCTTGCCGCCGTCCCCATGTTCCTGTGCTGTTCGGGCCTCCTCACGAAATAGCCGCAGTGCAACCCGAACGGTTTCTCCTTGAGAGAAAGGTGAAGGTCATGAGCACCTCAACGGAAATGAGGTCGCCTCATCGTGTGTTCGCCGGAAGTCGCTCGCGCTTGGCAGGGAAATCCTTGAACATCCGACTGAAGGCCTCCCTCAGCCTCTGCTCTTTCTCCGCCGGAGGCTTGGATTCGACAAGTCGCGCCTCCGCAGAGGCGCGCCAGATCCACTGCCGCGTCGGTGGGTCGATAACGTAAAACACGACCGTGCCCTCGGAATACTCCAGTTCGGCGCCCTCGAGCTGATTGCGAAGTCGCCTGGCCAACCGATACTGCACCCAAAAGTCCGGTGTGCCGGTCGTCTTCTTTGTGAACCCCTTGGCGGCGAGTTCGTCCTCCACAATCTGGGTGATCAGGGCGTGGAGATAGGGATTGTCGACCCCGGCATCTCCCGTGGTCTCTCTCACGCCCCGGTCCCAGTCATAGGTTGAGCCCAGGCCGGTGAACTTGACGCCGGGCCCATACGACGACTGGACCTTCATCGGGCCGTATCCGCGGCAACCGGGAACGGCCGCCACCAGGAACAGACTGACCCCGACGCATACCGTTGCGCCATGGAATCGGTGCAGGCGTTTCATCTTCATCGTCTCCTCTTCTCAAGATCCCGATCTTACCGCCGTCCGTATCGGTGGCACATCCGTCACGATCAAGAGCCTATCTGCATACACGGGCCTCGGGCAAGATTGATGCACCGCGATCAGATCGGTCGGATCTGCCAACGCGAGGCCTGTCACACGTTCAACCCTTCCCGCTTCGATGCCGTCGCAACTTCCACGCCCTCACCCATAGTGAGAGGGACGCCCAAGAGGCTACAACAGCCAGCGGAATTGCGATGGCCGGCGGCCAAATCACACAGACGGCAGCAAAGACGAGTAGCAACGTGCCCGCCACCGCCATGACACGTGCCTCAGCCGATCCGAGTACGCGCCGATCCGTCATGGCGGCGCCGACACTGTTGGCCAGACGCAGGGCTCCCGCCGCCGCCCGGCCCGAACTGCCCCGATGCCTCTGTCGTTGGTGCAGCGGCACCTCGGCCGCAAGCCGAATCCGTCTCTTCGTACTCAGTACGATCTCGGTCGCACGCGACAGGTCCTCCAGGTAGACCCGATCCATCTCCTGACCGAATCGCTCGTCCTCGACGGCCACATCCAACTCATAGTTTCCCAGCCAACTCGCGAGGTTGAGATTGGTCGAGCCGACACGGGCCCATCGTCCGTCGGCCACGGCCGTCTTGGCATGCAGCATCGGACCGTTCCACTCGAAAATGCGTATGCCGCTCTCGAGCAAGGACCGATAGCCGGCACGCGTCACCGGCTTGAGCGCCGGGATGTCGCTCGCCCCCGGCACTAAGAGCCGCACATCCACGCCGTCGGTTGCGGCGGCGCGTAGAGCCTGCACGTACGTCGCCACCCCGACAAAATAGGCGTCAGTGAGCCAAAGCGTCTTTCTCGCCAGGGCCGCGATGAGCTGGTCGAGCCGGTACAGCCCGGCCGTGTTCGGCGCGGTGGCGATGACCCGAAGCCCCACGTCTCCGGCAACGGGAATGGAATCGGGCGACGGCAGTTCCTCTTCGAAGAGGCTCCCGCCCGTCGCGCCCCAAACCTGCGCAAAGGCTTCTTCCACCTCGGCAACGGCCGGACCGCGGATTTCGATGCCCGTATCGCGCCAGGGTTCGACGCCCCGCGCCGGATCGCCGCCCCACGCACTGCTGATGCACAGGCCGGTCACAAAGCCGACCCGCCCGTCGACGCCCAGCATCTTGCGATGGTCGCGACTCAGCCAGCCCAGCGGACGATCGAGCCGGGGGGGGTTGAAGCATCGAACCTCGGCACCCGCGCCGGTCAGCATGCGCCAGAGCTTGCGGCAGGCGAACTTGGGCGTCCCGAGCCAGTCGTAGATGAGTCGGACACGCACACCCGCACGGGCCTTGGCCGCAAGGGCCTCGGCGAACTCCCACCCCGTATCATCGTTGGCGATAATGTAGCTCTCGAGGTGAATCCAGCGTTCGGCCGAATGAATCGCCTCCAACCAGGCGGGGTAATTCTCGGTGGCATCTCGGAGTAGACGGATCGAATTACCCGATATGAGCGGCGCCCCTGCCGCCCGAGAGAATGCCTGTTCGGCCAGTTGCCTCAGGAGCGGATTGAAAGCACCCGCCGCCTGCCCCCAGGGCCCACGCTCCCGACTCACCCACGCAATGGACGACGTCTCAGTCATGTCGTGCAAGCACGGTCTGCCGATCCTCGAAGAGGATTGCCGGCGGAAGCATACTGTCGGCAATACCCCACGGTACGGCCAACTGAAACGCGGTTGTCGACCGATCTCGCATACCTTCTATGCTCCCCCCCGCACCGCCTTCAGCGCCGCCGGCACGTCATCGTGAATCTCGAACAGCCTGTCCAGACGTGTGATCGTCATCGTCTCTCGCACGAACTGCTGCAGTCCGGCAAGCATCAATCGCTGCTTTCGCACCTGGAATTGCCTTGAGAGCTGTACCATCGCGCCGAGCGACAAGCTGGGCATAAATGCAACCTTGGTCATGTCCAGGATCACGGGCAGCTCAGGCGATTCGGCGGCCGCCGCAGTCACCTCGGATCGCAGCGCCGTCAGATTCGACTCATTCGGCCGGTCTGCCAGAATGTGCAGCACCACGGCCTCGGGGCGGCGCTCGATGAGCGCAACAGAAGGGTCTGACACGGACCGCTCCTTCTCAAACAAGAGAAGCACGCTCTTTCCCATTCGCTGGGAACTGCTCGACAGGGTCTTCCACGACAGACTTCCGCAACCCGTCACAACACCCACAACCATCCCGCCGTACCCCTCGAACGGGCGGAAGTCTATCACAGGATCATGATCCCGGCCAGTAATCACCGAGCGGATCGCCGCGATCCTCGAACTACGGAGACGCCAGTGCCTGAAGTCGTGCGACAAAAAGGCGGCGAGCCTGTTCGGACAATTGGTCGTCGGCCAAGGCCCGATTGTACAAGCCGATGGCCTCCCGGGTCTTACCTTGCTTCTCGAGGATGTCGCCCAGCAACCCGTAGGCATCGGGATAGGCCGGACGCTTTCGGAGCATATCCTGGAGCAGTCGGACGGCGGCATCCACGTCGCCCCGGTTCCGCAGATAGAACGCCACCGTGTAAGCGTATTTCGGCTCGTCCGGTCGCAGTTCGGCCGCCTTGCGACACCACTGAATGGCCTCGTCGGGCAGCCGATCCGCCAGAATGACCCCGAGGTTGTAGGCCGCCACGGCATTGTTGGGTTCGGCGACCAACGCCTTTCGAAAGGCTGCCTCGGCGTCGGCAACACGCCCCATTTCGCCGAGAAGCAGACCCAGGTTGAGATTGGCCGGCACGCTATTGGGATCGAGCCCCAGCGCCCGCCGGAGGCTCTCTTCCGCCTTCGCATTTTGCCCCAACGCATTGTAGGCGAGCGAGGCGTTCACCCAGGGCATGATCAGTTCGGGCTGGAACTTGCCGGCCGTCTCAAAGCATGCCACTGCTCGCTCTGCCTGGCCACGGGACAGGTGGAAGTTGCCCAGGTTGTAGTGAGAAGCGGCATCGTCGGGTCGCGCCATCATCGATGCCTCGAACTCAGCCACGGCGCGCTCGAGGCTGCGACGGTCCGAATCCCGCAAGGCGCCGGGATCCAGGCGGGCGAGCGACGCCGCCGCCCGAATCCGAACGAGTCGATAGGTGTCCGCCGTGGCGGCGAGCAGCCCGGCCACGACGTCGGGCGTCAGCCGGTCCCCCATGGCCTCGGCGACGGTGGCCCGGATCAGCGGCGAAGGATCCTTCAGTGCCCTCATCATGACCGGCAAGACTCGGTTGTCACTGCACGTACGGAGCAATCGAATGAGTGAATTGGCGACGATCTCATCGCGTCTCGGGTCCGTCACATGATCCATCATTTCGCCCAGTCGAGACCAGTCGTTTTGCCTCGCTGCATCGATCAGCGAGCCTATCCGCAGAATCGGCGCCTGGTAGTCGCGTGAACGCCACTTGCGGACCCATTGATCGGCCCAGGCCGCATCCTTGTCGGCGTGGCACATGTTGCAGGCGTTGGGCGACTTGAACGCCATGGTGGCCGCCGGAGCGGGTGGGCGTATCGAGTGATCGCTCCGTCGCATCCGTGCGAAGCTCGTCATCGGCATGTGGCACGAAACACACTTGTTCCCCTCGCCGTCGGCCTTGTGATTCGTGTGGGCCGGGGCGTTCTTCACCCGGTCTTCGTGACAGGGCGCACACGCCCGATTCGCCTGTTCGCCCTGAAACCGGTACCGGCCGCTGGACGTATGGCAGTGCACGCAGTGCAGCTTGCCCGACTTGACGCACGGACTCATCCGCCAGAGCGTGTACGTGTAATTCTCGCCCAGGTCACGCCCGTCCGGATAGAAGTCGGGATGCTCCAACGTCACGAGGTCGTAGTGGTCGAAGTACTCGTCGCCGGGGTGAAAGGCATTGGTGAGCACGACCATCTTGGCGTGACATGGTGCGCAGATCGCATCGTTTTGCTCGGGAGTCAACATCTTCGTGCTGATGATCTTGAGGTCTTTGGGCGGTTGATTCGGGGGAGCCTGCTTGAACGTTCGCACATGTTCGCCGGCCGGGCCGTGGCAGGTCTCGCAGTTGATGCCCGGCTCGGCCCAGGTCGTGCGATAGGCGTCGGTCTTCAGATCGTAGTTGGTCGTCAGTTGGCTGACGTGACAACTGTAGCACGACGTATTGAAGGTGTAGGGCCTCTCCCTCCAATCGATCGCCTCGTCCGTCCGGTCGGGAAAGTGCCGAACACCGCTGGCGGCCGTGTCATACCACACCTTCTTCATGACGTCGTAGGCCACCGGCAAGACCTGAAGCCTGCCGCGTTCGAGCCGCGTGAGGAAGTAGTAGACGTTCTTGCCGCCCATCACGTGTTCTATCGAATAGGATTTGTCGCCGTCGGGCCCCTGCTCTCGAACCGAACCCGTCTGTCCTTCGATCTGCGCCCGATAGCGGCGCTTGCCGATCGCGATGTCGTCCTTCTGGACAGTGAGTTGTGCCCGGGCGAACTCGGGTGTGTAGGTCTGCATCGCCAGGCCGTGGTGGGATGGCGCCCAAAGCTGGTAGAACTTCTCGTGACATTCACGACAACTCGCCGAGCCGACGTACCCGGAGGGCGACGAAGTAGGCTGCGCGGCGGGCCGAGAAGAGGGCACCGGAGCAGCTTGAGTGGAGGGCGACGGAGCGGAATGTCGGTTGCACGACAGACCGGCGGCCACACAGACAAGAGAGGCCAAGCCGTATGCCATCGCAAGAATTCGCGGATTCTTGTTCATGGCGGATGCTTTCGCTCGTGAAGATCACTCGATCAGGCTGGTTCGAGATAGGAATCACGAACCAGTGGTTCCGATCGCCTACGAAGGTTCGACGACACGAGTCCATTATGCATGCTAGCATCTGAAATGTGGGCTAACAACGACTGGCGGTGCGCTTGTTGAGCTTCACCCAACCTACCTGCCGGCGAATGCGAATGGGAGGGCAAGCGTAGTCGCGAGCCGCTTTGCAGGTCCGTTGCCCGAAAGATGAGGGGGCTGAGGGTACGTCAGGCCCGACTGGGTATACCACAATGACACCGGGTGGCCGAAACGACACTATCGCTTCACCTCGGCCCAAGTCCCTCCGAAGAAACGTGAGTAGGTCTTGCCCTCTCGCTCGAGCCGTCGAAACCACAGTCATGATACGACCCATCCAGTCGTCTCGGTCATCTCTTACGACCCTCCCGCCGGAAACGTAGGCTGCCATGACAATCGAAATGAGCGATGAAGACGGGCCGCCACCGACCGAACCGGGGTGTCCTCCCTGGCACGGCCTACGGCCGAGCCGTGGCCGGCGGGCCGTTCCGTAGCAAGCACGCCGGACAGGCCGGGCTGGGGACAGCCCGGTTCGCTGACAGCACCGCATTCTCTGGGCAGGACGATATGAAAAAGCGCAGGCCGGGATGAAACCGACCTGCGCTGGCTTGTCCAACACATACCTCAACTACCGCCGTGGTGGAAACTTTTCGAGGATCTTCTGGACAGCCTCATTGGTTTTTTTCACCTTTTCCTGCTCACCGATTTCGGACACGGCATCGATTTGCATCTCCGCAATGCCGCGCCACATGAGTCTGTAGGTCTTGGGTTCGAGCACGTCAATGATGAGCGAACCCTTCACGAACTTGCCGCCCGTCGCGGAAGGCTGGCCGCCCTTTTCACCGGACTCTTTAGCTAGGCTGGCCGCGTCAAGTTCATCCTCGGTTACGATGCGGTAGTACACGAGGAAATCCACCTTGTATCCCCCCCCGCGGTATTCGAAGCCCCGGCGGGCAAACTCCCTCTCCAGGGTATCGCGAATTCGCCACCCCACCGCTTGGGCATCCCCTTTGAATTCCTTCGATATGTCACCCGAACGAAGGGCCCAGGAAAACGTGCCTTCACCGGGGAAACGAACACTCGGATCGGACTCCGTGCGGATCTTGATGTCCTTCATCGTGGTCGTCGATGACGCACAACCGGCAATCATCATGAGGATGCCCGCGCCGGAGAGTTGTTTGGACAATGACATATGCTCAGCCTCCCAAATTGCCTGCGTTCTTCGATAGAATATCGCCGGGCGTACATGGTACCAGACAGGCGGGCCGTAGCCACCCCTTTCTGACGGCTGTTTGAGGAGACAACCATGGTTCGAGCGAATCCGGGCAAGACATCGTTGGCGCGTCGAGACTTCCTGAAGCACTCCGTGGCGGCGGCCGGAGTGATGGGCGTTGCGGGATGCGGTGATATGACCGACAGGGTTTCCCAGAAGGGACCGGCGACGCATGCCGGTTCGGTGCCCAAGCGAAACGGGGGGGCGCAGCGAACCGCTCGGCGAGGCTATAACGATGTCTATCGGGGCGAGTGCCTGAGCCGCGTGGCCTTCCCCCTGGGTGGAATGGGCGCCGGAATGATTTGCCTGGAGGGGACAGGCGCCTTGTCACACTTTTCGCTGAGAAACCGGCCCGAGGTGTTCAACGAACCGGCGGTCTTCGCGGCCATCTCCGTCAAGGGTAAGCCCGAGCTCGCGCGCGTTCTCGAGGGCCCTGTACCCGGTTGGAAGGTGTTTGGCCAGCCGGGAACAGGCAACGGCGCCGCCGGCAAGACGTACGGCTTGCCGCGGTTTCGTCAGGCAGTCTTCCGCGCACGGTTCCCGTTCGCAACGGTCGAGCTGACTGATCCCAAGTTGCCGCTGTCGGCCGAGATCACAGGCTGGAGTCCCTTCGAGCCGGGTGATGCCGACAACGCCAGCCTGCCGGTGGCCGGTCTTGAGTATCGGATCGTCAACACCGGCGGCATCGCCCTGGATGCGGTGTTCTCATTCAATGCCCGCAATTTTCTGGTGGTCCAGAATGGCCGGCATTCCGTTCAACCCACCCCCGGTGGATTCCTTTTGGTTGAGGAAGGTCCCAAGGATCAACCGTGGGAAAAGAGCGCCTTCTGCGCTCGCGTTAGCTCCCCCGGCGTCAAGGTAAACCTTGCGTGGTTCCGAGGCGGCTGGTGGGATCCGTTGACGATGGCATGGAAAGATGTGCGGGAGGCGGCCTGCTACGATCGGCCAAGACCCCGCACGGGAGGACCGTCGCCCGGCGGCACGGTATTCGTGCCGTTCAAGCTAAAGCCCGGGCAGGGTCAAACCATCGTCCTTCAACTGGCGTGGTACTCCGGCCAGACAAGACTGCGAAGCGGCAGCGACCCCACGTCGCAACCGGCGACACGGAAAGGTGAGTGTTCCCCCCATTACGTCCCGTGGTATGCCAACCGCTTCAGGGACATCAACGAGCTGGCCGCCTATTGGAACGACCAGTACGACACACTTCGCCGGAACTCGGAGCGTTTCAGCAAAACCTTCTATGACACGACGCTTCCACCGGAAGTCGTGGAGGCGGTCGCCGCAAATCTGACCATCCTGAAGTCGCCAACGGTCTTGCGCCAAGCCGATGGTCGTCTGTGGAGCTGGGAAGGGTGTGGCGACAACGAGGGTTGCTGTCACGGCTCGTGTACCCACGTCTGGAACTACGCCCAGGCGCTGCCTCATCTGTTCCCCGACCTTGAGCGAACGCTCCGCGAAACCGAATTCGGCGCGTCGCAGGATGCACGAGGCCATCAAGCGTTTCGAAGCAACCTGCCCATCCGTCCCGTCGCACACGACTTCCACGCGGCGGCCGACGGCCAGCTCGGCGGCATCATGAAGGCCTTCCGCGAATGGCGGATCAGCGGCGACACGGAATGGCTCCGGGGCATGTGGCCCAAGATCAAGCAGAGCCTGAACTACTGCATCGAGACATGGGACCCCACGCACAAGGGCATCGTCGAAGAACCGCACCACAACACCTACGACATCGAGTTCTGGGGTCCGAACGGGATGTGCACAAGCTTCTACCTGGGCGCGCTGACCGCCGGCGTCATGATGGCCAAGGCACTGGGCGAAGACGCGAGCGGCTGGGCGACCCTGATCGACAAGGGGACGCGCTTCGCTGAAACCGAATTGTTCAATGGCGAGTACTTTTTCCAGAAGATCCAGTGGGAGGGCCTGCAAGCGAAGAGCCCCCTTGATGCGAAAAGCATGGTCGGTCACTACTCGCCCGAGGCGGTCGAATTGCTTAAGAAGGAGGGGCCCAAATACCAGTACGGCAGCGGGTGCTTGTCCGACGGCGTGTTGGGGTCGTGGATGGCGCTGGTGTGCGGCGTGGGACAAGTTCTTGATCGCGCTAAAGTGACGTCTCATCTGAAGGCGGTTCACACGTACAACCTGAAAAAGGATCTGTCGGAACACGCGAACCCACAACGTCCGTCCTATGCCGTCGGATCGGAAGGCGGACTGCTGCTCTGCACGTGGCCACGGGGCGGAAAGCTGTCGCTGCCGTTCGTCTACAGCGACGAGGTCTGGACCGGCATCGAGTATCAAGTCGCCGCGCACCTGAGGATGGTCGGCTTGGTGGACGAAGGCCTTGAATTCGTCCGGACGTGTCGTGATCGATACGACGGGCGGATTCGTAATCCGTTCAACGAATACGAGTGTGGCCACTGGTATGCCCGGGCCATGTCGTCCTACGCCTTGTTGCAGGGACTGACCGGCGTTCGGTATGACGCCGTGGACAAGGTTCTCTACATCGCGCCGAGCATTCGGGGGGACTTTCGCGGTTTCCTAGCGACGGCCGGGGGTTACGGTATTGTAGGCGTGAAAAACGGCAAGCCGTTCGTCGAGGTGGTCCACGGCAGGATAGACACGAAGAACATCCGCTACACGGCGAAGGTGTAGGGCGCTCCGCCGACCCGTCGCGGAGAGATCCTTCCCGAAGGCGCCGGCAACCCCGGGTTCCGCCACGCTCCGTTCGTGGCTTCGCTCCATGCCCCCCGAACCGACGTGGCGGGCGAAACGCCCACTTCCCACCGTCATCGTGCGGACGGCGCCATCGTCTACACGAGCCCTCGGCGTTTGCGGATGACCCATTCCACGAACAGCAGGCCGCAGAACAGTCCCCATAGTCGCCACCGGCCGTCGTGGCTGAGTCGTTGGACGACGGTCTCCTCATGCCGACGGCGATAGTCATTGGTTCCGATCTGTCTGAGAACCTCGCTGAGGTTATCAAGAGTCAGAAACCTGCCGCCGGCCGGTTCGGTTCGTGCGGCCAGTTCGCGAAGTAGATCGAAGTCGGCCAGTTGCCGCGTCATTTCCAGATCGGGCGACTCGACGATGAACTCGCCGGTCGCCCGGCCGATCTCCCGGTCGTCCGACCGAACCACCAGCTCGAGTCCGTATGTACCGTCGGTCTTGGCTTGAACGGTCGCGGCGTAGTGGTCCGTTCCGGGCGTCATAGTCAGCGGTACCGACTCGCCGTCGGGCAAGGCCATCCGTGCCTCCATCCGGATGTTCGTCAACGCGTGCCCCTTGATCGGACTATCGACACCGGCGCGGATCTCGACGCGCTGCTGTCGGCTCATGAGCAAGGGCAATTGATAGCGCGGATGATCGGCCGCAATCCAGACGGCGGGCTTTCGGTTCGCCAGCCATAAAACAACCTCTCGCCAGAATCGTCGATGATAGCTCGCCCCGTCGTCGTGCTGCATGCACCACTGCCAGGTCGAATCGAACGCAAGCGCCAGCACGTTGCCCGCGCCGAAGGCTTGCACGACTATCATCGGCTGACCGTCCTGGCTGGTCGCCAAGACCTGCGCGGCCGGCTTTATTCCGGTCAGGCGGCATGCGCCGCGCATCGGCGCCAGCCCACGCCACCGTTCGGCGACCGCCTGGGGAAACTCGTCGATCTGACAGACGGGGTGTTTCAACCCCGCCTGAGTAGGGGTAACGGTAACCAACCGCTCAATCCAATCGGCTGTCGGGCTCATGGGCAGAAGATCGGCCAGGGGCGTTCCGGCCATGGCCCCGCTTGCGAGCAACCCCCGGGCGCCTGCCATCGCCAGGCCGCAGCCTCCGTCGGCGACGTATTGCCGAATTGCCTGCATCTGAGACGCGCGGAGTTGGCCTGGGGCCATGTCGCCCAGGATGATGACGTGATACCATTGCCACTGGCCGGCCGGACCTCCGGGCGAGGTGCGGACGTCCTCATCGCCGGGGGCTGCCAGCAGGATCTTGTGAAGTCGCACCTGCTCACAGGTGGCCAGCGCGCGGACGAGAAACGTGCCCTCATATCTGGGCTTCCCCTCGACATAGAGCACGCGGATCACCTCGTCCGTGACGTGGAGATACTGACTCAGTTCGGCCGGCGGCCCGTCAAGCTTAAACTGCTCGGGCGTCGCCCGGACGGTCACCTTGTGAAGGCCACCGACGCGCGGAACGAAGAGGAATCGAATCTGCCGCGCCTCGCTATCCATCGAGCAGTCGATCCGCTGACGGTCGACAACCTCATCATCAAAAAGGAGTTCGACGCGAGCCGACTGGCCTCGGAATCCGACGAAACTGAATTCGGCGGTGATGGGCAATTGATTCATGGCGGCCACGCGTCGCGCCATCAGGAGGTTGCGCGGGATGATGGTGCGTGTTTGACCGCTGGGTGTTTCGCTTCCGACGCCGACGGCCCAAAGGGGGACGTGTCCGGCGGCCAGCGCTGCCGCGGCGGCGGCCGGTTCCGAAACCCCGGCAACGTTGTTGGCTCCGTCACTAAAAAGCAGGATGCCGGCCACGGGACGCCCGTTCTGGAGGGCGGCATCATACGCCTGCCGAATGGCATCACCGATAGCGGTGTATTGGCCTTCCGCCCGCACGCTCATTTCGTCGGTCGACGCCAACCGTTCGGCGAACCGGTAGATCAAGACATCCAGTTCGCGACGAATCCGTCCAAATTCATACTGATGGGATGTCATCGACGTATTCAAGGCGCCGACCCGGCTGATCGGTTGGGAACTTCCCGAGAGCAAAACGTCTCGGATGCTCATCGAACGAGAATCGTCCATGAGCACGATCAGGCAGGCGCGATCATAACGGACCCGTTGATGACGCAGCACAGGATTCAAGAGGATGACAGCCAACAGAACAAACGACGCCAGCCGACATGTGGCGGGCAACCGCTGTCGGCCCCCGTCGGCAGCTCCGTGATGGCGATACGATCGGAAAACCCACAAGGCGGATAACAGAGCCGTGATGACGATCAGACAGGCGAGCAAGGCCTCGTCCGCCGGTGAGCGGCTCCTTGCGATCAGGGTCAGACCCACGACTCCGCCCGCGACACAGAGGGCCGTCAGGATCCAAGGGGCAACCGACCCGAGGCCAAGCTTGCGCGCGGCGAGCGCCGATTCCCTCGCGGCGATCGTCCAGATCAGCAGCACGGCCCACGTGGGGTACCACCACTCCGGCCGGCCGACGAGGCGATTGCCCCACCAGAGGACGGCGAGTCCCAAGAGGGTCAGGGCCACTGCGAGCGGCCAACGCCGCGTTCCTGATGGGACCGAAGGAGCGGGCCAAAGCGGGCGCGCGAGCGCGAGGTCCAGTACGAACACGGTCCATAGAAAGGCGGGTATGCCCGCCCACAACTGCTCGCTCGGCTCGATGAACAGGTCGGCGATCATCATCGCAGGTCCTTGTGCATCATATAGCGGGTCCGATGCAACATAAACCTTCCGCCGCGGTGGGTTCGACACGACGACGTTGAGTCCGGGTATCAGTTGAAATGCGAAGGGGTGATCACTATCCTGTTCTTAGGAACCTGTCCTTGGCGTATCGGGAGCGGCGGGACAGGCGACGGAGACATGCACATGCCCAATCAGATTGTCGGTGAGTTGGTGGCCAAAGGGATGCGGTTTGCCCTGGTGGCCAGCCGTTTCAACGAGTTCATCACGAACAAGTTGGTCTCCGCGGCCGTCGACACCATCGTTCGGCATGGCGGCGACGCGGATCAAATCACCGAGGTCTGGGTTCCGGGGTCCTTTGAAATTCCCATGACCGCCAAGAGACTGGCGGAAAGCGGTATGTTTGACGCCGTGCTCTGTTTGGGTTGTGTCATTCGTGGGCACACGCCGCATTTTGAGTATGTGGCTGCGGAGGCGAGCAAGGGAGTGGCACAGGTGGGGCTCGAAACGGGTGTGCCGACCATCTACGGGATTCTGACCACGGACAGCATCGAACAGGCCATCGAACGTGCCGGAACCAAGGCCGGCAACAAGGGGGCGGACGCGGCCGCCGCCGCAATCGAGATGGTCAATCTCTTCGGGAAACTCAAGGGCCTCAAAGGCAAGAAGTAGCGCACAGTGAAAGTGAAACGACGAGAGGCCCGCATTCTGGCGATGCAGGCATTGTTTCAACTGGACGTCCAGGGTGAGGGGTTTTTCGCTCAGCTCGGGCCGTTCCTGAAGGACTCCAGCGATGACCCGGAGGTAGTGGATTACGCCGATCGACTCGTTCGGGGGACATGGAGCCGCAAAGAGCGGATTGATGTGGTCATTGCCCGATCGAGCCGACACTGGTCGGTCGATCGCATGGCGGCCGTCGACCGAAGCATCCTTCGTCTGGCGGTCTTTGAGATGATGTCGCTGGGTGACCCACCGCCGGCCGTGGCGATCGACGAGGCGATCGAACTGGGCAAGTTGTTCGGAGAGGCCGACACGCCGCAGTTCTTGAATGGGGTCTTGGATGCGGCGCGCAAGCAACTGGCGGCTGAGGCCGAGGTGACGGACTAGATGCGTCCGCCGCAGGAGTATGATGCCCTTGCGGCATGCGGGCAAGAAGCCCTGCCTAGGGAATCATGGGACTGTTCGACCGAATCAAACAGAGCCTCACAAAGACGCGCCAGAAGATCCTGGTCGGCTTCCAGACCCTCTTGCGCGGCCAGATCTCGGATGAGTTGCTGAAGCAACTCGAAGACACCATGCTCGCCGATGACATGGGCCCGCATGTGACCCGGCGGCTCATCGAAGCAGTTCGAACGGCTTGGCGAGAAGGCAAGATTGCCGATGCGGAGCAGATCGTCCCGTTCTTGCGGGAGATGATACTCGCCTACTGGCCCGAAGCGGACAGGCAGTTGAACTACGCCCCTAGCGGGCCAACGGTCGTCCTGATGGCCGGCATCAACGGTTCGGGGAAGACCACGGGTGTGGCGAAAATGGCCTACTGGTTGAAGAAGGAAGGCAAGAGCGTTATCGTGGCGGCATGTGACACATTTCGCGCAGCCGCCGTGGAACAACTGACGATCTGGGCGGATCGAATCGGCGTGCAGATCGTCAAACATCAACAAGGGGCGGACCCCGGCGCCGTAGTGTTTGATGCCTGCCAGGCGGCGCTCTCGCGAGAAGCGGATGTCCTTTTGGTCGACACCGCCGGCCGCCTGCATACGCAGGACCACCTCATGCGTGAGTTGGGCAAGATTCAACGCGTGGTTGAGAAGCGGATCCCCGGCGCGCCTCACGAAGTCCTCTTGGTCCTCGACAGCACAATCGGGCAGAACGCAGTCAATCAGGCCAGGATATTTAGTCAACACACCAAAGTCACCGGCATCTACTTGGCCAAGCTGGACGGCTCGGCCAAGGGCGGGGTGGTGGTCGGCATACGCGAGGAGTTGAACATACCCGTCAAGTTCGTCGGGTTGGGAGAGAAGCCCGAAGACATGGCCCCGTTTGATCCCAAGATCTTCGTCGAGGCCTTGCTCGGAACGTAGGTCGAGTAAGAGACTCAGCCTTCCAAGTGTCTGGAGGCGAGGGTTAGGTACCGTGTCCGGGATTCAACGTCGAATTCCGGGTACCGACTTCCTGGGCGGCACTGCTGGCCCGCCGCAATTCGACGAGGCTTCCAATGTCCGATCAGCCACCGGCAAATGTGTGTCCCAAGGCGTGTTGCCAAATCCTTCAGGGCAGCATGGAGGAGCTGCTAACCCGTGAATGGCTGCTAACCAATGGGCTTGGCGGATATGCAAGCGGTACGGTGGTGGGTGTCAACACCCGGCGCTACCATGGAGCGTTTGTCACGGCCAAACGCCCTCCGCTGGAACGAGCGGTCTTGCTGTCGACGATGCTGGAACGTGTGATCCTGCCGGAGGGCGCCGTCGAGCTTGCCAACTTCGAGTTCAATCACACGATTCATCCGAAAGGGTTCGAGCATCTCAAGGAGTTCGACTATTCGATTGCCCCGCCACGGCCATGGGTCAGGTTCGTCTATCACTTGGGCGAGATCGAGCTGATCAAGCAGATCACGCTCTTCCGCGGACATTCCTTTGCCTGCATTGAGTACCGCGTGGATGCGCCGGATGATCGCGCGGTCCAGGTTGACTTTCTCCCGTTGGTGGCATGCCGTGACTTCCACGGGTTGCGACGGAAACGAGCGGGAGAAGTGTTTCAGCTCGATTCGGACCCGCGTTGCGGCCTCTGGCTGGCGGACACGCTTGATCAGGAACTGTCGTTGGCACTCATCCCTCACGCCGACGAGCCGTCGCAGGTCATCCGTTTCGATCAACAAGCCGACTGGTGGTACAACTTCAGGTATCGTGTCGAGGCCGAACGCGGCCAGGCGTGTGGTGAGGATCTCTTCAGCCCCGGGTGGTGGCGGACGCGCCTTCGTCCGGGGGGCAAGCTGGTTTGGTCGATCGTCGGAAACAGCACCAGTCTCGTTGATGCCTACAATCTGCGCGGCATGATGAGCCACGCGACGGTCCCCACGCCTCCGCCCTCCGGCGATTTGGTGACCCGGCAACTGGCTTATGCCGCCGATCAATTCATTGTCCGTCGAGTGCGAGCGGGCGGCAAAGAGGCGGCCACGATCCTCGCCGGCTATCACTGGTTCGGCGATTGGGGTCGGGATGCCTTTGTTTCCCTGCCGGGGCTCCTGTTGGCCACGGGGCGTCATCGGGAAGCGCGCGAGGTCCTGTGCACCTTTGCCGAGAAACAGAAGGACGGTCTGATTCCGAATCGGTTCAGCGACTACGGCGACCAGTGTGACTACAACAGCGTGGATGCGAGCTTATGGTTCGTTCATGCCGCCGATCAGTATGTGAAGGCCAGCAATGACATCGCAACATGGAAGAACACTCTGGCACCGGCTTGCGTCGCGGTGGTTAAGGCATTTGAACAGGGCACTCAGTTCGACATCGGTATCGAACAAGACGGACTGATCCACTGTGGCAATCCTTCCACCCAGATCACCTGGATGGATGCCAAATACGGCGACGTGGTCTTTACTCCTCGGCACGGCAAACCCGTCGAGGTAAACGCACTTTGGTACAACGCGCTCTGCATCCTTTCGAAGCGACTGGCGCCGATCGACAACGACATGGCCAGGCACTGCGGAGAACTGGCCGAACGTGTGGCGAAGTGGTTCGGGGCGACCTTCTGGAACGACCGAGAACGGTGCCTTTTCGACTGCGTCCGCGGGGCGGAAATCGACGCCAGCATCCGCCCCAACCAGATCCTGGCGGTCAGCCTGCCCCACTCTCCTCTGTCGGATGATCGCAAGAGAGCCGTGGTGGATTGCGTCGAACGACACCTGTTGACGCCGTACGGGCTCAGGTCGCTCGCCCCCGGCGACGCGCATTATCGGGGTCGCTGTGAAGGAGACGCATTCCAGCGGGATTCGGCTTATCATCAGGGAACGGTATGGGCGTGGTTGATCGGTTCGTTCATCGAGGCGTATCTTCGCGTGAACGATTTCAGCGCCGACGCACGGCGACGGTGCGAATTACTGCTCCAGCCGCTGATCGATCACCTTGGCCAGGCGGGCCTGGGCACGATCAGTGAGATTTTCGACGGCGATCCGCCGCACCGGCCACGAGGCTGCATCGCTCAGGCTTGGAGCGTCGGAGAAGTCCTCCGGGCCAAACAGCTCATTCAGTCCGGTTCGCCCGCGTGACCACCGGGCAATCGTGCGCCGGCGGACGGATCAAGAGACATCGAGCCTTTGAACGCCGTTCCAATCACGTGTATTCTGTTGACGCAACCGGATGGTCGAGGCATTCTTCGATGGCTCGATCGTGGATGGCATGAGTGTTCGCAGGCCCGTGCGAAAGGAGTGGTCCATGGGTGTCTACCTTGTGACGGGGGGCGCCGGTTTCATCGGTTCCCACTTGGTTCATGCATTGGTCTCTCGGGGCGATCGTGTTCGGGTTCTCGACAACTTCTCCACGGGCAAGCGGGCAAATCTCAGCGATGTGGAGGCACAGACCGAAATCCTGGAAGG
This sequence comes from uncultured Planctomycetales bacterium, assembly GCA_964596165.1. Lineage (GTDB taxonomy): Bacteria > Planctomycetota > Phycisphaerae > UBA1845 > JAFGLZ01 > CAYUQT01. The sequence goes on along the minus strand of CAZQTW010000004.1, from coordinate 29,343 downwards.
CGACCTGCGCAGCGCGGAGGATTGCCGCAAGGCATGTGAAGGGGTCGAGGTGGTATTCCACGAGGGTGCGCTGCCTTCGGTACCGAAGTCGGTTGAGAATCCTCTGGCCAGCCATCAGGCGAATGTCGACGGAACGTTCAATCTGCTGCTCGCCGCCAGAGACGCGGGCGTCCGGCGCGTCGTCTACGCGGCCAGCAGCAGCGCCTACGGTGACACGGTTGAGCTTCCCAAGCGAGAGACGTTCTTGCCGAGCCCGCTCAGTCCCTATGCGGTGAACAAACTGGTGGGAGAGTATTACTGCCGGTGCTTCAGCACTTGTTTTGCCCTTCAGACGGTCTCACTGCGATACTTCAACGTGTTCGGCCCTCGCCAAGATCCGGCAAGCCAGTATGCGGCCGCCATTCCCGCCTTTGTCACCGCTATCCTCAAGGGAGTGCCTCCCACGATCTACGGCGACGGCGAGCAGACACGGGACTTCACCTACATCGACAACGTGGTCCATGCCAATCTGCTGGCCGCCTCGGCTCCGGACATGAAAGGCGAAGTCCTGAACATCGCCTGCGGCGAGCGAGTCAGCGTGAATCAAATCATCGCCACCATCAACCGCCTTCTGGGCAAGTCCGTCAAACCAAGGTATGTGGATTCCAGACCTGGTGATGTCAAGCATTCCCTGGCCGACATCGGCTTGGCCAAGAAACTCATCGGCTACACGCCACAGGTTGGTTTCGAACAAGGGTTGGAGAGGGCGATCGACTGGTATCGGCGCCACGTCGGTCCATAAGGGTTGTGTCGAGTTCTCCTTTTGAGAAATCCTGCGGCGGCCTCGACCGCGAAAGATTACCCTCACGTGATCGAGCGTGTCGAAAACCTAGGCGTGGCGTTCGTCCAGAGAGACAATCGAATCCACGCCTTCGGCAAGGGGCAAGAAGAATCGAATCGGCTGAATCGAGCCGTCCTTTCGTACGGTGCGCTCGATGCGCTTCCGGATCAAGACCGAGTGCAGGATGTTGACGTCGGGTTCGATGGTGCATCCGAAGATATAGGTGGTGCCCCGGATCACCGCATTGTCTCCGATCGAGACGGGCCATTCGTCGCTGCCCGTGATGATTACGTTTGACTCAATGCGCACCTTGCGCCCGATGGTCACCCGACCCTTGACCATATCGCCGCGCATGATCGCGGAATCGTCGCCAAGAGAGATTCGCTGATTGGGATAGCAGCTCAGCAGGACGCGATCGCCTATTTCCACGTTTCGCCCGAAAATGATGTTGCCGTCGATCGTGGCGTCTTGGCCGATCACCACGCCGTAGTTCAACTTCGCACCCTTGTGAACGCGTGCGCCGGCGCCGACGATGATGTCCAACGGCTTCCCCTTGCGGTCCAAACGGATCAGGTCCTCGACGACCTCGTCGGCAATGAAGAAGTTGTCCTCATCACGGATCGTGATGATGTCGCGAAGTCGATCGTAGACGTGTCGGCGCGCGATAGCCTCCATCTGCTTCAGGACCGTCTTGTCGTTGAAGCCGAGCGAAACCTCATTGTCCTTGGCCACGTGAGCCGAGACGGTCAGGCCGTGATCCACGAAGATCTTGATCAGGTCGGTCAGATAGATCTCGCTCTGGACATTGTCGCTTCCGATCTGATAGAGGTACTTGAGCAGCGGCGCCGCGCGATAGATGAACACGCCGGCGTTGAATTCCCTGTTTTCGAGCAGGTCCCGGCGCGTGAAATGGTACTCCCGCCCGTTGACGCGGAATGTCCATTTCGCATTCGGCTTCATCTTGAGGATGTCCTTGAACTCCACAATCCCCAGGATCTTGCCCCGATGAGGCGATCCGTTGGGCACGCGGACGATCCGGCCGAAGGAGTTCTTCATCGGATCGCCCTCGTACAGCCCCGTCAGGACGACCATGTCGGCCTTCTCCCGCTCAAACGTCTTGCGCAGACTCCTGACCGTTGCGGTGTCCAGCAGGCCCAGATCGCCGGCACTCACCAAAATACTCCCGTTGAATCGCCTGCCGTTAAGTGCCTCCATCGCGACCTGCACGGCATGGCCCGTTCCCTTCTGTTCGGCCTGGTACGCATACACCGTGTGGGGTTGTCGTCCCACGGCGGAGGCGACCTCGACCGCCTTGACGCCGGTGACGATAATGAGGTTGTCGGTCCCCAGACCCGCGCGGATCGCCTGGCTAACCCGTTGAACTGTTGGGAGCCCCCAGATCCGGTGAAGCATCTTGGATGTCTCGCTCTTGATCCGTTTTCCGTGCCCGGCGGCCAGGACGATTCCGATGGCCGGCGCTCGCAGGTCCAGCTTCCCAGAAAGGTTTGCCAAGGTATCTCGTACCGCCTTGCCGTTATGGTTGGACATGTCTTGCGCCGTTTTCCTCGAAGTGACAGGCCCGAGACTCCGAGCGGGCCTTTGCAACTGTGCTTCCCGAATCCCGTCGAAACTGCGCGAGCCGGGAGTCGAACCCGGACGGGTCTCCCCACAGGATCCTAAGTCCTGCGCGTCTGCCAGTTCCGCCACTCGCGCCCTTGTCGTGCAAGGACTTGGGGGGACCCATCGGCCGAGCGCATCATCCGTGCACGCGGGCGTCGGCCACCCCACACTTCTTGTACCAGCGCGAATTCGGCCGGTCAATCGGCAAGCCGCATCCGCCGACTCGCGTCCATCGGCGGGAACCGCTACAATTCCGAACCTCGTACGCGACTGGTGCAACCGGATCAGGACTATACGGATAGGAACGTATGAACATGGCTGTGCAACCGACCAAGCGACCCTTTCTACTGATCATCCGTGACGGCTGGGGATGGAATCCTGACCCCACGTGGGACAAGTACAATGCCACCCGGGTGGCGAACACCGTCGTCGACAACGAGCTTCGTGCAACCTATCCCTGGACGCTCGTCCACACGCACGGCGAGTGGGTCGGCCTGCCGGAAGGCACCATGGGCAACAGCGAGGTCGGACACCAAAACATCGGCGCCGGTCGCGTCGTCTATCAACAGTCGGTGCGGATTACCCGATCCATTCGCGACAAGTCGTTCTTTCAGACGCCCGAACTGGTGGCGGCCGTCGAACACGCCAAAAAGCGAGGTTCACGGCTTCACCTGATGGGCCTGGCCAGCGACATCGGCGTGCATTCACTCCTCGGTCACCTCTATGCCTGCGTCGAATTGGCCGCCCAGCGAGGCCTCGACCGTGTCTTCATTCATGCGTTCGGCGACGGGCGCGACTCGCCTCCGGACAGCGGGCTGGGTTACATCGAGGCCATCGAGAAGAAATTGAGCGAGATCGGCGTCGGACGAGTCGCCTCCGCATGCGGTCGCTTCTACGCCATGGATCGCGACGATGCCTACGACCGCAACAAGATGGCCTATCGCATGCTCGTCTTCGGAGAAGGCTGGAAGGCTCGCAGCGCCAAAGAGGCCGTCCAACGTTATTACGACAATCCGACGGCGGACAACATGAAGGGCGACGAGTTCATCTGGCCAACCGTCGTTTGTTCCGAAAACGACGAGCCCATTGGGTTGATCGGCGACGGCGATGCGGTAATTTTCTTCAACTTCCGTGCCGACCGAACCCGCCAACTCACGCGGGCCTTCGTCATGGATGAGTTCCCGTTCACCGCCAAGGACAAGGCGGGCAACCTCAAGACGCTGGGTTTCGACCGTGGCCGCAAACTCGATGATCTGTATTTCGTGACCATCACGGACTACAAGGACCACCAGCCCGTCCACGTAGCATTTCCCGATCCGCCCGACATGGCGAACATAACGGGCGAGTACGTCAGCAAGCTCGGCCTTCGCCAGTTCCGTTGCGCCGAGACCCAAAAGTACAACCACGTGACCTACTTCTTCAACTGCCGTCGGGCCGATCCGTTCCCCAACGAGGATTGGGTCCTCGTCGAGTCGCCCAAGGTCAAGACGTTTGATCTCAAGCCGGAGATGAGCGCCTACGAGGTCACGGAGGCCGTCTTGCCGAACATCCTGTCGACCCGGTACGACCTGATGGTTGTCAACTACGCGAATCCGGACATGGTGGGACACACGGGCGTTCTGGAAGCGGCGGTGAAAGCGGCCGCGGTCGTGGACGAGTGCACGGGCAAGCTCCTCAAGGCCCTTCGGCAGGTCGGCGGCGTCGGTGTCGTGACGGCCGACCATGGCAACTTCGAGATGATGATCGACCCCGAAACCGGCGGTCCGCACACGGCGCATACCGTCGGCGACGTGCCGCTGATCGTTGTCGATGACCGCTACCAAGGCCGACCGCTGAGGGCAGAGGGCTGCTTGGCCGACGTGATCCCAACCGTCTTTGACATGATGGGCATTCCACAGCCGGCCGAGATGACGGGGCAGTCGTTGCTCAAGCTCTAGCGTTCCGGCCGGTCGGACCCACGCAACTGCCGTCGGCAGCGGTCTCACCACACCGGCAGACGGGCCCGGCAGGCAACCACGCGACATCACACCGGCGACAGCGCAAAGGCGAAAGAACGCCCAAGAGTCCTCCCGAATCGTACCTTCCCTTGGGTCGTCCCGGCGGCTCGCCCTGAACGGATCTCCGGACAGTCTACGTGCTTATCAGCGTCCCGACTTGGTCCGGGCCCATGATGGCAAGACGCATGTTGCCCGGTTTCTTCAGGTTGAATACGAGGATGGGCACGCCGTTGCGCTGACACATATCCACAGCGCTAAGGTCCATCACTTTGAGGCGTTGGTCGATAACGTCGTTGTAGCTCAGCTTCTGGTAGAACGTGGCCCTGGGGTTCTTGACGGGATCGTCGGAATAGACACCGTCAACCTTCGTCGCCTTGATCAATATGTCGGCGCCCATTTCCACGGCCCGCAGTGCCGCGCACGTGTCGGTCGTGACGAACGGATTGCCCGTGCCGGCGGCCAAGATGACGATTCGGTTCTTTTGAAGGTGTCGAATGCTGCGACGGCGGATGAACCGTTCGCAGACCGTTTCCACCGGGAAGGCCGACTGCACGCGGGTGTCCAGGCCCATGCCTTCGAGTGTGTCCTGCAGCGCAAGGGCATTCATGATCGTAGCGAGCATGCCCATGTAGTGGCCCGTCGCCTCCTGGACCTTGACCTTGGCGGAAAACGTGCCTCCCCGGATGAAGTTGCCGCCGCCGACGACCACGGCAAGCTGCACACCGAGCCGGGCGACGTCGGCGATCTCGGCCGCGATGGCGCTCAACTCTTGCCCGTCGATGCCCTGTCCACCTTCCTTACAGAACCCCTCACCGCTGATCTTGAGCATGACCCGCTGGTATTTCGGCGTAACGTCCGGCATGTGACTCCCTTCCATTCCAGCCTCTTCGTGACTTCTTCGGACGGCATCCCATCCACGGCACACATGATCGGAGGATTGGGGTGTTCAATCAAGCCTGAACATCCGCGGGCGGCGCAGACAAACGTGCAAGGCCCGGATGTCGGCCTGGACTTGGTTGATCGGGACGTCGGTTCCTATCCTTTCATCGCCTCGCGCAGCTTGGCCTCGGCCTCGGTGGACCAGTACCCGCAATCGAGTTGGGCGAAGACCGATGTGTAGGGTAGCATCAGCGTCGTCTTGAGGATCAGGACACGGAAGACTTCGCCGGCCTTATCGAGCTTGGCGATCAACTCCTCATGCGGAACCGATTGTACGACTCGTCCGGCAAGCAATCGGCCCAGCCGGTTGCGATAGGCGTCGATCCCCGGCGCCAGTCCTTCGGACAGATGCTGCAATTCCAGGTCGAGATGGATGATCGGGCGAACGTGCCGCGACCGATCCAGCATGCCCACGACGACCTCGACGACTTCGAGCTGGTCGGCGCCCGTTGCGATGGTCTCGATTCCCGGGCGGCATTGGGTGGGGTAGGCCGCATCGGCAACGACGATCCAGTTGCGATGGCCCAGCGCCGGCAGTTCGTCGATCAGCTGTTGTCGCCAGGCCGACAACTTTCCCGTGCTTGCCCCGGATGGACCACGCTGTTTGGGTTTTGAGTTGCGGCTTGCGGTTCGTCCTTCGCTCGTCTTTCGCTTCATGTGACTACTCCTGCAAGAGGTGTCATTCCCATTGTGCCCGGCGGCCGTCGGGGGTCAATGGGCGGCCGGTGTTGGGGTGTTGGATCGTGGGGGTCCTTGTGAAAGATCGCGGCTACGGGGCCTCTAGCCGCACGAGCACCGTTTGGCCCACATTCATCGAGATCGTGATTTCCGCTGCCTTCTCCGACAGAACCTTTTCGGAAAACGCGTCGACGATTCGCCTCGGTCCCGGCAGCCGAAGCGTCTTCGTGCCGGAGGCTTTGGCATGGATGCAGGCCCATTGGCCGTCCGTGTCTATGGCGTCGTTTGTGTCCAGGTAGACGTGGATTCCCGCGCTTCGGGCGATGTTTCGCAGCAGCGTCGGCGGCATTCCCACCGTGGCGTAGAAGATCGAAGTCCAGTCGCCGATCTCCTTGCGGACCAGTCCGGGCCGGGCGTTGGCTGTCAGGTGGCCCAGGACCTCGGCCTCGGGGTCCTCGCTCCAGAACACCGGGCCGTTCTTCTCGGCCCAGCCGATGGGTTGATCGGCCGGGAGTCCCCTGCACAGGTCGGTGTCGGTACGCGGCCTCACCTGCAACGGCGCCTCCTTCAACTCCATGGCGATTCGGATGCCCGTCAGTTCGCGCATGCTTTCGGTCGACAGGCCGGCATCCGTGATCGCTCCCGGCGCGAAGACCCAGACGGTAACTGCGCCGCGATTCTTGACCTTTTCATTGAGGACCCTGCGCGTCTCCGCATCCACATAGAACGCGTTTAGAAACACATACACCTTGTACCGCGGAAAGTCGGGCCGCCTGATGTCGGACAGAAGATGGATGTCGGCGGGAGTGCCCACACGAGGCAGATCCACGACCTGTTGAAGCACGGCCGGCAACCACAGTTCAGAGGGTTTCATCCGGAAGGCCGACTCGGTGGAGATGAACACCGCCATCTCGGCCTGGAACGGTTGGCGGTGGGTCATGGCATCGTCGGCCAGGCGTCGCATCCTGGCCATGTCCGCCAGAATGTCCGGATCGGAAAACCAGCCGCTATCCATGTCGAACCATGAGATGGCGGTCCGTCGAGCCAGCATCTCCCCGAACTCGCGTCGCAGCAACGCCAGCGATTGGGGCAACGTCGCGGCGCGTCCGTATCCGGCGTCGGGGGCCGACTTGTGCGTCCGGATGTCCGATTCGTTCAGCCAGAGCTTGCCGTGGAGCTTGACCGAATTCACCGCCGACATGAACGTGCTCGTCCCGCCGACCTCTCGGCCGGTGTACATGGGCGGGCTCATCAAGAAGTCGATGTCCGGCGACTCGAGCACCTTCGCAAGCGCCAGATGGGCGGAGTCCTGTTGATGAATCCAATGCTGCGTCAGATACCCGTAATAAGCGCCCACAAGCGATCTTCCGCCGGAAGTCTGTTTGGCGATGCGAGCGAAATGCAGAATCGCCCCGGCCATCGTTTCCGAGAGGTACTGGTAGAAGTCGATGACCCTCTGTTCCTTCGTCGGATCGCGCAGGACGTAGGCCGTGGCCGTCTTCCGTTCACCGACGGTCGGCAACTCCGCAGCGGCAAACGTGACCTTCGGATCTCGCCATGCGGCTTGGAGCGCGGCATCGGTCGCGTACCGCTCGCGGAGCCACGCGCGAAACGCTTGCCGCGACGGATCGCTGTAGTCCGCCCAATGCTCGTCCCAGATACCCCACTCTTGCCATTCCGCGGAGTGGCCACTGCATAGGATGTAGCCGAGGATCCGATCGGCATATGAAGTTGATCGCAGATGCTCGATCAATCGACGAAGATCGTCGCCGATCTCTCGCCGCCATTTCAGAGAGGCGAACGACTGACACACCCTTCCTCCGTCGGAGTACACGCACTGCTCGGCCGCGTTCTTCTGCTGCCACCACGCCGGTGGCGTGACGTAGAGGTGAGGGATGAAGATCGCCTCGGGGTCGGCGTCCAGAATGCGGCTGAAGTAGCCGTCAAACTCGCCGTAGTCGTACTTGCCCTCCGCGACATGGCCCAGGTTCCCGGCGCCCGATGAGCCGAACCAGTCGGTGAAGAGGTGAATGCCGGCCCGCGCGAATTCCTCGTGGAGCGCCGCGGACCCGACCGTGCCGGTAAGGAACGTCATGCCGACCATCGGCTTGCCGTCGACGTGAATGGTCGGATCGCCCGCGAGGCGCCGGACGTCGACTTGGGGTGGTCGCACGTGTCCTTGCCTCGGATTGTGCACGTGGATGACCGCGAGGTCGCCCGCCGGCGCGGCGCCCGGGGGGGCGTCGAGTTCATACGCACCGGCCTGAATCGTCAATCTCCCGGTCGACAGGTATTGAGACGTCGGGAAGGAAGCGGTAAGGGCCTGCTCCGATTGCCGTAGGTCCATCCGTTGCTCACGGATGCCCAGGACAGTCGCGCCTCGCATCAGGCGAACATACGTCATGCACGAGTTCAGCTCCGGCGGCACGGAGCGGCGTCGCATCGCCAGTGATACGTCGATCGTGTCCCCGGCGGCGATCTTGTCGGGTGCCTTGACGACCGCGATGCTCGCCTGACCTCGCGGCTCTTCTGCAATGCCAGGTGCGAGCGGGCGGTCGGTGAGACGGATGCGACCCATCATCACCCATCGGTCGGCCTGGTTGCCCGGATCGATGCGCAGCGCCATCACGCGCCTCGGAGCACCGCCCCATCGGCCCGACATGGACGAGCTGCCGGACTCGTGCGCGGGCATTGTCGCCAGGTCCATGCGATACGTTGCCCACCCTTTCTTGACCGGGTGCGCGCCCATCAGGGCCCAGTCACCGTTGGGGGCCTGATAATAGATGTCCAGTAGATCCGCGGGAGCCGAAGAATAGAGTCGGACTTCGAGATAGTGCAGCTTGGCTGCGTCGATGCCGCCCGCCGGCAGTCGCAGGTACACGTACGGGTCCCACTGAACCGGACCTCCGAACGTATCATGCGCCGTTCTTGAGTAGGTGAAGTTGTGGTGGGATTCCACATCGCCGTCGCCACGAAAACGCCACTCAATCTCCTCGGCAGTCGCAACACACGAAGAGAGAACGACGATCCGGAGTGCGATCTTCGACGCGGTAAGGATCGGTCGGATCAGTCCGTCCGCGGACACGCTCATCAGAACCTCCTTCGTCGCTTCCGCACGGATTGGCCTCTGGCAGAGGTTGTTTCGCCAACTAGTCCGGGCGACGTTCGGGCCAGACGTCCAAGCCGTGCGATTCCATGATCGCGGCGTTCCCCAGGATGTCGGCCGTGTCGCCCTGGGCAACGATGCGCCCCTCGTCGATGATACAAACCCTCCGGCAGACGCGGCCGATCAGCGCCAGATCGTGCGATGCGATCAGCAGCGTGGCCGTCAGGGATCTCAGGACGTCGATCAATCGCCGCCGCCAACGAGGGTCAAGATTGCTTGACGGCTCGTCCATCAGCAGCAGGTCCGGGCGCATCGCCATGACCGTCGCGATCGCCGCCGTACGCTTCTGACCCATCGAAAGATGATGCGGCGGACGGTCGAGCATGGGAACAAGGCCCATCTGGTCCGCCGACTCCTCGACGCGACGGTGAACCTCGCCGCGATCGAGGCCGAGGTTCACCGGCCCGAAGGCCAAGTCCTCCTCCAACGTCGGCATGAAAAGCTGGTCGTCGGGATTCTGGAAAACAAGACCCACGCGACCGCGCATGCCACGGGGCCACTTGGCGGGCAGATCCTGTCCGTCAAAGCGGATTGATCCCTGTCCGACGAACAGCCCGCCGAGACACATCAGGAGCGTGCTCTTGCCCGAGCCGTTCGGACCGACCAGACCGACCTTCTGGCCGCGAAGGATGGCCAGATCGATCCCACGCAGGGCTGCCGTGCCGTCTCCGTACTGATACCGGAGGTCTCGGACTTCCACGAGCATCTCATCCAACGATCAATCCTCTCCAAGGGATGCCCAGTCGAAGGGCAACAAGGTAAACCACCGTCAGCAGAACGAACACCGAATCGCGGCCGCGCCACGCAAGGGATCTGTCCGGCCGAATCGTCCCGTCATAGCCCCTTGCGGTCATCGCCAGTTGCGTTCGTTCCGCCTGTTCCAGGGTCCGGACGAATAGGACGCCGACGAGTCCCGTCGCGGCTCGCCATCGCCATTGCAGACGGCCGTGGCCCGCGTCGCGGGCCGCCCACGCCTGCTTCAGGTGCATCGTCTGGTCCAACAGCACGAACAGATAGCGGTAGAGAAACTGCAACTGGGTCACGAGCAAACGGGGAACGCCTAGCCGTTCAAGCCCTTTGAGCAGTTCGGGGAATCGCGTCGTGCTCGCCAACGCGATGAGAGCGGCCATGCCGAGCAAGAACCGGACCAGTATCGACGCCGCCGTGACCCACCCACCGCGAATGGTGAGTGATTCGGTGACGGCCACCGGCGTGCGGTCGAACACAGGTGAGAGAACCACCATGAACAGCACGAAGGGCGAGACGATCAGCGTGTGTTTGAGGACGAACCACAAGGGTATCCCGCCCCACAAAAGCAGTACGGCGGGGAATACCAGATACCACGGCGAGGGGATGGCATATCGCGACAACGAAATCAGCACGGCGCTGTAGGCGGCGACCGCAAGCACCTTCGCGCGGGGATCGAGCCGGTGTATCGGCGAATCCCCGTAAGCGAACCGGTCGATGTAGTGATGATGCATCGCGCCAAACCCGTCCGCGTGTCATTGCGCGCAGGTATCTTACTCCGATCGCGGTGGCTTGGCGACCCGCCATGATATCACCCAGCGACCCTCACGGCGCGGAACCGGAGGTCGCTGTAGGACCGCTCGCCACGGGCGTTCGGGCGACAGGCAGCCCATAGTACTTAATAATGGCCTCGTTGAGCTTGGTCAGTGTGTCCGGTCTGAGATAGCCCACGGATACCAGAGGCAGACGTCTCATGATCTCGATGTCCTCGTGACGAACGCCCCCGATGCCCGGCGTCATTCCCATCTGGTGAGCTAATCCGTCCTCCCGTTCGGCCGCCACCCGGGGACTGCGTAAGGAACCAGCCTCAGTGGAGATGGTCCTGATGCGTGTGGGGTCCACCCCTGCCACTCGATGACGCTCGCCGTCGAAGCGACCGGCCGATGACCCACACGACAAGTAACGTCACGCCGGTCCCGAGCAATCCGCTCAGACTCGTCCAGTGATAGTCGGGCAGTGGGGTTAGCCGTCCCTGCCAAGCCGAAACTGTGGCAACCAATCCCCGGTCATTCGGTCGAACCATTGCTTTGTCAGGGGCCTCTTCCGTCGACGTAACCGATTCCAGAGCATCGGGATAGCTGCTCGCAAACAGCGAACCCACACCCGCAAGCAGGATTGCAGCAATCAGCAACGAACCCGCGACGGTACGGAAGCTCAATCGTCCGCCGTCCGCCGGCCACGGTCCCGCCAAGGCCTCAATCGATTGCGGCCGAACGCGACGGATGTAGCCGATCACGCCAAACGTGATGAATGCCTCCACGACAGCCACCAGCAAGTGCAAGCCGATCATGATCAACAGGAACTTCAGAAACGGAACGGCCACCACCCCGCTCAGCCATGATTCGACCGGCACCATCGCCGCCCCGGTTGTGACTCCTGTGATCGCGGCTACCAAAACGCCCAGGTAGAACCGTCCCGATCCGGGAGAACGGCCAACGACGAGTCGGAACACCCCATAGCCAAGGTAACACGGGATCACGCCGATGTTGAGAATGTTCGCGCCCAGCGCCAACAGGCCGCCATCCTGAAAGATCAGGCATTGGATGATCAGGATGGATGCCATTACGAGAGTCGCCGCGTGCGGCCCCAGCAAGATTGCCAGCAGCAGTCCTCCACCCAAGTGACCGCTGGTCCCGATCATGATCGGGAAGTTGACCATCTGCGCCGCAAACACGAACGCCCCAAGCACGCCCATCAACGCAACCTTCGAGGGGTCGAATTGCGCCCGCGCAAACCGGGCGGCCGCCACGAGGGTGATGGCTGCCAAGACGCACAGCCCCAATGCCGGTCCCGGCGTCAACAACTCATTGGCCATGTGCATTGCCAGCATGATCGCAATCTTGGTACGTTCGGTCCTGTGCGTCAAGCTTGGCGCATGCTGCTTCTACTCGTCGCCACGCTTCGCCTACCGCCGCTTGGCGCCTGTACTGATCTCTCTTGTCCGTCCGGCCTGTCGGGACGAAACCGGCGGCTCACTTGTCATTCGCCGTCGCCGACTCTAGGCTATCATACTTTCGGCCCCTGGGGTGAGGACTGCCGTGGGACTGTTTCCACGTACGATATCCAATCGGATGGCCGGGTTGTTGGCGGCGTTGATCGTGTCGGCCTTCGTCATGGCGGCGCACGGCTGGTCGCTGAAGGCGGGACTCTTCATCGACGATCACAGCCATCGCGCCCAGTTGCGCGAGAGCGGCTGGGGATACCGCGACGCCGTTGAAGCCAGCCGCCTCGGCATCATCGGGCGCGTAATGTACTTGTGGTTCAAGAAGGAAGCCGGCCTCCATTTCTACCGACCCGTATCGTTCTGGCTGATGAAGATCCAGTACACACTGGTCCGCTGGGACCCGACCGGCATGCACGGGTTCTCTCTGGCGTGGCATTTCACGGCGGCAATGTTGGTGTACGCGCTGGCCGTCAAATGCATCGGCAACCGCTTCTGGGCGACCGTCACCGCCGCCTTGTTCGCCGCGCATCCCGGTCACGTCATCACGGTCTATTGGATTGCCTGTCAGACCGAATTGATGGTGGTCACGTTCATTCTGTCGGCCGTATTGTGCTACGCGCGATACTCAAACTGGCCGACGCCAATCATGGCCGACTCGGCCCAACTGGCCAGGCAACCGGAACTGGCCGGCGGCCACATCGGCTGGCTCCTCTTCGCGTGCCTGTTCTTCCTGCTGGGTCTGGGGTGTCGTGAAAACGCCATCGTGTTTCCCGCCATCGCGTTCACGGGCGATGTGCTGCTTCGCCCTCGACAGTGGCGGCGAAGGACCTTTGCTTACGCCCTCTTCGGCCTATTGACCCTCGTCTATTTGCTCGTCAGAACGAAGGCGCTGGGCGGGTTCCCCATGCCTCCGCGGGCCTACATGATCCCACCGGGAGACCCGGAGTTCCTATCGTACATCTGGGTAAAGTTCGTCTACTACCTGCTCGGAATGTTCGCCTACTTCCCGGTCCTCCCGTTCGGAGGACAAGTCTACTTCAAGGATCACCCGGGACTCTTCTACGGAACGTTCGCCGGCGTAGTTGTGACCTGGGCGTTGCTGCTCGTGGCGTTCAGGCGCTCTCGCGGTTTCCTTCTGGCGCCGCTGTGGATTCTGCTCAGCCTGCCGCCGGTGATCGCCGTTTTTGCCTGTGCCCACCATCTGTACCTGCCCAGCATCGGCATGGTGCTGATGTTGGCGGCCGGCTGGGCATGGCTTGCGGGGACGTTCAACCCCGCCGGCACTCCTCGGAATCGCGCGAAGGACAGGTTTGTCCTCGCCCTGTTGATCGTGCACGGCATCGCCCTGCCCACCGTGTCGTGGGCCTTCGGTTGGATCTATCGAACCAGCACGCTGGTCGAGGACTTGCTGGTTCGCGACGTCGTCGAGCAAACGCCGGCGATTCGCAGCGGCGACAAATTATTCTTCATCAACATGCCGGTAATGGCCTACTATGCCACGCCCGCCATAGAGGAGAAACTCGGCGTTCGCAACCTTCGAGGCTACGTGCTGACGTTCAGCCCCAGCATCATGACGATGGAGGAATCGTGCCGCATCGAGCAGCTCGACGAGCGGACCTTCTCCGTGTCCATGGCCCGCGAGGGGTATTTCCATGGCGTCATGGGAAAGGTGCTTCGAGACGCCGTCGGCCGGACCGAACTCTTCAAACCCGGCGAGCGAATCGATTGCGACGAATTCGAGACGACCGTGGCCGAATGCAGCGATCAGGGCGTCAGCAAGTTGATCTTTCGGTTCCGAAAGCCCTTAAACAGCCCAGACTACCACATCTATCTTGGCTCCCGCCTGTGGCTAGCCTATCCTTTGACGTGGCAAGCAGCGACGGCCCCCGCCGTAGCCACGACGACCCGAGCGGGAGGCTAGCCGAGCCCGGAGTAACCGACAGACATGTTCTCCCCGCCCGTTCCACTCTGGAAGAAATGGCTAATGCTGGCGATGATTGTCGGCTTCTTTGTCCTGCTGGCGTTTGTCATGCATCTGCGTCGCTCCGCGCGCAACTGGGACCCCAACCAGGCCCGCCCGACGCAAACCCGACCGGTTCGATAACCCGACAGGCGTGACGCGACTTGTCACGAATCCCACAACCGCTCTCACCGAGAGCCCGACAGACATTGCGAAGGGCAGTGAGTATGGAACGTCGCCAACGAAACGCGGCCGCCACACCCATTGATGTGACGGCCGCAATGAACAACCGATACGTTGCCCGACGCCACTACGCCTTTGCGAAGTCGCCGACCTTCTTGGCGAACTTCTCAACGTCGGCCTTGGTGACGACGAAGACCTTGGTCTTGCCCGGTTCAGCCTCGATGGCGGCTTTGCGATTGCCGTCCTTGTCGGCCGCACTGAGCCGCATTGTGATCGTCTTGTTGCCCTCGGTTTTCAGTGTAACCGTCAGCGCGGGGGCGTCCAGACCGAACGACTTGAGATCCGCGGCCGCATAACTCTCGTATCGCTCCGCCTTCAGGTCGTGCAGCGCGGTGATCAAGTCTTTCACCTTCTGTTCGTCGATTGCCAAGTGCGGATCCGGCGTGTAGGTCCACTTGTCGTTCGCCTTCGCAAACTTCAACGGCTTTTCCACGTCGCCGCCCACGACCTCGACGGCCGTTGCCTGCGATGTCTCGAACTTGAGCGGTTTGCGGTCATGGGGCTCCGCCGTCAGGTTCTTGTAGACGCTGTCGGGCAGCTCGTAGACGAGCTTTCCGCCCTGCACCATGGCATAGACCTTTTCGCCCTTCTTGGAGACGAGCAACACGTGAATGGTCGGCTTGGCCGGCGGCGCCGGTTTTGTCGCGGGCGCCGAGGCAAGCGCCGTCGCCGTGGCGGCGGCACCCGTCGTCGTCGGCGCCGAGGTCGTCGTCGGCCGGCTCTCCGGCGGCGGCGGTTGAACGGTCACGCTCACCTTAAGGCCCGGCTTGTCCAGACTGTACTTGGCCGGGTCGCCCTCACCGACAATCTGACCGGCCTTCAGCGAACACAAATCACTCAGAAGACTGTCGATTGCATCCGTGTCGGCATCCGCCGCAACGGGCTGCGTCATCTTCCATGTGTCCTTCTGCTTGACCAACACGACGGTTGCCCCTTGACGGGCCAGTTCGATCCGGTCGGCGCGACTCTTGGCGAAATGCAGGATGCTCCGATCTCGGAACGACAGCGGGCTGACCTGCAACTTCTTGGCCGCGTCCAACTTGACCACCGCAATCGACGGGCTGGCCGCCTGATGCACATAGGTCAATAGGCCGCTCTGGGTGTTGCCGCCGACGAGGATTCGCTCGGCCGCCGTGCTGCCCTTGACCGCCAGCACGATTTCAACCGCCGGCTTGTCAAGGCCGTATTCCTTCTTGTCCTGAGGCTGATCGACCCAATCGCTGGCCTTCAAGTCGTTGATGGCGTTCAGCAGGTCGGTCACCGCGCTGTTTTCGGCCTTGCCCGCCGCCGGGCCGGCGATCTTCCAGCTTTCGCCGTCCTTCTCAAGCACCACGCGGCCCTCGGCGCTCGTCAGTTCGATCTTCTGGGCGTCAAGAACCTTCGCCTGCGTCACCTTCGCCTCGCGCCACTGATCCAGCTTGGGTTGGGCCTTCTCATAATCTGACTTCGAGACGCTGACGACCCACGGTTGATCGCCCGGCTTGCAGTAGAACTTCTCGCCCTTCAGATCGCTTGCCCCGCCGAAGGCCACGCTGACCTTGCTCCGCTTGATCTTCGGCGCGGCCTGCGTGCTCGTGGGCTGTGTCGTCTGAGCGGTTTCCTCCTTCTTCTCCTCGATCTTCTCCTCAAGGGTCAGGGTCACCGTCGTCTTGGGCTTGTCCAGACCGAAGGTCGTCAACGTCTTGGGAGCATCCTCGATGAAATCGTCCGCCCGGATGAACTTCAGATCGCTCAAGAAGCTGTCGATCTTCGACTTGTCGGCCGGCGCCTTGGTCGGCTGGTCAATGACCCAGCCGTCCCCACTCTTGACCAGACTGTAGGTCTTCCCGTCATGGACAACATCCGCCTGGACAACCTTGTCTTTGTCGTAGTCCAACAAATCCTTGGAGCGAAACTTCGTGACGTCCTTCTTGATGTCCTCACGAACGTCCAGGTCGACCACGTAGGCCTCATTGGCGCCGGCAAGCTTGATGTAAGTCTCGCTGCCGCCAAAAACCTTGTCGCCGATCTCGATCTTCTTGGTCGTGCCCTTGGCGTCGGTCACGGTGACGATCGCCTTGGGCTTGTCGATGCTGATCTTGTCCGCCGTCGGATAGCCGGCCTGCCCCGGCGTAAACTTCTCCTTGTACTTGGGCGATTTGAACTTGTCGGCGAATGAGCTCACTTCCCAATTCGTCACCTTGGCCTTGATCGGCTCGACAATCCGCCAGTCCTCGTACTCGCCCTTCTTGCCTTCCTTGGCGGGTCGTTCAAAGACGAGCTTCTCCTTGCCGGGCTTGTCCACTTCGAACTTCACCAACTGGTCCAGTTCGTACAACGGCTTGGACTTCTTCTCTTCCTGATCCGAGGGTTTGGTATCGACCGTCGCCGCTTTCGGCTTGAACATCAAGAACGCGCCGACCACCACCAACAGGACTACCGCCAAAACAATCGTCGTCTTGACATTCATCCTTCAACTACCTCCTTCGCACGAACCAAACAGCCAGGCCAGCCACCAGTGCCATGAGCGGCCACAGACCCACCGCCATGATCTTGGCAACCGTGTAACCGGTACCGGCCTCCAGTCTGTCCAATCGCGGGATGTCACGACTCTCAATGCCCTTGCTGATCAGCCCTTCATTGTCATTCAGCCAGTGAACGCTGTTGACCAAGAGATCCATGTTAGCCGGGTTCTGAAGCACTAACATGAATCCGTCACCGGCGGGCATCAGCGCCCTGGCTTGGGCCACGGCGTCGGTGGCGAACCCCTTGCTTGACACGAGGACCATCTTGCCGACCGTCTTCTTGTCCTTCTCCTTGATCCCCGCCACGGCAATCGGGAAAGGTCCGTAGATGCTCCCTTTTCGTTTGGTTGTGTAATGCTTCGACTGAATTTCCTGACTGAGCCCTTCCAGATCGGCTTCGGCCCAAATGTCGTCGCGCTCCGGAATTGAGATCAAGTCCGTCAGGGTCACCCCCTCCGGTATCTTGCTCTCTTTGCGGATCGGCGAGGCCTCAGGAAAGACCCCCTTGAGCCCCTTGAGCGGGTTCACAACCGCCTGGTTGCCCCAATCGTACCGGGTAATCTGGAACGGGTTGCGGCGAAAACCCAGTTTGCCCGGCTCGAAACTGAACGCCTCCAACACCGGGTAGCTGTATTGGACCTCCAGCCCCCAGGTTTCCTTCAGGTAATCGTTGTACTCGTAGACGGGCGGGGCGGCCATCATCATCGGATTCCGCGCCGGTGGAACCCAGCCGGCAATCAGCATGACCCGCGGTTCGTCGCCAACGGCCTTGAGGACGGCCTCACGCTCGGCCGGACCGAAGGGCCTGGGCTGTTGCATCTGCATCGGCATACCCCGCGGCGGCGTCGGTTGCTCCGGCTTCAGGAGCACCCAAAGAATGCGGCTGGGCTTCTCTTTTTCCTCGAACTCCGGCGGCTCCTTCTTTGTTGCGACGTCCCACTCCTTAACGATAAAGTTGGCCTTCTCCAACCGTTCCTTTGCCCCCGCGTAAAGCGCCTGTTCTCCCCCGAACATCATCCCACCGAAAAAGAGCGGTTGTCCGCCGTAGCGAACGAAGACCACCGCCGGACGGTTCTTATTGGTGAGTTGAAGAATGGCGGAACTAATCTCAACCTCGCCGGCGAACTGACGGTCCTTGAAGTCGTTTCCCATGGGTTGCCCGAATTGGCCCTTCTGCTTGGCCGGCCAGACATCGTCGAAGCTCAACACCTTTGCCTCGTCTTTCGTTTCCACGATAATCGTGTCGGGCCTGACCTGACGATCCAACTCCTCCACCTTCAGCGTCGGCAGATCCTTCGCCTTGTCTTGCTCGGCAGTGATGAGGGCAATCACCGCTTCGTACCGCTTCGCGGCGCCGGTGAAGAATTCCTTGTTCTTCGGCGCCTTGCCCAGCCGCTTGCCCCACTCGTCAACCTTGCCCATCCATTCGCCGGCGGCCGACATCGCCTGCTTGACCTGATCGTAGTACGCCTTGATGGCGTCGACGGCCTGGGTGTATTTGGGAAGGTCATCACCCAATAACGCCTTGACATCCTCCTTGACCCGGTCGGCCTGGGTCGACAGGGCCTCGCAATTCCGCATGATGATGTTGTATTCTCGAACGTTTTCCAGCTCCTTGTCCGCCTCCAGCATCGCCGCCATGTCCTTATGCTCTTTTTGTAGCAATTGGACAATGGCCGGCATGACCTTGCCGTTGTACTCGTCGGTCAGCGCTTTATGCTTCTTGGCCTCGCCCTGGTAAGCGCCCTTCTTTCGAAGATTGTCTACCAGCTTGAGAATCTTGTCCCGATCCTTCGCGGGGTTCACAAACGCAATGTCCACCTTCGAGGGCGCCCGAGTCTGATAGAGTTGCAGGATGTCCTCGACCGACGTTCTGAACTTCTTGGCCTCGTTTTCCACGGCCGGATCCTGGAACGTCCTGTAAAGGCTCGTCAGCGTCACGTTCTCTTTGAGCCCATCCAACAACTTGCGGCTTTGGTCGCTGAGGCTGTTGACACCGCTGGAGGTCAGATCGGCCTTCCGATTGAACGTGAAGGCCATATAGTTCACAACCACAAGCAGCGCCAACGCCAACACGACCATAACGAACACGTTGGCCCCAATGACCCACTGTCGTCCCTTGAACCGCAGCATGGGTTCGTCTTGCGTACCGGACGCCTTGTCGTTATTGGTTCTTTCTACCGCCATCGTCGCGACTCCACTGCCTTAACCGCCAAAAACAGGAAGAACGCCGTACCCCCGACAAAGAACACAATGTTGTTCAAATCCACCAACCCCCGATTGAAGTACTGGAATCGATCCATGACCGATACCATCTGAAGCGCCAACCGGACCGGCCCCTTGATATCCGCAAACTGGACGATGATCCAGGCCAGGATCGTCAAGAGCAGCAGGAAGAACGCCCCCAGCAGCGCCGCTATGATCTGATTCCGCGTCAGCGAGCTAAAGAACAGCCCGATCGACACGAACATCGCGCCGACCAACAAGAGCCCCAGATAACCGCTCATGAGCAGCCCTGCGTCGGGCCTTCCGAACACCCGGAGAAGGCCGACGTAGAACAACGTGGCCGCCAGCATGCCCACGTAGAAGACCAGCGTCCCGAAAAACTTGCCCAGCACCACCTCCATGTCGCTGATGGGCGCCGTCATGAGCGACTCGATGGTGCCCGTCCGGTACTCCTCGCTCATCAGCCTCATGGTCAGGATGGGTACCGCAACGCATAGCAACGGCGGGAGCCAGTTGAACGTGTCACGAAGGGATGCCTCGCTCCCCGGACTGAAATTGTCCGTCAGGAAAATGAACAACAACCCCACCATGAAGGTGAATGCAAACAGCACCACGTAGGCGATCGGGGAGTAGAAGAACGCCGACAACTCCCGTTGCGCCATGGCCACGATGTTTCGCACGTCGATATCTCCTGCCAATCGACCAAACCGTTGTGATTCAGCCGCCTCTGATCCGGATTAAGCCGCGGACTGACCGTCACGCGGGCCCCGCCGCTCGGCGGATTGCTGCGCCGTGATCTGGACGAAGAAGTCCTCGAGACTGGCCACCTCGCGACGGATCTCACGAAGCGCCCAACCATTTTTACTCGTCATACGAAAGACGTCTTCGCGAACGTCTTGACCCGCCTTCGATTCGATGACCAGACGGTTCCACCCGTCGACCAAACTCGATTCCACGTGTGCCACACCCGTGAGGGTCCCAATCGCCGACTTGACCTGATCGGCCGGACCGCGAATCTCGGCGATCAGACGGCTCCCACTCGTGATCCGCTCTTTCAGCTCGCTCGGAGAGCCACTGGCCACGATCTTGCCGCCGGCGATAATGATGGTCCGTTCGCAAGTGGCCTCGACCTCCGGCAGAATGTGGGAGCTCAACATCACCGTGTGGCTCTTGGCGAGATCCTTGATCAGGGTTCGGACTTCGCGAATCTGATTGGGATCCAAACCGACGGTGGGCTCGTCAAGGATCAGCACCTTGGGATCGTGCATCAGCGACTCGGCCAGACCCACCCGCTGCCGCATGCCGCGGCTGAGGTGCCCGATCTGCCGGTCGATGAAGTCGGTCACACGACATCGCTGACAGACCCGCTCGATGGCCGCCGGACGATTCGCTGTGTCGATGCCGCGAAGCTTCGCCCTGAAATTCAGGTACTCGCGTACCCGCATTTCAGGATACAAAGGAGTGGACTCGGGAAGGTACCCGATCACCTCGCGAACCTTCATCGACTGTGTGAAGACATCGTAGCCCGCAACGGTCGCCGCCCCCCCGCTAGCCGGCATGAAGCAGGTCAGGATTCGGATCGTTGTCGTCTTGCCCGCACCGTTGGGTCCCAAGAAGCCGACAATTTCGCCTTCCCTTATATGGAATGAGACACTGTCGACCGCCTTGAAGGGTCCATACCACTTGCTCAGATTCTTCACCTGAATCATGGCAAACGCCTCACCTATCTCGTTAGATCGGAGCGATTCATCTATCAGCCGTGCAACGCCCGTCTTGTTCCAGGCATCTGGACGGATCCACCCATGCGCCCGGTCCACCGTGTAGCGTTTCGGCCACGGAACACAACAGCGCCGCCACGTTCCAACCCCTCGCGCGACGGCAAGCCTTTTCTATTAGCTGGACGAAGATTCTGTGTCAAGTGCCGTACCGCAGGACCCCCTCATTTTTTCATCGGGGGTTCTTCGGTACGTCCAAACTCTTTCAAAGTTTGTCCTTGAACATTTTGCGGGTCTCGGGAAAGATATGTGTGGACTCTTTGGAGGTTGCCCCTGCTTCTGGCGTCTCCACAGACTGCTCGGGCTGGCGGGGTCATGGAAAAGTGACTTGGTTGCCTTGATCGCGGAGGCGGCGCGGTCTCCAAAATCGACGGAAACAGGGCTCCGCAGTCACATTGGGAATACATCGAATCACGATACTCCCCTCACCGTGAGGGATCGCCCAGGTAATGTCATGCCCAAGCCCTTGGTTAGCGTGATCATTCCCACCTATAACCGCGCCGGTCTGCTTGCGCAGACGCTTGATAGCGTGGCCCGCCAGACCTACAGCGACCACGAAGTCATTGTTGTGGACGACGGCAGCACGGATCATACGCCCGAACTCATCCGTGGGCGGCCCGAAGGGATTCGGTACATCCGACAGGAACGGAAAGGCGTGTCCGCCGCCCGCAACCGGGCATTGGAGGAGGCCAATACCCCCCTCGTCGCGTTCTTAGACTCTGACGACCTCTGGCTGCCGGAGTTTCTGGCGCAGGTGATCGCGGCACTCCAGTCTCAGCCCGACGCCGCAATGGCCTATAGCAACTTCCGAACAATCGATTCACAGGGCCGAACCCTCCGGGGCCACCGCAAGCGCCAGCATGGCGGTCAGGTCATGACCCCGCTTTTCGCCAGCATCTTCATTCATACCTCATGTGTGGTAGCCAAGCGAGAGGTCCTCCTTGAGGCCGGTGGCTTCGACGAAGGCATGACGGCCAACGAAGACTACGACCTGTGGCTCAGACTCAGCCTGAAGTACCCCTTCGTCAGCCTACCCAAGTCGTTGTGCTTGCGCCGGAGCCATAATGGAAGTCTAAGCCGAAACGGGAGTGTCCAGAACCTGATAAGCAAAGCCCGTCTGTTGGAATCGTTCTACGAACGGCACGGGAACGGCACGATACCGACGGACCTGGCCCATCGAAGACTCGGAAAAACCTTCTACACGGCCGGCATGGCCTGCGCCCGATCCGGGAATTTCACGGATTCCGTCGACCTCTTGGGCCGAAGCCTCTTCTACACCACCACGGCCAGGGCGTGGCCATGGTACCTGCTCAGCGTCGCCTTGCGTGGCTCTCCCGTCGATAAGGGCCGAAAAAACGGGTCTTCCAACGAAGACGCCGACTAGCATTCCCATCGCGATTCCTTCGCCCGCGAAACCGGTATCGGTAGAATAGCGCATGTCGGTGTCTGACCGCCACGTATCCCGCGGTCATTGAAGGCCCCCGCACGGAGTCCGAATGAATGTCGTCGGGTCGTGGCAAAGTCGTGGTCGCAATGAGCGGCGGTGTCGATTCGAGTGTGGCAGCCTACCTTTTGCATCAACAGGGATATGACGTCACCGGCCTCTTCATGTGCATGGGAAATCGAGACACGTCTCCCGCCGACGCGGGCGACGACGATCCAACGCGATCCAGCCGACACATCGGCTGCTGCACGCCGGTGGACGCCGGCGACGCTCGGGAAGTGGCCGGCAAGATGGGGGTCTCCTTCTTCTCACTCGACTTCAAGCGCGAATTCGATCGGATCATTGACTATTTCGCCGATGAGTATGCCCGCGGCCGAACGCCCAATCCGTGCGTGCTATGCAACCAACACCTGAAATTCGGTCGGTTGGCGGCATACGGCCAAGCCGTTGGCGCGGACTTCATCGCCACGGGTCACTACGCTCGTATCGAACAGTCCGGCGGAGACTGGAGGCTTCGTCGCGGTATTGACAGGCAAAAAGACCAATCATACGTCTTGTACGGCATCGGACGGCACATGCTCCCAAGAACCTTGTTCCCGATCGGCGAATTGACCAAGGATCAGGTCCGCGAGCATGCCAGAAGGTTCGGACTGAGCGTCAGCGAAAAAACCGAGTCGCAGGACATCTGCTTCGCGCCCGACCGCGATTACGCCCGCATCGTGCGAGACCGGCGCCCCGATGCGTTCCAGGAAGGCCCCATCGTCGATTTGCAGGGCAACGAACTCGGACGGCATCAGGGTATCGCCCATTTCACGATAGGTCAGCGCCGAGGCCTGAACGTCGCCATGGGCGTTCCCATCTATGTCCTGCGCATCGACCCGGCGCACCGAACGGTGGTGGTCGGACCGGCGAGCGAACTCACTCAATCCCGCTTGAAAGCGTCCGACGTGCAGTGGCTTGTCGAACCCCCGGCGTCCGGCTTTCACGCCGAGGTCCAGATCCGGTATACCCACCCCGCCGCAAGGGCATTCGTCGAGCCGCTAAGCGAGAACCGCGTTCGCGTGGAGTTCGACGAACCGCAGTCGGCCATCACGCCGGGTCAGGCGGCCGTCTTCTACCAGGACGAGGTGGTATTGGGGGGAGGCTGGATCGACTCAGACTGAAAGCCGGGATGGTCAAGGAGGAGCCGTGCCGATTGAGGATGTCGGTCCGGACCGCGTTGTTGCCGGACGTGACGTCGGCGCCCCCTCGCGTTTGAGTCGGCGCAGCGACTCGGCGGCGTAGTCGGCCCCGGTCCTCGCACTCACCTCCACCGTGCGAGACAAACCCGTAACGAGCGGTGCATTGACGTTCCAATGCCCCCTTTGGGCCGCCAAGGCACTCAAGACCGCGCGCTCGTTGGCCGGAGGTGTTTGAACCTCTCGTCGGTCTTCGAGCCGCCGTTTCAGAAGCGGCTCCGCCCGTTCGACACCCAGCAGCCCCAATGATTCGATTGCCTGCACGCATACATTCACCGCCTGAGCGGTCTCCAGCGCCTTGAGGATGCCCTCCTCCGCTGCGGAATTGGCCATGCGCTGCAGTCCGAAGACGGCCGCCGCCGCCGGACCTTCGTCGGAATCCACGGCCAGGCGACTGAGCCGGTCGACAAGGCCGGCCGCTTGCCGACGCCCGAGTGCAATCGCCGCGGCGTCTCGAACGCGAAGATCGGTATCCGCAAGCCGCGCGAACAGTAGGTCCTCGACTTCACTGCCTCTCGAGTGTTCCACAATCCGAACCGCCCACCGGCGGACCTCGGGATTCGCGTCCGTCAACAGACGTCGCGTCACACCCAGCGAGGCGTCCGGGAAAAAGCTCAACCGGGAGGCATACGTCTCCCGTTCATCGTCCGAGGATGATCGCATCAGTCGCCAGCCCCAATACCTCGCCCGAACGGACGGGCTGAGAAGAATCGTCGCCATAACGGCGATCCAGACGACGACCATGACCACAATGGCACGCTTCATCATTCCGCGCCCTGTCGCATCATCGGATGGCATTGGCGTTGCCGGCCCGCCCCAGATTGGGATCGAGCGATTCCGGAACATGGATCGCCACCGGCCTGCCGGATCCGGACTGGTCCACCTCGATGCCGCCCAGCGCGTCGCTGAAAACCCATTTCATCGCGTCGTATTCCGACCGAGGCATCCGCCGGCGATACAGGACGGCCTCGACGTTGCTGACGCGTTCCCATCCGCCGTACCACTTCCGAAAGTACCAGAGCTCAACGCGCCAAATCGCCTCGTTGCCCTGTTCGCTGTGAAATGAGCCGGTCTGATCATCCTGGAGACGGCCCTTCTCCACGAGAGCAGCGGCTTTTTCGCCGTGGCCCCTGACGTAGATGGGCCGAACGTAGTTCTCGAATTGCTTCGTCTTCGTGATCAGGTCGACAACCGCCGCGCGATCCTCGTCACTGAACTCGCGAGGATTCGCCTTGACGCTCCGGCGACTCAATCGCTCGAGGTCGGTTTCCAACGGCGACAGATCCACCCCCTCGATGCGACCCGCTGTTGTCTCCACGATGAGGTCGTACCGCTGTCCGACCGGCAAGCCGCGGATCTCGAACAGACTGTTGGCCTTGTCAATCGATGCCGCGTAGGTGGGGACCGGAAACGACTTGCCGCACCCTTTGCAGCTGATCTTGCCTCCCGGAGCATTCGCCCTGGCCACGAATTGCCTCTTACAGCCCTCGCAGGTGACGTTCAAGAACCGCGGCACCGCAACGATCGACCTCACCTTTTCAACGGGAGTAACGGACCCTCCGATGCGACCCGTGGGTGGCGAATCGGCCGCGATCGCGCCGGCGGCCACAACCACCGCAAGAAGACTCAATTGTGGGATCCCGTGGCTCATGATGCGGACCTCGAACATCCGTACGTGTCCTTCGCCGAACAACCTTCATATGAGTATAGGGGCGATGGTTGTCCGCAAGAAGCTCTGGGATCGCCACTTCACGCACTCGGCACGATCACGATGCGCCGAGGGCGCCGATGCGTCGGGTCTGGACATTCGATGACCGGCGCGTTGAAATCCGCGTCGGCAAGACCGAACCTCGTGTTCGAGTCCGACCGGCCGCGCGTCCGGACGGAGGCGCCTTCAAAAGGAGATCAGGTCATGAAATGCGGTCTCTCGATCCTGCTGGCGGTCTCGACCTCTTCCGTCCTCGGTGCGAGTCAAGACGATTCGATCAACCTCCTTCGCGCGAGGATGGCCAGACGACACGCGGACGTGGGTCGGTACGTAATGGCCTTCTACTACCCTTGGTACGGAACAAAGGAGTTCGGCGGGGCCGAGAGACACTGGGGTAAGTGGGATGCCGCGAGAAAGGATGCCCCGGAGTCGCGCCGATGGCCCGCCGAGGGCCCCTACGATTCCACCGACCCCAAGATGGTCGAGCGCCACATGCGGCAATTCGCCGAGGCAGGTATCGATGTCCCGATCGCAAGCTGGTGGGGCCCCGGCGACCACACCGATAAGGCGATGCCCGTTATTCTGGACCACGCCGCCAAACACGGGAGGAAGGTCACGATCTACTTCGAAGTGGTCCGCAGCAACCCACCCACACCCGAGTCAGCGGCCGCCGATCTGGACTATCTGGCCAAACAGTACGCGAATCACCCGGCGTGGCTGCGCGTCGGGAAACAACCCGTCATCTTCCTTTATGGCCGCGTCATGGATCAACTCGGCGAAGGCAAGTGGGTTCGCACCCTCGACCTCGCGCGACGGCAAAGCGGAGTGGACTGGATCGCGATCGCGGACGGGATCAATGCAGGGTACGGCTCCCTCTTCGACGGCATCCACAGTTACAACACGATGGGTTCCTACCTGAACCGTCCGGAGGCGGACTGGCCGTCCATCGCCAGGAATCACATGAACGATTCAATCCGATTCGCCAGGCCCAACGGCCACGTCGCCTGCGCCACGATCGTGCCGGGATACGACGATACGAAGATCCGTAAGCCCGGCGCGAACCTGGAACGCTTCGACGGTCGGCTTTACGACGCACAGTGGCGCGTCGCGCTCGAGACCCAACCGGACTGGATCCTGATCACGTCGTTCAACGAGTGGCACGAGGGTAGTGAGATCGAACCATCGGCCGAGCTGGGCGACAAGTACTTGAAGGCCACGGCTGCATGGACCGCCAAGTGGCGTCAATCCAAGCAGTCAAGAGCCAGAGCCTCAGCCGCCGCAAAGTCCACCAGAAAGGCCGACGATGCCCTGAAGAAGGTCCTTGCCGGCCATGTCCGAGGTCGAGTCGGCCTGCTCAACGGCGTGGGTCCCGTGGGCATGCGGCTTATTCGTGTGACTGATAAGCTCGACCTCGTCGCGCCCGTTGACCTGGTGGACGGGAAGATCACGCCGGTCTCACATCCCTTGTTGATTTACACGACGGGCGAAAGCTATCCGGCCAAGGTCAAGTCGGACAACGACGTGCCGAAGGCCATCGCCGCGTACGTGGCTGCGGGCGGCGGGCTGCTCGTCTTCAGCGATCAACCGTTCCCGTTCATCTATGATGAGAATCGCAAGCCGGTCTACGCGGGGCGCATATTCGATCTGCATCTGCTGGGTTCCCAGGAAACCAAGAGCGGGAAACCGTTCGACCAGGACAACGGACCGGCCGGTTTTGAAATGCCGCCGCCGGGGCTGAAGCTCGGCTTCGCCGTCGCGGCCAAGATCAACTCGGTTCCGTCGGCGCTCGCATTCCCGAACAGCGGCGATCAACGGTGGCGACCGGCCTATCGCCCCGCCGGCCGCGAGCCGGGACGCCCCTTCTGGCCACTGATGAAACTCACCGACCAGAACGGGCGCGACTGGGGCGAGGCCGTCGCGGTCTTCGGATCGAAGGATCCGAAGGCGGGCTGCGTGGCCTATGCATGGTTCCGACTGGCCGACATCGCGGGCCTCGACGGGTTTCTCGGCGACATGATCAAGCTGGCGACATCGCGCGCGACGGACTGAGTTCATCAGCCGTTGCCGTGGAAAACGGATCTTGCGGAACACGCGATACCTGAGGAGGGATTCGTGCTTAACACTCGGCGCGCGGCATCCGTCGTTCTGGTCTTGGCATTGACATCGGTCGTCTCCGGAGAGGGCGCCACACCCTCTTCCGTCGCCCAGCAAGGAGCAACGATGAACCCATCGACGGGATTCAACACGGGCCTGGCCGCCCTACCGTTGTTGTCCAACATGCGTACCCGTTCGGTCTGCGCGGAGAACCCGACCGGTGAGAAGGGAAAAGGCGGCATGGCGATTCCCAACCCGTCCGAGCCTGACCCACCGGCCGCCGGTCGCGCGGCGGATGACCTCGGACAGGGATGGAAAGTCCGGCCGTTCCTGAGAGTGAACAAGGGCAAGACATCCGTGCTGATGGATGTGGCAGGCCCGGGCATTATCCAGCACATCTGGATGGCGGGCGAGATCAACCGCGCCCATGTCCTTAGGTTCTATTGGGATGACGAGCAGGACCCTTCCATCGAGGTGCCGCTGACCGACTTCTTTGCCCTCGGGCATGACCTCTTCGCACCGGTGAACTCACAGGCGGTCATCGTGAACCCTCGAGCCGGCCTGAACTGCTACTGGCCGATGCCGTTCCGGCGAAGAGCCAGGGTGACCGTCACCAATGAGTCCGACAAACGAGACCTCGAGCTGCTGGCCTATCAGATCACGTATGCCGAAACAGACGTTCCCGCCGAGGCCGGCTACTTCCACGCCCAGTGGCGCCGGGCGATGACGGACGAAGTGAATCCCTATGTCATCCTCGACGGGGTCAAGGGCAAGGGTCGGTACGTCGGCACGTTTCTCGCCTGGACACAGATGACGCCCGGATGGTTCGGCGAGGGCGAGATCAAGTTCTACATGGACGGCGGTAACGAGTTCCCCACAATCTGCGGAACGGGGACCGAGGATCACTTCGGCGGAAGCTACGGATTCCAGAGCATCTATAGCACGGCCTATGTCGGCACCGTGCTGCCCGGCGAGAACAGGGACCCCAAGCTTCTGGATCGGTTCATGGCGGATCTGGCCGGCGATCAGCGGACCGAAATGCAGAAGGTGCTTACAAAGGACCCACCGCACTTCTGGAGCCTGTATCGATGGCACATCATGGACCCGATCTGTTTTGACCGGGACCTCCGCGTCACCATTCAAGCCCTCGGTTGGGGAGCCAATGGGAAGTACGCGAAGTTGAAGGACGACATCGCATCGACCGCGTACTGGTATCAGACCGAACCTCATGCGGCATTCCCGTCGCTGCCGTCACTTGAGGCCCGCCTCAAGCGCCAGCAGCCGAAGCCCGCGTTCAAGGCAGAAGGGGCATTCGAGGGCGAGCATTTGAAGATCATTGCCAAGTCGGGCGGCAAGACGACCGGACAGGTCACGGGCCTCAGCGCCGGCGAGTCGTGGAGCGGTGGCGCCCACCTTTGGTGGACCGACGCGAAACCCGGCGACACGCTCGATCTGGCCGTCCCCTGTCGCAAAGAAGGCAAGTACCGACTGAAGGTTCGGCTGACGAAGTCTTACGACTACGGCATCGTACAACTCTATTGGGACGGCATGAAGCTCGGCAACCCCATCGACCTGTTCAGCGCCGCCGCCATGCCGACGGAGGAACTAGATCTGGGCGTTCACAAGTTGAAGAAGGGCGAACACACGCTCCGACTCGAGATCGTCGGAGCGAATGAAAAGGCCGTCAAGGCGTACATGGCCGGGTTGGACTACGTAGTGCTGCAGGAGGCCCCGTAATCCACCCGGGAGTTCGCCCGACCAGGTCCACCATGCTGGCAAAACGGGGATTGGCTCCCGCCCTTTCGCGACAGACTGTGGTATTGTGAAGATCGCAAGGGTGTCTGCCCGGAAAATGCGTTGTGGTGCGGGCATCCTGCCCGCCGCGGCGCCCAAGATGGCCGCACCCCGTTTTCATCCTCTAGCCCGGATTATTCATACCGCTTTGGCATCTTGATGGAAA